>JAFGKY010000159.1 GCA_016928305.1 Bacteroidales bacterium
ATAGCGTAATTTGGGATAAATTTAAGCATGAATTTAGAAAAGAAGATAATAACTGCTAAATTTGTCCGTTAACTGACTGAATATCCATGATCCGTTATTATCCCCTGAAACCTTTTTGCGTGATGATAAGGTATAGAAGCATGATACGGCTTACTTTCTTTATAATGATGCTGCTCATTAACAACAAGGGCTTAGTTGCACAACCTGGCGGAAAGGCATTTCAGTTTCTCGATGTTACCAATTCAGCCCGTGTTGCTGCCATTGGAGGTAAGGCCCCGGCTGTATTTGACGATGACCTCAACATGCCCTTCCATAATCCCGGTTTGCTGAATGATCAGATGCACAACCATGTGGTATTGAATTATGTTGATTATTTTGCCGGTATTAATTACGGATACGTTTCTTATGCCCGTTCCTATGAAGGTATCGGCAACTTTGCCCTGGGCATTCATTACCTGAATTACGGCAAGTTCCAGGGAGCCGATGAGACAGGCGCTTTCACCAAAACGTTCAGAGCTTCCGATTATGCCCTGAACATCATCTATTCACGCAGGATCGACAGCCTGTTTTCCGTTGGGATTAACCTGAAACCAATCTATTCCAGTCTTGAATCCTATAACTCCTTTGCTCTGGCCGTTGATGCAGGTGTTGTTTACCATAACCCGGGAGTGATGTTCACGGCTGCACTTGTATTAAGAAATGTCGGCATCCAGGTTTCTACGTATTATCCTAACGGTGAACGGGAACCCCTGCCTTTCGATATCCAGCTGGGCCTTTCACAGGGTCTTAAACACGCTCCGCTTCGTTTTTTTATCATGGGTGATCACCTTGAGAAATGGGATCTGACCTACCAGACGGAAGAAGATAAGGAGGGTGCCGTAAACGAACTTACCGGTGAGACAACCGACCAAAGCAAATTCGATGTGTTTGCCGATAAGTTCATGCGCCATGTTACCCTTGGTGGTGAAGTGCTGATCGGCAAGAACGTTGTGGTCAGCCTGGGATATAATTACCGGCGCCGGCAGGAAATGAAGATCGATTCTAAACCCGGATTGGTTGGATTTTCTTTTGGGCTGAGTGTGCGTATCACTAAGTTCAGGATCAGTTATGGACGACCCTTTACTCACCTGGCCGGTGGCTCCAACCATTTTTCTCTGGGATTGAACCTGAATGAATTCTATAAGAAATTCTGAAAGAAAAAAGACAAAAGAGGCACCTAGTGAAGTATTGAGTGATGAGGGACAAGGGACAAGGTGTGTGAGCATTGAGATTAGGGTTTAGCGCAAAGATAAGACCTTCCAAAGCTGAAAACCTGAAAGAGTCTGATATGGAAGGCAAATATACCAGCTTCTGTATTTCATACTCATTTTGCCAGATTTTTCAGCAAGCTCTTATACAATTTCTTCGAAACCCTGAAAGCCGTCCCATGCCTTATTCCAGGTGGAAAGGTGATCCGGTCCGAAACATCTTCCCAATGTTCCATATCTTTTGACCTTATCGCACCATACCGGTGATCCCTGTATTTATCGAAATACACATACAAATAATCGCCTGCCTGTAAACATGTTGGCCCTTCTGCCCAGTAGTTTCCGGTTATGGGTTCTGATACTTCAACGGGGTAAGGCCCGGATGCACAGGCTGATGAAGTAATACGCAGGTTCTTTTCGGGTGGATTGGAATTTTCGTTTTTCACGATCATATAAAAGATATTTTCCTTTTTGAACAGTGTGGCGTCGATCACACTGAAATCGGGATTGAAAAACAATTTTGTTTCGCTGAATGTAATAAAGTCAGGCGTAGTAACATAATATATCCTGTGATTCAGCCCCTTTTCCCTGTCACTTGCCGGCACTTCCGAATGTCTTCCGGGAATGGTGGTTGCCCAGAAGATTAAGTATTCCTTTATTTCATTGTCATAATAAACCTCCGGTGCCCAGCAATTTTTAGCTTCTGCTTCGTGTTCCATCACCGGAATTGACTTTTGTGCCGACCAGCAGATCAGGTCAGGCGAGGATGCGTAACCGATATGCCTGTCCCACCAGCCGGTGGTCCATACCATATGAAATAGTCCATCAGGGCCTTTGATGATGCACGGATCGCGCATGAGTTTGTCTTTCCCCACCTCGGGGGTCAGCAATGAGCGGCCTTCCTTCAGCGCTTTCCATGTCAGCCCGTCTGTGCTGTATGCCAGGTGCAATCCGTCTTCACCGTTGCCGGTAAAATAGGAGAAGAGGAAGATGTCCTGAGGCTGCCCAAGGAGAAAGATAAAAAAAAGAATTGTAGAGATCATGATTTTTTTGCAGTATTTAGTAGTAAGTAGTTAGTAGTTAGTAGAATGCAATTCATGTATTACGATGATCACTTTTCTCTATCCACAAATCCCAATTCCCACACAACCTGTCACTTGTCACTTGTCACTTGTCACTTCTTCTTCCCAACCCGGTAATGAAACCGTTGCCTGGTAGTTTGAATAGTTATATAACGGGTTTCTGACCGGACAATAAAGCTTTTCCTTGCGGGGATTATCATCCTGTGTATATATCCAGATTTCATGCGGATCCCAGACCACTATTTCGTCTCTACAGTCGCCGGTAATATCGAGCACGGCATTGCACATGTCGGGATGACCGTCATAAGGAAACTGCATCACTTTCCGTCCGTAACCATCATAGACCCCTCCTTCATCGACATTAGCGTTGAGTATAAAAAACTCTTCCGATTTTCCTGTCCAGTTCACCGGCAGGCACATGCTTCCATACTGGTTTGGTTCAAAATCATGGTAGATGTTTCCCTCCGAATCAAACAAGTGAATGATACCCTGGTTGGCCCAGAAATTCACCGAAATGGTCTCAAGTCCCGGCAGGTCATCCCTGAAGTTAGCCACAGCCGGATTTTGAACATGACCTATAAAATGATGAAGGAGTATATTGCCACGAAGGTCGGTAAACAGCATTCCTTCGTCGCTTGCGGCACACATCAGCCTGATCTCCTTATCTTCCCTGAATCTCACCAGGGCCACTCCGTCGGCATGATCTTCCAGCAAAGTATCGAGCGACCATATTACACGGCCATTATGATCGAAAAGCGTATAGCCCATCATTAGCTCATCCCTGCCGTCATCGTCAATATCCAGTGCATAGGGATAATGTCCTGTTGTACACTGCCCTGTCCACATTACCTTTAGCTTACTGTCGAGGGCCCACAGCTGTGTATAACGGTCTTTTATGATGACCTCACTGTCGTATCCTTTTCCGCTCAGGTCACAGAAAAAAATACAATCCCCCAGGATTCGGCCGTTTGAATCCTTTCGCATATCAGCAGGGGTAGGTGATGTGTATTTCATCGTACCGGTGGCCCCATCGGCAATAATAATCTCACGGTTCATGCAATAGATTACATCACTCCTGCCATCCTTATCGATGTCATGAATCTGAAATGCCACATCGTTGGTAAGATGATCTTTCCATGGGTCAGGCTGACCGATCTGCCAGAGGATATCCCCGTCAAAGGTCATGGCTGTCAGGCAGCTAAGTTCGCTGTTACGGTCTTTGGGACCGTGATGGACCACCTGTCCGATCAGAACATCCGTTGTCCCATCGTTGTTCAGGTCTCCGAACCTCAGATTCCGACCAACGCCGAAACCCCCGGTGGAGACTTTCTTCCATACCACGGGCTTTGGATTTTTTTCCTGCAGGGCTTTTTCATTTTTTTCTTCTTTGGCCAGCGTTTGCTCAGCTTCTTGCTTATCCCTTCTGCCGGTTGTTACTTTTACGGGTCCGAAGGCTGCGGGACCATCGGCCAGGAAACCGATCTTTCCGCTGCCATAGGTGGTATCTGAAATATCGAATGCCAGTCCGCCGGAAATGGTGGCAGGTATATGATCGCCGCTGAGCAGAACAACAATTTCCATAATTTGTCCGGTCGGATAATTGTATTTTTCAGATGCCAGGATTTTTTCAAAGGGTGTACGAAAACCGGTGCCATGTCTCACCATGATAAGCATGGCTGAATCGTTTTGAACTCCGAAGAAATAATAACAACGGTCGTTTCTGTAACGGAATACCACACCGCACCGGTATCCGGCAGAGTCAGGCGTAAATGAGGTTTGAAAAGCATAGTTTATCCAATGTTTGTTACCGGCAATTACCATGGGATGCCAATGGATATCTTTGTTGACGGCCCGCTGTACCATAACACAATGATCGCCTTGTTTTCTTATGAACCATGATTCGGGAAGATTGTAACGGAAGGTGGAAACAGACCAGTTTCCCTTTGGGGCTGCTTCATGCAGGTAGTGGTATTCGGTATGGGCACCTGCACCGCTGCCCAAAGGCCCCAAATGAAGATCGGAATAATCATCATACAACAGGATTTTTTTTTGAACGCTGTTGCAGGAAAAAATAAATAAGAGAAGAACCGGGAATAATGCAAATCTGTACATACCTGAATAGCAGAATTAGTTTGGCAATATTTAAGATTACTTATATTGCCCCTCTCCTCAGGAGAGGGGGCAGGGTTGAGGTTTTTTCCCCATGATGCATAAGTTTGAAGATTTGAAGGTTTGAGGTTTGAAAGTTTATATGGCTCGGCTTTAAAAATTTTATTTATGCCCTTTCAGGATTGTTTGTGCACCATGTGTCAATTTATGCAAAACAATCCGGCCCTGCGCCCGGTCAATCCTTCCCGGCAGTAGATCTGTCAATCTTTCATCACCTTAATGGTTTTGTTGGCGATCATATCCAGCAGTTCCTTCAGCAGAGCTAGTTCCTGTTTGTCTATCTGCCCGTCGTCAAGAGCCTGATGGATGATCATGTCGTATTCCGATTTGGTGATCGTATGGTCATCCATGGCTTTCTCAATGACATGCCTGAGTTTTCTTGCATCCGCACTTAGTTTCATAAGGAATATTTTAATGCTAATATAGAAATTTTTTTGTTGAGCATTTTCAGCCCGGACATTTTCTTAGACATTCCGGTTTTGCTGCCGGATCAGGGAGAAATGGTTATCTCAAATTCCTCCGTTTCGGAGACTATATTGATCGCGTTAATGACCAGAAATTGGTATACATGGGCCCCGAAAAAGGGTTTCCCGATGAAATCAGTATGAGCTATTACAGTAAACACATTTTCCGGATCGGGTTCATAATGTCCTATTCCGATACCCACATAGGCCAGCGGTTCATTACGTGGATCGGAGGCATGCAGGGTTATTTTACTTGTTTCTCCTGCTTTCATCAGGGTTTTGGTTGCTGTTACGGAGTCAATTACCGGAAGCCGTATCGATTGATCGCGATTAACAAACACTGCATTTTGCATAATGCCTTCATCCAATTGCTGAGCCAGTGAAGTAACATCGGGATATCCATAATAACCCGATATGATAAACAGGGCATTCTTCCGGATAAAAAGTATTGACAGGGCCTGATCCAGGGCCAGTCCGGTATACCAGCATTTGTCGCCCATGGCAGATGCATGGTATGTTCCTTCAACGAATACGATGCTTACCATATTTCTGAAAAAACAGGCCATACTGTCGGCATAGTCGCCAGATTTATACACACCTGCGATGATCCTTATCGCGGGTCCTTCGCTGTCATGCATATAAAAATATTCCATTCCCAGGAAGTCCCTGGTCTCTATTTGCTGCAGGTCATAACCGGAAAGGTATTCCGAAGCAAATGCTTCGATATCGACCCCTGTCACAAAGTCTCCGGGATCTTTTTCCCTGTGACAGGAAAGGGCCATACCGATAGAAAGGTACAGGCCTGCCCGGAGGATCGTCTTTTTCATACACCATTATTTTTCATGAACTGTATGGATACATATACCGTGAGATTCCGGAAAGCAGTATCATTGGATCAGCACAAAATTACGGATTATTCCGGTTAAAGTCAAGCCGTGCGGGAGCATACATTATTTACCGGGCGCGGGCAGGATTGTCCATTGCAGGGCTTTTTCTATTCGGATTCTTGTTATAGCTTTATGGCATAATAATAATCTCTACCCATGAAACTCCACGATTTATATGTTCTTCTTCTCTTCCTGTCATGCATCCCCGCGAATGCACAGGTACCCCAGGTATGGCAGTCATTCTGCGGAGGCCGGGTGCAAAAAGATGCGATTTCAAGGTATTACATAACGCCGCAACGGATCGTATGGATTTCGGATTCCAGTGGTAAACGGGTAATTAATCCGGAGGTTCTGTTGCACACGGGAAATGGCCAGACCTGTTTTGGAATCAGTCCGGAGAAACTTTGCTTTTCATATTAAAGATTTTTTTTGATAATGATTTTTTTGTCTGGCGTATTCTTTCGATTTAGAAACTTATCAACGGAAGTAACCAATTAATGATAAAAATAAGGGAATGATTATTCCTGGATATTGTGTCAGATAGTGAAATATGGATAATCAATACCCAGTAAAAAGCGCATTAAGATCAGGTATTTCTTAACCAGGGTAGTGATCAGAAAGTTTTCGCGTACATATTCAACAGCGTTGTATCCAAGTTTTTCTCTTTCATCGGCATTGATCAGAAGGTATTTCATAAAGGTGACAATGCTGTGTATGTTATGCGGATTTACCAGATAGCCGGTTTTGCCGTTAATAACCTGCAGTTTGATTCCTCCAATGTCGCTCCCGATCACCGGTGTTCCCTGCCATAATGCTTCGGTTACCACCAAACCAAATCCTTCCTTGGTGGAAATATGTACAAATAATTTAGCCACTTTCATAAGTGCACCAATACATTCATCATTATTTTCGATATTAAGCAATGTATATACATCCGGATCATTATCAGCAACTGCCTGGATTTTCCTGTACATTTCTATTCCTTCCGGATCATCTGTGGCCGAATTTCCGACAATAATCAATATAGGTTTTAGATCCCGGATAATTTTGTCTTTTTTCAGTTTTTTAAATGACTGAATGATGGTTTCCTGGTTTTTATGAACATCGTAGCGGGATACAGCAAGAATTATCGGACGATCAGGATCAATTTTGTATTTAGACCAAAAACCGGAAAGTGTATCGTATCCTTCCTTTTCAGACCGCTGCCGGTTTTTGACGCTTAATGGATCGATGGCCGGTGCAATCTGGTATACCGGTTTCTTTATTCCCTTCTTGACAAAACTACGTTGCGAAAAAATACTGCCGTCGTAATTGTTAATATAGGGCAGAAGAAAATTCCAGATCATCTCGTTGGCTTCTGAAGTATCAATGTGACACCTCCAGATCATCTTACCTTCATAGTTGCCGTGGACAATTGATGCACAGGGTTGGGGATCATGCACAATGGTCATGTCGGCAACAATCCTTTGGTTTATAAAATTTTTCTTATTGGTTTCCAAATATGTTTCCAGAAGATCTTCAATGGTGAATTGCTGATCCAATCCCTGAATAATATTATGAAACCTTTTGGTGATGGAATAGAAATTCTCGCTCCCTTCAATGCTGAACCATTTGCATTTTATACCCAGTCCTTTTGCAATGGGTACAACACTTTTTAACATTTCAGCCACACCCCCACCATCAAATGTTGAATTTACATGACACCATGTCTTATCCTGCAAAAGGCTGGCCAGTCTTTTGATCTCCTCAACCTCTTTTGCTCCAATAATGAGCATATACTTATGGATATCAATTGGCTTCAGTTCGCCATATTGCTTTTTATATTTTTCACTTTGATTGTCGTACATCTTTCAGTGCGATTTTGTTTCCAATGTGAAAATGAGAAGACTATATTCATGAAATTCCACATGATTGGATAAAAATAGGGTTAATAATCATGAAAAAAAATGAAAATTTAAACAAATTGAATTAACCGTACTTTGATGCAACGATTTTTATGAGGTTATCGGTTTACCGGCTCAGATTTTTCCTTTCAGCTCATTGGCAATAGCCGATGCCCATGAAGCGATGGCATCCCAGTCGCGAAAATCGCCGGCAGGAGCTTTCACCATTTTAAGTATCCTTTTTTCGAAGAAGTTCAGCTTTTCTTCGTTATTGTTGCCATGAAATACAGTGATATCCCTGGGATGAATACGATCAGCTATAGGTTGCAGCGATTTTGGAATACGCCATCCATGCAGCAGTTCCACCGGATCTCCTTTGCCTGTCGGGCCCGAAGAAAAAATCCATACCGGTTGTCCGACCAGGATTTTCTCGTTTTCCTTCAGAAACCTGACTGCTTTTTTAAGCCACTGCCCTGCATAAACGCCACTCCCTAAAATGGTTGCCTTATAAGATTGCAGATTTGTGACCTGATCTGCAGGCAGGACGTTAACACTATAACCTGACTGACGGAGCACTTCTCCGATTTTTTCACAAATCTCGGCTGTTGAGCCATGTTTGGTAGCATAAGTGATCAGAATTTGTGTGTTCATAATGATTATGTTTTATAAAGTTTGAGTGAAACAGTATAATAATTATTAAATGTTATTTTCTGATCGGATTTCTTTCAAGCATCATACAATATATGTTCCTTTCATAATTTCACATATACGTTAATACTGCATATCCCGTTTCAGCTAATGCTCAATTTTGTCTGCCAGTATTCTCAGTATTTCCTCCTCCTTTTGTTCAGCGCTGGTCTCAATCCGGTATCCTTCTTCCAGTATTTTCTTTACATATTCCTTATCATCCAGTCCGGATGCATTGATCTTAACATTCAGGTAAGCTCCTTTCACCGCAGTCCGGGCACACAGAGCCCCAACGCCCGCATCGGTAACCGAATTGGGATTTCCCTCCTGAACCATTGCTTTTATGATCTCGAATGACTCATATGACTTTTTCATCACCCTGAAAGGGATCTCAATGGCATGGCGTGTTGCCTCCTGGATGGCAGCTTTTCTGACTTCCTTGTCGGCTTCTGTTTCTTTTGGCATACCCAGTGCTTCGATAATACGGTTAAAGGCCACGGTATCCTCATCCACCAGCGAAAGGAGTTCGGTTTGCAGGGCCATTCCTTTCTCAGCCCAGGCTGAGAATTCTTTCCAGCGGCTGTCCCAGCCGGCTTTATGCGATGAGATGTTAGCCACCATGGTTGCCAGCGATATTCCTAATGCCCCGGCATAAGCAGAAACTGAACCACCCCCCGGGGCCGGGGATTCCGATGCCGTTTCGTTGGCAAAGTCACTCAGATTCATATTAACCAGCTTTTTATCAGTGTGGTCTGTTAGGATATATTCTATGATCTTCTTTTCGGGGATGAAAGGACTCAGGTCACTGAGACCAAGAGACTTGACAGCAATCTTAATGATTTCTTTTTCGGGGATGCCGGTAGAACGATTCTGTTTTTCCAGGAAATACCTTCCGGCTTCCAGCATGGTCTTCAACGGGACCACTCCGATGATTTCCGAACCGGTGACGCGTAATCCCCTTTTATGTGCCTGCTCACAGGCAGCATCAAAGGCTATATGCAGTGGCGTAACAGAAAGATCTGTAAGATTGATTGATACCTGGGCAATGCCATATTCCTCTATAAACCAGCCGATGGCTTTTACCGATTTTAACAGGCCGGGTTCATTTACCGGATTGCCGTTTCCATCTGTTATAATTTTCCCGGTTAACTGCCCCCCTTCTCTTTTTACCCTTCCTTTTTCGCGTATATCAAATGCAACAGCATTGGCTCGGCGCACAGAGGTAGTGTTAAGATTTATATTATAGGCAATAAGGAAATTGCGTGCTCCGACAGCTGTAGCTCCGGACAGGGCAACTTTTTCATTCCATGCATCCGGACCAAAATCGGGTTTCCATTCTCTTGAGGTTATTTTTTTTGCCAGCCCTTCGTATTCACCTTGCCGGCAATTGGCCAGGTTACGACGCTTCTCCTCAAGTGCAGCAAATTCATAACAATATACGGGAATTTTCAGTTCTTCTCCTATACGCCGGGCCAATTTTCGGGCACAGACGACAACTTCTTCCATGGTAATGTTGGATACGGGCACAAGCGGACAAACATCAGTGGCACCAAAACGGGGATGTTCCCCGTGATGATTACGCATATCAATCAGTTCAGATGCCTTTTTGATCGCTCTGAAAGCAGCTTCACATACTTCTTCAGGTGTGCCGACAAACGTAACAACGGTACGATTGGTGGCCTTGCCGGGATCGACGTCGATCAGTTTCACCCCTTCCACTTTTTTTATTTCGGCGGTGATCTGGCCGATAACCTTCATGTTGCGCCCCTCGCTGAAGTTGGCAACGCATTCAATGAGCTGTTTCATATGCCTTTTGGATAATACATGAATCGCTGAACACCTAAAGGTAAGGATTTATTAGTGAAACTCAAATTTCAAAAACGCAGTGTATTGAAATTTGTAAGTTGAACAATTCTGTCATGCAGTAATGCAGTCGTGCGATTTGTTTTCAACTTATCACCCGTCACTATATTATTTGGTGATTGGATGATTGGGTGATTGGGTGATTTATCGATTTTACTTGTCCCTTGTCCCTATATTATTTGGTGATTTATTGATTTGTTTAATTATTTAAAGAGTTTACTGTCGACTGTCCACGGTCCACAGCAAATCTTTAATTATTTCCACAGTCTATGGCCGATAGCCACACCTCTCCATACCCATTGCACACACACCTTGTCACTTTTACCCACCGAAGCTTCAGCGTAGGTGGGTGTCCCTTCTTCACAGGTACTCCTGCATTCTCCCGCTGATCTGTTTCAGCGAGATTTCAGCAAGTTTGGCCTGGTACTGGGCGTTCAGAAGCCGGTCCTCAGCGTCAAGGAACATGCGTTCGATCTCACGCATCTCGATACCCGAAAGGTTTCCCAGCATGAACCTCTCCATAGCTATGTCGAAATTGTCGTGGGCAACAATAAGGTTTTGTTTTTCAAGCTCTACCAGTTTAATGGAATTCTGGTAGGCAAGATAAATCTCATTCAGATCTGAAAGTACTTCTTGCTCAAAATTTTCGAGATTCAACCTTGAATTCTCAATTTCAAGTTTGGCATTTTTACGCTGTCGGTGAACTTCAAGCCCGTCAAGAATGGGATAGGAAACGGTGGCTCCGTAGTTCCATCCCGTCTGTCGGTTTCTTTCAAAGATGCCGGCCTGGGCTTCACTTTTAGTAAAATTATAACCTCCGCTTAGTTTAATAACCGGGTAAAGTCTTGCGTTTATCAGTTTCAGGTCAAGTTCTGACAGGATTTGTTTCTGTTGTGCTATTTGTAAGCTGGTATTGTTATTTAGTACTTGTTCAAGTAATTCGTCATAACGAATATCATATTCTATCGTGATATTCTCGTCGATGGTCATTACGGTGTCCGGATTCAACGCCAGTACCCGGTTCAGCTGAATGCGTGAAACTTCCAGGTTTTGAACCTGTTGCAGGTATAACGAAGAATCGGTATGATATTCAACTTTTGCCTGTTGAAAATCAAGTTTTGACTGGTAGCCAATACGGTATTTTTCTTCGGTGATGCGAAGCCTTTCTTTCGAAAGGTCCATAACGTATTGTAAGGTCTTCAACCGTTTCAACTGTTGCAAATACTTGTAATATTCCGATCCGATATTTGCCATAAGATCTTCAATGGCCAGGCGGGTTGTAAGTTCTCCCATATCAAGTACCTCATGCAACTGCCGATATTTGACAAACATACCAAAACCATCAAATATGGTCCAGTTCAATGCTATGTTTGTATTGATTGTATTGGATTTCGCATTATCCTTTATCCGGACGGAATCCGAGGTAGAGAATTTCTGCCTGGAATCCACAACAGAATTGGAAAAGACACCGGTGGCATCAAGGGTGGGCATCATACCCATAATGCCGAATTTGTAGTTATTACGGGCTATCTGTTCTGTATTCCTGATCATCTTGAGTGAGTAATTCCGCTCCAGCCCGATTTCAATGCAATTACGGTAGCTTAATGAATCCTGTGCACTTATGTTTCCGGAAAAGGGAATAAACAGCAACCATAAGATAAATAATGCAACAGAAAAGACTTGTGCTTTAATATTCCTGGCCGATACAAAATATTTCGGTTTCTTAATTTTCATCCTTTTCATTATTATCTGCTAATAATTCCACATTGGAAACCGACTTGGATTTTTCCGACAGGTAGGTATACATGGCGGGTACAATATAGAGTGTCAGAAAAGTTGAAAAGATAAGTCCCCCTACCACTGCAATGCCCATTGAAACCCTGCTTTCAGAACCGGCTCCCAAGGCCAGCGCAATGGGTAGTGTACCCAGGATGGTAGACAGACTCGTCATCAAAATAGGGCGAAAACGAGCCGTTGCAGCACCAACAATAGCATTTTCACGGCTAAGGCCACTGCTTTTTCGCTGATTTGCAAATTCCACCAACAGTATTCCGTTTTTAGCCACCAATCCGATAAGCATGATAATGCCGATCTGGCTGAAGATATTCATGGTCTGATTAAAATACCACAAAAAAATCAATGTTCCCGATAAGGCCAGCGGCACGGTAAACATAATGATCAGCGGGTCGCGGAAGCTTTCGAACTGGGCTGCCAGCACAAGGTAAATAAGCACCAGTGCCAGGGCAAAGGCAAATAGAAGGCTTGATGAGCTTTCTGCAAAGTCTTTTGAGTCACCGGCAAGTGCAGTGGAGTAAGTTTCATCCAATACGCGGCCGGCAATGCGGTCCATTTCCGAAATTCCCTGTCCGATGGTTTTACCCTTTACCAGTCCTGCCGAAACTGTAGCTGACATGTAGCGGTTGTAGTGGTATAATTGAGGAGGGCTGCTTTCTTCTTTCAGGGTCACCAGGTTATCAAGCTGGATCATTTTGCCCTCATTGTTTTTAACATAGATCGATTTTAAATCAATGGGTGCACTACGGTCAGGCCTGTCAAACTGGCCCAGTACCTGATATTGTTTTCCTTTCATCACAAAATAGCCAAACCGGGTACCACTCAGGGCAAGCTGAAGGGTCTGCCCGATGTTTCGGGTTGAGACGCCAAGCAATACTGCTTTCTCGCGGTTAATCTCTACCTGTATTTCAGGTTTATTGAATTTAAGGTCAAGGTCAACGATTTGAAAAACATCGCTTTCCGATGCCTCGGCCATGAAACGCGGCAATATAGCCTTCAGTTTTTCAAGGTCCTGCGCCTGGATGACATATTGCACGGGGAGCGCATTGCGGCGGCTTCCGAAGGTTTGTTGCTGCACCACAAACGCTCTGGCTCCAAGGAGCTTTTTAACAGCCCTGGAGAGATGATCAGCAATTTCCTGTTGTGAGCGATCACGCTTTTCCCGGTCGGGAAGGATAATCCGTAGGATGCCATTGTTGGCAGTTCCGGCCCAGCCGGGTGAAATAATTGAAATGATCCCGTTGGCTTCTGGCACTTCATCCTTTGTCAGGTGGTAGAGTTCGGTCATATACTGATTCATGTATTCATAGGTAGCACCTTCCTGTGCGATGGCATTAACCCTGAGGTTGGCACGATCTTCCATGGGCGCCATTTCAGAGGGAAGAAACTTCCAGATAACAATGATCAGTACAAATGTTAAAACCATTACCAGAGTTGCAATCCATCGGTGTTTCATAAAGCCTTCCAGGGATTTCCCGTATGTGCCGATGAGCCGTTTAAAGAAAGGTTCCGTTTTATTGTAAAGCCAGTTTTCGGTATGATGTGATCTGAGGATCTTAGTCGCCATCATGGGTGTGAGGGTAAGGGCAATGAAGGCGGAGATGAGTACAGCTCCTGAAATAACAAACGAAAATTCACGAAACAGCCTTCCCGTCGTACCCTGTAAAAAAATTATGGGGGCAAAGACCGCTACCAGGGTAATGGTAGTGGCAATCACAGCAAAGAATATTTCGGCTGATCCTTTGATGCCGGCTTCGAGGGGAGGCATGCCCTTTTCAATTTTGGTATATATGTTCTCAAGAACCACAATGGCATCATCGACCACGAGACCTATGGAAAGTACCACACCCAGCAGGGTAAGTACGTTAATGGTAAAGCCGGCCAGATACAGAATAAAGAAAGAGCCTATCAGCGAAACAGGGATGGCCACAACGGGTATAAGGGTGGTCCTCCATTCTCTCAGGAAAAGGAAGATGATCATAACTACCAGCAGAAAGGCAATAAAGATGGTTTCCTTAACCTCGCCAATGGATTTCCTGATGTAGGTGGTATTATCGAATCCAATGCTGGTGATGATATCTTTGGGCAGGTCCTTTTTTATCTGCTCCAGCCGTTCATATACTTCATCCACTATCTCAATGTGATTGGAACCAGGTTGCGGAATCACAACAATACCTATGGTAGGTATTCCATCACGAAGCAGTCCGCTACGGAGATTCTCCGGGCCAAGTTCAGCATGTCCGATATCACTGAACCTTATAACTTTATCTTCTTCCTGTTTGAGAATCAGGTTATTAAAATCAGCTGGAGTTACCAGTCTGCCCATGGTACGAACGGTAAGCTCGGTTGCATTGCCCTCAATCAGACCCGAAGGAAGCTCTATATTTTCACGCACCAGGGCATCTCTTACATCGATTGGAGTCAGATGATAGGCAGCCAGCCTGGCCGGATCCATCCACAACCGCATGGCTGGCCGCTTGCTTCCCCATACGACTACACCGCTTACTCCCGGAATAGTCTGCAGCCTTTCGGTGAATATGTTTTCAGCGAAATCAGAGACTTCCATCAATGAACGTTTATCGCTTTGGATATTGATGTTGATGATGGGTTCGGCATCTGCGTCTGCTTTCTGAATAATGGGCGGTTCGGCATCGCTGGGAAGCCAGCCACGCACACCGGAAACCTTATCCCTCACATCATTGGCAGCGGTTTCGAGGTCAACACTTAATTCGAACTCAATTGTAATTCTGCTTGATCCATCGCGACTTGAACTCATTATGGAACGAATCCCGGCAATACCATTGATCGCCTGTTCAAGCGGCTCGGTGATCTGGGTCTCTACAATATCGGCATTAGCCCCGACATACGTTGTTCTTACCGTGACGATAGGCCTATCAACATTGGGGAATTCACGCACTCCCAGGTAAGTCATCCCGATGCCACCAAATATGACAATCACAATGGCCATCACCATTGCTAAAACAGGTCTTCGGATGCTTAAAGAAGAAATACTCATGGGCGCAACTTTTGATTTCCTATACTATCTGCTGTTAGCACGGTAACCGGCATATCCGAACGAAGTTGCATGATACCGCTTACAACGACTGAATCACCGGGCCTCAATCCATCTGTGATTTCAACCACATCCGGAGTCCGTATACCAACGGTAACACGCGTTGATACAGCTTTCCCGTGTACGACGGTAAAGACCTTTTCTCCGCCCAACTCGGGAATGATGGCTTCTGTGGGGACTTTAAGTGCATCTTTCTTTTCGCGGATGATCAGTTGCACGGATACAAACCTTCCGGGTTGCAGCCGGGCATCTTTGTTGGGATATAGTGCACGGAGTGTCATTGTCCGGGTTTCCGGTTCTATGGCTGGCTCCAGCGCATATACCCTGGCCACATGATTTTCCGGGGAGTTTTCAATTTTAAAGCTCAACTCATTGCCTGCCTTGACAATTCCGGCATATCGCTCCGGAACAGCAAATTCTATTTTGAGCGGTTGAATTTTAATTAACCGGGCCATGCGTGTGACGGGATTAACATATGCGCCTTCACTGATGTAACGTAATCCGATAATGCCATCAAAAGGTGCCCTGATCTCGGTTTTATCAATTTGTACGCGGATAAGTTTTATTTCTGCCTCGTTGCTTTGCAACTCTGTCATCAACTCATCATAAGATTCCTGACTAACAGCTTCCCGCGCCAGTAATACTTTCTGCCGGTTAACACGCTCCTGCAAGAGATTTTGCAGCAGATTCAGTTTGACCAATTGCGCCTGAAGATCATCGTCATTAAGTTTGGCAAGCACCTGCCCTTTCTTTACATGCGTCCCTTCTTTGAAACAAATGGTCTCAATTTTTCCCTGGCTTTCAAAAGTAAGGTCGACTTCTTCATCTGCAAGCAAAGTACCTGTGGTTTTCAACAATTCCTGCAATATTCCGGGTTGAACGACAATAATCCTCACCTGTGCAGTTTGCTGATAGCCAGCTTTTGGCTGTTTATCTTTTGATTTCTTGGCGTGCTGTACTATTTTTGGTGACATAATGATAATGAGAAGCAGCAGTATAACACCGCTCCACATCACAACCTTCATTCCTTTCTTCATTCTTATGTAATTTATTGATGTAATGACCTTCAGAAAAACAAAATTAGCAAAAACATGTTCAGTGTTTGATAAATTGCATTATTAGGGTAATAAAAAAATAAGTTATGAAGTTGATAAAGGTAAAAATGGTTAATTATATCCACAACGATTAAATTTTTATATATTTAGCTAAAGTTTTCAGATTGGCTACGACTTCAACATTGGAAGAACGGGAACTTGTAATAAGACTGATCGAAAGTGATAGCATAGCTTTCGAAAAGCTTTATTACCAATATGTTGAACGAGCATATGGTTTTGCCTTTCATTTCCTGAGAAACAGTTCTGAAGCGGAAGAGATTGTACAGGAGGTATTTACTAAACTCTGGGAAGGCCGTCATAAAATCAATCCCGATTTATCATTCAGCGGTTATTTATTAACCATGGTAAAGAATTCGGTTTTCAATGAGAATCGCAAAAAGATGTATCACCGGGCTTATGTAAGTGATATTCTAAAGTATCTGCAAACCCATATCAGGGATATGGAAGAAAAAATCACCTATGATGATCTGATGGAAATGATCAACAAGACGGTCAGAAATATGCCTCCCAAACGGCAGGAGATTTTTAAACTTTGCCGGATTGAAGGAATGAGTCACAAAAGCATTGCAAAATCACTGGGGATTGCTGAGAAGACGATTGAAGCACATATGCGTTTAGCCCTCCGCGATTTAAAAGCCGTACTATCACCCATACTGGATAAAATTTGTAGATAATATGCAATGAGACTAAATTTCATTTACTTTACACAGTTTATATAAGCCTTATCACATGAAAAAGAATAATGCACCGGTGAAAAGGGAGATCTCAATACCGAAAAAAAGAATATTTAATCTGATCCTGGTCCTTATCCCGGTTTTACTTTTCGTTGTTCTCGAGATGGTTTTACGATTGTTTCATTACGGCGATGATTTCAGCTTATTTATTGATCATCCCGATGCGATTTACAAGCAATACAAAGTCGTCAATCCCGATATCGGAGCCAAATATTTTCAACGTCTTAAATATACTTCGCCTGCAAGGGATATTTTTCTTAAGGAAAAATCCGGTGATTGCTTTCGTATTTTCGTTGTGGGTAGTTCAACTGTAGTCGGTTTCCCCTATGACAATAACCTGATGTTTTCAAGAATTTTACAGGAACGATTGCAGGATGCCTATCCGGATAAGAAGATTGAGATTATAAATACCGCCATTACAGCGATCAATACGTTTACGCTCCTGGATTTTATGCCCCGGATCCTGGCTGAACAGCCCGATGCCCTACTGATATATGCCGGTCATAATGAGTTCTATGGAGCATTTGGAGTAGGCTCTACAGAAGCCGTGAGCCATAACCGCACACTTATCCGTCTTCATCTCAGGCTGATGCATAGCAGGTTATACCAGGCGTTACGAAATATGATTTCCGGTATCGGGAAGGCATTATCCAAAGACGATTCTTCTTCCAGGGGGACATTGATGTCAAAGGTTGTCAGAAAAGCGGATATTCTTTATCACAGTGAGGATTACAGAAAAGGGATTCGATATTTTGAAAGCAATTACAGCGCTATGCTTCGCCTTGCAAAAAAGAAAAACGTCCCTGTTTTTGTCAGCGACCTTGTGAGTAACATCCGGGATATACGACCTTTCAAATCCATTTCAACGGAGGAAAACAAAGCCGCTGTTGATTTTTATAATTCGGCATTGGAGGCCGAACGGTTGCATGACTTTCAGAAAGCCCGGGAATACTACATGATGGCGAGGGATTATGATTGCATACGGTTCCGGGCCTCGGAAGATATCAATAGAAAAATCCGCGATCTTGCAGGTAAACACAAAGCAACCTATGTACATACCCTGGAACTTTTTGAATCCCGCTCACCCAACCGGATTGTCGGTAATAATCTGCTGACCGAACATGTCCATCCGAATATTGAAGGGCAATTCCTTTTGGCAGATGCTTTTTATCAATCGATAACCGGTTCGGGAATCATTGCTGAAAAAGTAAATGAATTCACGGTGAAACCGGCTGCCTACTATCTGAATTCCTATGGTTATACTGAGCTGGACAGGCTTGTGGGATTTCACCGGATCGCCAACCTGAAATATCATTTTCCCTTCCGCGATGAAACAAAAGAATACATTGATTACAGGCTAATCTACAAGCCGGTTTCATTTCTCGATTCACTTGCCTTTACGGTAATGGCAAGTAAGGAAATTTCAACCGGTGATGCTCACGAGGAGCTTGGCATCCGCTATGAAGCACAGCATGATTATGTGAATGCATTCAGGGAATACAATGCACTTGTGAAAAGCAATCCTTACTGGCCGGTTTTTTACAGGAGGGCTGCCGA
The DNA here is from genome assembly GCA_016928305.1 of Bacteroidales bacterium. Lineage (GTDB taxonomy): Bacteria > Bacteroidota > Bacteroidia > Bacteroidales > UBA10428 > UBA5072. The sequence goes on from JAFGKY010000159.1 coordinate 18,556, forward strand.
TTGCCTGATCAATGCCGGCGACCTGCCCCTTGCCTTAAGGTATTATAACCGGTCGCTGACGTACCAGGAATCATTTTATGCCTGGTTCAGGGCGGGTGAGATCTACCTGATCAGGAATGATCTGCTCACTGCCATACGTTATTTCTCTAAAGCGCTGGAATTGTCGGATAAGGATAATGACCGGTTAAAGGTTTTGGTTAAATTATACATTGCTTATGATTATTTGGACGACAAGAACAATGCATCAGGAATACTTAAGTCGATTCAACGGATAAATCCCGAAATTATCATAAATGTCCCGCCCAGGGGTTATTATTATGCCTCTTACATCCCGCTTCAGGTAAAGCCTTATATCGATCAGGCATATGGATTCATGGCAAAAGCTGATCTGAAAGGTGCCGAAAAGGTGTTGCTGGAATCGCTGATTGTCAACGACTCACCTGTGGCAAACCGGCTGCTGGGAGAGATATATGCCAAAAACAACGAACTTCCCAGGGCGTTGTTTCATATGCAGAAAGTATACGATGATTTTAATACCGATCCCGCCTACCTGCACTTCATGGTAGTCGCCTATATCAATCATCATTTGCAGGATGAAGCAGTACGTTGCCTGAAACAACTTGCACGTATTGCTCCGGATTATCCTGAACTGGCTAAATTACAGGCATTTGTTCAACATGAGCCGGCTCAATAGACCATGAATACATTATAATCATTTTAAAAAATTGTTGCATTGAAAATATTGGGAATATCGGCTTTTTATCATGACGCAGCCGCTGCCATGGTTGTAGATGGTGATATTGTGGCTGCTGCACAGGAAGAACGTTTCACACGAAAAAAACACGATGCATCCTTTCCGGTGAACGCTATCCGCTATTGCCTTTTAGAAACCGTTACATCAATTGACGACCTCGATGCAGTTGTTTTTTATGATAAGCCGATGCTTAAATTTGAACGGTTGCTTGAGACCTATTATGGCTTTGCCCCCCGCGGACTGCTTTCCTTTGTTACTTCCATCCCGGTATGGATAAAAGAAAAAGTTTTTTTAAAGAAGTTAATTTATGATAAGCTCAGAGATATTGAGAACTACAACAGGCATAAACTGACTCTCCTGTTTACCGAGCACCATTTATCGCATGCTGCCAGTGCCTTTTTTCCCTCAGGATTCAGACGTGCTGCTATTCTTACTGTTGATGGTGTCGGTGAATGGGCAACAGCTTCTGTTTCGGTCGGAGAAGGCAATACAATAAAAATATTGAAAGAACTCCGTTTTCCTCATTCCTTGGGATTGCTGTATTCGGCTTTTACTTATTTTCTCGGGTTCAGGGTTAATTCAGGTGAATACAAACTGATGGGTCTTGCCCCTTACGGCATTCCCGAATCGGAACGTGTAAAACGCTTTATCTCGCTGATCAGAGAAAATCTTGTTGATTATAAAAACGACGGATCGGTGTGGCTTAACCAGCAATATTTCTCGTATTCAACCGGACTAAGAATGGTAAGCGACAGGAAATGGTCAAGACTTTTTGGATTCAACCGAAGGCTGCCCGAAGATACCATCGAACAGCATCATTGTGACCTGGCCTATGCCATACAACAGGTAACAGAAGAGATTATGCTGGCCATGGCTTCGCATGCAAAAGAGCTGACGGGTGCAGATTCTTTATGCCTGGCAGGAGGTGTGGCGCTGAATTGTGTTGCCAATGGAAAGTTATTGCGGGAAAAGCTTTTCAGCGAAATCTACATTCAGCCGGCTGCAGGAGATGCCGGCGGCGCAGTTGGCGCTGCGCTTTCGGGCTATTATATTTATTTTAAGAAGCCCGCGAACCAAACGCCTGTAGAAATGATGAAAGGATCTTTTCTGGGACCTTCTTTTTCCAATAAGGAAGTTGAACATACACTCCGGAAATACAACGCTGCCTATGCTCATTTCAGCGATTATAATGCCCTGACTGAAAAAACCGCTGTACTGATCGCTGAAGGCAAAGTTGTCGGATGGTTTCAGGGCAGAATGGAATTCGGTCCCCGCGCCCTGGGCAACAGGAGCATCCTGGGTGATGCCCGGAACCGGGACATGCAGAAAAAGCTGAACCTGAAGATTAAATACCGCGAAAGCTTCCGGCCTTTTGCCCCCGCTGTTCTTATGGAAGACAATAACCTTTATTTCAACCTCGACACACCTTCTCCCTATATGCTGCTGGTTGCCAGTGTCAAAGAGGACAAACGAAAATCCCTGCCGTCGGATTATTACCATCTGCCGCTTATGGATCGTTTGTATGTCGAAAGAAGCGAAATCCCGGCCATTACCCACATTGATCTTTCAGCCCGGATACAGACGGTACACAAAGAAACCAACGAACGCTTCTGGACCCTGCTGAATGCTTTTAAACGGTTGACCGGTTGCAGCCTGATGGTCAACACCAGCTACAACGTGCGCGGTGAACCTATTGTATGTACTCCGGAAGACGCTTACCGCTGTTTTATGCGAACCGAAATGGACTGCCTGGTTATCAACGATTACCTGCTTGATAAAACCCTGCAGCCGGAATGGAAGGATCAGAAAAACTGGCGCGATGAATTTACGTTGGATTGATTAATTTTGCAACCGAATATTAAAACAGATTTAGCATGGACTTTTTGAGAGACTTCTGGAATTACATGAAGGAAAGAAAAAAATGGTGGCTCATTCCCATTATCGTCATTTTTTTGCTGTTGGGATTGTTAATAGTGTTTAGCAGCGGAAGTGCGCTGGCTCCTTTCATTTATACATTATTTTGATTTTGATTTCGTTATCCTGCTTTTTCGAACCATGAAAAAAGAAAAAGCCCTCGAGGCGATCCTTGTGATAACTACCGGCATGCTGGTAGTTTATCTGTTGACACACAAACCGGTATTTCTGTATGTATCGCTTGCATCGGGTGTTGCAGGTATTTTTATTAAACCCCTGGCAGGACTAATAGCAGCCCTGTGGTATAGAGCAGGTGATGTACTGGGAACGGTCGTTTCGAAAATAATATTAGCCGTTGTTTTCTTCATCTTCCTGGTTCCGATCGCCTTCCTTTACCGGTTGTTTCACAGAGATCCGTTGCGGCTGAAAAAAATAGAAGGATCAAACTGGTCAATTCGCGGACACGAATACAGCGGTAATGACCTGAAGAATATCTGGTAGTGCAGGTCGTGCAAGTCGTGCAGGTCATGCAACCGCGCTGGCTGATTGGTGGTTATACCCATGCTGGTTTGAATTTATTATTTACGCTGGTTACCCCTAACTGCCGCAAGAATATTTCAAGGATAAAAAACAAAAAACTGGTTCAAGCTTAACGAAGTGTAGCTTGGATCTTTTTTGTTTTAGCAAAAGCCAGACAAGAATTGCTACATTTATTGGCAATAATGTTTTTAATGAAAAAAGCTAATTTTAGTGGAGCAGAAATACAGTTTCGATGCATGCCTGCCGGCCGGGTCCCGGTTGAACAGGGAAAAGTCCGGAGGCCGCCTGGCAAATGCCTTTTCCTGCCCAGACACTGACAGGTCCTGCAATCATTCGGGAGTGTTTCCGGGAT
>JAFGKY010000160.1 GCA_016928305.1 Bacteroidales bacterium
AACACCTAACACCTAACACCTAACACCTAACACCTAACACCTAACACCTAACACCTAACACCTAACACCTAACACCTAACACCTTCCCCTTATGCCTTTTTCTTCCTTACGTTCATTAACAGGTTTACAATAAGCCACAAGATAACCAGCAAAGAAAAAAACCTGGCCGTGCGTCCGATATAGTCGCCGTACCTGACATAGAACGTCAGCCTGTCATTTGCATTCAGCGTATCCTTCAATGCCCCTCTTTTCCACCAGGTTAATTTCTGCATCATCTCACCCCGCTGGTTAATAAAGCAGGATATCCCGGTATTGGCCGACCGTGCAACGCTCCTTCGGGTCTCTATGGCCCTTATGCTCGAAAAGGCATTGTGCTGGTGATGACCGGGTGTGTTTCCCCACCAGCCGTCGTTGGTGATTACAAAGATCAGGTTGGCTCCGTTTTTGATATATCCCGTGACAAATTCACCGAACACCGACTCATAACATATCACCGGTGCGATACGGATGGAGTCGGGACCGGAAACAAAGGTGCCGCGGTCTTCCTGCGTACCCCAGCCACGAAACGTGCCTCCGAGACGGATCATAAATTTTTCAAGAAATTTCAGGTACCGGGTATAGGGCATCTTCTCAACACCCACTACCAGTTGTGATTTGAAATAAAAAGGAACATTGGGTGTGGAATCCAGCTGTATGGCGGCATTGTAACTGTCGTAATAGAAGTCACCGCCGGGGAAAAGATGCGCGTTGGCAGTGAGTTCCTCTCCCGGCCAGAACCGCCTGTAGCACTGCACACCCACGACGTATTTTGCCCCAGGGTAATTACTCAGGAAACGCCTGATTAGTCGTATATCGGGAACAGATTCTATCTTGTCCATCCATATATTGCTGTTAATGGATGTCTCCGGAGCAACAAAATAGTCTACTGTGCTGTCGGCCATACTGGCAGCTTCATTTAGCTGAATGGTTGTCTGCTCTATGCTGGGCATGGAGACGAATTTCGCATAGGGATCAATATTGGGCTGTATCACAACAATTTTCACTGGATTGGTTTTTTCCACGTATGTGTTAAACCGAATAAGGGAAACAGCAACCGGGCTTATGATTAACAAAAGGATTAAAACAACAGGTGCCAAAAGGGCTTTGCCCCTGGTGCCCGATGTATACATTTTAATGCTGTTGAAAATAAGTATGTTCACCGTAAGGATCCATAACGATCCTCCCAGAACCCCTGTATATTCGTACCATTGAATGAGCTTAATGTTATAGTTGAAGCCGTGGCCCAGTACAAGCCATGGCCATGATATTTCGGCATTGAAATAAAAGTGTTCCCAGGTGATCCAGTAAACGATCAGCGCAAAATAGCCCAGTGCACTGCCCAGCTTTCTCTTTGTAAAATGAAAAGCCCAGAAAACAAGGGATGAAAGGAGCGTGTTTGCCAGGATCGCAAATACAGCCCCCGGTATGGTAGCGTTGTAGATCCACCATGTAGTGACTGCATTAAAAATAAAAAATGTCAGGTACGCATATAGAAAGGCTGCAACCGATTTGTTTTCACGGGCATGAAGGGTGAGGTGATCTTCGATGAAAAGCAGGGGTACCAGGGCTATCATCAATATAAGTCCATGACCCCATTCAAACCAGGCAGGTGTGAGAAGTAATCCGCTGAGAATGGCCAGTATGAGTAAGTGACGTCGTTTCATGAAATCCTGTTTTTGTTAATAGTTCTTATTGATATCCCTTGTATTGCTATGTTGAGGATTATGCACTGATAAATTTCAGGTAACAAAATTAAAAGAACTTTGATCATTTCAATATCCCCGTTTGTTTATTGTTTGTATTTTCGTGCGCATAAATATAATATTACCAGTATAAACAGCTTATGATAAACTTTACTGCACCCTTTCAGGCTGTATGTTTTGATAAAATTAAAAATGATCAGTACATGCCTGCTTTCAGGAGCATACTCGATGACTCACAGCGGAACATTGAGAAAATCGTATCGGATCCGGAGATGCCGACTTTTGAAAATACCATTGAAGCATTGGAAACCAGTCTTCATGAGCTGAAACGCATGGAACTGGTATTTTTTAATATCAATGCAGCTGAAACCAATAAGGAAATACAACAGATCGCACAGGAAGTATCTCCCCTTCTTACCGAATTCTATAACAATATAACCCTCAATGAAGCATTATTCAGAAAGGTTAAAATCCTATACGGGCAGAAAGATCAGCTGTCGCTACCTGCAGAATCATACAAGTTGCTTGAGGAAACCCATAAGAACTTTATCCGGAACGGTGCCGCTCTGGATCCTGAATCGAAGACAATTTTCCGTGAAACTACACGTGAACTGTCCGTTCTTACCCTGAAATTCGAAGAGAACCTGCTGGATGAGACCAATGCCTATCAGCTGCACCTGACGGAGGAGAAGGACCTGTCGGGATTACCCGGTTTTGTGAGGGAGGCAGCGGCACTGGAGGCAAAATCAAGGAATCTTCAGGGATGGGTGTTTACACTTAAAGCTCCCAGTTATACAGTTTTCATGAAGTACGCCGACAACCGCGAACTGCGCGAGAAAATGTACAGGGCTAACAGTTCACGCTGTTATCATAAGGATGAAAAAGACAATCAGGAGATCATAAAGCGCATTGCGGAGTTAAGGTTGAAACTGGCAAACCTGCTCGGTTATGATACCTATGCACGGTATGTCCTTGAAAACAGGATGGCAGAGACACCCGAACGTGTTAACAGCTTTTTGCAGGATATCCTGGAAGCTTCCATGCCGGTAGCCCGTGAGGAATATGCCGGGGTGCAGGAATTAGCACGCAAACAGGGTGCCGCATTCGCCCTTCAGCGATGGGACTGGTCATATTATTCCGAGAAGCTGAAAATTGCAAGGTTTGATATCAGCGATGAGATCATTAAACCTTATTTAAAACTTGAAAATGTGGAAAAAGGAATATTTGATCTGATCGGCAGGCTTTATGGTTTATCTTTTAAAACCGTTGATAACATTCCCGTTTATCACCAGGACGTCAGGACGTTTGAAGTTCGTGATGTAGATGGCCGTTTCCTGGCCTTGTTATACCTCGATTATTTTCCGCGTGAAGGCAAACAGGGAGGTGCGTGGATGACCAATTACCTGGAACAGCATAAAAAAGCCATAAAGGATATACGACCCCACGTTTCACTGGTTTTTAACTTTACCAAACCAACAGGATCACAACCTTCGTTGCTGACCTACGATGAATTACGGACTTTTCTGCATGAATTCGGTCACGCCCTGCACAGCATATTGAGCGAATGCCGCTATTGGAGCCTGTCGGGGACCAACGTATACCGGGATTTTGTAGAGCTCCCTTCCCAGATCTTGGAGAACTGGGGCGAAGAAAAAGAATGGCTTAGTCAGGTTGCGGTGCATTATGAAACCGGTGAGAAGATGCCCGGTGAAATGATTGATAAAATCATCCAGAGCCGCAATTTTAACAACGGGTACGCATTTGTACGTCAGCTCAGTTTCGGGTTGAACGATATGTCGTGGCACTCAGTTACCCAACCCTTTACAGGTGATGTGGCCGATTTTGAAAGAAATGCCATGGCACCTGCTGAATTGTTCCCTCAAGTCGATGAATGCTGTTTCAGCACCGGATTTCACCATATTTTCGGGGGCGGATATGCAGCCGGATACTATGGCTATAAATGGGCGGAAGTATTGGATGCCGATGCCTTTTCATTGTTCAGACAGAACGGGATTTTCGACCGGAAAACTGCGCAATCCTTTCGGAAAAATATACTGTCAAGAGGAGGTACGGAACATCCGATGGTGTTGTACAAACGGTTCCGGGGGCAGGAGCCTTCAATAGAACCGCTGTTGGAAAGAAGCGGATTGAGAAAGTAAAACACCGAATCCGTGAGTCATTGCGAGCCATGCGACTTGGAAGTTTGAGAATGAAGCAGAATGAGTGTGCATGGCGTGGTAACTTTTCTCATGAGCGGCCGTGCGAGCCTGCTTGTGGGTAGCGAGTAATCGGTTGAAATTGGCAGAAGGCAGAAAAATGTAAATGCCATTAGTTAGGTTCTGCCCGTTCGAACCGATTGCTTCGGACTCCAAAACCATTCTGAACAATAAAAAGAAGTATGGTTGGAGTCCTCGCAATGACCCCTCTGGCGGGCCCCCCACACTGGCACGCTTTTGCAAAACCTGCCTGTTCGGCAGACAGGCGTGCCATAATTTGTATATTAGCCTCGGGTGGCAGCATTTGTTTGATCATCGTTATCACAGATAAAGTCTGCCATCAATGCATAATGCATATTTTCCGGGTCAGCCAATAATTCTGGTACTGCAGGCCTACAAAATAGATTCCATTCGGTAGGTCGCTGACGTCCAGTTTTGGTGAATTATGTACATCATTATCGGCCAGGTACGACTGATATACAATTTGCCCCGTCATACTGGTGACAGAAACTGACTGTGGTATGTCATTGCCCGCAAAATTCCGTAGCCAGAGCTCATTCTTTGCAGGGACGGGATATATCTCCATCGCATTTCCATCGTGCACAATGCCTTCATCAAGCGTAGCATTCGTATCGGGGACGGAAAAGAATTCCTCCGGAGTTAATGCATCGTGTGACACCTTAATGGCTCTTATCACACCATTGTACCATCTTGCCAGGTTATACCGGGCACCTACCGATGTCTTTCCCGTTGAATTGAATACCTTCGAGGTGTAACTTACAGTTCCGCTTAATTCCTGCTGACCGTTTACATAAGTTGTGAAGATATTGTCCTTATAGGTAACGGCTGCATGCATCCACCGGCTTGTAGGATGCGTTTTTGTTTCATCAATCAGCGTCAGGCCTTCCTTGTCGGTCTTTAAATATCCATCAAAGTACCATTCATTGGAGGCTGTAACCCTTATCTCGATGGTCATACGGGGACCATCGGCATCCTCAGGATCCCAGAAACAGACGAAGCGGGGTTCATTGGTAATATTGGGCTGTCCTCCTTCCGGCTTAAAAAGCACTTCGAATGTAAATGCTTTTGTATCGCCAAAAGGATTTTTGTCGATGATAAGCGCGTCGTTGACACCATCGAAAAAAACTGCATTGCCCTTTTCGGTGGCAATAACCGATGGTTCACCGTACACGGTCACTCCATGCCCCCCTATAGTTGTCAGAGAGTTGATATCCCAGAATTCATAAAAGACAGTATCGGCCTCACCGGCAAGGGATACGATCCCAACACTCACGAAACAAACCGATAACCATAATTTCAAATGCTTCATGTTACATAATATAAAATAAATATCCGCCTCTAAGATAACATCTTTCTTTTGCTAATCGCAGTTGAAAATCTGAATTTTTAACATTGTATGAGAGACCGGAATTATTTTTTAACGATCTTATGAACAGTAATTTTTTCTTTTCCTGAGAAATAAAGAAAGTAGGTGCCTGGTAATAACCAACGTATATCAACCCTGAAAATCATAAACTTCTTTAAAAACCGGACTGCAGGTATCGGCCTCGGATGCTAAAGTACTTGTTTGTCCTATGGTTATTGCATAACCAATTACACATAAGAAATATATGAAATGATTTTTCATTGGATACAGGGTTTATTTGATTTGTGGTTAACGGATGATTGGATACAACATCAAATATACAAAAAAAAATCACTATTGTCAGAGATCAGATATATGCCATAAGCTAAAGCCCAATAATGGCAATGCTTTTACTAACCCCAGGCTTACCGCGTGCCGCTTAAGCTTTAGCGGTGGCGCAAGCCTGGGATTAATGAGTTTAACTCACTTATGGACTTTAGTCCCAAACCTATTCTCGGACAGTAATGAAAAAAATCGAACCAGTGTATATTTTAATCTCACCAAATGATGAGTTTATGTCAGGTATGCTAAAAAAAGGAAGCCCTTTTTTAAAACTCAATTTTCCATGTCAGCATTGGGAAAAATCCGATCTGGAAAACGTCTTTTAACTCACCGGTTGCAGGATCAAATTTCTGAAGCAGGATATTCTTATGGCTGGTTATATTCTGAATATCGAAGGCTATTTCCTGGCTGAAACGTTTGTAATTGGCCCGATAACCGAGGCGGCAGTCGAACCGGAGAAAATTGCTGTATTTTTTCGTATAGGCCCGTGACCAGTCATATACCTCATCTCCCGCTTCCATGGATTTCTCGATGTCAATGGGAACATAACGTTTTCCACCGGCTATGACAATCTTTGCATTCAGTGTGAGTATATGTTTTTCTGTCAGCGGGTATTCATAACCTGCCAGTATATTCAGAACGACGTTCCCGTTAAAGGCAGTATTCCTCCATACCCTGTCTGCTCCCCTGTATTTTGAGTCAAATACCGACAGCGTCACAAGCCAGTAGTAATTGCGGCTGAAAAACTTTTCAAGTGTGAGTTCGATACCGGTATTGTATCCGTCGCCTTCATTGACGAGGCTGTCGACTAAAGGAAGGAAGAAATTATCTCCGGCATTCAGCATGGAAAACTGGCCGAATCCACTTTTCCTTACCGGTATGTCGTATAACCACTGGAAGTACAGTTCCGATTTAATGCGTGAATTTTTCCATACCAGTTTATCATAACCTGCTATGCCATGTATGCTGCGGGAAAATCCAAGATCATGGTTGGTGAAGATTGTCCGGCCATCACCAAGTTCGGTACGGTAGAAATAGATGACCTTGGGCTGCAGCTGGCTGTGAAAGCCAAATCCGATACTAACAGACTGGTTTTGCTTAAATTGCCATTTTATTCCGCCACGGGGTTCAAGTGTATGGGATCCGTTAAGGGCAAGGTACTGAAAACGGAGTCCGGAATAGATACCAACTTTGTCGGTGGGTCGGTAATGCCATTGGATATAAGAGCTCCATACGCTGAGTTGGTCCCGGATATCGGTTGAACTCACATAGGTATCTTCTCTGAAAGTACTGTCATTATAGTCAATAAAAAAAAGATCACCGGTAATGCCTGCATCAACCGTATGTTTAACATTCAGTTTTTTACGAAAGGTCATGGATAGAGCCCATTTATCTTCCGTCGAGTTTTCTCCGTTTTTGGTAAACAGTCCGGGGGCATCAACTGAAAAAGTATCCGTTTTACCGATATTCCCTGACATTTGCCATGATAAAACAGTCCTGAGGCTTGTATGCGGGTTGAAAAAGTAATGATGCGACAAGGCAACAACACCCATTTCCGCGCCACTTGTGATATTTTCGCCTGCATTGCTGTAAGTCCAGTCGGCTTGTTTCTTTTCGGAATCAAAAATATCAATGTAGCTTTTTCCCCACAGGCCAAACAGCGAAAATCTGCCGGCTTTGTCAGTGGGTATATCAACTTTGAACGTCAGGTCCTGATACCGTGGTTTATAGTCGAGGAGGCCTATCTGCCCCAGCAGGTCTAGCATGGAATAACGGTATGCAAGCAGGTAAGATGATCGTGTGTTTTTTTTCAGGTAACCTTCGGTTCCAATTTCAAATCCGTTCCATCCGATCTGACCCCAGTAGCCTCGTTTGAATATGTTACCGGTCCGCATGCGCAGGTCGAATGCACCCGCAAGGGCATTCCCGTATTCTGCGGGAAAGGCACCGGTGAAGAAATCAGAGTTTGTCAGTACGTTATTGTTCAGGATGGTAACAGGTCCTGCAGTTGTTCCCAGTGTGCCGAAATGATTCGGATTGGGTATATCGATGCCATCGAGGCGCCAGAGTAATCCCATAGGAGAGTTTCCTCGTATGATGATATCATTTCGTTGGAGGCTTGGAGCCAGCACTCCGGCAAAATTAGCAGCCATCCGGGCCGGGTCACCAAAACTTCCGGCATACTTATAGGTCTCCTCAATGGAAAAGGATCGCGCACTGATCATGGCCATTTTATGCAGCGGCTGATCTTTTCGGATCTTTTCCCGGACAATGACCTCTTCTGTGGTTATTACCTTTTCTTCCATCTCCACCTCAAGAAAGGCTTCAATACCTGAGGAAATAATGATATCGTTCAATACGGCATCGTGATATCCAACGTAGGATACCTGAATCGATATTCTGCCCAGGGGAATTTCCATTAACCGGAAGTATCCCCTGGCATCGGAAGTGGTTCCGATGACCGGAACTGAACCCGGTACGCTCACATAGGCTCCGATAAGCGGATATTGTGTGGCTTTATCCCTGACGATACCTCCCATGCTATACGTTCGCTGTGCAGGTGCGACAGCCTGCTGAAAAAAGATGAAGACAAGCAGTAGCCGAAGTTCTCGCATATTCCCGGATGGAATGAATAATCTGTCAGACTATAAATAGCCGATAAGGAAATAATACAGTTTTTATACCATTATGGTGTAATAGTAATTAGGAGTGGGATTGGATAATAAAGTTATCCCAATTAAGTAAGAAAAAAAAGATTATTTCGAAAACAAAAAATTTGTCGTTTTTATAATTCAATACCCTAACCCCTAACTACTAACTACTAACTACTAACTCCTAGCTACTAGCTACTGACTACTTACCGCTTCTTCCGCCAGTTGCATGGCATTATAAGCATTTACAATGCCTCCGGTTTTGGATAAACGACTGAATCTTACCTTTTTTTTCTTTTTTCCCTGGTCGGTTGGATAATATACCTTTAGCCTTTCAAGGCGGGAAGCTGATTTCAGGATAATGTCTTTTATTTCGGATGCCTGAAGTTCGGGGTAATAGGTCCATATCATGGCAGCTACACCGGAAACCACAGGCCCCGAAAAGCTTGTTCCGCTTCCCGAATTGTATTTGTCATCCGGGTATAGGGAGATGATGTCGACGCCCGGGGCAAACAAATCGACATTCTCATGTCCGTAATTGGAAAAATCTGCCACGAAAAGGTCATCCGGTTTATGGGTCGTTGCTCCGACGGTAATGTAATTCGATGCTACGGTGCCGTCAAGGAAAGTTTTTGAGGGATATTGTGTGGTTTCATCGATATTGTTTGCGTCGTTACCGGCAGAATGTATCACCAGAACATTATTCCTCATGGCATGCTGCATGGCTTCGTCAACAAATTTTTTGTAAGGAGAAAAGCTCTTGCCAAAGCTCATGTTGATAATATTGGCACCGTTATCAACGGCATAACGGATAGCCAGTGCTATGTCTTTATCGTATTCGTCACCATCAGGAACAGCACGTAAAACCATTATTTCAACATTTTCAGCTATTCCATTTATCCCCTTCCCGTTGTTTCTTTTTGCTGCAATAATACCCGAAACGAAGGTCCCGTGTTCCGATGCGGGCCCTTTTACATCATTGTTGCCGTAATTGGTATCATATAAATCAGCCGGATCGTCGGACAATATTTCCCGGTAGTTTATGTCGGGATTAAGCTTTTTGTTCAAACGATCATCGTTGTATTGCTTATACTCTTTTATTGCTTCTGGTGTCAGACCGTTGCTGTATACATACGAAAGGAAATCCGCTGATTTTTTAACGGAGTCAATCTGGGTATGGAGGGCATCATAATCACCGGAAACCAGGGTGTCTTTGCCCAGATAGGTTTTCACGATTAGCGCAGCTCTGTCAAAAGCCTTTTCAAAGGACTCGATATACATTCTTTCCGTTTCGTATTTTATCACTTCCGTCTGGTATTTCTTTTTGCTGTCGAGGTAATACCTGTAATTGTCCTTTTCTGCATCCGGTATATCATTGATCGATTTTACATGACCGTATACGGAATCGTATTTCCGATAGATTCTTACATATTCGTAATTCTCAAAGTGAATATTCTCCCCGGCCGGATTCCCTAAAAAATTCCAGCCATGAATATCATCGATATAACCATTTTGATCGTCATCCATACCATTATCCGGTATTTCATCAGTGTTTGTCCAAATCATCCCTTCCAGGTCACTGTGATCAACATCCACTCCTCCATCGATCACAGCAACGACAACCTTCTTCAGGGGAGCACGTGATAAAAGGATTTCATTGTATGTCCTGTCAACACTGGCTCCCTGGACGGTATCGGTGTCAGGGTCGAGGTTGTACCAGTTGAGATGTTTGTTGTCTACGGAGTCAACATTGGAAAAAGGTTCATCGGCAAGCACAAGACCGCAGGGTAATACTGCCAGATTCAACAATATTGCCAGAAAAACAATAGAAAAGCGTTTAATCCTGAAATCCATATGTGAAACGAATGATAAAAAAAAGTTCAATTATACAAATATTTTTTTTAATGGATCATGAAAAAAATCAATCCCGATTATTATACTAACAATCATAATTTAGGTTTGGTTTATAACCCGAAAAATATACACACATCACCCGCAAAACCATTAGCAGGGTGATCAAAATCATCGTTTTTGTATGTTCACGGGATAATGGTATGATACGATGATTGTGGTTGCTGCGGCGGTTTTTGTTACCAATTTTCAGTCTCTTAGAAAAATCTCGATATCTTACAACCACAACTTCTACTAACTACCAACTACTAGCTACTAGCTACTAACTACTAGCTACTAACTACTAATTCCCCCCTCATCCCATCACCACCACAATTGTATTCTCCTCTTTCAGCCTGTCTGTCGGTATGCATTTTCCTGCAAGTCTTTCACCGTTGACGATCATTTGTTCCACTCCTTTTTCAATTCCTTTTTCATTTTTAACTTCAATGGAAAGCATTTTACCCCGGAATTTGCGTGTAACCCTGAATCCTTTCCAGTCGGAAGGTATGCATGGATCGATGGTAATGCCGTGATACCCGGGGCGTATGCCCAGTATATATTGTGTGATGGCATGATAGGTCCAGGTTGCGGATCCGCTCAGCCAGGGGATACGTGACTTTCCGAACCGCGGGCTGTAATTGCTATGTGTGCTCTGACATACCACGTAAGGCTCAATTTCGCGTATTTCGGCTTTGTCGTTAAAAGATGAAGGCAGGTAAGCTTTCAGGTAAGCATAGGCCTGGTTACCATGCCCCAGCAAGGTTTCGGCCATGACTGCCCATCCCTGTGTATGAATAAAAATGCCCCCGTTCTCTTTGGTGCCCGGATTCATCAGCTGGGCCCTTATAGTAGTATAATCCGATGAGGTATAAGGCGGGTTGCACAGGGCAATGCCGTATTCGGTTGCCAGGTGTTCTTGCACTTTCTTCATGGCAATTTGTGCCTGTTCGGGTGTAGCAGCACCGCTGATTATGGCCCAGGTCTGTGGATTCAGATAAATCGCACCTTCAGCATTGTCTTTCGAACCAAATTTCATACCGTCATGCCGGTAGCCCCGCATGAACCATTCGCCGTCCCAGGCATGTTGTTGTATGGTATGATCAACCTTTTCGAGCAGCCGTCTGGCCCAGTCTTCTTCCTCACTTCTTCCCAGCAATCCTGAAATTTCAAGGTATTCTTTCAGTGCAAGACGCAATTGCATGGTAACAAATACCGATTCTCCGTTATGGCCGAACCGCAGGCAATCGTTCCAGTCAGCCCAGAGTCCGCAAGGCAATCCATGTTGGCCCGATCTTTCAAGGTTGAATCCGATGGCTCTTTTCAGATGCCCCATAACGGTGTCTTCCCCTTTATCGGCATACGGTAATACTTTATCATAAAAGGAAATATCACCGGTTTCCTTGACATAAGCGGGGACAGCATTAAAAAGCCACAGGCAGTCATCCGACCTGTATTCTTCTTCAGCAGGAGCCTTTTCGTAGCCGGGCTTGTGTGAAAAAGGACGTACCATCGGCATGGCACCGCCGGTACTGGCCTGACCGGTGATCATTAATTCAAGTCGTTCTTTGATCTCATCGGTGATAGCATGCATGGGGCCCAGGAAATCCTGCACCGTGTCGCGATATCCAAGCCCGTCCCGTTCGCTGGACGTATAGATAAGACTGGCCGCTCTCGACCAGGCAAAGGTTATCATGCAATTGTAGATACTCCACATATTTACCATGCTGTTGAGTAACGTATCAGGAGTTTCAGCCGTGATTCCTTTAATGCGTTCATGCCAGTAGTTAATAAGCGAAACCAGATCACTTTCGACCCTGGCCGGATCAGCATAAGCTGCTGCAAGGTTTTTACCTTCCTCACCGGCTTTCCCGATACCGACAATGATCAGCATCTCTTTTGATTCGCCCGGATCAAGAAGAATCTCAAATTGCAGCGATCCACACGGATTGTCACCGTATGCAATGGAATTAGTGCACCTGCCCTTTTCAACGGCAAGTGGATTGCCATACGAACGGTAAGAACCCAGAAAGGCCTCACGGTCGGTATCATAACCGGTGATTTTTGCACCGACAAGGGCCTGAAAAGTATGCCTGCCCTGGTCTTTCTCTTCAAAATTATCGGGCATGTGGGGAATGTTTATATTCGTCGCGTGATCAATAATTCCGTCCACGACATTCATCTGTGCCGTATATTGCACATATTGCAGGTTCAACAGGTCATCAAGCGCGTTCCATGTGCCGACAAGCTCCTGATAGGTAAATCCGCTCAGCGAACGTTTCTTGTTGCCGGTATTGGTCACCTTTACCTTCCAGATCTCATAAAGCTTGTTAAGGGGTACGAAATACGTAACCACGCTGGTGATCCCTTTGTACTCCGAAGTAATACGAGTGTATGCAGTGCCGTGGCAACACTGTGATTTGTACTGGTCAAGCGGCTTACCCACAGGCTGCCACGAAGCCGACCAGTAATCACCGGAATTGTGATCATGGAAATAGATATAACGGCCGGGCTGATCCATGGGAATGGAATTGAAGCGCATACGGATGAACCTTCCCATCCCTCCCGATTTGTAGAAGGTATAACCACCGGCATTGTTTGTAATTATGGATCCAAACTCTTTTGATCCCAGGTAATTACTCCATGATTTCGGTGTGTCCGGACGAATGATAACATACTCTTTGTTCTTATCATCGAAATATCCGTATTGCATAATCAGCGTTTTTTAGTAATATATTGCACTTTCTGCGTCACATCATCAAGGTTATTACACAACAGGTAATATCGTCCCTTAATAGAAGCGGCAAGTTAGAAAAATTGGCAATAGTTTACCAGCCGAAACTGAAAATCTTTTAATCTGTCAAAATAAAATTAACATGTAACGGTTTTTGAATTTTTACTTGAATTATTACGCTCTTTTTAAGTATATTTGAATAATGATATCTTTGGTTCTTTCAATCATTACATCCCGGTATGCAACATCCAAATTCCATTTTCAACTTCCGAGCATATTGCGCTTTTGCCCTCCTTGCATGCTTGTTATCAATACCTGCCCCTTCAGGCGGACAAATGCCTGCCCCTTCAGGCGGACAAATGATATACAGCATAACCGACCGGCGTGACGGACAAATTTATCAGGTCGTTAAGATAGGCGATACATGGTGGATGGCTCAGAATCTCAATGTTGGAGAAATGATCAGCCCATCTGTGGCACAGTCCAACAATTCCGTACCCGAAAAATATTGTCCCAATAATTCAGAGGAGTTTTGTACGATCTATGGTGGATTATACCAGTGGGATGAACTCATGGGGCATGGTAATGTTGAATTTTATCAGGGCATTTGTCCGGCTAACTGGTATGTTCCGACGGATGAGGACTGGAAAGACCTGGAGGGCTTCATGGGGATGAGCGCTGCGGTTACAGATAATGATGGATGGAGAGGAACCAATGAGGGCGGGAAGCTAAAATCTCTTGATTCATACTGGGTTAGTCCAAACAAAGATGCTACCAATGAAATTGGCTTTTCTGCATTGCCTGCCGGTTGTGTGACGAATACCGGAGTATATACGGCTGAAGGGCTCGTGGCCTATTTTTATTGTGCTGACGTTGATGCCAATCTTAAACCCTGGTTCAGGATGATTTTAAATACGGAAGGCGGAATTGCCCGTTATTCTGGCGATAAAGCTTTCGCGAATTCAGCCCGGTGTGTTAAGTTTTCATCCAATATATGTGACCGGAGCATAATGACCGATACAAGGGATGATCAGCAATATAGCATAGTCCTGATCGGCAACCACTGGTGGATGGCAGAAAACCTGAATATAGGAACGTGGATTGATCTTATCGGTAACCAGACCGATAATAGTCAGATTCAGAAATACTGTTACAACAACCTGTCAAGCTATTGTAACACTTATGGAGGCCTTTATCAGTTCAATGAGATGATGAATTACAATCTTGATAACCCTCAGGGCATTTGCCCGGACGGCTGGCACATACCCTCGGATAACGACTGGAAAGAGCTTGAATTTGCGGCAACCATGGCGGAAGGAGACCTGGATAAAACCGGATGGGAACGGGGTACCAACCAGGGTACTTTTCTTAAAGAAGGTGGAGGTTCCGGTTTTGAAGCTTTGCTCGGAGGAATGATAAATCCTCAGCACAGCTGTTCAGAAAATGGCAGTACCGGCTATTTCTGGACAGCCAATCAATGGGATACCAAGTATTCCTGGTCACGTGCATTTCAGTCCGATCTATCAACCATTTCCCGGAACAACAAGAGTAATCAGCATGATGCGTTGTCTGTACGTTGTGTCAAAGACGAAAATGAAATTCTTACCTTATCGGTTATTGCTCCCGATATCGTTTGTGCCGGAGAGGAATTTACGGTGAAGGCAAGTGTTGCCGGAAGAACAAGAGCCAAATCCTTCTTATGGACTTCCGAACCACCGGGTTTTACATCCGGTGACAGCATTATCCATGTGACAGCCGAAACAGATGTCACTTACTTTGTAAGGGTAATTGACGGATATGTTTATGAACGGGATTCTGTTACGATCGTTGTAAAACCAGCTCCTGTAATTGCCATAAAAGGCGAAACCAGCGTTTGCCCCTCTGAAGAACTGGTGTGCACGTATTCCGTTACTGAAAATATGAATTACAGTTATCAATGGTTTGTAGATGAAGAACTGGTTAACGGCACTCATACATTGGACGTATTGTGGGGTATGGAATCCGGATCCAGGAGCCTGGCAGTGGAAGTTACTGACGAGAACACAGCATGCTCCAGCCGGAACCAGATTACGGTTGAAATACTCCAGGCACCTTCGAAACCATCTGTTATACTCAAGGGCGAACATTTGCTGATCTGTCCGGATTCCGGCCTTATTTACCAGTGGTATAAAAATGATATTGCCATACCGGGAGCCAACTGGCAGTTTTATTATGCCCGGGACAATAAACCGGGTACATTTGTTGTGGAGACCAAGATGGATAATATTTGTGGAAGCATTTCCGATCCCATCAGCCTTAATTTAAAATCCACCGGTGATATCCGAGGTAGTGAAATGCAGACTGTCCTTATCAGACCCAATCCGACCGGGAGTAATATTTCCCTGGATATGTACAGCGATTTTACCGGAAAGGTAGAAATGATAATTTCGAACTCCATGGGGCGTATTGTCAAACATTACACACTACACAAGTTCAATGCAGTTTTCAACACACAAATTGATCTCAGGGAGCTGGAGTCAGGACACTATTTTATAATGATCGAATATGGGACGGATAAGGAAGTTCATAAATTAACCATAGCAAAATAAGGTGCATGAAAAAAGCAATACACATATTGCTTATAATTTTGTTTGTATCCTCTATGCAGGCCGGCGCTCAGTATATATCACTTCAACAGATGAACAAGCTGGCTTCCGAAGTTAACAGGGTATTACAGGTATTCGAAAAATATGCCAACTTTAGTCCCGGAGACGGATCGTCACTGGAAGTGCCGGAAGCTTACCTCTCGGTTTTTGAAACGGATTCGCGCATCGTGAACTTTCTCGATCCTTATTCAAAAGACCGTGTGATGGTCACGCCCGGAGAGTTTTATAAATATATACGGTTGAACTATGCCTCGGGATTAAGCTTTAAACTTAACTGGAACACAGATAAGATAGGCAAACCTGTTACTGCAGATGAGCAGGATGTTCTTTATGCAGCATATGTTCCGGTTTCCATACAGGCTATCGGATTGTTCAATGACCAGAAAATATACAATGTATCCTTTGATTGTTATGCAAGGATTACTTTCCGGTATGAAAATGAACAGATCTCTGACATTGCCATACGGTATTTTCAGGCTGACAAACCTGTTTTTCGACACACTGAGGAACCTGTTTTATCTTTTGGCCTTTATGCTGCACCTGCCTTTACAAGAATCCACAGCCGGGACATATTTAACGATGAGGTTTGGGATGCCTGGGGAGAATGGGGATATCGTGCAGGCCTGAATATTTTTTATACGCTGAATAACCATATTAGATTATACAGCGGCGCAGGTCTCAGTAATTTCAGATCGACTTATGAATTGGTGAACTTTAGCAATGAGAATATAAATAATATCCAGAAAATTGATAAAGATACCGATTCATACTATTTGTATGTTAACACATCCTTAACAGAAAGCAATACGGTAACATACCTGGATATTCCCCTGGGCATTAAATACAATACCGGAGGTGAAAAGTTCAGGCTGAATGCGCAGGTAGGTTTTGACTTCTCATTTCTGTTGTCTTCACCGTATACCGCTTCAGGCAGTTCTTATCACGAAGGTTATTATCCGCAATACAATGTTGTCCTTCACAGTCTGCCCGATTATGGCTTTACCGATGAAAGCATTGATATTAATGATACGTGGAAGCTGAATGCATTTAACCTGTCAGTACATGTTGTACTGGGTATTGAACTAAAACTCACGGATAAGCTGTGGCTTAGTGCAGGTCCATATGTGAATGCAGGTCTTACCGATCTGGGATATGATACATCAAAGCACAGGGATGATTATTTATATCTTTCGGGTGATCCCGGAAAAATGACCACCCGTAGTGCAGGTCTGCTGATTGAGATAATTTATAAATTATAACAAAACAAATTATGAAGGGCATATTTTTGCGGGGCAGATTGTGGTTATCTGCAATGTCGCTGATCCTTGCCTGCAATGTATTGTCGCAACCTTCGCAGCAAATCATTGCTTCATCGCTTGGAAAATATTGCAGGGTAAAGATTACTGAATACAGGCAGCGGCTCGATACGCTGGAGATCAGCATAAAGGTTGAATGGATCAACGAAAACCTACAGCCTGTATCGGACTTAAAATCGAGGCTGTTGTTGAGAAAAGAAAATGTCCGGTCATCTGCTGACGGGAAAATAAAATACCTTGATTTTGAAAAGCAGGATTACATAGCCTTTAACCGCTCATATCCTTTCCGCCTGCAGGTAAACAAAGACATTCCGCACGACAGCCTGAGGATTGATTTCAATTTTGAGATCATTACCGGCCAGGATCCGTTGCCGCAGAAATCGGGTGAATCGATATTACTGTTCAGGGATCCGCAGCAACTTGCATGCATAACCGGCATCGACTTTAAAAAGCTGGCAAAGGTGGAGAAGAAACCACCCAGTTTCCGGTTGTTATCGCCTAAGGCTGATGCACAGGGAAAGCTTGTTGTTAAAGACGCTGAAGTTGATATTATCGGATTTGCTCAGGATGAAAGCGGGATTAACCTTGTACTGGTCAACTCGGTGGATGCAAGGCTTTATCCCGACGGCAAATTTGTCTCTCCGGTAAAACTGGCTCCCGGCGATAATGATATAAGGATTTCAGTTATTGACAATGACGGGACCATTACAGAGCAGAAGATCACTGTCGTATGCGAAAGTTTTGCCATGGCTTCACGCATGCTGAACGCGGGAAATTATTATGCACTGATCATTGCTGTGGAGCTATACGAAGACCCGAAGATCAGTGACCTTGAGAATTCAATCGACGATGCCAGCGCATTATACGATGTGCTGACACGAAATTATGCATTCGATAGAGAACGTGTAAAACTATTGAAAAATCCAAAATTCGAAGACATCGTAATTGAACTCGACCGGCTTAACAAGGTGGTAACCGATAATGACAACCTGCTGATCTTTTATGCAGGTCATGGTATATGGGATGAGCAGGCAAAGGTGGGATACTGGCTTCCTTCCGATGCCCGGGAATCCAATACCGCAAACTGGTTTCGCAACAGCACCCTCAGGGATTATATCGGAGGCATCCGGTCAAAACATACGTTGCTGATTGCCGATGCCTGTTTCAGCGGATCCATTTTCAAATCGCGGAGCGCTTTTGCCAATGCGCCGTCGGCCATCGAAAAGGTGTACGAGCTGCCAAGCCGTAAGGCCATGACCAGCGGCTCGCTGTCGGAAGTGCCTGACAAAAGTGTGTTTATCGAATACCTTATCAAACGCCTTGCAGAAAATGACAAAGCTTACATAACCTCCGAGGAATTGTTCTACAGCATGAAAACGGCAATTCTGAATAACAGTCCTACCGTTCCCCAGTTCGGTGAGATCCTCAACACCGGCGACGAAGGAGGGGATTTTATTTTTATCCGGAAAAAATGAACGCAATGTAGAGACGCAAAATTTTATGTCTCTACATTAAAAAATTGGGTAATGTTTTGCCAAATAAAATATTTTTTTATAATTTCGACCGACCGGTCGGTAGAATAATAAATTTGCTGATATGCGTGAAAAAATTATTGAAACAGCAGCTGAAATGATGCTCAGGGAAGGATACACCCGGGTTTCGATGAGCGGTATAGCCACTGCAGTTGGCCTTGCTAAACCCACCCTTTACCATTATTTCAGGAGCAAGGAGGAATTATTCGAAGCCGTCATTGACCTTTTTTTCAAAGAAGGCAGCAAGTGGACAGCGGTGTTCCGGCAGCCGGATATTACGTTCAGGGAAGCCCTTCGCCAGATGTTTGGTTACTTTACGGAACTTGTAGGGTATATGGATCATCTGCTGGATGACAGGCAGAAGGGGAAATACGGTTATTATTACCTGTTGGTTGACGCTCTGCGCATGTTTACACAGGTGAGGGAACGCTATGAACAGGCATACAAAAGTGATTTCGCAATAATCCGCAAAGCGGTTCGGAAGGCTATCAAAAACAAAGAGATCCGTGATGATTTCAGCTGGGAGACACTGGCTGCCTTGCTGTCATCGCTTTTGGAAGGAGGGTTGCTGCTGAGCACGTTGTACCCGGCATTGAATGTGAGCAAGATAAGTGAAGGATTTTTTGAGATTGTATGGGAAGGGATAAGAGTGAAAAACGAAAAGTGAAAAACGAAAAGTGAAAAACGAAAAGTGAAAAACGAAAAGTGAAAAACGAAAAGTGAAAAACGA
>JAFGKY010000161.1 GCA_016928305.1 Bacteroidales bacterium
AAAATGTATAATTTTAAAAAATAATCCGCTCTTCGGAGTGGCTCACTTTGCGCCAGAACAGTGGCTCACTTTCCCCAGAATAATCACCTTATCAGAAAAATCGTTGAATATTTCATTTACATCATCTAATAAAAACATACGTACCTCCATTTTTAATTTTGTTAATAATTAAAATATTGCTTCAAATATTTATACATTTGCAAATGTATGTAATCGAAAAATAAGAACAAAAAGATATTTTTCGATACCTAATATCGAAAATTTAGATACATAATATGGAGTTCAGAGAGTTAAAAACATTTCAAGTAGTTGCCAGCTTATTAAGTTTTAATAATGCTGCAAATGTGCTTCATTTGGCACAGTCAACTGTTTCTGCTCAAATACGATCTCTGGAAAACAGCCTGGGAAAAGAATTATTTATTCGATCAGGTAAAAAAATTAGTCTTACACCAGAAGGAGTAAAGCTATTAGATTATAGCCAAAAACTAATCAATATTGAAAAAGAAATACAAAGTGTTTTTGGTAAACTGAATGATCAATATGGAACTTTAACAATAAAGACTCCCCAGACAGTAAGTACCTGTTTCCTTCCTGATGTAGTAAAAGATTTTCAGCTTATTTTTCCAAAAGTAGGTTTTGATATTGATTGGTGTACAAGCTTTAATTTAGTCGATATATTTAAAGCCGGAATTATTGATCTTGCTTTCTTAATTACTGATCAATTTAAGGATAAAAACCTGTTTGTTGAAGAAATTACAAAAATAGAAATGATATTAACTGCTCATCCTGATGATGAATTATCAAAAAACGAAAAAATTTCTATTAAAGATTTGAATAATCAAACCATTATTTATGCAAAATCAGATTGTAATTATATAAAAATACTTCAGAAAATGTTAATTCAATCTGATATAAAACCAAAAAAACTAATTGCTATAAATAGCCTTGATGCAATTAAAAAACTTTTACTATTAAATAATGGCGTTGCATTTCTTCCAAAAATAATTGTTTATGATGAATTAAATAAAGGGTTATTAAAATCATTGAACTGGACTGGCGATGATTTCAATACAAAATTAGTTATGATCTGGTCGAAAGAAAAACATATCTCAGAACCACTTAATGGTTTTATGATAATGATGAAAAAAAGATATGGGTTTTCTCAAGTCGAAGGTATGGAAAAAGCTTGCCCATAACGGTTTCGCATATGGTGCGTTGCCTGGATCGGAGGGCTTACTTGTTTGGGGTACACGAAAGATATGCAATTGAACAAACGAAAGCAAGAACACTTTGCCGGCAATGAACTATACCCGGTGTTGGGCAACGTACTTTAAATCAATTATTCATCAATCTCTAAACAAGAAGTATCTTTGAAATCCTCACTCTCAATAAACCTTTCAATTACATCTTTTTTTCGCATAAATAATCGAATAATCTGATTCGTTGTCAAATTACCTGAACGTATCCAAATTATCTTTGGTGGATGACCACTGATCAAACTAATATCGTAAAAGTCTGAGTCGAAAGTAACTATTGTAAAATTATTCTTTTTTGCATATAGCCAAATATCTTGGTCTTCACAATCCATTAATCCACAATCAGAAACATGTTTACAATCAGGAAATAAATCATATAGCTTTTTTGTTACCCTGAAAGAAATATTTTGGTCAAAAAGTAATCTCATGATGCATGCTGCAATTTATGTTCTCTATCAGCAGCATAGGAGAGACACGCTTTAATATCATCAATTGATAATTCGGGAAAATCATGGATTATCTCATCATTGGTCATTCCAGAAGCAAGCCATCCCAGAACATCAAATACTGTAATCCTTGTATCTCTAACACAAGGTTTACCAAATCTTTTATTTGGATTTCTTTTTATAATAGATTTATAATCAATCATTGGTCATTTCTTTTTACAAATTTAATCATAATTCCTTTACTCTTGAAAGTTAGGCACATTTTCCTCAGTATGTTGCCCAACGGTCGCGGGTGATTATCTATATGACGATTAACGATCTGAATTATAACAGTGAAATTTTTTAAATGTGCCCTAACGGTTTGCCGGTATGGTGTCGTGCGGGATTACGAAGCGATTTCCTATCAGTTTACGCCGACCTTTTTTACGAGCCACAAACCTTCGAAAACCTCTTAAACCCGCATGCACTATACCATGTGTTAGGCAACGTAATTAATCTGTTCTCTCAATATAAATATTTTTAATTCTGATATAATAATCATTGTTTGTATTAGAATCACAAACTTTTGATATTACATCAACATAAGTTTTAGGGCCCCATTTCGGTCCGTCTTTTGATATTTTTTCAATCTTATATTTAGGTTGAGTAGAACTTGATTCATTCTCATACTTAGAAATCCAAATCGAATCATTATTAATTACATATTGTTCTATCAAATCGATATTATCTGAGATTTCTATTGAATCAATGTCTCTAAGCCAATTTATCGAAATCAAAGCTTTCCCATCAGATGGACTTATAGGCATAAAATCTCTCCATAAATAAGCATCCAGGACAAATTTATTTGATTCAATTATCAATGTGTCGTATGCTTTAGAATTAAGTTCTAAAATCAGTTCTGTATCAATTCTGATATTACTTACGTCATTATCCAATTATTCACAACTTATTAAAATAATCAAAGTCGTGAATATTATTACATATTTTTTCATGTCATAATTTTTCTAAAAGATGTTTTCATTAGCAATCTGGTTGCGTTTCAATCTGTCTTTTCATAGTCTAGTTGTTTTTATCTGTGAACTCGTGAATCGTCATTATGTTGCCTAAAATAGTATATACACATTGTGCTAACCATTCTATGATTTTGCCTTTTAAAATCATTATTCTTCAGGTATATATCCGTTTGTAATTAAGTATGAACGATTAAATGAACATATCAACCGGAAACTAATATTACATGCCGGGGCAAATATTTTATACCATAGTGTTACCTCTTTCCTGCCTTTAAATAACACAGCCTGAATTTCGTCCCTGCCTGATCAAATGTATTAAAAAAAATAAATACAGGTCAATACTTTTGTTTGAACAGGTAATGCCCCATTTTACGTGAAAAGAGAAGTTCTGCTGACTCTTCTATACCATCCGCCTGGAACAATTATTTACTATAACGGATGTTCTTCAGGCAAAAGCGCACCTGTCTGCCGAACAGGCTGGCACCAGTGAAGATCGAAAAAAACCAGCTTGTGTGGATAGCTCCAATCTTGTTAATCCATTGATCCTATTAACCTGCCTGCCGGCAAGTCAGGTCCCAATTCTGATAAAGACGCAACCTGCCTGTTGTTGCTCCGAAGGTTCGGACTGCAAGCCCAGCAATCCCAGCACAGCAGGGGGCAGTCAGTGTGAGACGCGATAATTAAAACTCGATTCTATAACTCAGGCTGGGAACCGGAACTGCAAATTCAAAGCGTTCAACCTGCCTGGTTTTATAATTATAATATAATCCATAATTCTCCTTTGTAAGCAATAAATTAATCATCTGAAATGACCATATGCTTGAATGATTCTTCTTATTTATCCGGTAATTTATTGCCGCACTTACAAAATACGTATCGGATTCTTTGTCTTCAAATAACCGTGAATAGTCGTATACAACTTCCCCGGCCAAAACAGACTGATGATAATCTACCGGTGTTGCACGCTTTCCTCCAAAGAAATTCACCCGGGCGTTGACACCCAGAATCTTGTTATCCAGCCGTCCAAGAGTCCATTCTTTTCCAAAAAGTAAATTTACTATGTACCGTGTATTAAACCGGGTGTTGCGCAGAATGCCATCGTCACCCCTGAATTTTGAGTCAAATAAGGATGCTGTAAACAAAAAATAATAACCATCCTTCAGAAACCGTTCCAGTGTAATATCAATACCTGTGTTATAACCTGTACCTGTATTTGTCAATGGCTGATCAAAATACCAGTCGGCCTCGAAATTCAGTACCGAAAAATTACTGTCAGGAATGACCGGGACATCATATAAAAATTGAATATAGGGTTCTATTTTCAACCGTAAATTAGGAGTCAGGCTCACGTCATAGGCCAATACCAGGTGATGCGCTTTTGATACTTTCAGATCTTTATTTGGCCGGGTAATACCCGTACCCTTATCAACCCTGGCAAAATACAATGTTAACGGCTCCAGCCTTGAATGCTTGCCATAGGCGAGACTAACCGACTGCGTCCTGCCTATATTATACGTTACACCAAGCCGGGGTTCCAAAACCGGCTCCCTGTTCAGGTTAAAGTAATGACCATGTAAACCGGCATTTATCGCAAGTCGTTTCGTTACGTTAAATTTTGATTGAGAAAATACCTGCACCATGTTTGAAGCATCCTTTTCATCCACCACGGTTATCAATCCCTGATTATAAACAGGTGCATGTTTTAAAACCGCATAGTATCTCATATGATCGACAATGAAGCCGGTCCGGTTGGTGTGTTTTGCACTGAACTTCCGGTTAAGGACACTGGTGAATGTATATTTGTATTTTAAAACATTTATATATTCCTTGTCATAGCGATTGAGATCATACCCCAGTATTCCTGCTTCATATTTCATGTAATCACCTGTTACTGCAAGGGATGTATTTAAGCAGGCATTCTTCTGAAAAACACAGGAATGGTTCAAACCCAATCCTCCCATTCGTTGTGTGAAGTCCGCATCGATACGGTCATCAGACATTTCCCAGTGTGAGGAATCCTGCTCTGCATCCATATTATCTTTGTCATCAGAAGCCAATCCCCAGACTGAAAATATACCTGATTTTTTTGTTGGTATATTGAATTTGAAGCACAAATCCTGGTATACAGGTATAAAATCCTTGATTTCTTCGGGAAACACTACTTTAACCAGGCCTAATGTTGAATAGCGGTAATTAAATATGTAGGATGCTCCTGAACCTTTCCCGAGAGGACCTTCAGAAGAAACATCAATACCCATCGTTCCCAACTGAACGGCGTGCTCATATTGCTCATTGTTGCCGTTGCGTAACCTGATATCAAAGACACCTGATACGGCATTACCGTATTCCGCAGGAAAGGCCCCGGTATAAAAATCAGAATTACCAACAACTAGTGCACTGAGTGCCGACACCCCTCCCCCTCCGAATGTCGCCAGGTTGGCAAAATGGTTGGGATTCGGAACTTCAATGCCTTCCAGTCGCCAGAGCAAACCCTTGGGTGAATTACCCCTTATTACAATGGTATTGTCACGAAGATTCTCAGTTGTGATTCCGGCAAAAGACGATGCCAGCCTTGCAGGATCATCAAAGCCACCCGCATAGCGTCGTGCCTCTTCAACAGAAAATGTACGTGCACTCAGTGTGGCCATTGTATTTAAGGGTTTGTCCTTTTTTGCATAGGCCTTAATCACCACCTCTTCCAATTGGGAAACCTGTTCTTTCATTTTTATGGTCAGCACCATTTCCTTCCCGGTGGAAACCATCAGTTCAGGAATCAATTGAGTCTCATAACCCATGTAGGACACTTTTATATCGTGTCGTCCTACCGGCACTTTCTCGAATCTGAAATTACCCTGATCATCTGTTGTTGTTCCGAATAATGAATCCGTTGTAATTAATGCTATTGTGGCAAAAGCCAGCGGGGTTTGTGATTCACTATCCATAACCTGTCCGCGAATTATCTGTGTCAGTTTCTGTGCACTTGCAGTAAAACATGTTCCGGCCAGCAGAGCAATTAGCAGTATTTTTGGAATTCTCATTTCTCTTTGCTTTCAGGATTCAAAGATAAAGACATAAAAAGCCAGAAAAGTTGCACTATGAAGTCAAGCTTTTTTTTAGTGGACATCACCCAATGAAAAAAGTATATAAACATGTTTCGAACACTCCGGAGTATAACTGTCAATCAGCCTGGATAAGCTTGTCTATTTGTTTCATTTAGCGATTATTTCTTTTTCCGGATTTTTTTGACTTCTTTCAACATCTTTTTTTCGTCGCCTGCCAGTTGTCCCTCCACTTTTTTCACGTCCTCTGCAGAAGTTAATTCTTCTGGTAATAAATCGTAACACGATTTGTAAACGGGTAAATTACTATGCAATTTCATTTTAGAAAATTTATTGGGGCTACGTCCCATGCCCCAAATAGCTAAAGTGTCTTAATCCCTTAAGCAACGCACAGAAAAACCCAACTCCTTACCGAAGTCGGAACCGATTGCATAACTGTATTCGTTATTCACGCCCCGGCCCCAGGCGTTACTGTAATAAATAGTCTCTGTAGCACTCCACCAGTAACTGAAGTTGCCAATTAAGACGAACGTACCACTATAGCTAAGGTAGCCTCCCGGAAGGGCAGTAAAACCTGTTTCGTTGGTTGCTCCGGTGTTGGGGGCAATCCAATGGGTCGTACCGGTTTCTTTTAACTTGCCTCCGGCAACGCTTAATCCGCCCAAAAAATCAGTTAACTCTGTCCACTCTGTATTACTTGGCAAATGCCAGCCTGCAGGGCAAACGCCTTGTACACCACTCGGGTTGGATGTGCTGCTCGCCTCACCTGCCATGGCTGCAGGCCAATTGTATAGTACACCATAAGTAGTGTAATTGGATACAGCTTTGGCATCATTTACAGTTGTGCCATCATAACCGTAAACATAATAACAGGGCGTTGTTTGTGAACTGGTTCCAGGTCCTGCCACACTTGGCAGATATTTTAAATTCTCTGCCATCCATATTTGGTTACCTATTTTAACCGCATTATAATGATTACCATCACGAGAATCAGCAAATCCATTTGTCAAGTGTGAAGGTTCAATTTGATCCTTTAATGCTTCAATTTGTGATAACAGAGCATTTACATACGCTTTTGTGGCTGCATCCTGTGCATTTACAGGATCGGCAAGGTTAGTGATGTTTTGGTTATGCATATCTTTTGTAGCATAAACCGTTAAATCTGGCTTATTGGCTAAATCTTCATAATCTTTGTCCCATGAAGTAAATACAGGGTCAGTTTCCGCTATTGTTCCCGTAATCGTTTCTGCAGTTTTAGCGTGCAAAGCATAAGGCACGCTTAATAATTGACTTACCCCAGTAATTGTGTAGCTTGCGCCACCTGCCGGGTCAGTTTCGGTTTTAATAAAATATAGTCCGTTTGCCCAGTCAATAGTTGTAAAATCACTATTTTCAACAGTACCTGCTCCAATTTCAATACTTACCAAACCATTGGCATTGGTAGTTGGGGTTTGTGTTTCTACATAAACTGCTGATCCGCTTGCAGAACCCTGCAAAATACTTATTTGCATTCCTACTTGTGTGTTTGTTACTAAGGCATCGCTGTTATTACGAATTACTGCCTGGTAGCTCATCTTTTCAGGGCTTTGTGCCAAAGCAGGTGCAAGGTACAAGGTAATAGTTGCAAGTACCATTGTTTTTTTAAAAAAAATTGTTTTCATAATTACTATATCTTAAAAGTTTACAATTTGCGTTGAAAAAAGTATAAAATTTTCGCAAATCACTGTCCCGCCAATTAACTTAATACAATGTTGTGCCGTCGTTCATTTCATTGTAAGCTATTTAAATATTTTTCCAACATGGTATAACTATCCTGTCCAATGCCAGCATGGATGCCAGCATGGTCTGCCGGCAAGGCAGGTCCCAATTCTGACAAAGACGCAACCTGCCTGTTATCGTTCCGAAGGTTCGGGCTGCAAGCTACGAGGGTTCGAAATCTTTAAAAATATAAAGAGTTTATCAGAGGGAGTGCTAATCGATTGCCACGTAACGCATAAACATATTATATTGAGCCTGACATTTCGATAGCGTTACTCGCAATGACGCTTTGCCCATCCAGTGCGTCATTACGAGTCCTCATCCTGTATACAAGAAAAACAATTTATATGACGTATTAGAATATCGAACAAGGAACATCGAACACCGAACGTTGAAGATAAGACAAAGAACGCATTATCTTCATCATTCAACATTCGATGTTCGGTGTTCGTAATTCATAAAACATTAATAATCAATTATATAATTATGAACGTCATTGTAAGCCATGCGACCGGTATGTTTAAAGAAAAACAAACACGCTGTTGCATGGCGTGGCAACTACTCTCATGTGCGGCCATTAGCGCCTGCAAGCGGGTAGCGAGTAATCGAATCGAACTGTCAAAACTTTCCATTGAAAGATTCAAAATACATTTTTCGAACACTCGTATCTGCAAGCCCAAACCAGCATGAATTGCGGATACCGGCTCATTTATTATCAGATTCCGGATCGCCGCGCACTTTTTCGGATACGCTTGTGCTTTTAAGTCACGTCGTCCGGAATAACAGCGGTGCGAATGTCGTACAAAATGGTTCAAACCGTATTTAAAGCCAACAATAAGAAAGGGATTGACATGTCAATTCCCTCCTCCCGTGGGCACTGTAGGATTCGAACCTACGACTCTCCCGACACTGTGTGTCGGGATGCTCTGAACCAACTGTACACTTCGTTTCTATTTTTACTCGTTCCTTTTTATTATTGCTTCCAGCCTATCACGGTTTTTCCAGTTTTTAAGCTGTATTTCTCTTGCCATGGCTTCAGCTTTGGTATCAAATGCCTCACTATAGACAAGTATCCAGGGTTTACCGGTTGATGTGAATCCCTTTTGACTCCGGTTATGCTTATCAATGCGATCTTTCAGATCTCCAGTAGATCCAATATAATATTTGTCAAGTTTTTCGCTATGAAGTATGTAGGTATAGAATGGCATATAACTAAGAAGGGATTGTTCCACAATCCCTTCCCTCCTGTGGGCGCTGACGGAGTCGAACCGCCGACCCTCTGCTTGTAAGGCAGATGCTCTGAACCAACTGAGCTAAGCGCCCTTATTTTTTTATCCTTCGAACCGTCGACCCTCCCGACATGTTGTG
>JAFGKY010000020.1 GCA_016928305.1 Bacteroidales bacterium
AGCACTGGCTCCGCTAATCGTATAGGCAACATTCACGCAGGTAGATGCGTCGGTTCCGGCATTGGCAGTAGGAGCAGCGACAACCTGAAGGTTCATGTCGTCCGAGGTGGAAGCACAGGGTGCATTGCCGTTAGCGGTAAGGCGTAATACAACGGTAGTACCGGCATCGGCAGGATCAGGTGTATAGGTAGGAGTGAGTGTGGCGGCATCAGCAAGGGTACCGGCACCGGAAACGACGGTCCACAATAAAGATGAATAGTTGGTAGCGCTGGCACCGCTTATGGTATAGGCAACATTGACACAGGTAGATGCATCGGTTCCGGCATTGGCTGTAGGGGCGGCTACAACCTGTAGGTTCATGTCATCCGACACGGAAGCGCAAGGTGAATTACCATTGGCGGTGAGACGCAAGACTACTGTACTTCCGGCATCACCTGTTGCTGGAGTGTAGGTTGGAGTGAGCGTGGCGGCATTTGCAAGAGTGCCGGCACCTGAAACCACCGTCCATAGTAAGGATGAATAGTTGGTGGCACTGGCCCCGCTTATGGTGTAAGCAGTATTAAAACAGGTTGATGCATTCGTTCCGGCGTTAGCTGTTGGAGCCGGAATGGATGAAACGATAACATCGGTTCCTTTTTTTGTACACCCTTTATCATCAATTATATATGGTTCATAGGTATCAGCATAAAGGGAGCCGATGGGATTGAATGACTGGGGTCCCGTAGTATCAGAAGAACTGTTTACAACCAAATAATTGTAAGGGGTCCATCCCCCTGTACCGGTTATGGTAATCGTACCGTTATTCTGTCCGTCACATGCCGGTGTTGATGTTGCAGAAACGGTAAGAGGCAACGGAACATTGGGATTAACATATTCTATAAACGAAAGTACAACAGTATTTACAGGCCCGCAATTATTTGCATCATTGATTCTGACACGATATCCCCCCCTGCTCGCTGTGGTATAATCCCGGGTTGTAACGCCAGTGTTTACATACGATGTAGGAGATCCCGGTGCATCATAAAACCACAGGTAGGTATATGGGGGTGTTCCTCCTTCAGGATCAGCACGCAGAATAGCATCACTGCCTTCATAACAGGTAAGGGGTTTTATAACCAATATGGAATCTCCATACAGGGGATCAGGTTGATCCAACACCAGATTGTCATTGAGGATCTGAACGCATGAAGGATAGTTGGCATCTCTCATACGGACACTATAGGTTGTGGTGGCATTCAAGTTGGTGAAAGAACCTGAGGATTGCCAGTTTGAACCTCCGTCAATCGTATATTGATAATTGCCGGATCCTCCGGATGGGCTTGAAATGGTAATAGTACCCGAATTATTGTTATAGCAGGTTAGATTGGTAGAAGTGACAACGGCATTTAAAGGTGCAGGTTCAGTGATCTCCAGGTCATTGTCAAGGATAGCAATACATCCCGGGTAGTCATAATCGCGTATTTGAACATTGTAATGATCTGCCGGCAAATTGGTGAAAGATCCGGAGCTTTGCCATGATGAACCTCCATTGATGGAATATTCATATTGTCCATGACCTCCGGTAGGATTGCTTATGGTTATTGTACCGGTATTGGCACCGCTGCAATAAACATTGGTTGAAGAAACTGTGGCATTAAGAACATCGGGTTGTGAAAAGATATTGGTCTGTGCTCCTACGAAATCACCGCTGACATTATCACGAACATAAAACAGGTACAATGTATTCGGGAGCAGGTCGGTAAAAGTATAGCTCGATTGAGTGGTAGGACCTATTGAGTCACTTTCTGATGGATTGGAGACATAATAACATACATACCAGTACGTTGAAGTACCTCCGGTAATATCTATTTGCATGGTAGCATCATCAGCACCATAACAAGTTACATTCGTAGGTGTGAAGCTGACGGTTTGTGCTTTCAGTCCGGAGATTGAAATCAACAATATTGCAGCTGAAGCCAGGCAGTATTTATATAATCGCATAGCCATAGGTTATGGTTTTATTTATTCACATTTGGTTTTCAACGACATTAACAGTTTTGCCAGCCTGTATACCCGAATTGTCCATAATTTTAAGAAAATACTTTCCGGGTTTAACACCTTTGAAAACATAATTCTTCTTTTTGGTTGGTTCCGACTGTGTTATTATGGTTCCATTGAGAGGATCGTTGGTCATAAGATAATAGGTGAAATCAGGAGTTCCTTCTGTCAGCCTAACGGATATATCAGCTGTGGTGATACCCTGGTTGATGTTGTAATTAACTTCTATTTCATAACTGATCTTCTGTGACATGCCATTGAGAACAGATAGACTCAGCAATATAATCAGCACGACTGAAGCTCTTTTCATCTTTGAGTGTTTATAAGGTGCGTTAATAGTAGTTTATTGTACTTTACGAGTTATTGCGATAATTGGTTACATGCCAGACAATGTCTTAAATACAGAATCTCAATTTATTATAATATATTATTTTAAATGTACCTTTTAATTAAAATCATTTAAAATCAACATTTTAACAATGAACTAAGATATAGGGGGTTATATTTTTTAAATTACAGATAATTAATAGCTTATATTTTGATAAGCGCTGGAAGCCTTGTTGATAATTATTTACGGTCATGTGGTAGTATTGACAGACAATACATTAAAGTTTTGCATACGTCACCTGCATTCCCGGAAATGAGAACCAATGTATCAATGTGCAGGTACATATACCTTCGTGGTTTAAACCATTTATATGCAAGGAGTTGTTAAGATTGAAAAGCTGGTGGAAGACTGCTATAATCCAGTAAATAAGCCCTTATTCAGTATGTATCCAGCTCTTATCTGCAAGTAACTTTCGTGTTACAAAACGTATGGGAAGCCATGCTGCAAGAAAGCCAATAATGATGACTGCTATACCGGTTACAAGAATATCAACAGGTTTTACCAGGACCGGGTAAGCGTCGATGATGAAGGTGCCGGATCCTTGTAATTGAATGAGTTTAAAAGTAATCTGCAACCAGCAGATCAATAATCCTGCTGCCAGTCCAATGACAGCTCCCGCTACCGATACAAGCCAGCCTTCAACAAGGAAAATACGGTCTATCAGTTTTTTGGAGGCTCCAAGGTTTTGCAGTGTAATGATGTCCGTTTTCTTCTCGAGGATGAGCATGGTGAGTGTACCGATAATATTGAATGATGCTACAATAAGGATAAAAACAAGGATAAGAAAAATCGCCCATTTTTCCATTTGCATGGTTTTATAAAAGACTTCATTTTGCTGATACCGGTTTTGTATGCGGAAGGCATCTCCCAGTAAAAGCTGAATATTATTTTGTATCTCCTGATGATGGGCATGCGGTTCCAGTTTAATTTCAACAGCATTGATTTTTCCCGGATATTCAAAAAGATCCTGAGCCAATTCAAGTGGAACAAAGATATATTTTGAATCATAGTCCTGCTCTATCAGGAACACACCGGAAACATTTAAAAACTTACGATTAACGGCGCTTTCAGGATCAAACGACACCTGTCCCGACCGTTTGGGAACGTATATCCCCATTTGGCGGGGAGAGTTTAAAATAACATTCAGGAATATATCAATTCCCTGACCGATTATAGCAAATGACTGGATTTGATTGGTCAGCCTGAATTCACCTTCTGCGATCATACTGTCAATACCGGAGACATCCGAATAATTATGACTAACACCTTTTACGATGGCAATGGTTTGACGTTCATCATATCGTAAAAGAGCTTTGTCTTCAAGTACAGCTGCAACAGCGGTTACACCTTTTGTTGACTTAATCTGGTCAAGTGTTGTTTCGTCGAGCATGAATGTTTTCCCTTCAACCAGGGTAACTTTAAGATCGGGATTAAAGGAATTGATCAGGGACTTAACAACATGGTCAAATCCGTTAAATACCGACAGCACGACAATTAGCGCCATTGTTCCGACAGCAATTCCTGTCAGCGATATAGATGCAATAATATTGATGGCATTATGCGATTTTTTCGCAACAAGGTATCGTTTTGCTATATAAAACGGGAAGTTCACAATGTTTCGGCGATACAGAAGTTAATCAGGATTTCAGCAATTTTTCGATATGATCGGCATAATCAATGGAGTCATCACGATAAAAAACCAGTTCGGGGATAATTCTTACCTGGTGACGAATTTTATGCCCCAGCTCATTACGTATAATTTTGGTGTGCTGAGTAATATAAGCAAGAAAATCTTCATCTTCCTTCAACGGGAATATGCTCACATATACTTTGGCCAGGGACAAATCAGGGGATATCCTGACCTGGGTCACTGTTATCATTTTT
Organism: Bacteroidales bacterium; assembly: GCA_016928305.1. Classification (GTDB taxonomy): domain Bacteria; phylum Bacteroidota; class Bacteroidia; order Bacteroidales; family UBA10428; genus UBA5072. Next base: position 4,310 of record JAFGKY010000020.1, read on the forward strand.
CCCCGGAAATAATTTCGGCTTTCGGCTTGAAAAAAAGAGGCCAGTTCTTTTTGAATCAGTCTTGATACTTTGTTTTGCCTTAAGGAATCCATATGCTTCAAATTATTGTGGGCTTTGCCATGCACGTAGCATTTGTAAAAATAAGAAAACCCGGCTATTATTTCGTAACATTTTATAGTTTTGTGACAAAAAGCTTAAACGGTATTTCATGAATAAAAAGCGCGTTTTATCATGCATTCAGCCGACCGGCGAAATGCATATCGGCAATTATTTCGGGGCTGTCCGGAACTGGGCAGGTATTCAGGATCAATACAATTGTGTTTATGGTGTGGTTGATTTGCATGCCATGACCATGCCTTATTCATCAAAGGAATTGCGGCAGAATACACTCAATATGTTTATTGATCTTATAGCTGCCGGATTAGATCCGGAGAAATCAATAATATTCATTCAATCACTTGTGCCCCAGCATACTGAACTTACCTGGATATTCAGCTGTGTAACCTCCTACGGAGAGTTATCCCGGATGATACAATTCAAAGATAAATCGGAACTGCTTGAATCAGGGGTTAAGAATGGTTTTATATCAGCGGGCCTTTTCACTTATCCGGTATTACAGGCAGCGGATATATTGATATACAAGGCTGATTTTGTTCCCGTCGGAAAAGACCAGGAACAGCACCTGGAACTTTCCCGAAATATTGCTGTGAGATTTAATAATCAGTTTGGTAATTATTTCCCGGAACCCAGGCCGTTGTACACTGAAGTTCAGAAACTGATGTCACTGGCCGATCCTGAGAAAAAGATGAGCAAAAGTATGGGGGATAAACATTATATCGGGTTATTTGAATCGGAAGAGAGCATTCGCAAAAAGGTGAAAAGCGCTGTCACGGATATTGGAGGCAAAGCCGGAGAAGAGATGAGCTCCGGAGTTTCTAATCTTTTTACCATCATCAAAGCCTGTGGGAGGTTGGATGACTATGAATCGCTTATGAAGGATTATAAAAAGGGTATATTAAAATATAAAGATCTCAAAGAAGTCACAGCCGATGGGCTGATTGAGCTGACGGGTCCATTCCGTTTGAAACGTGAGGAATTAAGAAAAAATGGTGAAGAAATAAAAAAGCTTGTTATTCAGTCGTCAGATAAGGCACGTGATTTTGCTGAAAAGACACTCAATGATGTACGGGATCTGACAGGACTTATTAGATTTTGAAGTTTGAAAGTTTGAAAGTTTGAAAGTTTGAAAGTTTGAAAGTTTGAAAGTTTGAAAGTTTGAAAGTTGAGTCTGCTCCGAAAAGTATCTCAGAAAATTTTCAGCAACTTTTTACCCCGACCCTAAAGGGAGAAGTTGCTGAAAATCAGGCTCCCTTTAGGGTTAGGGGTAAACCTGATTTTCAGCTATCATCGAATTACTGATTTTTCGGAGCAGACTCAAAGTTTGAAAATTCGAATATTCCCTTTCTTGGAGGTATTAGGGGTGGGTTCCTCAGGTAAACAGATTTTCTGTTGATCGTTAATGAAAATCGATTAATAAATCACCCACCCTTCGCCAAGGCTTCGGCGGGCATAGTAAAAAGTCCCGGAAGGTATCCGGGACTTGCCCTGATAATTTTGAACCAGGTATATTTTATGAAGAACTGTACTTGATTAAGCACAAATACTGTGCCAATTATTCATTCATAATTATACACAATGCCTTCGAGTTCGATGGAAGGAGGGTCTCCGTATGCTTTATGAAAACTCTTGTTTAACAAAAGAACAAAAGGGGCATTAAGATTAGCAGCTTTTTTTCTGAGAATTATCCCCGCATTTTTTTCGAGGTATGCATTTTCTGCATTTATAAAATCGGCCTGATAACTGGCGGTTATTCTGCCTTTTTCAATCAAACCGGCAATATCTTCGGATTTGTTCGTCAGGGTAACTTTTTCCCAGTCACGGCGATTCCGGATAATAATTCTTGCCGTATCTACTATTTCACTGTCGAATCCGGTTTTGTCAGCCAGGGGCAGGAAAATATCAATCGTTCCGTCGGCATATTGAATCTGGCTTATCTCATTACGGTTGAGGGAATTCAGATCGGTATTAAAAGGATAGAGAAAAAGTACAAAAGAAGGTGTAATATTATGAATTCTGACTATAAACACATCGTGGCTATAGGTAAGGATTTTATCATATGCAGTTATGGCCAGCGAATCGAAATTTGCCAGCGAGGTAAGTCTGAGATAAGTCCGTGAAAATATACTATCGGCATTTATTATTCCCCGGACTGATGATCTGAATTGTAAGGAAGTATCGGTAACAGGAGTCCCCTGACTTTCATTAACCTGGCTATAGAGAGGCAATATAAACCGAAGGAAAAACAATATGCTGCAAAGCCTGATCATAAATAACGAATATCTGATATGTGTTGCGCAACAGGATCGAAAGATAAAAAATCAACAGGAATTATCCGATGGTTTGTTTATAAGTTCCCTAAAATTGTTGAGGAATAGTCCTGTTTTTTTGATTAATCTTTTAGCAGATTGAAAGGTTAAACACCCAATAATACGATTCATTATTTTATGGTGCAATATGGGAAGTAAATGTTGAATTTTTCATGTGCGATCGATAAAATATTTTCGGTATAACAGGTGTTTAATCAGTCGGATTTTGATGCAGATAAAGGGAAAACCAGTTGAACACATGCACCGGATGCGGCCAGGTTAAAAATTTTCATATCGGCTGATAACAAATTAAGAATAAGTTTTGCTGTTGCCAGGCCCATGCCAAAACCTTCCGTCTGGTATTGAAGATTATCGGTTGAAAATAACTCAAAGATGTTTTTAAGTGCTTTTTTGGAAAAGCCCGGACCCTGATCCAGTACTTCAAGCATGACTTTATGATCGGAATTCAGTATTTTTATTGTAATCTGACTATTTTCCGGAGAGAATTTTACGGCATTATCAATGATAAGGTTCATGCAGGTAGATAATAGTTTATGATCCGTCTTGATGAATATCTGGTTCTCCGGTAGATCAAGGACAATTTTCCGCTGTTGAGCTTCAATGTGGGTACTCTGTTTCAAAACAAATTCATTCAGGTTGATTTCTTCAAGTTCCAGTTTATAATTGTCGGATCGTATTTCAGTAAATAACAATGAAATTTCAGATAAATGAACAAGACGATTAACCAGACGATTGATGGAATGCAGATATTCTTGTTGTTCGGGTGATTGGATCAGGTCTTCGAGGATCAGGGTAAAACCATGAATGCCCTGAAGCGGTGTACGCAATTCATGATTAATGTGCCGTATGAATTCATTTTTTACTTTGTGCAGGTTCGACAGCTCATCATAAGCTGATTTGAGCTTATGGTTAAGCGCAGAGAGATTCTTATTGCTGTCCTGCAGTTCTGCTGTACGTTTGCGTACGAGTTCTTCGAGGTGCGTGTTTACCGATTGGAGCTGTTGTGTCTTATTGCGTAATTCAAGCTGTGTTTTAACACGGGCAATAAGTACGGGATAATAGAATGGTTTCATTATATAGTCCACAGCACCAACGTCAAAACCCCTTAATATGTCTTCCTCTTCATTTCGGGCGGTGAGAAAAATTACAGGAATTTCACGGGTTAGATCGTCATTTTTAAGTTTTTCACATACGTCATATCCATCCAGATCAGGCATAGCTATATCCAGTAGAATCAAGTCAGGTATTTCACGATGTGCAGCAATTATCGCATCTTTTCCATCCGTTGCCAGAATTATTCCAAGGCCCTCTTGTGATAGTATATCACTTAACAGATTAAGATTACTGGGAATATTATCCACCAGCAATACTTTATATTTTTTGTTTTGCTGTTCACAGGTCATCATCGATGAGATTACAATAGTTTGAGAGGAAAGTACGAAAAGAAAAATCAATTCGTGTACTTTCAAGTGGTTGGAAATAATTCATACGACAAAGGTGTCCACAATTTTTTTGAATTCAGGAAGAATCCTTAGAATTTTATCAACTTTGTTTAAGTGGATGAGAGCGGCAAGATAGCGTCCATAATGAATAAAAGATGAAATATTGTATTTCCGGCCTGCATTCTCTACATCCCGGGCAAAACCTGAAAGATTCTCAACGGATAATACAGTTCTGACTTCGTTGTATTTTGGCATTAAGGAGGAAATACAGCTATCAATAAAGCCTTCCGGCAGTTGTCCGAAACTTTTTATGTTTTCTTTTGTTTCCAATACAAAATCAGGTTGCTGCATATCCGGGTAATCCTCTGTTTTTGAATTATCATTGGAAACGGGAAGGGTAAATGTAACGGAAGTTCCCCGGGCAAGTTTACTGTCGATGGTGATTTCTCCCTTGCAACGATGTATCATTTCTTTGCATATTACCAGACCAAGGCCGGCCCCTTTCGATTCAGCCGTTCCGATTTTAGCCGGGTGAACATCGATCCGGAAAAGCTTCGGTAAATCCTCCGGTGCTATTCCAATACCCGTGTCCTCTACAGAAATGACAACCTGCGGATCGCATACTTTGCCTGAGATATTAATCTTGCCGGAAGAAGGAGTAAAATTCAGGGCATTCGACATAAGATTCTGAAGAATGGACGCAACCATGAACTTATCTGCATAAGCTGCAAGGTTTTCAGGCAGGTCATAATGTAACTCTATCTCTTTTCGTACGGCTTCTTTATGGTTCATTTCCAGCACATCTCTTATAAGATTTGTTATATTGATTTTTTCGGGTTTGTATTCAAAGTTTCGTCGTTGCAAACGTGACCATTCGAGCAGGTTATCAAGGATTTTGTTTACATGAACGGATAAACCCTGGATATTCCTGGAATATCTTTCAATTTTTTCATATAGTTTTTCCTCACTGTTTTTCGCCAGAAGTTCAGAAAAGCCCAGTATGGTCGAAAAAGGATTTTTCAGGTTATGGGCTACGAATGAGAAAAACTTGTCTTTTTGATCGTTTAATTCTTCCAGTTCTTTGCCCTGCTCTGCCAGCTTAAGGTTCAGATAACGGGTTTTACCGTTTAACCTGACCAACATAATCAATTGTATCAGGGTAAGAATAAAAAGGTTAATAATAATAAAAGCAGCTATGGTAAAGCGTTTAATTTTTTTTGATTTTTGAACATTTTGCTGTTTTAGCAATTCATTTTCTTTTTCCTTTTGTGTGATGTCGTATTTTGCCTGCAATTCTCCAATATGCAGTAACTTTTCTTCATTAAGCAGGGAATCAGAGATTTTTTTATAACGGATATGGTATTCCAGCGCTTTTTTATAATTCTGCTGCGACTCATATATATCAGCAAGGTTTCGGTAAGATTCACCGGCAATTCTGAAAGTCTTGAGATCCCCTGTCAGCATTATAGATTCTTTTGAATATTTTGTGGCAGCAGGCATATTGTTCAGACGGAAGTAAGTTATGCCAATCCTGCTCTTCGCATTAGCCAACATGAAGAGATCACCGTTTTTTTCAGCTAATTCCATGGCCTGGTAATAGTTCTTAAGGGATTCTTCATATTTTCCCAGCTTGAAATATCCATCCCCCAACTGGATCAGCAGATCTCTTTTTTCCGATTCCAAATCCAGGCTGTCGATAATCATAAGGGAAATGAGGTAATACGATAATCCCTTGTCAATGCTGTCAATTCCAACAAATACGGAACCCAGATTGATATAATTACGGGCTACATCGGATACCCTCTTTTTTTCTATGTTGATAGTTATAGCCTTGTTAAAAAATGCAATGGCTTGTTGCGGATTATCGGTCGCATTATATAAGCTGCCCATAACCTCATAACAAAAAGCCTCTTCTTTTTCCAGCCCGGAATTTTGAAATTGTTTTAATGCTTCCAGCAGAAAAGCCATGGATTTATCGTAAATCCCTTTTAGCAGGTACAATTCAGCAATCTTTAAATTAATTGTTCCCACCTGTTTCGGATCATTTACTGATATAGCTATCCCAAGTGCCTCCCGGGCAAATTCAAGGGATGCTGTTGCATTGCTTTGCTGATACTGATTGCTCAGATCCAATAAATGAATGATCTTCAACGTATCGGGTAATGATTGCAATTGCTGGTGAATGCTATCGTTGAAAGTAGTATTATCGATGGCAGATGCCTGGTGCAGTCCTGCAAAGAAAGAAAGCAATCCCAATAATGCTGCAAGGAAATTAGTTTTAGATAGGGACATAAAAGGAAAGAAATGAAATGAAACCTTTTTCTGCGAATTTAAAAAATTCTGCTATTGGGAAATCATTTTGTCGCACCAAGTAATTAACATTGAATGATTGCCTGCCGAAAACATATAATAATTTAGTTGTCCTCAGCTGATGAATTAACAGATTAATAGAATTTGTTATTTTTGAATAAAAAAGCAGGGAGGAAATGTACGACCAGGCAATTAATTATCTTAAATCCGCGGGTATCACTTCACCGGAAATCGGAATTGTTTTAGGTACAGGCTTGGGAAAGATGGTGAATGAGCTGGACCTCATCCATGTATTGGATTATGGGCAAATCCCGAATTTTCCGGTAGCAACAGTGGAATTTCATCATGGAAAGCTGCTGTATGGAGAATTGTTCGGGAAAAAAATCCTTGCCATGCAGGGAAGATTTCATTATTATGAGGGTTATTCCTTACAACAGGTCACTTTTCCCATAAGGATCATGAAATTGCTGGGGATAAACTACCTTCTTTTATCCAATGCAGCTGGTGCGCTTAATCTTAATTATAAAAAAGGCAGCCTGATGCTTATTGAGGATCATATAAATTTCCTGCCGGATAATCCGCTGCGGGGACTCAATGATGACAAAATGGGGCCACGCTTCCCCGATATGCATCAGCCCTATTCTTCCTTTTTGAATGAGAGACTTTTAGCTATAGCATTACGTGAAAAAATAGTGTTGCATAAGGGTGTGTATGTTGCAGTGCCGGGCCCGAATTTTGAAACACGGGCAGAATACAGACTCTTTCGGAATTATGCTGATGCAGTGGGAATGTCAACTGTTCCTGAAGTGATTGTGGCCAACCATATGGGACTGCCCTGTGCAGCTGTTTCCGTTCTTACCGACGAATGTGATCCGGATAACCTGAGCCCGGCCAGCATCGATGATATCCTTGAGACGGCAGGAAAAGCTGAGGAGGGACTGGTTAAGCTTTTTTGTTCCCTGATCAGGGAGTTATAAGAGGGGAGACAGGAAGAAGGGTGAAAGAAAGAACGGATAAAAAAGAGAGAAAATAATTAATGACTATCTTTCTCTGTAAAGTTAAAAAAAACACTCAGGGCGCAGGCTCTTACCGGTGAACCGTCACCTTCTTCGATTTTAAGTGGAAAACAGCTGAACCAGAATTTCTTTCCGATAAGTTGTTCAAGGCCCCTTAAATTTTCAATGATAATTATGTTCCTTGAAAGTAAGGTTTTGTGAACAGGCAGTGCAGTATCTCCAAGCGGATCCACACTCAAAGTGTCCATGCCCAAACCCTTGAGTGAAAATTGGGTCAGATAATCGGCAGCTTCCTGTGTGATTGTCGGGAATTCCCCGGTATACAGCGGGGTGTTCCAGTGCTTATCCATGCCGGTATTTAGCAAGAGAAAATCAACGGAGGCAATTTCCTTTTTTTGTAAAATCAGAAAATCTGTGGTTATTGAATGAAAAGTAACAAAATGCCGGCAATCCAAAACCATACCCCTTCCAAAAAACCTGTTGAGAGAGGCATTACTTGTATGAAATCCATCATGTATCATATGAAAAGGACAATCAATATGAGTACCATGATGGGAGGAAAGGCTAAGCTGTTTTTCACGGTATCCATTTAATTCCAAAACAGCAACAACATTGGTAACAGGCTTTTCCGATCCCGGATAAACACTGATGGTTGAAGACAGGCTATGCGATAAATCAATGATATCGAAAGGTTTCAAGAAAACGGACTTTTTAATAAAGATAGTAATATAAGATTAATTTAAGTTTTTTACCCGCAATAACATAATTTTACCCAAAAATACAACGAATGGAAAATAGAATTCCAACCCGTGAGGAAGCATGGAGGCTCCTCAGGCAATATAATCAGAATGAAAGTCTGCTAAAGCATGCCTTATCGGTCGAAGCTGTAATGCGTCATTTTGCAGAAATTTTCGGAGAAGATGTTGAAAAATGGGGTGTGATCGGACTGATCCATGATCTGGATTATGAAAAATATCCGGATCAGCATTGCCGGATGACAAAAAAAATTCTGGAAGATGAAAAATGGCCGGCGGATTATATCCATTCAGTTCTGAGTCATGCCTGGGGCATTTGTTCCGATGTTGAACCTGCGCATGTCATGGAAAAGGTATTGTTCACCATTGATGAATTAACCGGACTGGTTACCGCATCTGTGTTGGTGCGCCCGTCAAAATCGATATTGGATATGGAAGCGCGGTCGGTGAAGAAGAAATGGAATATGAAGAACTTTGCAGCGGGAGCCAATCGTGAGGTAATTGAAAAAGGAGCGGCCCTGTTGGGGAGAGATCTTGATTTTGTGATTGAGGAAACCATCCGAGGAATGCGGAAGGTGGCAGATGCTATCGGATTGAAGGGATCGGTCGAGGGGAAAAGCAATCAGTAGCCGGCTATTAGTGAGAAGTGAAAAACGAAAAGTGAAATCCACCTTCGCTAAAGCTATGGTGGATAAAAGTGAAAAGTGAAAAATGAGAAGTGAAATTTATATGCAAATTTCTTTTTTGTCTTTTCCAAATAGCACTATTTTTTTACCTTTAATAGCAGTTAAATACGACCTGGCAGATTGCTGAAGTTTGCCGGGATTAAACTTTTTATACATCATGAAACGCAGAGACTTTATAAAAACATCAGGCGTGATCGCCGCAGGCAGTTTGCTGGTGTCACCGGCAAGTTCATACGGGCTTCCCGGCCTATCAGGTAAAAAGCGTATAGCACTTGTAGGTACCGGAAGCAGGGGCATAACCATGTGGGGAAAATCCCTGTTGGAAGACTATAGCGACATGCTTGAATTTGTGGGATTGTGTGATATTAATCCGGGAAGGCTATCCTTTGCGAAGGAATTCATGGGTGTAAATTGTCCGGTTTTTACCGATTTTAGCGAAATGATGACCCAAACAAGGCCGGACATGTTGATTGTAACAACCGTGGATGCTACCCATGATGAATTTATCATTAAAGGAATGGAAATGGGGGCTGATGTAATTACTGAAAAACCCATGACTACTGATGAAGTAAAATGCCAGCATATATTGAACGCAGAAAGGAAGACCGGTAAAAAGCTCAGGGTCACCTTCAATTACCGTTACGGCACTTTGTTTACCAGAATCAGGGAGTTGCTGGCAGAGGAACGGATCGGCCGCATCACCTCCGTGGATTTTCATTGGTACCTGAACACTTATCATGGTGCGGATTATTTCAGGAGATGGCACAGTATCAGGGCCAAGAGCGGTACGCTTTTGTGTCATAAGGCCAGTCATCATTTCGATCTGCTGAACTGGTGGATCGATTCGGATCCGGTTGAGGTTCATGCTTACGGGAATCTGGAGCATTACGGTAAAAACAATCCATTCAGGGGGCTGGGATGCCGTTCCTGTCCTCATAAAGAAAACTGCAAGTTTTACTGGGATATTACCAGGAATCCTTTCTATATGAAGGTTTATGTTGATAATGAAAAATATGACGGATACCTTCGCGATAATTGCGTATGGAGGGAAGAGATCGATATTTACGACAAGATGGCCGTCCAGGTAAAATATGCCAACGATGTCCAGGTTAGTTATTCCCTTACTACCTATTCACCTTTCGAGGGTCTGACGATCGCTTTCAATGGCATGAAAGGGCGGATAGACAGCTGGCAGGATCTGCCCTGGCGTGAGAAGGAAAAGGTTGACCAGGCTGAACGCCATGCAAAAGAAATGGATCAGCAGGCCAGGGAAAAAGAAGAAGCTTTTGACGAAATTGCTGTTTCTGACAATTTCGGCGATACCAAACTGATTCAGGTTCCAAGGGTAAGAGGTGGTCACGGGGGCGGGGACAAACGTCTCAAGGATCAGATTTTCAGGGATGAAAACATGCCGGATCCCTTACGTCATTCAGCCGGTTCACGTGACGGGGCCATGTCTATTTTACTGGGGGTTGCAGCGCGAAAAAGCATTGATGAAGGCAGACCGGTGAAAATTGAAGAATTGACGGATCTGAAGCCACATCCGAAAAGGGGAGTATAGTTAAAAGTTTGAAAGTTTGAAAGTTTGAAAGTTTGAAAGTTTGAAAGTTTGAAAGTTTGAAAATTTGAAAGTTTGAAAGTTTGAATATCAGTCTTCAAATAACGGGTTATGACCTGAACATGAAATTTACGGCACCCACCATGCAAAGGCCGGCCCACAGGTAATTCAATTTAACCGGTTTCTTAAGGTACAGGATGCTGAAGGGAATTATCCTTATGCAATTATGCACGGTTAAACAAAAAAACCAAAATAAGTTTTGAGCAGGTTTTATTAAGTGCGAGGTCCTCAATGACTATATACGGGGATGTCCAAAAAGTTCAGGACGAATAAGGCATATATGGAGTGCAGGCAAAACTTTTTGGACATCCCTGCGAAAAAGAAAAACCATCAAGCAAAATGCAAAACTCTTAAAACATAAAAATTACTCCAAATGAGATTGCAGAAGGATTAATATCAAAACCGATTTCCCTGCTCGTATCCGTATTTTCATCTTCATCCACATCTATAATGGTTGAAAATCCTAACCACCCTATGGTTGTCTCAATTAATATATTGGGGGTAAGGCAATAATATACACCCGGAGAAAAGCCTCCTGAAGCGGAAACGATACTGTGAGAATATTCAAGGGACTCAAATGACGAATTGTCGTATGTGCGTTTATGACTACCTATACCTACACCGGCAGAAACCTCAACAAACATCCCTCCCGTTCCTGAAATAACATAATACCGGAAAAATGGATCGATTTCGAAGGTGAACGAAGAAAATTTACCTCCGGAAATGTCATCAGGATATTTGGTAGTATAACCGGTTACTCCAATACGACCCCCTAATACTGATCTTTCACCAAGAAAGCCACCAATTAAAGGCAAGACAGAATAACTGGTCGTTTTGCTGTCTGTAACAGAAGTTCCGTTGGTTTCTGATTCACTGGTACGGAAAGTAACACCCAGGTTGCCTCCCAGTAGGACTTTCCCGCGAGCCGGCTGTGCATTTACAGCAAGGCTGGCGAAAGCAAGTAATAATCCGATAATAATCTGTTTCATAGTTTTATGTGTTGGTGATATACAAATGTAATAAAACAAAATCTTACAAATGAACTATTTATTTAATCAATGATATTGTCTGAAAAATATTACTATATTTGTCGCCTGAGTTCTTTGTTTATTACTTATCCAGAAAGGTGGAGGGAACGGCCCTTTGAAACCTTAGCAACCCTCTCTGCAAAGCGGAGAGAAGGTGCTAACTCCTGCTCTCCGGTCACGGAGAGGAAGATAAGTCATCAGATCATGCAGCATATGAAACTCTTTTGACTTGTCAGAAGGGTTTTTTTGTTTTCAGCAGGTTGTTTTTCCCCACTGTTTTAACCATTAAAAAGAATTACACTATGGAGAAAAAAATTACCCTGGGGATTTTCGGATTCGGGTGTGTGGGACAAGGTTTGTATAATGTACTGCATCATACAAAAGGTATTAATGCCACCATTAAAAAAATTTGTATCAAACATAAATACAAGAAAAGACCCATTGATGCGTCTTTTTTTACGACTGACAGGAATGTTCTCCTGAACGATCCTGAAATCGATGTTATCGTTGAACTGATTGATGACGTTCCGGCGGCTTATGAAATTGTAAAAACTGCCCTGAAAAAAAAGAAGGCTGTTGTATCAGCCAATAAAAAAATGATCGCCGAGCATTTTGAAGAACTGCTTCAGCTGCAGGCTGAAAACAAGGTCTCCTTTCTTTATGAAGCCTCCTGTTGTGCCAGTATACCGATTATCCGGAACCTGGAAGAGTATTATGACAATGAATTATTGAATAGTGTTGAAGGCATATTGAACGGATCAACAAATTACATACTGACTCACATATTTCAGCACAACAAAAGTTTTGAAAAAGCATTAAAAGAAGCGCAGGAACTTGGATTTGCCGAAAGCGATCCCCGGCTTGATGTGGAAGGATATGATGCAAAATACAAATTGATGATCATTCTGGTACATGCTTTTGGTATTGTTTTGCATCCCGGGGATGTGTTTAACTATGGCATTCAGCACCTGAATGATTTTGATATCCGGTACGCAAAAGAAAAAAATATGACCATTAAGTTGATTGCCAAATGCAGGAAGGTAGGCAACAGGGTGTATGCGTTGTGCATGCCGAAATTTGTTCCTGTTTCGGATACCCTGAATAAAGTAAATTATGAATACAACGGACTTATCCTGGAAGGAGCGTTTTCAGAAACTCAGTTTTTCATGGGTAAAGGGGCGGGAGGCAATTCTACAGGATCGGCCGTTCTTTCAGACATATCAGCTTTGACCTATGATTACAAATATGAGTACAAGAAAATGGATCAGCATCTGAATTATAAATACAGTAATGATCATATACTCGAAGTATTTGTCCGGCACAACGGGAAAGACGTAATTAATCCGAATGACTTTGAGAGCATTTCGGTACGGTATGCATCATCTGAATACAGCTATATCATTGGGAAAATTAACCTTCAGCAACTGATATCCATGAAATGGCTCACAAGTCGCGAGATTAATGTTATCCTTACCGAAAACAATACATAGTAGGGAAAAATTTTTACTAAATTTAGTTTGCTAATGAGAATAAAATTTATATATATTTACTCCCATACTAAGAAGGATAACATTATTTGTTTAAACGTGGCAAAGAAAAGGATCATAAAAGCTTATGAGCAACTGCCTGATGAAATGGTGGAACGGATAAAAGAGAAATATCCCGACGGTTTTGATGATCATCTGATTACATTCACCAATGCACGTGGAGAAATTGAAGTTGCCCTGCCTTATGAGACGGATGATACGTATTACCTGGTGAAAATGCCAAAGAACGCTTCTTCAGAAGCTGAGGATGATTTTGAATCGTCCTCTTATGATGAATTTGATAATTTCGAAAACCTTGAAATTGGCGAAGATGTTGCTGATGAGGAAGAATAAAACAAAAACGGACAACAACAGATGGTAATCAGTTAGCGGTAAAATTTTTAATTATATTATAATCCCAACGGAATTACATACGGACTTGTGAACTCATCCTTCAGGATATCCATAATAATTATATCATACCTTTTACCGGCATAATAACGTCCTTCCCGTCTTTTCCCGGTTTCCCTGAATCCGATTTTTTGATATGTAGCAATGGCCCGTTTATTATAATCATAAACGTGAAGATAAATGGTATGCATGTTCAACACATTAAATCCGAAATCAAGGCATAATGTCGTTGCTTCGGTACCAATTCCCCTGTTCCGGTAATTTGCATCACCAATAAAAATACCATACAATGCAGTTTGATTAATGGTGTGAATTTCGTGCAGGCCGCATGATCCGATCAACTTATCTGTCTGCATATCATGAATGCCAAAAATTCTGTTTTCTTTATGAAGGTTTTTTAGCATTTCGGTTTCTTCTTCAACCGTAAGGCTGAAGGAGGGTTCCAGATACCGGGTTACACTCAGGTCATTCAGCCATTCACAATATAATGCAGCATCATCGAGAGCAGGGGGACTCAGGTAACATTTTTTCCCGATTAATTGTTTCATGTATTTCATATCCCTTATTATTATGAATTAGTTAATTTGCCAGTTGATTTCCGGGAGACCATGCCGGCGTAATATTTCATTGGTTTTGGAAAAATGCCTGCATCCAAAGAATCCGTTATAAGCAGAATAAGGGGAGGGATGCGCGGCTTTCAAGATGTAATGTTTTTGTGTATCAATCAGTGATTCCTTATCGTGCGCAAATTTACCCCAGAGCAGGAATATGAGTCCAACGCGCTGTTTTGATAATTGGCTGATAACAGCGTCGGTGAAATTCTCCCAGCCTTTACGTTGATGTGATCCCGCCTGATTTGCCCTGACGGTGAGTGTGGCATTTAACAGAAGCACACCCTGGGTTGCCCATTTTTCAAGATTCCCGTGTTTTGGTATGGGGACCCCTAGATCTGTATTTATCTCCTTGAAAATATTAACAAGTGAAGGAGGAAGTGGTATTCCACGGGGAACCGAAAAACATAATCCATGGGCCTGTCCGGCGCCATGATAGGGATCCTGTCCGATGATAACAACTCTTACCGCATGAAAGGGAGTAAGATTAAAAGCGTTGAAAATAAGGTTACCCGGAGGATAAACCGTATATTTTTGTTTCTCCTCTATGAGAAATTCCTTGATGCTTTTAAAATTGGAGGAGTTGAACTGATCATGCAATATTTCTTTCCAGCTTGCTTCAATCTGTGGTTTAATTTCGGTCATAGGGCAATTTATTTTTTCAGCATTATTCTGGCAATATTGGTTGCATGGCTGCCAATATTTTTAAAGGAGGTTATTACTTCAAGGTGTGTTTTACTGCTATCAAGGGATTCCTCTACTTCTTCTTTAAGCCGTTGATAATGTTGTTTCTCAAAATCGATATACATATTTCTGAAATCCTGGTATTTTGATTTCATTTTTTTTGCCTTGTCACGGTTTGTTTCCCTGAAAACTCCATAAGCGTAATACAGAAGTTTAAGGGTCTTGAAATGAAAATTCTGAATTTCTTCTTTCCCCTTCGGAGAGAAAGAGAAACCAGCGTTGATCCACCATAGTGCTTTCTCGCATAAGCCTGAAGATACAATGTCACCAATCTGCTCAAATTCATTCACGGTATACATCATGGCAAAGACTTCTTCAATAAGACGGGATTCAATATCCTGACGGGATATCTGAATAAGGTAAGCATTGATTTTATCGCGCAGAAAGTTGATTTCAATTTCCCTTTCCTTGATGCTGGTAATTTTATCAGATTTTTTTTCGATAAAAGGTATTATTATGTCTTCTGTCATGCGGTGCGTACTTTGTATCATCCTTAGAATTTCCTGCCGTGCCACAGCCAGTGCCATGGTTGGTGTTCGTAAGAGGTTGGCATCAAGATACCAGGTTTTCAGCATTATGACTTTTTCTTCACGGACAGGCAGCAAACGGGTTACTAAATTAGCAAACTGTCGTGTGAAAGGAAGAAAAAGCAGTGCTATGACAAAATTATAAACCGTATAAGCATTGGCAATTTGCCTTGCCATGGTTGCCGGTGAAAAAGAATGTGATGCACTACCGGCAGCTGTATGAGGTGATATAATTTCAACCAGGTCGACAAGTTGTGGAATAAACCATACCATAATAATTGCTCCGGTTGTCTTAAACAGGGTATGTGTCAGCGCTACCTGTTTTGATTCACGTGACAATCCGAGACTTGCAATAATAGCTGTTATGCTTGTCCCCAGACTGGCTCCTATTATCAGCGGGATGGCTGCTGTGAGGGTTAGCAGATGCTGCGATGCAAGGATGATAAGTATTCCGACAAATGCACAGCTGCTTTGAATGATGGCTGTCAGCAGGACTCCTGCCAGAATGCCGAGAAAAGGATTTTCAAGGATAAGCAGCAGGGCTATGAATTCTTTCATCGATTGCATAGGTTCCATAGCTTGTGACATAACGTGCATACCAAAAAATATCATCCCAAAACCCATTATGGCAAAGCTGATATCACGGTATTTCGGATTTTTTAAAAGCATATAAGGCAGGAATCCAAGACCAATGATCAGTAAAGCATAATCAGCGATGCGGAATGCAATGATCTGAGCGGTAATGGTGCCACCAACCGCTGCCCCCAGTATAATTCCTACAGTTTGTGTGAACTGCATCAAACGCGAATTGACAAAACTTACCAGCATCACTGTTGTTGCACTACTACTCTGTACCATAACCGTTATCAAAATGCCAACAAGAAAAGATTTGAACCGGTTGTTGGTAAGCCTCTCAATTACATTATAAAGCTGTTCTCCCGCTGATTTCTGTAATCCATCACTCAACATCTTAATACCGAAAAGGAAAAAGGCAAGACCACCCAGAAATCCTGCGATTAATAGTAAAATCCATGATTTCTTACGTGCGGTGGCTTTATATACGATGGTGTCAGAATCAGATAAATAACATATCCTGGCAGCAACCAGATAATCTCCGGGAGTACTGCCCAGATGAAGAAAGGTTCCGGCCTTCCCTTTCGTATTTGTATAAACGGTATCATTTTCAACAAATGCCCCGGATGAGGCAACGGGTTCGGAAAGGATGGTAAAAGCAACCGGATATCCTGCAACCGGGTTTCCTTTATCGTCAATGATTTTGACATTAAAGGGAGTATTTATCTTTTTACCGGTCAAGCCGTATGGGATCATGTAGCTTTTGTCCTGTATAGAATCCCTGATTATGTGGCAGGACAAAGCAGTATCCTGACCGTATGTGATTCCTGTTTTAATAAGGATGACAAGAATCATCAACCGATATGAATCGGGAATGTACAAAAACCGTGTCATAATTTGCCAGGGCTAAAGATAGTAATTAAACTATTAACAAATGATCCGTCTGAAATTGTGTACCAGGGCTTTATTATTGTTGGTAACTATGGTGATTTTGTAATATTTAATTTTTTACCTTTGAATATATACGTCTGTTCTGAAATGTCATGCAACTGATTTTCAGCAATTTCAACTACTGGCATTAAGCAGTCTGTATCACCTTTACCTGATGCTGCAGTAGTTACCGGTACAGGGTCAGACAAAACAGAACTGTAAAACAAACAGGAATTTGCTGAAAATGGTGTCCCATTTCTCGTTTACTCCCGATGAATAATGAGGCTGATCCGGGAGGAGAGAAGAATTCCGGCAGTGGATGATAAATGACTTTTCAGAAAAGCGGTCAATTGTCAGTTGTATGTTGAAAAAGAAATTGTTATTTGGCCTTATTCCGGTTGCAATAGTTATTTTGCTGATTCTATTCCTGCTTGTAAGCCGGAACACGAAATTGGGCCCTGGTGAACCATTGCAGGCAATACCGGTTGATGCTTCCGTTATTCTTAAAATCAATGATCTTGAGGCACTATTAAAGAAATTTCATAAAGAAAGCAGGATATGGGATGAACTGAAGATTACTCCTTCATACCAGCGGCTGGAAAATCAATTGCAGTTCCTGGATTCAATTCTGTTAACAATTCCTGAGACCAGGCAGTTGTTGCTTAATGCTCCTTCATATATTTCCCTTCATTATACCGGAAAAGATAAAATATGCTTTTTTCACGTATATGAAATGCCAAACAATTTGAGCGATCGTAAAATTCACGCATTGATTTCAAGGTATGTCGTCAATCTGGGTACCATAACCGAACGGAATTATGACGGTAAAAAGATTTACGATGTTAGGTTTCTGAATGAAAACAACATACGCAATTTTTCGTATGCCGTATTCAAAGGTTTGTTTTTATTGAGTTTTTCCTCTCTTTTGCTCGAGGATGCAATTCGGCAAATGGATGGTGATTTAACGGTCGCCCATGAAGAAGGATTTAACCAGGCATTTTTAACAGCCGGGAAAAATGTGGACGCCAATCTGTTCTTGAACTTCAAAAACCTGCCAAAAAGCTTATCGGTAGGCGTAACAAATGAATACAAAGCCGAAGTGAGATCTTTTACCACATTTGCAAACTGGGGAGAACTGGATGTGAATATCCTGAGTGATGTATTATTGCTCAACGGTTTTATTCTGGCCTCTGATTCGGATTATTATGCTACCTCTATATTTCAACATCAAAATCCGCAAAAGATAACCGTCGATGAAATTTTGCCTTCATCAGTTGCATCCTGTCTGGTACTGTCCGTTTCGGATTCGAAGCAATACTTTTCTGATTATTATGCCTATTTAAAAGGGCTTGGGAAATATAATCAGTATTCTCGAAGCCTGGATGTGTTGGAAAATACCTATGAAATAGACTTTATGCAGGCGTTTATGGATGTATGGGATAACGAAATATCCATGGCTTTTGATGCAACTTATTCCGATAAAAAGAAGCCTGTCACTTACCTGTTGCTGAAAGTTAAGAGCCAAAGTCAGGCTGAAGAAAGATTTACTGGGATTATCCGCAAGATGTCTGAAAAGGAATCCATTTCACCACAAAGGTACACTTCAGTTTATAAAATTGATAATGAATTATCCTATATAATATATCAACTCCCCATTCGCAGGATTACCGGTAAAATTTTTGGTGAATTGTTTACCAACATTGATGAACACTATTTTACTTTTGTGGATAACTACCTTATTTTCTCCGATTCCAGGACGTCGCTCGGTAAATTGCTGCACAATGTGGTGTTGAATAAAACGCTGGTTACCAATCAGGCTTATAAAGATTTTAAAACCAACCTCGCCCCAAAATCCAACCTGTATTTTTATGCCAATATAGGAAAAGCTAATGTGGTTTTTTCGAACTTTCTTTCCGAACCCGTTTTAAAAGTCTGGAATGAAAATATAGAAGCCTTTCAAAAAATTCAGGTTTTTGGTTTTCAGATGTATTCCAGCAACGGAATGCTGTATTCCAATGTTTTTCTGAAACATTTCACGGATTTCAAAGATCAACCCCATACGGTGTGGGAAAGTCGTCTTGATACTACCATTGACAGCAAACCTGTATTCACCCTGAATCATTCAACACGGCAAAATGAAGTTGTTGTACAGGATCAGAAGAATTCAATATATCTCATCAATCAGGCCGGCCGTATTTTGTGGAAAATTTCACTTGATGAGAAAATTAACAGTGAGATCTTTCAGATAGACTATTATAAAAACGGCAAATTGCAATTGCTTTTCAGCACACCAACCTATATCCATCTGATTGATCGTAATGGAAATTACGTGGAGAAATATCCGGTCAGGTTAAGATCTCCGGCAACCAATCCTTTAGCTCTTTTCGATTATGACAGGAATAAAAACTACAGGATTTTTATTGCGGGGTCGGATCGGAAGGTTTATGCCTACAACATTGATGGTTCACTTGTAAAAGGCTGGGATTTTGAGACTACCGAGAGTGAGGTGTGGCAACCGGTAAATCATTTCAAGGTAGGCGATAAGGACTATATTGTTTTTGGTGATCGTTTTAAAACATATATCCTCGACCGGAGAGGCAATACAAGAGTAAATGTTAAAGCTTATTTTCCGAGGTCGGTTCACAACAATTATATACTCGACTATTCAGGTAAAGTATCGGATGCGAGAGTTATAACTACAGATACAGCCGGACTGGTACATTTTATTTATTTCAACGGTAATCATACTACCCTGAACATAGGACTGTACACCGGGGATCATTTTTTTGAATACAAAGACATGAACGGTGATGGACGAAAAGAATATATCTTTCTTGATAAAAACAAATTACAGGTGTTTGAAGAAAATAAGGAACTTTTATATGAACACGATTTTAACCACCGGATTGATTTTAGTCCTGTTTATTATCACTTTTCACGGAATGATAAGAAACTGGGTATTGTTTCGCGAGAAGAGAACCTTATTTATTTGATAAACAATGATGGAACCGTATATAAGGGATTTCCCCTGCGCGGGAATTCTCCGTTCACTATTGGATATTTTGGCAAAAATACTTCATCATTTAACCTGATTGTGGGCAGTAATGATAACTTTTTATACAATTATACAGTACAATAGAAAAGTAAAGATTGGAACTATTTTTTATGAAAACCCCTATTTTTAAATCAACACTGTTACTTTTTGGATTGACGCTGTATCTGGTATTTGCTTGCACCGAAAAGTATGACTTCGAAAAATTCTCGGGAATGATTGAATACGATCCTGAAATAGATGCCCCGGTAGTATGGGGCTCGCTGACAGCTGAAGACCTTTTTGTGAGATGGGATTCACTGATGGATAATCATGGTGATACGGTAGTCTTTGTATTCCGTGATGATTCCTTATTTTATATCAATGCATCTGATTTTTCTGATATTCCGCCGCAGGATACATCGGAGTTTAATCTCATATCAGCAATTTCATACCCTGTTTTACCTTTCGACAGTATTTTCATTGACAGCACTGAAACTTACCGTTTGACCCTGGAGCATAATATGAGGATTGACAGCATTTTCATCAACGATGGCTTCCTTTTGATCGAGGTCAGTTCATCGTTCAGGCATGCCGGTATGCTAACTATCGATTGTAACGAAATATTCGTTGACGGACAATCGTTTCATAAAACGATACCCATCAGCAGTTCCGATGGTTCGTTTTACCGGAGAAATCTTTATCCGTTACAGAATGCCAGGATTTATGTCGACAATTCCGTTCCCGGTGAAGGGTCCATTCACAATATATACCATCTGGTACTTTATAGAAATCCCAGCCAGGGAATTACGGAGGGCGACAGGGTACGGATAAACTTTTCAATTATCGACCTGGATAAATATGAAGCTGTTTTCGGGTTTGCAGGTAATGATTTTTATGAGGAAGATACGACGGTTGTGTTCGGATTTGAAAATATGCAAGAAGTTACCGGTAACTTTTCAATAACCGATCCCCGAATCCGAATCACTTATATCAATTCATTCGGACTCCCGGTTGGCCTTGATCTGGCTATTTGGGGATATTTCGGTGATGGGCCTACCATTCTTGTCGATCCACCTGTACAAATAGTGGAAGCCTCTGATAATTATCTGCAACCCGAGGTACATGGATCTGTGCAATACAATAAGAACAACGTACCCAATATTGATGAATTACTGACCTATCCACTTCCAGATAGTCTTATAACGGAAGGTGAGGCAAATGCAAATCCAGGTGCCAGTGATGCCCGTAATTTTGTTTTAAAAAACAGCAATCTTCAGGTTGGCATTGATCTGGAAGTACCGCTTGCCTTCAAGGCTGATCTTCAACTGAGGGATACAATAAAACTGGACGTTGATAAGCCTGAAGCTATTGAATATGTTGAGTATGCCAACCTGCATTACCGGATACGAAATGAATTTCCGGTAAACCTCCATCCTTATATAATCTTATACGATTCCATTGCTGATATAAACCTGGATACCATTTTCTTTACCGAATCACCTGCAGACACAGTATTTTTCATTCCGGCTGCCCCGGTTGATGAAAATGGAGTGACGATCACTTCGCAGGTTAACGAGGTTACCGGCGTTATCCGGCTGGATGAGGCACTGATCGATCATTTCTTTATGGACGCCAATAAAATCATCATGGTGGGTAGTTTCAGCTCCTATCAAACCAATAATGTTGTTATTCTGACTACATACAAATTTGACTTCAAGTTTAACCTGGAAGCAAAAATCCGCTACACAGGGAATCTTAATGACACCGAAAGCAATAATTAATATGGTAATACGAAATCATAAAAGCAATATTCTATTCCTTGCAGGGCTGATTTCCATATTTTTTGTTCAGGCCTCGGGGCAGGAAAGCAATACCATGTACTTTATGAAAGGTGTGCCGCAGTCTTATCAGTTAAATCCTGCCACACAGCCCTGTTGCAGAGAATTTCTGGGATTTCCTGCAGCTTGTCCCATTCAGTTTTACTTTGAAAACTCAGCTTTCTCACTGGAGGATATTATTTTCCCGGCCGGAGACTCGTTGATCTCTTTTTTACACCCGGATGCCGATAAGAATGACTTTCTTGACAATCTGGCTGCGGTTAACCATATGCAGTTGTACATCAGCTCGAATCTGCTTTCCGTTGGTGCCCGCAGCAACGAAATGTATTATACGTTTGACATAGCCGAAAAGATCTATTCCCGTTTAATGTATAATGATGATCTGGTTGATTTTGTGTTGACCGGCAACAAAAGAGGTGAGCGTTTCGATTTCAGCAATACAAATGTTGACCTGACCAGTTACCTTGAATTTGCCACAGGGATTTCGAGAATTGTAAATGAAAGACTTACAGTGGGTGCAAGATTAAAACTACTATACGGACAAGTCAATATTTCATCCAATAATAAAGAGATTTCACTGATTACAGAGGAAGACTGGACAATCAATTCAAACCTGGATATGCGGATTTGCATTCCGGGACTAAAGATTCCTGTTGATGAAAATGGAGAATTCGATCTTGATACAGTGGATTTTGAATTTGATGCTTTGGAAATTGGTCAGGCTGCCTTTAGCAATATGGGCCTTGGTCTTGATCTGGGGATGCATTATGCACTGACGGACAAGATCAGAATATCGGCAAGCTTAATTGACCTGGCGGGTATCCGGTGGAGTGCAAATCCATATTCCATAAGGCAGGATGCATCCTATGTTTACAGGGGTATTGAATACGATCCAAGCGATAGTACGGATATGATGGATAACTTTCTTGACAGCCTGAAATCCGTATTTTCTTTCACGGCCGCTACCGATCCCTACTATACCCTGCTTCCGGTAAAGCTTTTCGTAGGAGGAACCTATCAGATCATTGATCAGATAGGCATCGGTATTCTTTCCAGGACAGAATATTACAAGAAAAAACTTCGTGAACAACTGACCCTTTCGGTCAATTTTACGCCTTGCAGGATGTTGGCTTTTTCCTTCAGCTATACGATAATGAACAACACGTATAACAACATTGGACTTGGATTATCAACAAGGCTGGGGCCTTTTAGTTTTTACTTGGTGACGGATAATTTGCCAACGGCCTATGCCACGGAACAATCGGGTAATATGATAATCCCTTACCGTGCCAGCGTATTGAATCTGAGGCTTGGACTGAATCTGGTTTTCGGATGCCGCGAGGTTAAAAAGAAATTGCGTGACTTGCCGCTGGTTTATTAATTCGTACGGGTGAATTATGATGAATGGGCAGAGAAGAGGATGGTTCCTTCACCCAATGAATTAATTCATAGAATAAATATTAACTTTGCAAAAAAACATGGGATTTATCCGGCTCATATTATTATTTATTGTTATTTATCTTTTGATAAGAATTATAATGCGTTATGTGGTTCCGGTTGTTTTTGGCAACTATATGAACCGCAAAATGGATGAATTTTCAAATCCATACAACAAGCAGCAAAATGCGCATAGTAAGCGAAAAGAAGGCGAAGTGACGGTTGATACCCACTCCCATCGTGAGCCCAGGAAGCAAAAAGATCGCGGTGAGTATATTGATTATGAAGAAGTTGGTGATTAAAGATCGCTTGCCGATTAATGATCCCGTGTTGTCAACGCTTTTATTTTTTTTGCGAAGTTAGAGGCAAAGACAAAATCATTCAAATAAATATTGTCGCTATTAAAGATATCTTCTTTAGTCCCTTCCCAATATTTTGTGCCATTGTGAATAAAAACAACTTTTTCACCGATTTCCATAACCGAGTTCATATCGTGGGTATTCACAATCGTTGTTATATCATATTCTTTTGTGATTTCACTGATCAGGTCATCGATCAGCAGGGCGTTTTTTGGATCAAGACCGGAATTAGGCTCATCGCAAAACAGGTATTTCGGATTCTGAACAATTGCGCGGGCAATGGCCACACGTTTTTTCATTCCGCCACTTAATTCACCCGGGTATTGGCTGTTCACGTTTTCCAGATTAACCCGGTTCAGGCAGAAGTTAACCCTATCCCTTTTATCCTTCAATGACATGTCGCTGAACATGGTAAGGGGGAACATAACATTTTCCTCTACCGTAAGAGAATCAAACAATGCACTTCCCTGAAACAACATGCCAATCTCACGGCGCAGATCCTGCCGTTCCTTAAAATTCATTTGTATAAAATCACGTCCGTCGAAAGATATAGAGCCTGCATCTGCATCATGAAGCCCTACAATGCATTTCATAAGAACTGTTTTGCCTGAGCCGCTTCGCCCTATGATCAGGTTGGTCTTACCTTTGTCAAAACTCACGGAGATATCATTCAGAACGCTTTCTCCTGAAAATGACTTGCTTAGATTTTCAACGATTATCATTAAGCCAGCATTAATTGGGTTAGAATAACATCAGCCATTAAAATGAGGATACAGCTGTAAACCACACTTCTTGTACTCGACTGACCTACTTCAAGGGCTCCACCCCTGACATAATAGCCTTGGAATGCAGACACGGATGTTATTATGAACGCATAAAAGACCGTTTTAATAAGTGCATAGGTAATGTAAAAAGGTTCAAACCAGTACTGAATTCCGTAAATATAGTCAGCCGATGAGATAGCTCCGGTGACAATGGCTGCCATCCATCCGCCGAAAATTCCCACAGCCATTGAAATTGCGGTAAGAAAAGGATTGAATAACATGGTGGCAATAATTTTTGGAAGAATAAGGTAACAGGCTGAATTAATTCCCATCATCTCCAGTGCATCAATCTGTTCGGTTATACGCATATGTCCGATTTCAGAGGCTATACTGGATCCTACTTTTCCGGCCAGGATCAGCCCCACCATGGTCGATGAAAATTCAAGCAGGATCGTATCCCTGGCAGTCAGTCCGACCAGATACAGAGGTATCCAGGAATTATCCAGGTTATACCGTGTTTGTAAGGTAATGACAGCGCCAATAAAGATGGAAATAACAATGACAATGCCGACAGAGTTAAGTCCGAGCATTTCAATTTCCCGGATTGTTTGCTTCAGGTATATTTGGTTTTTTTCAGGTCGGGAAAAAACCCTTGAAAGGAGAATAACATATCGTCCGAAAATGGAAAGAAACCGCATGACTATTTTTGTTCAAATTTAGTGATATCGATCTAAAATCAAATAAACTGTTTCCTTAATCTATGCAAAAGATGCCTCAATCAAAATTATTTCAGGAAAATCATCAAATTCACTAATTTCGCTTCACGTGTTGTAAACTTTTATTCTAAATCATGAACAGAAGTCACTATTGTGTTATTATGGCTGGTGGTATAGGTAGCCGGTTCTGGCCGTTAAGCAGAACAAAGAAACCAAAACAGTTTTTGGATATTCTGGGGACCGGGAGAACCCTTCTTCAACAGACTTTTGACAGGCTGAGGAAGATATTTCCGGTTGAAAATATCTTTATTGTTACCAATGAAGATTATAATAATCTGGTTATAAAACAGCTGCCTGAAATTAAACCGAATCAGGTATTGCTTGAACCGATGCGAAGGAACACGGCTCCTTGTATAGCTTATGCCAACTATAAAATTCAGCTTGAGGATCCGAATGCTATTATCATGGTTGCCCCATCGGATCATATCATATTAAAAGAGCACGACTTTCTGGATGTGGTAAAAAAAGGCCTTGAATTCGTTACTGCCAATGACAGCTTGCTTACGCTGGGTGTTCAGCCTGACCGGCCTGAGACCGGGTATGGATACATTCAGATTAACGGTGATAAAGCCGGGGTGGATCTGAATTCCAGTATCCGTAAAGTAAAAACATTTACCGAAAAACCTAATCAGGAAATGGCTGAATTATTCCTGAGAAGCGGTGATTTCTACTGGAATTCAGGGATGTTTTTCTGGTCCCTGAAGTCAATCCTTGAAGCTTTTGAGATTTACCTGCCCGAAGTAAATTCATTATTTAAAGAAGGTATGGATTTTTACAACACCCCGGGTGAGGCCGACTTTATTGCAAAAACCTATCCCAATTGCCGCAATATTTCAATCGATTACGGTATTATGGAAAAAGCGGATAATGTGCACGTTTTATGCTCCGATTTTGGCTGGTCCGATCTGGGAACATGGGGTTCATTGTATGATGCATTGAGCAAAAATGCGGATAACAACACCATTTCCGGTTCAAATGTACTTACCTATAATACACAGCATTGTATTATCAATGTGCCGGAAGACAAGCTTACGGTAATTCAGGGTCTGGATGATTATATTATCGTTGAATCGGATAATATTCTGCTGATCTGCAGGAAGCAGGATGAGCAGAAGATCAAGAATTTTGTCAATGATGTTAAGATTGAGAAAGGGGAGGATTTTGTTTAGGAAAGGATGAAAGATATAATGTACAATTTACATTGTACAATTTACGAATTAAGGAGGAATGGACTTGTAAGATTTCAAACGACAAATCATCAAATCATCAAATAAAAAAGCCGGGACAAGAATGCTTGTTCCGGCTTTTTTTATGGGAGATGATTTTTAATATTCCCACAGATCGTGTTCGATATTGAAAAGCCAATCTTTGATTCTTTCTGCTTCCAGCAGGCAATCTACACCAACAGTATACGAGTTGATCCAGCGATTGTCATACACATTTGATTCGGCCCATATGTAACTGTTAAACCGGCGTTGCATTAAAAAGTCGTCAAATGAAATGCGCTGTGCATCGTTGTTCCGGTTATAAATCTCGTGGTTTGAGAGCAAGGGCCGTATTTCATCAAAATATACCCAGAATGTCTGTTGTCTTAAAACGATATCGGTGGGCATTCCCTGGTCATCGAGTTTATTGTAGACACGTATCGGGCAAAGACCAATTATCCGAACATTCATTACGGAATGGTTACGATCGAAGAACCATTTTTCTTTCACCAGGATTTGTTTCACTTCATCGGTCTTACGGGGTTTATTGATAACGGATTCCACCAGTTGATTGGTGCTGACATCAATGGCCTTGATGGTATCGACACCCGCATCAAATACACCATCAATTTGTTCCCGGGTAAGGGGTATAGTGAATTCATTGAGGCGATCGTCGGTTGAAAATGCCCTGATCCCTTCAGTATCTATCCCTTTCAGGATAAGGTCGACAAGACTGATACGATCCCCAATAGGGCTTGTGGGATAATATAAAGAATGATTTTGCTTTTGTTTGAGGTCTATCATACGGTAGATATCTTTTGCCCAGAAGACATCAGCCTCACGAAGGTAAGAGTAAGGGATGGGAGATTTGTTAGCAATATGTTCACGTGCGTATACCTCCGTTACCTGTGCCCGCGCATTCATTGTAACTATCGCGGTCAGGGCTATTCCCACGAAGATTAAAACAACTCTTTTCATCGTATGGTTATTTAAGTTCTTAATTTACTTTAAAGTCAATCGTTGATAATGGCCGGATGGTACCATCGGGACCAACAGCTTTAATGTCCTGAATATAGATTGGTGTACCTTTGCTCAGTGAATTAAACAGATTTTTTTGTTCCTGAGTAAAACGGTTACTTCTTGAGTTATAGGGTTTGGCAAATCCGGATATTACTGCCAGCACCTGGAATTCCGTAACCGTAAAGTTAAGATCAAATTCAAAGTCAGGAGGCATCACGGCAGCAACACCTGTTTGGGCAATTAATTCGCTTTTCGTAATAAAACCTCCCTTTTTACCTCCAACGGTAGCATAAGGATCAGGTACCTGTTTGACACGGAACTCTTTGGAACCCACATTTTTTTTCTTGCCATCAAGGTCAACGTATACATTGATCATAGAGTTTCCGAGTCTTTTTGGACGCATGACATATTTACCGGCACTGGGTGTAAGTGAACCGTTTGTTGCTTCGGCTGATACCTGACTTCCCGGAACTCCGGCAACGGATATTTCTACGGGGTTATCGACACCAAGATAGAATACATTCATCCGGATAGGTGAAACGACAACACCTCCTTCGGCTACCTGGTATTCACCACTGAACGGACGCCGGATGGCCTCGCCGCCGGGGCCTGTTATTTCGATGATACCACCCCATTGTTTAAATCCGGTAGATGTACCGGGACGTGTGAAAACCCCTTTCCCGGAACCATGAACAACGTCGAGTTGTGTATAATTAATACCTTCCTTTTTATCGATATAGGTATTACCGATTTCATCGGTTTTTTCGACCCAGGGTTCTTTAACGCCTTCTGCAATCCAAATAACTGGATCCTGTGTGGTATCACGTGCAGCAAGATATATATCGGCAATGTATTCGTTTCCTTTTATCACATAATTGGTAGCCGGAATAACAACGGCTTCCAGTTCATTAAATTTCACTTCGCCGGCACTGATCTGAGAATACAGGTAGTTGATAACCTCCGATTCCGCATTTCGGATGTTCAGCTGTTGTGAAGACATAATAGCAAGAAACCCCATCAACGGAGAGTGACTGAATTTATGAAATTCCCATGTTCGTTCCTCGGGCTTTCCCGATTTCTTTTTAGCAGCAGGGGACTCAGTATCAAGGCTTTTTTCTATGGATGCCCGAAGCTTTGTGTTGACAGAAGGAATAAGACTGAGCAAATATTCGCGATACGACTCTATTTCTTTCCTAAGCTTGGTGGCTTCACTTTTTTCGTTCAGTTCACGCCCGATCATAATCCGGTTGGGTGTATCATAATCCGTAGTGGCCTTGATTTCATCGCGGTAAATAGTGTCGCCTTTAATAGCCGCCGATCTTCCGGGTTCAGCTTCATCCAGAACATGCATTTTCAGGTGTTGCACATAACTATACAGACTGTCGGACCGGATCTTCACCTGTTGCGCCAAAGCCAGCCATCGGGCTGTTTTACTTTGGTTTATAGCATAAGCTTCTCTGAAATCACTATAAACATCACTATTTTTGTTGACGACGGTTTTGATTGTTTTTTCCAATCCTTCGTCAATGATTTTAAAGGCATCCAGTACGCTGGTAGCAACATTGAGTGCCAGCAATGCTGTCAACACCAGGTACATCATACCAATCATTTTTTGCCGCGGAGTCTCTTTGCCGTGAGCCATAGATCTTTATCTGTAGGTGCTACTTGTTAATCATAACATTCATGGAAGAAAGCATATTGCCGTAGATGTTATTAAGCGAGGTAAGATTATCCCTTAACTTCATAATCTCATCTTTATACCGATTGGTCTCATCTACAGAATCTTTAAGTTTACGAATCATATCTTCCACTCCAGAATACACCTGTTGGGCACCTTTGAGGTGTTCGTTGCTTTCCTTCACCTGTAATTCATAAACCGAATTCAAGGCAGCCATATTTTTATTGAGTGTTTCGAGCTGTGCTTCGTATGTCTTCCCGGTTTGAGAGAGTGCCTGGTTTCCATTCTTTATTGTTTCAGCAATTTGCATATACGTATTTGCAACCTCATTGCCTGACTGCGCAACTTGTTGTGCAGACTGGGAATAAGCACTGGCAAGACTGGAGGCGGATTCCTTAATGGCTCCTATCGAAGCATTATAGGTTTCATTCATTGAGCTTACCGTACCTGCAGCTGCCTGTACATGCGTCAGGAATTCCTTTGTGGCAACCGAAGCTCCAGAAATATCCGCTATGCCGGAAGCTGCTTTATGCAAATTATTAAGTCCTGTACCAATATTTTTCAGTGTATCTTCATTGATACTGGCATCTCCAAGGATATTCTCAATCCGTTCCAGCGGTCTTCCTCCGAAGCCTGGTCCCAGTTCCTGAATCTGTTCCATTTCATCCTGATCGGTCATACCGGATAATTCAGGATATACCAGTGTCCAGTCAAGTTCTTCTTTCAACGGTTCAAAAGCAGAAAAGAAGAAAATGATTGCTTCTGTACACAAACCCATGGTCAAAAACAAGCTTGCCCCCTTCATGTGTTCGATTTTAAAGAGAGCACCAATGATTACAACAGAAGCACCTATTCCGTATAGTTTGGACATGAATCTTCTCCAACCAGCGCTTTCAACAATATCTGATAAACTTGCCATAATTTATGAGGTTTAAGTTTAGTTAGTACCCATATAAGATCTCACACATCTGAATCCGATGTATGATTTTGAAGTATCCTGGTATTCGTAAGTCCGTGTGCCGTTCTGAAGGAAGAATGCAATATCTTTCCATGATCCGCCACGGATCACTTTCCGTTTCATAACGGGAGGATCGTCGGGTTTTGCGTCATAACGGTAATCCGGATTGAGGTCATGCGAAAACATATAAGCAGATTCGTCAAAAGCACTGGATGTCCATTCAGCAACATTACCTGCCATATCGTATAAATTAAAATCGTTGGGTGCATAAGTACCGACCGGAAGCGTCACTACACCACCATCATCGGCATAATTACCCCGCAACGGTTTAAAATTGGCAAGGATGCATCCTTCTTTATTACGGGTGTAATATCCTCCCCAGGGATACATGGAATGATCGAATCCACCGCGGGATGCATATTCCCATTCGGCTTCAATGGGTAAACGGTAATGATGAACTCCGGGATGACCATCAAGGGCAAGAGCATCGTTCAATAATTGTGACCGCCAGATACAAAATGCTGTTGCCTGTTTCCAGCTGACTCCTACAACAGGATAATTATCATAGGAGGGATGCCAGAAATACATGGTGGTATAAGGTTCATTGAAAGCATAAGTAAAATCAGCTATCCAGCATAATGTATCCGGATATACATTAATAATATCGCGGATAACAAAGGAAGAACGATCTTTAACTTCAATTCTATCACCATCATTATTAATGATGAACCCTTCGTATTTCTTTGTTTCGAAATTATACCGGTTGGTTTTCTTGGCAGCCTGTTTCAGGTCGATCCAGAAATACTCATACATGAGTTTTCGTGTATCAATTTCCTTTTTGTTATAAAATCTTTCCTGTTGCGTAAGGTACAGATCACTGAGGATTTCATTGACTTCTTCATCGCGGAAATCAATTTTGGTTTCCCAATTGATAGCAGGAGGTTCAATTGGATTGCCAAATGCATCTTCGGTAATTACATAATCATCCAATTGCTCACCTAACATCCGGCGCATGATGGAATCCCTAACCCAGAACACGAACTGCCGGTATTCGTTATTGGTTATTTCGGTTTCATCCATCCAAAACGGATCGATAGTAACAGTTTTGGAGAAAGACGATTGAGCCCATGCAACATCCTGATCACTCGGTCCCATATTAAAACTTCCCTGTTGAATGAAGACCATACCGAATGGTTCCGGCTCATAAAACTTGGTTCGTCCCTCAACTCCTGTAAGTTCACCACTTTTGTAATTGGAACAACTACTGATGATGAAAACTGCTAGAACGAAACAAAAAGAAACGAACTTTTTCATAATCAAAGGTATTTATCTAAATAACTAGTATAATCAATGTAAGCCTAAAATTAACTATTTTTTTATAAAAACCTAATACTCTTGTATTTTTGTGATGCTTTTTCCACTCCAACCTTGAATGCATAACTTACCATAATCTCATGGGATCCTTTTTGAAAGTTCATAAGGTCTGATGTCTCAAAATCATAGGCGTACCCAATTTTCACACCATTTAATATTTCCAAACCGGCCATACCAACAACGGCTGCTCCAACTCTATAAGAAACGCCGACCCATATTTTTTTATTGTATCGGAAGGTGGCATTTAAATCAATTCTTGTTGTGGCACCGTCAGATTCAACCAGTATAGAAGGCATAAATTCGAAAGCCGGATTGGATAACTGCAGGTCATATCCGGCAGTGAGATAATAGTGCCTGACCATTTGATCATTTGAAATGGAGGAAGTCGTTTCAGATTCATAAATAAACTCATCCTCCAACAGATGTGTAGAAGAAATTCCTACATATAACTCATCGGTCTTATAAAAAAATCCGACGTTCATGTCAATGATAAATTCATTTTGTTTCCCTGTCGGGACACTCGGATCATTTGGATTGTGTTCCGGCCCTGAACCGTAATTCCAGACCGGATCTACAAGTTTCCGGTTCAGAAATCCTCCGCCGATACCAATCCCCAGTTTACCATCACCAACATTCGCCTGAAAGGCATAGGAAAGGGATAGATTGATATCTTCATTGTAGCCCACCTTATCCCTGAAGACCGATAAGCCCACACCATGATTCTTTTTGAATAGCCTGAAAGGGGCATCAAGATTCAAAATGATATCCTGTGGAGTGCCATCGCCGAAACCAAACCATTGCTGGCGCAAAATAGCACATGCGGTAATCATGTCATAACTTCCGGCATATCCGGGATTGATGGAAATGTGGTCAAACATAAACTGGCTTACCTGTCGCTCCTGTTGGGCGTTTAAGTTAGTAATTATAGTCAGCAGACAAAAAACCTGGAAAACCTTTTTCATTTTATTACCCATTTACTTTTCAGATAGCGATATGCCACAAGTATAAAAAGTAAAATAAGTAAAAATATTGTATTCCTACAAATGGAAATTAACAGTTATGTGTTAATAAATATACAAATTAAATTTTACTCTTATACTGAATTATGATAAGAATGTTTCTTTTTTGGCTATGTTCTGTAAAAAAATTATGAAACGTATTAATTTTCAGTTGATGCGTTGAAAAGTACGCCACCATAAATCAGGTATATCATGGTTTGAGGCCTGCTGGTATTCCTCCTGTGTGCAGGCTATGCGGTATGATTTGCCCGTTTTAATCTCAGGTACTTCCATCCACCAGCGATTTGTGATCTGGCTTTTGTAAAAAGTCAGCTCGTGTTCCATATCTTCATGGTTGATAATAAATACCTTAAAGTCACTGTTTTCAGAAGACGGGATTTCAATTCTGCGCTGTGTAATCCCTTCAATGAAATACCAGATCATTTGCGCCGCCAGTTGGGTGGTTTGATTGTGATTATCAAGGGAAGGATTAACCTCAAACAGGCCGAAACAGGAAACAAGATCGCTCAGCCCGGCATACCTTGACAACTGACAGCTTTCTTCGGCATAGAGTCCGTTGGGCGAAGAGAAATGGTTGGCAGGTGCATCGGATTGACGGATTGCACCAATATCAAAACTTACCAGATGGGCATCCCTCAGGTTGGGTTCTGCCAGCGTCAGGTTATTGCGAAGAGCTCCAAGCCGTATGGTTTCAAATCCCAACTTGTCTATTTGTGCAATGTATTTGTTATTAACGAGATATTGCTGGTGGCCAAGGTTGCAGTAACGAAAAAGTTTTTTGTTCTTCCAAATAGACTGCAGGTATGATTGAGCTGAAACAGCATCCGCTCCTGTATTTATTCGTGAATCGATGGTCACCAGGTTAACCGAGGATTTTGCCTGTTCAAAAGCCAGAAAAGCTCCATAGGTCAGATCCTGAGATCCCCCCATAATGATGCCGGTTACCTGGTTATTCAGCAGCTCAAGCATCACATCTCTCAACCCGAAATACGTATCACCGGGTGTCGGTGTAGTTTTCAGGTTCCCAAGATCAATAATCTTAATCTTATCGTTAATCTTGTAAAGTGTATAAAGTTTTTCCCGTATCCTGTCCGGTGCCTGCGAACATCCTTCATTCCACGCATTACGGTCTTCCTTCACACCCAGGAGGGCGATCTGATAGTTGCTTATTTCATCAATAGGGTTGCTTGGTGTGTTTACATGGATATTTCGTCCGAACGTATCATCATCGAATGGTACAGATCCTTCTGGTTTTTCCAGCCCAACCGGCATAAAATAATTGTTCAGGTCCATCCTGTAATGTATAATCGTTATTTCTTCGCTTTTTTACTGGCCGGAGGATTTTTTACCAACTCAAGGCATTCCTGATAGCTGATCTTTCCAGGTTCAGCTGTTTTTGGAATTTTATAGTTCTCCTTCTTATATTTAATGTATGGTCCCCATCGTCCGTTGAGAATAAATAGTTCCGGGTCTTCTTTGAAAGCCCTGAGTATTTTATTCTTATCCTTCTGCCGTTTTTCGTGTATGACCTCAATGGCTCTTTCCCTGTCAATGGAGTAAGGATCATCGGTGTTCTTATTCAGGGAATAGAAAGTTGAATTATGCATAATATAAGGCCCAAATCTGCCGATGGAAACGATCAGATCCTTGTCCTCAAATTTACCTATTGTCCTGGGCAGTTTAAATAGTTCGAGTGCCTCTTCCAATGAAATCGATTCGATATTTTGTCCTTTTCTCAGGGAAGCATATCGGGGCTTTTCCGGTCCTGCTATCTCTCCAATCTGCACTACGGCACCAAAACGTCCCATCCGGACAATGACAGGCTTGCCGGAATCAGGATCGTTTCCGAGCCTCCTTTCTCCCTTATTCACAGCTGATTTGGCAAGGGTTTTTGTTACTTTATCATGAAAAGGTTTATAAAATTTACCGATCATTTCATACCAATTGAGATTTCCCGTGGCAATTTCATCAAATTCTTTTTCCACCAGGGCTGTAAAATTATAATCAAGTATATTGTCAAAATATTCCACCAGAAAGTCATTGACAATCATTCCTATGTTATCGGGAAACAATTTGTTCTTTTCAGCTCCGGTGATTTCGGTTTTTGTTTCTTCCCTAAGGGTTTTATTTTCAAGAAGAAGCAGGGAATACATCCGCTCACGGCCCGGACGATCTTCTTTCATCACATATCCCCGTTGTTGTATGGTAGAAATTGTTGGTGCGTAAGTTGAAGGTCTGCCAATACCAAGCTCCTCCAGTTTCTTTACCAGGCTGGCTTCGGTATATCGCGAAGGGTAATGTGTATAACGTTCTGTAGCAAGAATGTTATTATAGGTCAGGTTCATACCTTTTTCAATGGGAGGCAGCAGTCCGGATGAATTCTCTTCGGCTTCATCATCGCTTGATTCGAAATATACTTTCAGGAATCCGTCGAATTTTAACACTTCCCCTTCAGCAATGAATTTTTCACGGGCATTGGAAACAGAGATGGTAACTGTTGTTCTTTCGAGCTGGGCATCACTCATTTGGGAGGCAATGGTCCTCTTCCATATAAGCTCATACAATTTCTTTTCGGAAGTATTTCCGGTTACGGTTTCTTTATCGGGGTGTGTAGGTCTTATGGCTTCATGTGCTTCCTGGGCCCCCTTACTTTTGGTTTTGTAATTTTTACGGTTGAGGTAACGTTCCCCGAAAGTACTGACGATGATATCGCTGGTGGCATCAAGGGCCGTATTGGACAGGTTTACACTATCGGTTCGCATATACGTTATTTTACCCGCTTCATATAATCGCTGGGCCAGGGTCATGGTTTGTGCAACGGAATAATTTAATTTGCGACTTGCTTCCTGTTGTAAGGTAGAGGTTGTAAACGGAGGTGATGGTGATTTCCGGGCCGGTTTTCTGGTTACATTGTCAACCGTAAAAGTTGCAGACTTGCAAAGGTTCAGGAATTCAAAGGCTTTCTTCTTTTCAGCGAATTTTTCGTTAAGTTCGGCCTTTAACTGGTATTTTTTGCCTGAACCATCCGTAAAATCAAAGATTGCAGATACCTTATAAGCCGAAGTACTTTTGAAGTTAATGATTTCACGTTCACGTTCAACAATTAATCTCACAGCAACGGATTGTACGCGACCTGCTGATAAAGAGGGTTTAATTTTTTTCCATAAAACGGGTGACAGTTCATATCCTACCAGCCGGTCGAGAACGCGCCTGGCCTGTTGAGCGTTCACCAGGTCCTGGTTAATGGCCCGCGGATTCTGAATTGCCTCTTCAACGGCTTCTTTTGTAATCTCATGAAATACAATCCTTTTGGTTTTACCGGGATCAAGATTGAGTACTTCAGCGAGATGCCAGGCTATGGCTTCGCCTTCACGGTCTTCATCCGATGCCAGCCAGACTGTTTTTGACTTTTTTACCACTTCCTTAAGCTCGTTCACGACTTTCTTTTTATCGGGGGGTACAATGTACTTTGGCTTGAAATTTTTTTGTATGTCAATGCTTATTTCATTTTTGGATAAATCGCGAATATGGCCCATGCTCGATTTTACCTGATAGTCTTTTCCGAGGATTTTCTCGATGGTTTTGGCCTTGGCAGGCGATTCTACTATTAAAAGATTATTGATCATCCGGTTATTGGTTTTAAAAATTTGCAAATAAACCAATTATGGCACTAAGTTCAAAATTTTAATTTAAATTATTATTACTTTTACACCCCACCATGTAATTTTTCTTATGAAAGGAACGTTTGATGCGATTGTTAAGTACATCAACAAATTTTTTTTACACCTGCAACCTTATATTTATATGGTAACAAGTATTGACCGGAAGAAATTCAATACGTATTTCTGGATCGTTTTCTGTATACCTTTTGTCTCACTGGCCTTTTTGCTGTTACTTGCCGCTATTGGGGCGTTGGGTTATATGCCCAGCATTCAGGTACTGGAAAATCCAAAAATAAACCTGGCCTCTCAGGTTATTTCGGAAGACGGCAAAATACTGGGATCTTTCTATTACAAAAACCAGAACCGGACTTATGTGGATTATAACGAGCTTCCGCAACACCTGATCGATGCCCTGATTTCCACGGAAGACATACGGTATTACAGGCATCCGGGAATTGATGCCAAGGGCCTTGCAAGGGTCGCATTTAAAACTGTTTTGTTGCAGCAACGCAGTTCGGGAGGTGGAAGTACTATTACACAACAACTGGCAAAACTACTGTTTCATGAGCCTCCACGAACAAGAATTGGAAGGGCCAAGCAAAAGCTGAAAGAGTGGATCATCGCTGTCCGGTTAGAACGGGCGTATACGAAACAGGAGATATTGACCATGTATTTTAACCAGTTTGATTACCTTAATCAGGCCGTCGGAATCAAATCAGCTTCTTTTATTTATTTCAACGCGCTTACCGATTCCCTGAAAACTGAACAAGCAGCATTACTGGTAGGCATGGCTAAAAATCCGGCCCTTTACAACCCGGTTGACTCGGTTAAAGCCATCGCTGCTAAAAGGCGAAGAAATATTGTGCTCAACCAGATGCACCGGTATGGTTTTATCGATGAACAGGTTTGTGATTCGCTGAAAGGATTACCGATGGATCTGGAATTTCAACGAATATCACACACCGAAGGTCTTGCAACTTATTTCAGGGAGTTCCTTCGGAGGATCATGATGCACAGAGAACCCAGACGGAAAAATTACCATGACTATGCCTCCTATCAGCAAGATTCACTGGAGTGGGCCAACAATCCGTTATATGGCTGGTGCAATAAGAATAAAAAACCCGATGGCAATCCATACAATTTATACACCGACGGACTGAGGATCTATACTCCTGTTGATACACGCATGCAGCAATATGCTGAAGAAGCGGTGGCTGAACACCTGGGAGAATATCTTCAGCCGGCTTTTTTTGCTGAGAAGAAAGGAAAGAAGACGGCTCCCTTTTCAGCCGATCTTAGTTCAGCACAGATCCAGGAAATACTCTGGAGGGCCATACGAACTTCCGATCGCGGTAAGTTCTTAATCAATCAGGGTGTCACCAGGGATTCTATTTATAAGGTTTTCAATACCCAGGTGGCAATGAAGGTCTTCAGCTGGCATGGCGACATAGATACCGTTATGACACCCCTCGATTCAATACGGTATTACAAGCATTTATTGCAGACAGGATTCATGGCCATGGATCCGCGAACAGGATATGTTAAAGCCTATGTTGGCGGAATCGATTTCAATCATATCAAATACGATCATGTAACCCAGGGGAAACGACAGACGGGTTCAACTTTTAAACCTTTTCTTTATATTCTTGCCATGCAGGAAGGTTTCAATCCCTGTGACGAAGTCCCCAATTCATCCGTTGTTTTTTATGATAACGACTCCGTATATAGTCCCAAGAGTAACAGCAGACCTGAAGACCTGAACCAGATGAAGACACTGAAATGGGGACTGGCCACTTCGGAGAATAATATATCGGCCTTTCTTGTCAGCCGTTTTAAACCAAAGCCCATTGCAGATATTGCACACAAAATGGGAATAGTAAGCTATATCGACCCTGTGCCTTCTATGATTTACGGGACCTCCGATGTAAGTGTGGCCGAGATGGTATCATCGTACGCCACTTTTGCCAATAAAGGGGAGCATACAAAACCGGTTTACGTTACCCGAATTGAAGATAAGAACGGTAATGTTCTTTCTGAATTCAGGCCCGAACGGATGGAGTCAATCAATGAAAAGACAGCATACTTGATGCTCGACCTGATGCAGGGGGTGGCGGATTTCGGAACGGCGGTGAGATTACGGTACCGTTATAATTTTACCGCACAGATTGCCGCTAAAACAGGTACTACACAGAATCATTCCGATGGCTGGTTTATGGGTATTACACCGAAACTGGCTGGAGGTTGCTGGGTGGGCGCTGAAGACCGTTCGGTACATTTTGATATGATGAATATGGGACAGGGTGCTACCATGGCCTTGCCTATCTGGGCATTGTTCATGGAAAAGGTATATGCTGACTCAACCCTTGGCATTACCCAGGAAGATACTTTTGAAAAGCCGCATGATATGCCTCCTATGCAGAACTGCAAGGAATATGCTGAAAAATCAACAGAAGGGATCTATTATTGGGAGAATGAATGGTAGAAAAAGAAGGGACAAGTGACAAGTGACAAGTGACGAGTTGTGTGAGTATAGGGTGAAGGGATCTTGGGATTAGATATCTCTCTTACTGGCGCAGGCGTCCGCCTGTGCCTTTACTATTTTGTGCGGGAAGGTAATTTGCTTATTTATTTGCAGCAAACAAGTATTTCAACGCGTCTTCCACCTTTGCCACGGGTATGATCTTAGTTCCTTTTTCAGAAGGAGCTAATTTATTTTCAAATCCCGATGAAATCAATATGGTCTTAAATCCCAGTTTGGATGCTTCTCGAATTCTTTGTTCAATGCGACTGACCGTCCTGATCTCTCCTGAAAGACCTACTTCGGCACTCATACAGATATTCTTATTTATCGGCCTGTCGAAACTTGAAGACAATACTGCAACAATAACCGCCAGGTCGAGGCCGGGATCCGAAATTTTTATACCGCCTGCAATGTTCAGGAAGACGTCACGGGTTGCCAGTTTGAAACCAGCTCTTTTTTCGAGTACTGCCAGCAGCATATTGAGTCTGCGGACATCATATCCTGTGGCAATACGTTGTGGCATACCGTAAGCTGCGGTACTGACGAGTGCCTGTACTTCGATCAGGAAGGGCCGCATTCCGTCAATGGTAGCACCGATAGCTACTCCACTTAGTCCTTCATTGTTTTTATTGATCAGTATTTCAGATGGATTGGTTACCTCGCGTAATCCCGTCTGCTGCATCTCAAAAATACCAAGTTCTGCCGTGGTACCAAACCGGTTCTTGGCGGAACGCAGGATACGGTACATGTAATGGTGATCGCCCTCGAACAGCAACACGGTATCAACAATATGCTCAAGTACCTTGGGCCCTGCCAGGGTTCCGTCTTTTGTTATGTGACCGATCAGGATTACCGGTACGGAAGATTCTTTTGCATATTTCAATAGTTTTACTGCACATTCCCTGACCTGTGAAATACTGCCCGGAGAAGAATCAATGGATTCGTCCTGCAGAGTCTGTACCGAATCAATAATGATCAGGAATGGCCGGATGCCGGCAATATGGTTAAAAATTGCATCAAGTGAAGTTTCTCCGAGAAAAAAACAGCTATCGCTTGAGAGTCCCATACGCTCAGCCCTGATCTTTATCTGACGGTTGCTTTCTTCACCGGAAACATAGAGCACTTTCTCGCGGGTGAGGTTAAGGGCTATCTGCAATGCCAGGGTTGACTTACCAATACCGGGTTCGCCTCCCAGCAGCACTACCGATCCCTGCACCAGGCCTCCTCCCAATACCCGGTTGAACTCTCCGATGCCGGTATCAAGGCGAATCTCTTCTACCGGCGAAATCTCAGCGAGTTTTTCAGGAATGGCAGTTTTACCCGGATCACGATGATGATCGGCAGTGGATTTTGTCCGGATGACCTCTTCAACGAATGTATTCCATTGACCACAGGACGGACATTTGCCCAGCCATTTGGGAGCTTCTGCGCCGCAGTTACGGCAAAAGAATACAATTTTTGATTTAGCCATGCCTGTTTTCAGTCTGCTATCTTACTGA
Organism: Bacteroidales bacterium; assembly: GCA_016928305.1. Taxonomy (GTDB): domain Bacteria; phylum Bacteroidota; class Bacteroidia; order Bacteroidales; family UBA10428; genus UBA5072. The sequence goes on from JAFGKY010000020.1 coordinate 44,078, forward strand.
GTATCGATGAGCTGGAGAATCCATTGATAAAATCAATCGTAAGCACTTCACCCCCTTTGGCCTTTACAATGTCAGATCCAACGATCTCTTCGGGCTTATAATCACCGCCTTTAACGAGAACATCCGGTTGCACCATTTGTATCAGCTTGTAAGGAGTTTCTTCATCAAATACAACCACGGCTGAAACGAACGATAGGGATGCCAGCAGTAATGCCCTGGATTCCTGATTCATAACAGGCCTGCCGGTACCTTTCAGTTTCAGCACCGAGTTATCGGAATTCAATCCGATAATAAGAACATCACCGTTATCGGCTGCTTTAGAAAGGTAAATAATATGTCCCTGATGCAGGATATCAAAACAGCCGTTGGTAAAAACAATTTTCTTTCCCTTAAAACGCATTCGCGCTAACCAGGTTTCCAGCGACCTGCCATGTAAGACTTTGGCCTGAATGGGTTCAATTTTGTTCATAGCGATAAAATGGGATGGGAATGCAAAAGTAAAAAAACTATTGAGGAAAAAAATAAACCAACGAAAAAATAGTATTTGCAGGAAAATCAAGGGATTGTGTTGGTGGCAGGATCGGGAAAGATAATGGCGGGTTTGAATTTTCTTGCTTCTTCCAATTCCATCAGGGCATACGCCAGAATAATAACAATATCGCCGAGCTGAACCTTGCGTGCAGCGGGTCCGTTCAGGCAGATAATCCCGGAACCTCTTTTCCCGGTTATGACATAGGTTTCAAAACGTTCGCCGTTATTAATGTTAATGACCTGTACCTTCTCATTTTCAATCAGGTTAGCTGCATCCATCAGGTTTTCATCAATGGTGATACTGCCTATATACTGCAGGTTTGACTCGGTTACGCTGACCCGGTGAATCTTTGATTTTAATACTTCGATAATCATAATTGGCCAAATTTACGAATTAAAAGTGATATTATCTATGAGTCTCACGTTTCCTGCATAGACAGCAATACACCCGACTTTAACGCCGGTCTGATCCCAGCTATTAACAGGTTGAAGAGTTTTATCGTCAACAATCTCAAAATATTCAACCTGCAGGTGGGGGTCTTTATTAATGGTGTCGGTCACAGCTTTTTTCAGTCTTGCCGGGGATACGGATGTCCCGGTTTGTTTGGCTCTCAACAGGGTTTTTGGGATGAGTGCGGCATGTTTTCTTTCTTCGGGTGAGAGCCGTATATTGCGGGAACTCATGGCAAGCCCATCGGCTTCACGGACGATAGGGCAGGAAACGATCTCAACAGGGTACTGGCAATCGTCAATTAGTTTTTTAATGACGATCAGTTGCTGGAAGTCCTTAAAGCCAAAGTAGGCCCGGTGAGGAGAGATGATATCAATCAGCTTTGTCACAACCTGGGCGATGCCGTTGAAATGGCCCGGACGGTATTTTCCTTCCATCACCTTATCGAGATTACCGAAACTGAAGACCCTCAGGTCGGGTTCGGGGTACATCTCCTTTTCATCGGGGACGAATACCATATCGCATCCTTCTTTTTCCAGCAGGGGAAGGTCGGTTTGCAACGTCCGGGGATATTTGGCAAGGTCTTCCTTATTGTTGAACTGGGTGGGATTGACAAATATGCTGACCACGGTGATGTCATTCTGTTGTTTTGAAGCATGCACCAGTGAAATGTGGCCGTCATGCAAGGCACCCATAGTGGGTACAAAGCCAATGGCCTTTCCTTCTTTTTTCAGTGATGTAATGTGTTGATTAATCTCCCTCCTGTGATGAAAGACTTCCATGGTGTACTTCGGTTGAAAGAAAAAAGCGGAGCAAAGCTAATAGAATTTACGACGGAAAAAAAACGGATAACAAAAAACAACCCGAGAAGTATTGTCATCGTTTTGTCCGGGATAAACCTGTACTGACTTCTGTCTTTTTGCCGGAAATAAAAATACTTTTACCTGTCACCTGCATATATTATGTTAAAACTTAATATTTTTATGTAAAATATCAGGGCTTATGTCGTTTGTTAAAATTGTTCCCGGTTTCATCCTTGGGCTTGGAATAATATTGATCCCGGTCAATGCCCAGGATATTAAATTCGAATACCTGACTCCGGATGAAGGATTATCCCAGTCTTCCATCACGAGTATTATACAGGATCAGGTAGGATTCATGTGGTTCGGAACCGGTAGCGGGCTCAATAGATACGACGGGTATGAGTTTACAAAATATTACCATAGCACGGAAGATTCGGCAAGCATAGCCGGAGATCTTATCAACAGTATACTGGAGGACAGGCAGGGAAACATCTGGATTGCCAGTGAGGCCGGACTGAGCCTTTACAACAGGGATCTTGATGTTTTTATCAATTATCTTCCCGACGAGAATAATCCCAAGAGTTTCAGCGGACAAAGAGCTTATTGCCTGTATGAAGACAGCAAGGGACGGCTTTGGATCGGAACCAATGGTTTTGGTCTCAATTTATTTAACAGGGAAGAAAACAATTTCATCCGTTTCAGGCATAGTGACGGCGATACACAAAGTATCAGCAATGATAATATCCATTGTATCATGGAGGATGAGAAAGGAGGTCTCTGGATAGGGACCGAAAACGGCGGACTTAATCTGCTGGATCCCGAAACAAATACGTTTGCACATTATTATCACAACCCGGATGATCCCGGAAGCATTGCCCACAATAATATTACCTCCATGACCCGGGATAAGGACGGAAGGATCTGGGTGGGTACGCTGGGAGCTGGGATCTGTCGTTTGATTACGGATAACACCGGCAAATACAGATTTGAAACCTATACCCCTGCCACCCCGGATGCCAACCGGCTTAAGGTGCTGGCACTATTTACCAACCCGAGGAACGGGATATGGATCGGCACGGAAAACGGGGGTCTCGATTATTTTGATTGCGGCCGGAAAACCTTTGTCAATTACCAGTATGATGAAACCATCCCAAACAGCCTTAATAATAATTCCATCCATGCACTCTATGAGGATAAGGCAGGGAATGTCTGGGTCGGTACCTATACCGGCGGGGTGAACGTTATCAAAGGAAACACTAAAAAAATTTATACCTACAGGAAAATACTCGGAAATATAAACAGCCTGAGCTATAATGCTGTGAGTTGTTTTTATGAAGATATCGACGGAACATTATGGGTGGGCACGGACGGGGGTGGTGTCAATATCTTTGAACGGAATACAGGCAAAGTGATGCACCTCGACACAAAGAATACCAGCATAAAAAGCAATGCCGTCCTGGCTATATGCAGCGACAGCGATGAAGATGTGTGGGTAGGAGGCTGGGAATGTGCCCTGAACTTATACAATAGGGATAGCCGGACATTCACGACCTTTACCCGCGATGAACACGGGATTCCCAACAATAATATTTTTGATATGCTGCTTGACCGTGAAGGTCGCCTTTGGATGACCTTCGGTGGTTACGGCTTTGCGCAGTTCCGGAAAGAGAACAGGACCTTCAGGGCGTATACCGAGGCAAACAGCGAGCTGAATTCAAGCTGGGTCCTGAATATGGCAGAGGACTTCGACGGGAATATTGTTCTGGGGCATACGAATGGATTCAGTGTTTTCAATCCCGGTAACGAAACGTTCACCCATTATGCATACAGTGAAACAGACGAAAATACTGTAAGCAGCAATCAGATCAATGATGTGATGGTCGGGCACGACTCCATGTATTGGATCGGTACGATCAACGGATTAAATCATTTCAACCCTGCAACCCGGAAATTCACCCGTTACTATACACAAAACGGACTGACAAGTAATAATATCACAGGTCTGGTGGAAGATGGCCGCGGTAACATATGGATCAGCACCACCGACGGGATCTCCAAATTTGAACCTCGTACGGGTAAGTTCAAGAATTTTTCACTGGCGGACGGACTTCAGGGAAAAAGTTACACACGGAACAGCTCATTCCGGTCATCCAGGGGAGAAATTCTTTTCGGCGGAACGAACGGGTTTAATATTTTTTACCCCGACAGCCTGTATGATAACTCCTTCATACCTCCGGTGGTGATAACCGATTTTTTGATCTTTAACAAACCGGTCAGAATCAATGCACCCGGTTCTCCCCTGAAAAAGGACATATCACGGACAAAACAGATCACGCTGACCCATAAACAATCTGTATTTTCCTTCGAGTTTGTGGCTTTGGATTATACCGCCCCGGGTCAGAATCAATATGCCTATAAACTTGAAGGATTCGAAGATGACTGGAACTATATCGGCACAAAACGCACGGCTTCCTACACCAATCTCGATGCCGGCAACTATGTGTTCCGGGTAAAAGGTTCGAATAATGACGGTATATGGAATGAAGAGGGCGTGTCGCTGATGATCAGGATCAAACCTCCGTTCTGGAAGCGATGGATATTCAGGATTGCGGTATTCCTGATCCTGGGCGCTGTTGTTTATTGGTTCATCAGGCAAAGGATGGCACAGGTCAGACACGACAAAGAGATCCTGGAGAAAAAGATAAGGGAAGGGGAAGAAATGATCCGGCAGAAGATCGAAGAAGTTGAACGTCACCAGGAGGAATTAAAAGACAGGGATGCGAGTGAACTGGAGATACGGTTTATGAACGAAGGGATAGCCAAATTCTCAGACATCATTGTTTCGGCCGGAAATGATATTAAGAAAATGTCATCCGGCATTCTTTCCGAGCTGGTGCATTATGTCGGTATCAACATGGGTGCTCTTTTTGTTGTTCATAAGGAACACTCCGAGGAAGAGATATATCTTGAAATGGAATCCTCCCATGCTGTTGACAGGGATAATAAATTCACACAATGCAGGCCGGGTGAGGGATTAATAGGTACCTGTTTTGTCGAAAGGAAGACATTGGTTATAACGGATATACCGAAAGGCTATGTTAAGCTGTCATCGGGTTTAGGGGAAATCGCACCGAATTATATTTACCTGGTACCTTTAAAATACAGCGATATGATAAAAGGTGTACTTGAGGTGGCGTCCCTTCGTCCGCTGGAAGATTATAAACTCAGATTTCTGGAGAAGATTGCTGAGAGTATTTCATCCTTCATTTCAATCGCCAAGGCCAGAAAGCAAACCGAAATCCTGCTGGAACAGGCGGATGTGCAACGCAATGAACTCCAGGCACAGGAGGAAGAACTGAAAAAGAATCTGGAAGAGATGATGGCAACCCAGGAGGAGATGAAGCGAAGGGAGGAAGCCTGGATTACAGAAAAAACCTCATTCCTGAACAAGGAGGCGGAACACCTGAAAGAGCTGCAGAAACTCCGCAGCAAACTGAAAAAAACAAAAGGGGGGAAGGGGTAGGTTCAACGGAGTGCTAAAAAATTACAGCACCTAAAATTCGCTGATTCAAGGCGTATATATAGGCTTCATTTTGTTCTTTGGCTGCCCTGCTAGGACTCGAACCTAGACTCTTCTGATCCAGAGTCAGACGTGTTAGCCAGTTACACCACAGGGCAATGTTGATTATCAGCAATACAGTATTGAAAAAGGCATGCAAAAGTAAATAGTATCTTTTGGATTTCAAAATAATCAGTATATAAAAGTGACGAGTGACAAGTGACGAGTGACAAGTAGTATCGGGCAGGGGCGAGGGTAAAGAGAATAGATTTTATTGGTTGTTATTTTTTCAGCGATTTTATCAGACCCGAAATCATTCTAAGAATTTCTTCGAGGTCTTTTTGAAAAGCAATGGATTTTTGGTTATCAATATATCCCAGATTCATCGATATAATTAATTGTGTTTCCAGTTCAGCAGCAGATCCAAGAGATACATATAGGAATTGAATAAATTCTTTAGTGTTTTTTCTGGCAGATCCTTCTGCAATATTTGAAGGGATAAAAATGGCAGCCCTTCTAAGTTGGCTGGTAATTCCATAAATTTCATCTTTCGGAAAGGTCTTTGTGAGTTCATAAATAGCTGTTACAAACGAGATACTTTTCTGCCATCCTTTTAGGTTTTTGTGTGTTTTCATAAATAACGTTTTTAGACTTAACAATATTAAATTCGTATAACCAAATCTCACAACCCTCAAAACACTCTACCCTACTTGTCACTCGTCACTTGTCACTTGTCACTTCTTTTGTCACTCGTCACTTGTGACTTGTCACTTCTTTGAAATCTTCGCCCAGTCATCCTTCAGTGTCACCGTCCGGTTGAACACCAGATGCTGTGGGGTGGAATCCTTATCAAAACAAAAATATCCCATCCTGAGGAACTGAAATTTATTATCCGGGTTGTCTTGTACAAGCTGAGGTTCGGCTTTGGCAGTGATGACTGTAAGTGAACCGGGATTAAGGTTTGATTTCCAGTCTTTCCCGCTTTCCACTTCATCGGGATCGGCTTTGGAAAACAACCTGTCGTAAAGCCGTACCTCAACATCCAGGGCGTGCCTGGCCGATACCCAGTGAATGGTCGCCTTCACCTTACGGTTGGCGCCTGCCAGTCCGCTGCGTGTTTCAGGGTCAAAGGTGCAATGAATTTCCCGGATGGCGCCGGTGGAAGGATCCTTATCCACATCCGTACATTTTATGATATAGGCATTTTTCAGGCGAACTTCGCTGCCGGGAGTAAGTCGGTAAAATTTCTTCGGGGCTTCTTCCAGAAAATCATCCTGCTCTATGTAAAGCTCTTTTGAAAAAGGAATCGTTCGGGTACCTGCTGCAATATCCTCGGGATTGTTTTCAGCTTCCATATCCTCTTCCCTGTCATCGGGATAGTTATCAATAACAATTTTTAACGGTTTGAGAACAACCATTCTTCTCAAAGCGATTTTGTTCAGGTGTTCGCGGGCACAGAATTCGAGCAATCCGAAGCCGATAACATTTTCACGTTTAGCCAGTCCCACGATATCAACAAAGTTCCGGATCGATTCCGGTGTATAGCCTCTCCTGCGTAATCCGCAGATTGTAGGCATCCGGGGATCATCCCACCCGGTTACATATCCTTCATTCACCAGCTGGAGCAGCCTTCTTTTGCTCATCACCGTGTAATCGATGTTCAGACGGGCAAATTCGATCTGTCGCGGCCGGTAACTGCCTTCAGCAATCTGGTTGAGACACCAGTCGTATAACGGACGGTGCACTTCAAATTCCAGGGTACAGAGGCTGTGGGTGATGCCTTCGATATAATCCGATTGCCCGTGAGCCCAGTCGTACATGGGATAAATACACCATTTGTCACCTGTGCGGTGATGATTTGCATGTTTGATGCGGTATAAAACCGGGTCGCGCATATGCATGTTCGGAGATGCCATATCTATTTTTGCCCTCAGCACCCTGCTGCCATCGGGAAATTCACCGTTATGCATGCGTTCGAACAGGTCGAGGTTTTCATCCGGTGTACGCTTCCGGCAGGGACTTTCCGTTCCCGGTTGCGTGGGTACGCCACGCAGCTCTGAAATTTCTCCGGCCGTGGTATCATCGACATATGCTTTACCCATCCGGATAAGCTGAAGAGCCCATTCGTACAATTTATCAAAGTAATCGGATGCATAATATTCTCTGCCTTCCCAGTCGAAGCCAAGCCAGTGAATGTCTTCCTTAATGGAATCAACATATTCGACATCTTCGGTAACCGGGTTGGTATCGTCGAAGCGGAGGTTGCATTTTCCGTTGTATTTTTGTGCCATCCCGAAATTAAGGCAGATGGACTTGGCATGACCGATGTGGATGTAGCCGTTGGGTTCAGGAGGAAAGCGTGTATGGACGCGGGCATCATTTTTTTTGTTGCGGATATCTTCTTCAATTATTTCTTCGATAAAATTGAGCGGTTTGTTGTTTTCTTCCGTTCCCATTGTGGCGTTATAAAAAGATTATAAGTAAGGGACAAGGCTGCAAAAGTAAAAAATTATGTCAATTGTTTGACGGAGATCAAAAAGATAATTAATAGATTTGAAATCAGAAGTTAGAAGTTAGTAGATAGAAGTTAGTAGGAAGAAAATGCAGTTTTTATTAATTTAAGATTCTAATATAATGGAAAAATCAAAAACTTACGGTGATCTTATTGTTTGGCAGAAGGCTCACAATTTAGTATTGGATGTATACAAGATAAACAAAGAATTTCCAAAAGAAGAAGTGTATGGTTTAACTTCTCAGTTTAGAAGGGCAGCTATTTCAATTCCTGCAAATATAGCCGAAGGTTTTGCCAGAAAAGGTTCCAGGGATAAATTACGATTTTATAATATTGCAGCCGGTTCGCTTAATGAAATCAGCTATTACATATTATTAGCGAGAGATTTAAATTATACAACAACAGATTTAAGGGAGAAAGTTGAAGAGGTCGGGAAAATACTTAAAAGATATACCCAAAGAATGCGAGACCAAAATAATTATCTTTGATCTACTATCTAATAGCTTCTAACTTCTATCTTCTAACTTCTAACTTCTAAATTCTAAATTCTAACTACTTAATATTATATTTCACCATGAACCAGATCCTACTCGAAAACATGGAATTTTACTCCTACCACGGTCATTATCCCGAGGAGCAGAAGATCGGCAACCGGTTCGTGGTATCTGTAAGTATTGATACGGATTTAAAAAAATCTTCGGAAACCGATAATCTTGCGGATGCCATTGATTACCGAAAGGTATATGAAATAGTCAAGCAGGAAATGCAGGTTCCTTCGAAATTGCTTGAACATGTGGCAGGTCGTATGGTTGAGTCGATCTATAAAGCTTTCAACGGTATTGAGAAAGTAACGGTAAAGGTAACAAAGCTCAATCCGCCGCTGGGGGGGAAAACGGAGGGGGTCAGCATTGTAATGACCCAATAATATAGGTTACTGCTTATAGTAAAATAGAATTAAGATTGACGATAGAAGATTGAATCTGCTCCGAAAAGTCAAAGATTCACGAATAGCTGAAAATCAGGTTTACCCCTGACCCTAAAGGGAGCCTGATTTTCAGCAA
>JAFGKY010000162.1 GCA_016928305.1 Bacteroidales bacterium
ATTCTTTGTTCAGCTTTTCCATGGTACTTAAGATATTATGCGAGTTAGCTGCATCGAGGTTGGCAGTCGGTTCATCGGCCAGCACCAGTGAAGGCCGCTTGACCATGGCCCGTGCCACCGCAACACGCTGGCATTCACCCCCTGAAAGCTGCGGTGGTTTCGATTTGACCTTATCGGTAAGGCCTACCCATTCCAAGGCATTCATCACCATCTTCTTCCGCTGACTTCCGGAATAATCGAGCAAGAGCAGGGGAAATTCGACATTCTCATACACGGTGTGCACCGCCAACAGGTTATAGCTCTGGAAGATGAATCCCAGGCTTTCTTTACGAAGCCTTGCCGCTTCTTTTGCACTCAGCGTACTTATCGACTTCCCAAGCACATGTGCTTCGCCTTCTGTGGGAACATCAAGGGAACCGATGATGTTCAACAGGGTTGTCTTTCCTGAGCCGCTGGGGCCTATCAGGCCGGCAAACTCGCCCTGTGTAAACGTGAGCCCGATGCCGTTCAGTGCCGTGAACTGCCCTTTCCCCATGGGAAATCTCTTGACGAGGTTTTGTGTTTTAATGATTTCCATTTTATTAATTTTTAATTCTTTTTGTAGAGACACAAAATTTTGCGTCTCTACATATATGTTAATCAAACAACCATAACAATCAAAACCATCATAACCCACAACCAAAATCCCCTGCTACAAACATCTGAGTGCATCGGCAACCATCTGTGTTTATCTGCGGTCAATGATTCCACACCACCATCACCTGCACTCCCTTTCCGGCAAATAAATTGCCTGAATCTTCCTGCAGGGGTATCTGATAATCTTTGGGATTCCAGAATGCCATAAAATACAGGGAGATCCTGTTGAATTGTTTTTGCCAGTTAACAAAGTTATAGATTGCATTGTTTGTCCAGTCATAAAAAACAATTACTCCCACGTTATCAAACAAACCTATAGGATAGGACATCGATAATCCCGAAAATGCAATGGTATTGGAGAACGCAAAAGGCTTTTCATCATAAGACATCACTAACTGTTCTATAATCATGTTCAAACCGTTCCCAATGCCAAAAGTATAGTCAATGCCTGCATTCAGGATCTCCTGGTTGGTATAGGATCCAATATTTTTCCCTTTGTTGATCCAGCTTCCCTCAACCCATAATCCCACTCCAATATCCCATTTGCCGTCGAGACCCATACGGTTCTCCGGCACCTCACCATATGCCGCATAGGTACTGTCAAAATCTCTTGCATCAGCCATGCGGAAATGATAGGACAGAGCAACCTCTCCCCTGGGAACAGGACTCTGAAGCCGTCCGCCCAATTCAGGATAATGCTGGTTTGTTTTGCCGATCTCCCAGGTTTTGGGGTCCTCATTTCCATACAATCCCCACAGCCAGATGTTGGCATTATTCAGAAAATAATACCTTATCAGCAACCCCCACACCCCGTCAGTAAGCTGCAGGGGATCGCGGGGATCGAGCTTGTCGAACCACATCAGCGGGCGCAGCATGGAAGCCGAGCCAAAATTTATTTTTTGCAGACCCAGGCGTAACTCAAATTGTTGGGTTGAATACCTGGCCCAAAGCCGGTAGGATTTTATTTTTCCGTCGGCATTTCCGGTATCAAAAGGGTGAAAGCCAAACAGGCCATTAATGTTTGCCGATGCCTCGAAGTCAATAAGACCCTGTTTTGGTAATTGTATACTGTAGTTCAGCTGCGGGATATACCGCCCCCCCAGATACACCGGTAATGCAATGTCGGGATTATAAAGTGCCCAGGCCGACATCTGTCCTTTGAACTGAAGGCTGTCCTGTGCCATTCCCCAACATGGAGAGGATGCCACAACCATGACAATCCATATTTTAATTACCTTTTGCATACCTTCGTGTTATTCATGCGGAGATAACCCATACATAAAAAAGTTTACGATCTCCATGATGAATTCCTGGGGGCTATGATATAACCCTGATAGTTTTTTATCGTTGTATATTTCTCCCAGTTTTTGTGCCATATAAAAATAAAACTCAGGCTTCATGTCCCTGCGGAACCAACCTTTTTGTTGTGCCTGCCTGAAATCATCCATAAGCACTGCCCAGGTATTCATTGTTTTTTCCTCGATATAAGAAGGCAGGCCTATTTCAGAGCAGTTGTAAAAATCCGCCAGGAATTCCTGGCTGATGTCATTTGTGCCATCGAGTTTCAGCTGTATCAGCTTTCTAATCTTTTCGGATGATGATGTATCTTCAGCCATTATATTCTTAAATACTTGCACAGCCTCATCAACCACATGGTCAAAAACCGTTTTGGCCAGCCCCAGCTTATTGGGGAAAAAACGATAAAAGGTCATCTTGCTGACGCCTGCCTTTTTGCAGATCTCCTCCACTGAAACCCGGCGAAAACCATGTTTCCAGAAAAGATCCTGAGCCGTTTTCAGCAGGTCATTATATTTTTTATTTTGAAGCTTATCTTCCATCTGAAAAAACAAATGTTATTCAAATATACGAATTTTGTTTTATTTTAAAAATATCGTAATATTTTTTATAATTAGTATTGTAAACTTTTTGATTCTCAGGAGGAATTTCTTTACATTTGAAACCCTGACCACCCATTCGTTTAATCAGTAATGAACCCTGGAATGAAAAAAGTTATAGCAATCATTAGCATCCTGCCGATAGCTATTGCCTTTCCGAAAGCACAGCATTACAGGGCGGTCTACGCTGACAAGATCGCTTATTTCAGTGATGCCTCAGGTAACATTAAATGCATACGGATTGACTCCGTGAATGGGACGACATTGTTTCCTTTCAGAAACATACAATTTAACGACTCTTACTGTTTAACGCCCTACGGGCCATCATGGATGGGTGAAAAAGTGGTGGTAAACGATTCCATGAGCCTGTTTTATAACATGAAAAAGGAGGAGATTGCTATAAAGACCGATGCCCTTTTGAATGAAAGCTGGGCAGCGTATCATTTGTCCGACTCTACAACCATTATGGCCACTGTGTTTGATACATCTGCAACATCGTTTATTGGACAACAGGACAAGGTTAAAAAAATTAGATTTCAAGCGTACAACAAACACATGGTCCCTAAAGAACACCCGGTTAATAACATGTCCATTACGATTAGCGAGAATTACGGCTTCATTAAAACACTGAATTTTTATCTTTTTCCTGAACTTGAAAGCTATCTTCCGCCCTATCGTCTGGAGGAATATGATCTGGTTGGATTGTCTGAGCCGAGACTTGGAATACAGAATCTCACCTCGTTTGACATATATGACTTTCAGGCGGGAGACGAAATCCATGTATCGTATACGTCAAGCCAATGGGGATGCGGTAATGACAGAACACAAATCAATAAAACCATAACAAGATACCTTTCAAGAACTGACTATGAGGATTCCATTGTATATGATGTTGAAATCTGGAGGAGCGTGCAAACCATATTGGCTGATACCAATATGTATTCCTATAATCACTTTACAAAAAAATCATTGATTTTACGCGATACCCTGCTTGATTATCTTCCTGATGAACCTATCATATCAGATTACGAAGCATATTCGCTCTATATGACAAATGGCACAAATCTGTCAAAAACTGATCCGGGTTACAGCAATTTAGTAATTGTACGAGGGGATGACAGTTGTTGGGTCGAAATTGTGGCGGACGGATGCCTTCCAGCCTATACTTATTATAAAGGACTTGGCGGGCCTTATTATAGCTGCAGTGAATTTATCTGTTTTGGCGGAAAGAGCTGTGATTTGGTTTATTATAAAAAAAACGATAAAACCTGGGGAACGCCACTGGTCATTTCGGATATTCCAATAGTTAAAAGAAAACGGGGTATTGAAGTATATCCCAATCCGGCCAGGGATATCATCACAATTAATGCCTCACCATCCAATTTGCCGTTTACATTTGAAATCATTGATATAAACGGGAGAACCTTACTGAAAAAGGAGATAAATGCAGAAATAACCTCAATTAAAATAAATGAATATTTAAAAAAAGTTTATCTGTACCGGATTATCAATAACGATAAAACGGCCCGTCAGGGAAAGCTGATAGTTGAATAATTACCAGTGGATGTATGCGGGTAATGGAATTTTGAATAAGCCTGCCCCGAAACCTCGGGGTAACATCGAATGCTGAACCTGCCTACCGGTAAGGCAGGCGCTGAAGATAAATCAATGATGGCATTATGTTCATTATTCGATATTTGGTGTTCCTTGTTCGAAATTCAAATGGGTTTTGCATTTAGAAGTCCCCCTTGGGGGGATTTAGGGGGCTTTTCTATAAACACAAATGGGAACTACTCTTTCAAATAGTTCCCATTCCACTTCCGACAACCGTAATTGTCTTCGGCGCCAGATTACTGTTATTGTGGCCGGCTGCGCTGACTGATCAGAGATCAGCAGGAGGCAACCCCCGGCTTTCGGGTGGTGCTTTTTAGGGCATCACCTTCCAGCTGTCCATTCGGTTTTCCCGAAGGAAAACCTTCCCGGACGAAGTGTCTTTCAGCACCCTTTATCGGTTTACTTCTCCGAAGAGCAGTATGCCTTCAGGGTAAAATATCCCCGATCGAAACCGGGCATGTTTTCAAAAAAACATGCTGAAACCGAAGTTTCACAATGTTTTTCTGACCTGAGACCCAACCGGTGAAAGAACGACAAGCGAACTTCAACGGTCTGACGGAATCGTAAGAGGTTAATCCTGCTATCCGTACTTCGGCCTTTTTTGATGCGCAGATCCGGAAACCTGAAAAACCAGTCTGGATCTCAGCTAAGAAACCCTTTTTGGTTTCACATCGCAAAGGCAGCCTTTTATCGCTCACCTGGTAGACCAAATGTACAAAATGAGAAAAGGGGGATAAAATTTTCCCCCTCGTAACTATGAACCAGGTTTTCACCGGAGTTATTAACAATTGTTGATAACCTTAATCTTATTTGATAATTGTCACCGTACCGTTATACCTCCTTCCGTCCCGAAACTCTATCCGGAATATGTATACCCCCAGGGGCAGTGGATCGCCGTTGAGCGAATTTCCGTTCCATACAGGATCATAGGATGGCCCGACGTTTGCTGAATATAACATTTTTCCATCCTTGGAAAAGATAAAAAGCTTGCCGTTCTTATCATCCATAAAAGGTATTTCCCACACCTCGCCCAACGCGGGAGCAAACCGAAAATCACATTCAATTGCATCCACAACGGCTGTCCCTATAATCGTAAAGCACCGGTTGGCATCACGCACAACAAGCCTGTAACTGCCTGATTGAAGATTACTGAACAAGGCCTGCGACACAAAGTCCGTTCCACCGGTTATGGAAAACTCATACGGAGCATTGCCTCCTTTCAGCGTCTGGGTGAGAAATACAACCATACCTTGTGAACCGTCCGCACAGGTACTTTCTGTTATAAAGTCACAGGTGATCTTAACCCGTTCACAATCGGGCGATAACGGAATGGATTTCTTCTCATCTACATAGGGTATTCTTTCCGGAACAATGGATGTGTCTCTTAGTGCAACAGGTAAAGTAATATTCTCGATGACTTTCTCCGTAGCAACCGGTTTGATAATTGGTTTCACCGGTTTGCTTATAATCTCGTCCTGTTTAATATCGGTACTTACAATCGTTAAATCTGTTTTTTTTGTTTTTATGGTATTGGCAGGAAGTTTTTCCGGTTGCAGCCTGACATCAGTTGTATCGGTATCATGGACCATATCGCCTTCATTTCCTGCTATTAATGGAATATTCCCAATTTCTGTACCGGATCCTGCAACGATTTTTTCTGGCTGTAACCCATCCTGTTGCATCAGGTAATACAATAAAGCGCCGGTCAGGATTATCCCTGTCGGAATCAAAATATTCCTGATCATCCGCCACAAACGTCCTGTTTTTAACTGTGCTACATGCAGGTTGTTCAGTTCCTGACGTATGTCAAGTAAACCGCTTTCAAGGATCAGGTTGTGTGCCAGCCTGTAGTCTTCAAACGCCCTGTTAAACTCAACATCCTGACTGAGATCGTTTTCAAAGGCAGATTTTGCCTCGTCGTTCATCGACCCTTTCAGGTAGTTCTCAAACCGTTCGTATTTTTCTCTTTCGCTGATCATAGCATGGAATCAGTTTTGTTTTATGCCCTCCAAAAGGCCGTTATGCTCTTTAATATACCCGATGAGTTTCTGCTTGCATTTATATTTCTGGGTCTTTACAGCATCTTCCGATGTAAATCCCATCTGCAGACTGATCTCCCTCAGGCTCATGTTATCATAAATGGAAAGCCTAAGCAATTCCTCACATTTTTTCCCCAGTTTCGAAAGCATTTTCTTCACGATAGAGGCCCTTTCTTCTGTGATGATCCCTTCCAACGCTGTTGCTGCATCATCCTTATAAAGTTCGTATCCGTCAGGCATTCTTATCTGCTTCTTTTCCCTTCGGATCTTATTGATCCATAAATTCCTGCACACACAGAAAATGAAGGTCTCGGGATTGCCGTCCTCACGAAACTTGTTTTCTTTGACAAACCGGTGAAAGGCCACCACGGCATCCTGGAATATGTCAAAAGCATCATCCCGGTTCCCGTTGTTCGTAACAACATATTTTGTTACCCGGGGTAATACAGTCTTATAAAGGAATTTCAGCATATCGCGGTCATTTCCTTTGTTTATTGCTTCTATTATGGCTGCGCCAGAATATTTCATCCGGAATGTTTACATGAGTATTACAATGCAAAATAAAAAAAGTAACCCCTAAACCCATAAAATTATGAATTATTGTGAGATGGGAAAACGGAACGATAGAATAAAGGAATGCCGGAATAATGGAATGTTGGAATGATGTGTCAATACCCGAAAAGTATCACGGAAGATTTTCAGCAGATTTTAACCCCCCAAACACCAAAACACGAAAAAAGCAACATAGTAAAACTTTTTTTGGTGCCTTTGTGCTTTGGTGGCAATCCTGTTTATGTATTCAATAATCAACTTAGTGGTTATTTGGTAAAGGTGGGAGAACAGAGATGCTGAATGAATCGGATCAAGTTATTATATTTGATGTTGCTTTATGAAACAGGAATACACATAAAACAATCGTTATCAACCCCCGCTACATGCCCTTGCCCCAAGGCCATATAAAAAATATGAGATCAGCATCCGGCCAGTGCCTGTTATGCATTCTGGTTCTGTACCTGTCTTTTATGCCTGAACATGTATCGGCACAGATAAGCTATCCCTTTCATTATTACCAGTTTGCCCAGAACATTTCTCTGTATAATCCTTCCGGCGCAGGCCTCACGGCACCCATTGAACTGCAGGCGGGTAACCATAGTTACATCAGCTACCTCAACGCCCAATACAGTTGTTTCAACGCGAATATTCGTTTTGGTTTTGGAAAGGCGAATCCGGGTATTTTCAGCACAATTGGCATCCGGTTTACAGGATATAACGAAGGAAAATACATTTCCGGAAACCGCCTCTATGCAGTTTATTCTTTTCATGCACGGCTGAAAGACCGGTTATTTTTTGCAGGGGGTATTGATCTGGGTTTTATCAACAGCCGGATTGAAGGGACGCCATCCACGGGCTCATTATCAGAATATGTGATGGATGGCAATGCAGGGATCATTTTTTATAATCAGCGCTTTCATGCTGGTTTTTCTGTTAATCAACTGGCAAACAATTTCATTAAACCGCTGGAGGAAACTATTATATTGTACCGGCATATTGTTTTTAGTGCCTCCAACCGTTTCAGGATTCAGGAGAATTTTCAGGTTACGCCTTATACACGTATTTGTTATCCCTATTTTGATGATTTCAGGATTGATCTGGGAACCCGAATCCTATTTCTGAAGAACTACAGTATTTCTCTTTCTTACTGCCTGAAGGAAATGGCTTCCTTTGGCATTGGCATACAGAACATCAAGCTTGGCAACGGTCAGGTCAAAGCCGCAGTATCTTATAATACACCCATCCGTTCACAGGTAATCAATACCTCTACCATTGAAATTTCACTGGGATATTTCATCCGGCAGAAAAATAGTAAAGAAGGTTACTTTTTCAGTCTCTAGTTGTAATTATTGAGTACCAAACAAAATTAACGTTTAAACCTTTTAGTTATGCAAACCAAATTACAACAAACCAGGGTGTTGAGGCAAAACCTTCTGTTAGCCGTTACCCTGACGCTGATTAGTCTTTCGGGATTATTGTCAGCACAATCATCAATCGATTCAGTAATTACTGAACCCTATTCCATTGATTCTCTTTACATTTCACCTGCCATACCACAGGAAGGTGATGTCATAACGCTTCATGCGGTGACCACACTCTCTTCTTCCCCTTGTGGAATGGAAGATTACGATGTTGTTCGCACTTCTTCAAATACAATATATGTGATCGCGAGGTATTGGCAAGGAATGCTTACTGCCCTTTGCCAGTCGCATAATACCATGCGACTCGACAGCCTGTCGGCAGGACATTATGTTTTGAATTTTATGCACCTGAAGACACTTGAATTTACCGTTTATCCACGAGTTGAGTGCAAAGCGGATTTCAGTTATTATCACCTCAGGTGTGATTCAATGGAAAGGTGTTTCAATGCCGTTCGTTTCGAAGATAAATCCCTGGGATTCATTCAAAGCTGGCACTGGGATTTCGGTGACAGTACTTTTTCAACCGAACAAAATCCCGTGCATCATTTTGCCCACTCCGGTATTTTTCCTGTTACATTGACTGTCACCGGAGGTGTAACAAACGAATGTCACGATCAGGTAACCAAGTTGGTTCCGATGCCAAGTGTTTTATGTTCGGCTTTTTTCTCCTATGAAGTAATCGCTTTGCCTTACTATGAATTATCTTCAATACCTGATATAGGTTACGATTATACGGAAGATTTCAGACCTTTCCTGGTTTACCTGGTAAAATTCCACGACCTCTCTGTGGGTGACGTAACGGAATGGGACTGGGATTTTGGCGATGGTTCGACATCAACCGAACAAAATCCGGTACGGGAGTTTATGCAGGGAAACTATACTGTTACCTTGAAGATTACAACTTCCTCTAACTGTGAAAGCATTTACCAGCAAGAGTTATCGTTATTCGATTCCCGGTTGTGCATTCATACGGGAACAGTAAGAGATTATACCGGTCTGGATGGCTGCCATTATATCATTGAACTTGACAGCGGTCCCAAACTTGAACCGGTGCATGTTCCTGATTCTTTTGAATTCTATGACGGACAACGCGTGATACTGGGATACGAACCTCTGCTTGATGTTGCATCGATCTGCATGGTCGGGATTCCGGCTTATATTACATGCATCAGGGAGATTTCCGAACCGGTCTGCAAGGCTTATTTCACCTATGCTCCCGATTCACTGGCCGATTGCATTTGTTTTTATTTCTTTGATCAATCACATGGCGGAGTTATCAATTGGCATTGGGATTTTGGTGATGGTACCACCTCGGATGAACAAAATCCGCATCATGTATTTCCTATCCATTCAGGCTTCGATCCGTTTAATGTATGCCTGACTATCGTTACAGCCAATGGATGCACAGATACATATTGTGAAACTGTAGTTCCATTTACACCACATCCTATAGTGCCGTGGAAACCTATCATTGGTGGTGAAGATAACCATACCATCGTGGTTTCTGAAAAGCTTGGGGTAACAGCCGGCCTGGAATATGGCGACTATATCGGATTGTTTTTCAGGGATTACTGGGGTATGTTACAGTGCGGTGGAATGATCCGTTGGGAAGGGGCAAATGGTATATTAACCGCCTGGGAAAATACCGGTATAAATGATTCAACCATTATCATATGGAGGACAGAAAAGCGTTTCATCTTTCCTGTGCCGGTATTCAAAAACGGATTTGATGAAGGTGAAAAATTCGAATTCAAAATATGGAAATGGAGGAATGACCAGGTAATTGATATAGAACACGCTGAATACACTGTCAATAACATCTTCCCTGACAGTGGTTATTATAAGGATGACGGACTGAGTTTGCTCACCCGTTTCACGCATTGCCATTCCCAGGAAATAAAATTGCATACCGGATGGAATATGGTATCTCTTAATGTCGAACCTGTTGATCCTCTGATGCAAAATATTTTCGGAAACATTCCGGTAGTTGTTAAGAACTACAAAGGTGAGATCGTGTATTTCCCCTATATAGGTATAACCGATGGAATCTGGAACATCCTTGAAGGATACAAGGTAAAATCGTTCGAAAATGCAATTCTTCGTATTCCCGGTAACACTATTGATCCTCAATTGACGATCCAGCTTCCGGGCACCAGGAGGCCTTATTTCCTTCCTTACTTTTATACACAGGCTTATCCGATCCGTTCCATGATGAGAAATGTAGCGGATAACATCCGGTATGTTCAAACTTTTGAATATATCAACGGTGTGGTAAGGGCCTTGAATTATATCCCGCAATATGGAATCGATCAGATACATACGATGAAACCCGGTTATGCCTACAAGATTTCCTTCATTACACCCATGCGTTCTTTTACTTACCCATATGCAGACGAGGATACCGTCTGGATCCCCTGTTACGAAACCAAATCAACGTCGGAACCAAGCATTGTTGCTGACCCTGAAATGGAAAACAACAGGATTCTTGTCGTTCCCGAAGAGGTTTTAAGTATTAGCGCAGGTGCGAGAGTCACCGTTTATGCCGACAACAATATTCAGGTAGGCAATGAAATAGCCGAAGGAGGGAATCTTGCCTTAACCATGTGGGATTTGCCCGACAATGAATACATGATTATAACCCTGAATATTGAGGATGAAAATAAAACCGAATCGTATACCATCAACCTCAGTCAGCAAACCAATGTTGATGATGGAATGATCGTCCTTACCAAAGGTATGATAACAGGTATTGATCCGGCAGGTGCATCAACCGTTCACCGGTTGTATCCGACAATAGCCGAAAATGAGGTCCACTTAGAGCTTTATCTCGAGAAATATTCGGATGTATCTGTAATTTTATATGATATGCTGGGAAACCGTGTCGGACAATTTGATTTCAGCAATGCCGGAGCAGGTGTGAATCATTTCATTTTTGCTGTTGGAAACTTAGCCAATGGTCAGTATCTTTACAGTGTTAAAACAGCTGACATTTTGACCCGGGGCAAATTCCAGGTTCAACGATAAAATAGATAGAATGAAATTATTAAAAATGCTTTAATGTAAATTCCCTGCGGGGACCAAAAATCCCCGCAGGATTGATTGTTACAATAGATGCATAAGGTATGTTGCCATATTATTAGTATTTTCTGGGCCGGTTCAATGATAATGATGAATTCCCAGGCTCAACCATCATGGGAGGTAACCCCTGATCCGGAATCCTACCCGCAAAACATTGTGATCTATGCTACCGTCCCGACGATGGATTCTTTTGCAATGCTTGAAGAAGGCGATATCCTGGGTGCATTTTATACCACTGACCGTTATACGGATTCACAATGTGCAGGAAAGATAACATGGGGGACAGACAATGTAATGAAGATTTATAACGACAGTCTTATTAAGAACGAAACTTCCGTATTTCTTTATTTTAAGCTATGGAAGAAATCAGAGGATTGTATCCTCGACAGCGTTAAAGGTATATTCAGGTCACCTGATGATACATGGGAGACCGAAATGCTGACATCGGATACCCTTTACCTGGAAAGGCTTTCGGCAAAACCATTTCGTGCCGGTTATTCCCTTGCAGAATACTGCGATAATGAGATCATCATTCCCATTCCTGCTCCGGATGAATACAACATTACCTATGCATGCGATCAATTTACGATGAACACTGTCACCGGAGAGATCAATCTGAACGGAAGTTTTTCAGGTGATGCGAATGTTCGCTTCTCATCGGATTATTGCCTGGCTACCTATTCGCAATCACTCACCGTTTTTCCCTCACCTGCAAAAATCCTCCCCGCTGAAATGAATATTTGTGAAGGTGATCCCGTCCGTTCTCTTTTTAACCAGTTTGTTGATGAATCCGTTTGGATATCAGAAACCATGGAAATATCACCGTCAATCCATCAGGTCGTGCTCGACAACGGCAAATGCCAGACCATACAGGAAGTCAAGGTAAACGAATTACCTAAACCATTGATTCAGACGAAGGTTGACGATTTATGTGATTCGGTGAGAATTTCCCTGCTAAATGATGGAGGTACTATGCAATGGTCAACAGGGTCACTCCAAAATCAGGTTCTTCTGTCGTCCGATAATCGAATATGGGTGCACTATACCGACAACAACGGATGTACCAATTCAGATACCCTGAATGTCAAAATAAAAAAAATAGCCATTACCGAGCTGGAAACGGAGGAGATCGATGCCGGTTGCTACACAAGCGGTAAGGTCAATGTCCGGAAAATAAATGTGGAGAATGACAGTGGATTTTATGATACATTATTGAAAAACCTGATTACAGGTGAAGAAGTCCCGGTTTACGGACTTTTAAAAGAAGGCCGGTACAGGCTTTCTGTGAGGGATGTGAGGGGATGCACTGCCAACTGGAATAAGGAACTGGTCATACTGAAGGACTGCCTTACCGATAATCCGGTATTCTCTCCCAATAACGACGGAAGGGACGATGATTTTTTTATCTCCTATGAAGGCATGATATACATATATGATAAAAATGGGAGACTACTTCATAAATTTCAGGGACCTTCATACTGGGATGGTACAGATGACAGGGGATCCAGGCTGCCCCTTGGGATTTACCTGATGGTAACCGGTTCTGAAGCAAAAACAATCACCATTCTGCGCTGAGTAGCCATTATTATTTTTCCACTACGCAACCCTTTATCATGAAAAACATCTTATATGCAATCAATCGTTCCTATGTTGGTTAATAATTTTTATGTTGTGAAATACTTAGCTAAATATGTTTTATCCGGGTTGGCCATTTTATTCTTTATTTGTACCTGTGAAAAAGAAAACAATCCTTTTGGTGGCACAATCAATAAGTTAACGGATTGCAAGTATACCAAATCAACGGTAATGTGGACGGAAATCATGGATACCATGAGCTGCATACAGTATTCCTATGATCCGGAAAACCAGAGCCTTTTATTGCAACATATCAATGCGGGATTCAATTGTTGTCCCGGCCGAACCTATTTTCATTGCCATTATGCGGGAGATACGCTTATAATCTATGAAAACGAAACATCGGCCGCATGCGATTGCAACTGTTTATTTGACCTTGAATACCAGATAAGCGATATCGCTCTTAAAAAATACCATGTTATACTTATGGAACCCTATGCTGAGGATAAAGAGAAAATTCAATTTGAGATGGATCTGATATCCTCCAACAGTGGTTCAAAATGCGTAATCCGTAAAGGATATCCCTGGGGACAATAAAATCGGATGGAACAGTTCAAAAAATGGCATTCTTTTTGACATTATGTTAAATGTAGACTATGTGATACTATTTCTCAATCCTATGAAGGCAAAAAAAGACTACAACAAATCACCCATAAAAGCACCAAAAATCCATAATGATGACAATTCTGTGGATCTCCTTTCTTTTTTACAACAACGGATCCATAAACCCGGTTATAATGTCTTCAGTCAACGTTATAAAAGGATTGCTGACCGGGAATACAACTGGTGGAAAGAAAACCAGCTGCTGATCTGAAGCAGGTTTATTAACAGCCTATCCAGTTACTGCATCCGTCGCTTTGCTCCGTTTATAAGGATTCGGAAGCTATCTGAATTCTTTATCTGCAATACAACACATTTAAGAATTGTTAATACATTAACATGCCAAAAACAGATGCAAGAATGTTTATTCTTATGACATATGACAGTAATTACGTCTTACCCCTCTCCTTCAGGGGCAGGAGTGAGGCCTTCCGCCGTTCCACGTCGGGGGTTTTTTTGAGAACGGGATTATTGCATGATCCCGGTTAGGGGAGATCCCTGCAAATGAAGATAAATCCCCTTCCGCCGTTTCACGTCGGGGGCTTTTATTG
>JAFGKY010000163.1 GCA_016928305.1 Bacteroidales bacterium
ATCCCGCCGGAATCGCAAAGCAGGACTTCACAAACCGCACTATTGCGACATTTTATATTTCACAAACGGGATAAGCCCTAAGGCTTGATTCCGCGAAGCAAACTAAAAATGACAAACAGCTTTGCTGCGTGCATCATTTGGCTTGTTAGACTTTTTCAGTTGTGGATAGAAGGAAAGGTTCTGAAATACAGGATACCGGCAGGGAGTACAATTACCATTGTATTGTGAAAGCCAGTCCGGAAGCAGTATTTTTTTCACAGACAACGCTTTGGTATGAAAAAAATAAGTATACTTGTTCTTTTTCTCTTCCTGATGCACTGTGGTTTATCTTTTATCAGCGATCTGAAGAAAATTGATTTGCAGAAAAACAAAGCTTAGAATATCCTGTACCAGTTTAACAAAAAAATGGAATCCTTGAAAAAGTATTGAATCCTATGAAAAAGTTATTTTGCTTCCTGATCTTTTCCCTCTGTGTCAATACATTGTTTGCCTATTATACCACAAGAGGCAAAGATATCATTGACAGGAGTACCGGTGAAAGAGTGGTATTACGTGGCCTGGGACTTGGGGGCTGGCTGCTCCCGGAAGGTTATATGTGGGGAATACGGCAACTGGACAGGCCATGGCAATTTGAGAAAGCCATAACCGATCTTATCGGTGAAGAGAAAGCCAATATGTTCTGGCGAATTTATCATGAAAATTATGTTACCGAGCAGGATTTTGCCGCTATGAAAGACTGGGGCCTGAATACGGTACGCATTCCGCTGCTGGCTTCTATGCTGCAGCCTGTTAAAGGTCAGCCTGAGCATCCGCCGTTTCTCTATTCCGAAGAAGGCTTCAGATTCCTTGACAGCATTGTGAAATGGAGTGAAAAATATCATTTGGGTGTTATCTGGGACATGCATGGCGCACCGGGAGCACAAAACAAGGAAAATATTGCGGACAGTGACGGCCAGGCAAGATTATGGACCGAAAAGGATATCTATTTTCCGCGGTGTATTGATTTATGGCGCAAAATTGCAGAGCGATACAAAGGACATGATTGCATAACGGGATATGATTTATTGAATGAACCTTTATTAAGAAGGTATCCGGAAGTTGACAGGAAATTGCTCAGAGAAATATATGTAGAGCTGACTAATACCATAAGGGAAATAGATACCACAGGCATTATCTTTATTGAGGGAGACGACTGGGCGCAGACATATGATGATCTTGAACCGCTTGACTGGGATCCCCACCTGGTAATTGCTTTTCATCGCTATCCGCCCGTATCGGATGCAGCTGAACTTGAAAGGTGGAACCAACTGAGAAATAAATATACGATTCCCCTTTGGCATGGCGAAACCGGAGAACAGGGGCCACCCTATGAACGAAATACAGTATCGACCTCTTTTCTTGAACAGGCTAATGTCGGGTGGGCATGGTGGACCCATAAAAAATTTGAAAACCGGACACAACCCTGGACAGTGGTACGCACAGCGGGCTTTAATAAAATACTGGAATACTGGAAGGGAAAAGGCCCGCGTCCTCCGGCAGAAGAGGCAGAAAAATGGCTGATTGACCAGGCCGTTAAAACAAATTCAAAATACTGCATTTTTTTACCCCAGATGGTACGATCACTTGTGCCTTTGAATCCCGATGGTTATCTCCGTTCGCTCGAAGAATTTCTTCCGGTAATTATAAAGCAGCCTGTAAATGTAAATACTTATGCCGGTTTGCCGGTATCCTTGTCGATTGCTGCTGTCGGCAATAATTTAAAGTATCAATGGTACAGGAATGGTAAAGAGATAGAAGGAGCCAATGATCCGGAGTTCAGGTTTCCTGCTCCCGGGGATGAAACCGAATATCAGTTTTATGTGCAGATTGAAAATACCAAAGGAGTGGCCAGGTCCGATGTGGTTCGGTGCAAGACCATACCCTATGCGGGCCCTGTCCTGACCTGCACAGAATCAGCCCCGGTAATTGACGGAAAGATCGATCCGGTATGGAAAAATGCGACACGGCTTCCGGTAAACAAGCCTGTGATGGGAAGAACCGTAAGCCTCCGTGACCTGGAAGGATATTTCAGAATAATGTACGATGTCCAAAATTTGTATTTTCTGTTTGAAATAAACGACGATTCAATGGTGAATAACTGCAGGGAGAGATACAGGAATGATGGTATCGAAATCTATCTTGACACCGATAACGATAAACCTGCATTCTATTCCGATCATGAATATATGATAAGGATCGTCCGGGATATACCGGGTGTATTTATCGACAGGGGGAAAATTTCAGGCGATATCCCCATGAAACAGGAAAATTTCCCGGAAAGGTACGTTGCGGAGATTGCAATACCCTGGAAAGAAATTGGAAAATTCTCCGGTGAATACATCGGACTTGAAGTTCAAATCAACGATAATGACTTCATAGAACGTGACACCAAATATTCCTGGTACGGTGATAAAGATGAAGTCTATCGTTCACCGATGCTTTTTGGTGTAATGAAAGTGGACAAATAGAGGCTGTCAGCACGCTGTTTTCAGCAGGCGTATCCCCTTACCACGAATAGGTATGCTGGTCTTGTATTCGACATGTAACCGTATCGCATATGTTACAGTCAGGCAAAATCTCAGTTAAACAAATATTGATTCACGTATTCTTCAAATTCGCTCACCGATGACTTTACTGCGAGTTCAACATGAATCTGAATTTTCACGATCCGGTGGAATTGTTTTCTTTTTTATTTTATCGTTTACTTCTCAATATTAATCAGAATTTGATTTTCCTTACTGGTTGGAGGTTGCACCTGCAACCTTTTATCGGAATCTAAAACAGGATTGTTGAACCAGCCGCGTGCAGGTTAAAAATCGAAATCAAATAAGCCATTACAGTTTTATAAAACAATAAACTACATGTGTCTTTAGCTTGATTGAGGTCCGACCCTTGCGAAGATAAATCCCTTAATTCTTGCATATTAAAATCTTTTGCGAATCAACCAAAAAACCTTTTGAATTATACAGGTACACAAAATAAAAACCATTATTCAGGGCTGAAACATCAATACAGGAATTTTCTGATCTCACTAAAATTGATTCCCTTTTTTCTCCCCCTCGCTGGTCTGTGGTTTCACCCCAAACCTTGCACCGGTGAATGTCTGTAATATTTGTCTGAATTGAAATGAATCGGATTTTATTCTTATTAAATTGATCCTTATAATAAAAATAATTTGAAAATTCAAATTTCTAATTAATTTTAAAACATTATTGATACCTGCACAACATGAATATTCTTTAAACGAGATCCAAATCCATTTCTTTTTTATATGATTTCATATATAATAAACTGAAACATTTACCTGTGATGAAAGCGAAACAAACCGGCAGGACTGCAATACTTATTGCATGTTTACTATGGGTATTATACGGATGTTCTGATAAGATGGAAAGATACGAAGATCCCCCATGGCTTAAAGGTACTAATATTGAAAACCTGGAGAAAGAGGGCAGGTATTCCATTTTTTTACAATTAATGGAAAGAGCCGGATACAGAAATACGGTTGAAAAGCAGCTAACTACTTTATTTGTGCCTGATGATGAGGCTTTCCAACTATATTTTCAAAAGAGAGGCATTTCTTCCATTGACGATTTGACAGAAGACCAGGCACTTGAGCTTTTTACGCTTCACTTTTTGTCAAACCCGGTAAATGCCAATCACCTGGTTTATGAAAAAGCATGGAGCCTCCTGGAAAGCGCAACAGGAGAATACGGAGCTCTTTTCTTCAGAAAACAGACAAGAAGCATCTCAGCCCCCTACAAAGAAATTCCGAAATACGATGAAACCTATAAAGGCAAGGAATTATTTATATATACCAATGTTAAATATATACCCTTGTTCTCAATTCACTATTTCCATGATTACAATGGTAACGGGGCTGAAGATTATCCGTTTATGTATCCCGACAGCAAATGGGGCGGATTAATAAACTGGCACAATGCCATGATAATACCTCCGGCAGGAAATGAGCATACGACGAATATTGAAGACCTGGCCAATCCGACATCAAGCGGCTTTATATATTATATCGATCAGGTAGTTGACTCGATGCCGAGCATCGAACAATACCTGATTGGTCACCAGGATCAGTACGGCCTGTTTTACGATCTGATGCAGCGATTCGCAACATACACAACTGCCGGGACTGACTTACAGGGCAGACAATTATATTCCAAAGGGTATTCCGATATTTCAAATATAGCTGCAGAAAGAGGTCCTAATTGGTCTTCTACACAGACACCAGCGTACATGCTGGATATATTCACCGTTTTCTTACCCGACAATGATCTTCTTCAAACTTATCTGAACAATACCGTTCTCAAGACCTATTCGAGTCTTGATGAGGTCCCGGATGTCACCATCCGGTATATTTTACAGACCCAGATCACAAATCGCCTGGAGCTTAAATCAAAGTTTACAAAACAGTATTTCAATTATTACGGTGATAAATCGGTTATCGACATTTCCGATGTGGATGCGGGCTATATGTGCAGTAACGGCGTTATTTATAAATCAAAACGTATCATGGAGCCAAATGTTTTTATAAGCGTTCCCGGTCCACTTTTTATCAATAAGAATTATTCCGTGTTTCTGACAATGCTTTCAAATGCAAACATGATTCCGACACTCTCGGGTGAAAAAGAGGTAACGCTTTTTGCACCGAACAATGTCCAGATTGAAGCTGCCAATATCCGTCTGTTTCTTAACTCAAGCGGCAACCTTGAATTCCAGGAAAAAGCAGATGACGGACAATGGCTGGTAATGCCTGAGGTTGATCTCGTTTCTTACGCGCAGGATCATATATATTATGGAAATATAACGGACTTAAGTGGTGAAGGATATCTTGAAATGGCCTCTCATAACTATGTGCACTATTCAGGTCAGGTATTGACCGGAGGACTGAATAATTATAAGGGTGTTACAGCCTCTGTCACGGACGGGCAACAAAGAATAAACGGTATGCTTTATTTTGTAGACAATCCCATACAAACCGAATACAGGATGGGACAATATATAATGAGTGATCCCGATCTTTCGGAATTTGCCAAATTGATGGTTGAAGTGAATATGCTTGATACTGCCTTTATAGAGACTGACACCAAAAACCAATATCCAAATATTAAAATTACAGAGGCGAGCAACGCGTATTATTGGACCGCTTTTATTCCGGACAATGCTGCCATGGCCAAGGCCAAAACGGATGGAATTATTCCTTCAGATGCCGATAGTCTGTTACGCTTTGTTGATTACCATTTTGTGCAGAAAGTCATTTGCGATGACGGCGTTTTGTCAGGAACCTTTAATACGTTGCTGGACGGTGCATTTTTGAATATTACCAATACCCCGAATAATCTGAGAATTACGGATGCATCCGGGCAGGAGGTTTTATTGGATCATGCCAATGCAAATCATCTGGTACGACGAGGAGTTGTGCATAAAATCACCTCTGTATTAAAATCCAAGTAGTATTACCATTGACAACCTACTATTTATGAAAAAAATCATTCTACTGACCGGGCTGCTGACGTGGTTTATACCGTTTATCCCTGACGTTTCTGCACAAAAGTCGGCTATTATTAAAGGGCGTATTATAGATCAGGCCACCAGCGAAACAATGCCGGGTGTTAATGTGGTGGAAATTGACGACAAAGGCAGGTTTGTATCCGGTACGATATCCGATAACAACGGGAATTATATCCTGAAAGTGAAGGACATCGTTGATTCGATTCAGGTATCTTTTATCGGATACAAAAAGAGTGTTTTCAGTATTGATAACCGAACCGTTATTAATGTAGCGCTTGAGCTTGAAAGCACAACCCTTCAGGAAGTCAGGGTTACTGCCAGCAAAGTCAGCCATGACGGTGTTACACAGGTCCGCGACCTGGGAACCGCCGTCACAAGAATGGAGTTGATGGAGATGAAGTCGGTAATGTCTACATCAGTTGAAGAATTGTTGCAGGGTCGTATGGGCAACGTTGATATTACTGCTGTTTCCGGTGATCCGGGGGCAGGCTTGAATATACGTATACGGGGTACTGCTTCATTGAATGCAAAAAACAATCCGTTAATCGTGGTAAATGGAATTCAATATTCACCCGATTTTGAAAATTTTGACTTTGCCAATGCAGACGTTCAGAAATTCGGAAATCTCATTGATGTGTCCCCTGAAGATATTGAATCGATTGAAGTATTAAAAGATGCTGCGTCAACTGCGGTATGGGGATCATCTGCCTCGAACGGAGTTATTATGATCAAGACCAAACGGGGTATCAAATCAAAACCAATTTTTGAATACACCATAAAGAATACCATTGCAAAAGAACCCGATCCAATCCCGATGCTTGATAATGGCGGCTATGCAAGATTAATCAGAGAGGAAGTTTACAACTACAATATTATTTCAAATCATACCGAAAGCACACCCGCTTATTTTAATCAAATTGATTTTGAACCCAGCAAATTGTTTAACTACTATAATTTCACGCAAAACACCAATTGGGTTGAAGAAATAACCCAGACTGCCTACACACAGCAACATGATTTTTCAGTGAGGGGCGGAGGTGATAAAGCAAAATACAATTTGTCGGTTGGCTATTATGATGAAGGAGGTACGGTTATCGGAAACCGGTCAAGGAAACTGAATCTTCGAAGTTCTTTGGATTACGATTTATCGACAAAACTGCAGTTTAAGTCGGATATTATGTACACCCGTTATAATGACGATGCAACCTTTGACAGGGATGACTGGGATTTTAGAGATAACAGACAAATCCGTGCTATTGCTTACAGAAAAATGCCGAATTTAACGGTGTATGAAAGAGATACGAATAACATTCCTACATCGCAATATTTTACAGCTCCTACCCTGCAGGGTTCTTCTTCAGATGTATATAATCCTGTGGCGTTAGCTAAATTGGGAGTTAATAATACTATAAAGGACAATGCCCGGGCTCTTTTCAATATCCGATATACCATCCTGCCCCAATTAATTTTCAATTCAACCGTTACGCTGGATATTTTCGATAGCAAACAATCGAAATTCCTGCCTGTTGAAGTGACGGGGGATTATAATTCCAGTCTTGCGAACAAGGCCGTAAATATTTTCAGCAAAAAAAGTTCGGTTTTTACAAAAAATCAGCTTGTCTATAATCCCAAATTAGGGACGAATCATTCCCTGGGAATAATCGGACAATTCGACACCGAAGAAACGCTCGAAAGAGGATTAAATGTTGAAACCAATCTGTCATCATCCCGAAATATGCAACAACCCGTTGGTGAAAAAAATATCACCGATATGAGTTCAGATTATTCACGGTATCGTTCGATGGGTGTGTTTCTTTCCGCTAATTACAAATACAAGGATAAATACCTTTTAATGGTCGGTGCTAAAGGTGAAGGTACATCAAAATTCAGTGCGGACAGCAGATGGGGGATCTTCCCGACAGGTTCGTTTGCATGGCGTGTATCCGAGGAATCATTCCTGCAGGATGTGGAATTTATTGACGATTTTAAATTACGTATCAGCTGGGGCAGAAGTGGAAATCTGCCCGATGGCAAATACCTGTATTTTAACGAGTATGAATCCTATTCCGGATTGAATTACATGGATATAAGGGGAACAAAGCCAACCGGAATGGAACTTACCAGTTTGAGATGGGAAACCATTGAGCAAACCGATCTCGGTTTTAATCTTTCATTATTTGCAGGTCGTTTTGATGTTACGTTCGATGTATACAACAAGAAAACCCTCGATCTGTATTTAAAAGAAACGGATATACCTTCCACATCCGGCTTTACTAAATTGAATGTTAACAGCGGTGAAATGCAAAACAGAGGACTGGAGCTGGCCATTTATTGTAGTGTTATAAAACGCGAAAACTTCCAGTTTGATGTAAATATTAATTTCTCGAGAAACCAGAACATTGTTGTCAGTTTACCTGATAATTACAGTTTTGAAACAGGCAATGTGCTGAACAATGGCGAATATCTGATGAAAGTCATACCGGGCGAACCTTTGGGAGGTTTTTACGGTTACAGGTATTTAGGCGTTTATTCCAGAACTTCAGACGCGGTTGCAACGGATAAGGACGGTAATCCGATAATAGGGCTTGATGGATATCCGCTCAGCATGCAAATGGGTAATGTCGGCTCTGAAAAATACACTTTTGTTGGTGGCGATGCAAGGTATCAGGATATAAACCATGACGGGAAAATTGATGCACTAGATGTGGTGTATCTGGGAGATCTGAACCCGGATTATATGGGTGGTGGAGAAACCCGGTTCAGGTACAAAAATCTGACGTTGAGTGCATTTTTAAACTTTAAATACGGATCCAAAATTATTAATCAGACACGTATGTATGCTGAAAATATGTCGGGTTTTGACAATCAAACTACGGCAACCAACTCACGATGGAGAGGAGAAGGTGACGTTACTGACGTGCCAAGGGCTTTATGGGAAGGTCCGGGAGGAGCAACACCACCGTATGGTTACAACTGGCTCGGCTCTGACAGGTTTGTTGAGGATGGCACTTTTCTGCGGTTGAAAACAGTTTCATTAATGTACGCTTTCAGCACCAACTTCTGTGATAAACTTAGAATTAAAGATTTGAAAATCTATGTCACAGGATATAATCTGTATACCTGGACCCGGTATTCAGGTCAGGATCCTGATGTGGCTCCCCCTTCAAAACCGGATAAATTGCCGGTTGATAACAATCTGACCCCGCCAAGCAGAAGGCTTATGTTGAGTATTAATATTACTTTCTAACCTTAAAAAAACATTCCATGGAAAAAATCCTCACCGATAGCAATAAAAGAATAGTGCTTTTTCTGATCGGATTTCTGTTTTCAACCTGCTCCGATTGGTTGGAAGTACCTCCGGAGAAAGAATTGGTCAGAAACGATTTCTGGAAAAAAACGGAAGATGCCAACAATGCGTTGGCTGCTATGTATAGCACTTTTCGCAGTGCTGCTCTGGAATCATTTGTTTGGGGTGAATTGCGGGCTGACATGGTCATGGGATTTCCGGGTGATTATTCTCAGATTGCCGGCAGTGATATTAATCCGATAAATGAAGTTATTGACTGGTCAAAGTACTACGAAACCATAAACCTGGCAAATACATTAATGTATTATGACAAAGAAGTACTTGACCATGATAAATCCTTTACACAGAAAATGAAGGATGGTATGGATGCCGAGGCGTTATTTTTACGTTCACTTTGTTATTTCTACCTGGTACGCATCTGGAAAAATGTTCCGTTGGTCATCACTCCATCCATTTCAGATACCTGTAATATTTATCCTTCTGTCACCTATGAGTCAGGAATAATTCAGCAGATTACAGATGACTTGTTGCGTGCTAAGGATTTAGCCTATACAACTGAATTTCAAAGTAATCCTGCTTATTTTAAAGGTCGCGCCAATAAATATGCAATTATGGCACTGTTGGCTGACGTTTATTTATGGAATCAGCAATATCAAAAGTGTATTGATTACTGCGATTCAATTACCAATTCCGGTTTATTTGGTTTGCAATCTTCAGATTCCTGGTTCGAGATGTATAATCCGGGTAATGCAACCGAAAGCATTTTTGAGATCCAATGCATCGATGACGGAACCACCGATCAGATAAATCCCTTTTTTAAATCGGTTGCTCCAACCTGGGTAACTTTCATAGATCTTTCCAGAGGCAGAACGGTATTGGGCTTTAATAGAAACTTTAATAATTTGTTTTCGGATGTGTCCGATATAAGGACATGCAAGACTAAATCACCTTTCTGGAAATATATGGGAGTCACTGTTGATGATGATCTAAGACGCTTTCCCGTAAGCGAACGTGATTTGAATATTTTATATTACCGGTATGCGGATGTGATGTTAATGAAAGCGGAAGCGCTGAATGAAATGAGCAGGGTATCTGAAGCCCTGGATTATGTAAATCAGACTTACACACGGGCCGTGGGTCAGCCTATTACAGGCATCTCAGATCAAATTGAAATGAGAAAGGTTATCATGGATGAAAGGGCGAAGGAGTTTATTATTGAAGGGAAAAGATGGTTTGATTTGCTGCGTAATGCGAAAAGAAACCGTTTCCAGAACAAAGAAATCATAACCCAGGTAATACTTGACAATGCAGATGCAAGAAGCAAGGATGTTCTTAAATCAAAGGTAAACGATACCATGATGTATTACCTTCCCATTCCGTATGACGAATTGAAGCGAAATAAAAACCTGAAACAAAATCCATTTTATGAAAGATAAGAATCAGAAAAGAATATACTATATGAAAACGAAATCTGCTCGAGGTATAGTTTTAAAAAGTGCCTGTATACTTTTTATCCTGCTTTCTTTCTTCCGGTGCAAGGAAGATATTCAGGTGCCGCCGAAGGCCAATGAGGAACTGGTAATGTCGGAATATATTGCTAACAACAGCGACTTTTCAGAGTTTAATGAACTGGTGATAAATACAGGTCTTGATGGTATATTGAGTATACGCGGACCCTATTCATTGTTTCTTCCTAATAATAGTGCAATGAATGCCTTTTATGCTGAAAAAAATATCAGCTCATTTCTCGATCTGGATAGTGCAGACAGGAAAGATCTGGTATACAGCCATATTATTCCGGAGGAATTTACCATTGCGGATTATCAGCTGGGAACGTTAGGTGAAAAAAACGCATTGGGTGATAATATTGTTACGGAATTTCAGGGTGCTGAAATCATCATTAATAAACATTCGAAAATCATCAAAAGGGATGTAAGGGTATCCAATGGAACAATCCAAATAATTGATAAAGTTCTTGAACCTTTAAAATTAAGTGTATTTGAAGTACTGGACGCAAATCCTTCTTATTCCATCTTCACCGAAGGGCTCAGAAGAACGGGATTAAATGATACACTGCAAATAATAAGCTTTAAATATGGCCAGAACTACGCCCGTACCCGGTTTACAGTATTAACCGTCGCTGATACTACCTTTAACAGGTATGGCATTATTTCTATCGACGATCTTATTGGCAGGTATACCGGTTATCCTGACAGTGTTGCATATCCGGATAATGCTTTTTATGCCTATATGGACTTTCATTGCCTGGATAATAACGCTTATTATACGTCCGATTTTGCAGATGCAGCAACACTGTATTCTGTTTTATCAAAAAATAACAATATCCAGATAAAAGTTGAAAATGGTGAAATAAAAATAAATGCCAATTCAGCTGATGGCTCTTATACAGGCCTTTATATTGAACAATCAAATATTCCTGCAAAAAATGGTGCCATTCACACGATTGATAAATTGCTCGAAGTAACTGAACCTGCACCTACAACATTTGTATGGGAAGTTACCGATTTTTTTGATTTTAAACAGGGTGAGTATTATCTAAGCCATTTCCAAAAGTTTTATGACACAGCCCAGTTTGTAGGTATCCGGTGGGAAGGCGAGTACCTGCAGTACTACATTAAACCCGCTGCACAGGCACAAGCCCAATTAAATGATGATTGTCTCAATATGATCGGTTTCTGGAAAATAGAAGTGACAACTCCTAAAATTATGAAGGGGCAATATCTTGTCGCATCCAGGATTTGGTCTGGTATTTCTTTTGCGGCTTATATTGACGGAGAGCAAACCAATATCATAAAAAGTTCAGATGCTCCGTCAGAGGCAAGCCATTCTGCTGCAGATGCCACCAAGCTGTTCAAATTAGGTGAAGTTAACTGGACAACAACAAGCGAACACAAAATAAAATTAGTTGCCGTAAATTCCGGCACCCTGTTTTGGGACAGAATTGAATTCATCCCGATTGAATAACAACAAATATCTGATCAACATTCTAATTAAGCAATATTATGACTAAAACATTCCGATATTCTACATGTCTGTTGATAATTATCCTGTTGGCTTTTGGTATTCATATTCCAAAAGGATTCACACAGGTACCTGATACGATAATAAAAGGGCAGGTATTGGAATCCGGTTCCGGAATGCCATTAAGACAGGTGCTTGTCTCGGTCTCGTCAACCGGCGTATCTGTGCAAACCGATAGTATCGGCGCATTTACCATTAGTGTCCCCGATAAACAGGCAGAACTGATCATAGAGCTTCCGGGGTATAATAAAAGAAACATCTTTATCCTGGGACGCTATTTCATCCGTGTTACCCTGGTAGCTTCCAACTACAAATCAATGGATAACTATTATAATAGCCCTTTAGGAGTGCAAGGCTTAAGGGATGCTACCTATACTGTATCCATTTTAAATGCTGCCGATGTTGACATGAGCAGATCGACAACATTTGATCAGGATATTCAGGGAATGATATCGGGTGTCCGCGTTATAGAGCATTCAGGCATGCCGGGTCACAGGACCTGGATGAACATAAGGGGAATTTCATCGATATACGGGAAAAATCAACCTTTATTGCTCATTGATGGAATGATCCATGACTATGATTATACAAATCTTAGCCTGATGGATGGATTTTCACTTAATCCGATGGATATAATCGATATTGAGGATATATCCGACATTACATTCATGAAGAATGGGAATGCCTACCTGGGAAGTACCAGTTCGAATGGTGTTATTAATATCAATACCGAACAAAAAAGTGAAGCAAGTACCATAATAAATGCCTCGGCATATGTTGGAATCTCGATGATGCCTCAACCTCAGGATGTGTTAAATGCCGGTGAATACCGGAACTATCTGAACCAGATCATGGTTGAAGGAGGATTGTCTGCAGAACAGATTAACAGCACATTTCCCTGGTTAAACGGAGGTCCTTCTGCAGAAGACTATTATAAATATAATAACAGTACGGATTGGCAAAAAGAAATTTTTCAAAGAGGGGTATTGCAAAAATATCACTTGTTTATAAAGGGCGGGGATGAAATTGCCACCTATAATATTTCAACAGGTTGGGTTAAACAAAATACCATTTATGAAACTTCGTACTTTAGCCGTTTCAACCTGCGGGTGAACGGTAAAGTAAATATTACCAATAAATTTTCGGTGGCCCCCAACGCCAAACTGTCATTGTCAAACAGCTACCTGCCTAACCAGGGTTATAATGCTTATAAAAATCCTATTTTATCGGCTTTATCCATACCTCCTGTCATGACAATAAATGCCCGGGAGCCTTCCACCGGTGTCACTTTGCCATTCCTTGACGATGTAGGGGTATTTGATGTGAGTAATCCGGTTGCAATAGTCAGAAATGCAACGGGAACAAACAGAAATTACAATTTTTTAAGTTCGGTTAATGCACAGTATAAAATTACCCCCCATTTATTACTATCGAACTTAATCGGTATTGATTTCAATAGTACCCGTGAATCCATTTTTCTTCCTGATTTAGGTTTGTTGCAGGTTGATTCGGCCTATAACAGTCCGGGCGATTTGGCAAGTGAATATCGTTCCATGCAAAACCATACCACCCTTACCTATGCCAATAAACTGTCATCGGGACATTCATTTGAAATAAATGCCGGTGTACGATACATGAAAAATACCTATAAAAATGTCAAATTAATAGATCTTAACACCGCATCGGATTACTTAAAAAATCTTGGTGCAGGCACGGGCTCGTTGAACTATTTGCGTACCTCAACAGGTGATGACAGGGGGTTGAAGTGGTTATCCTATTTTGGCAACATCAGCTACAATTATCTGAATAAGTACTATATAAACGCAAATCTGTCTTATGATGGCAATTCGGCGGTTGCAGAGAAAAACAGGTATAATTTCTATCCTTCTGCAGGTATTGCATGGCGTATTTCATCGGAGAATTTCTTATCCCGGGCCGGCTGGCTTGAAGATTTAAAGCTCAGGGTATCATGGTCTCAATCGGGAAACCTGTTCAGCGATGTCTATGACTATTCCAAATTGTATTATGTCGATGCCCTGCTAACGGATATAGGGGTACTTTTACGTGAGGCAATCCCGAACGAAAACATGGAAATAGAGAAAAAAAGTACGCTGAACGCAGGAGTTGATATTTCGTTGTTCAAGCAATTGACGAATATACACTTCGATTATTACAAATCGAATGTCAACAACCTGATCATTTTGCAGCAGCTGCCAGATAGTTACGGATATACGCGTTACTTCGATAACGGTGGAAAAATGGAAAATTCAGGGATTGAGATTTCTGCCAGTCAAAGAATTCTGTTCGGACAGTTTGTATGGACAATCGGTGCCACATTTGCAAAACAGACCCATGAAATTACAGGTCTTGAATTCATTAATCCGGAACAGGATAAATTTGTGACCCAGGTGGCAGGTGCTGAATATGTGACCTCGGTTGGAGGCGACATTAATAATTTCTATGGTTTTAAAACCAACGGCATTTTTACAGATGCCACAGAGGCTTCTGCAGTGACAGGGCCCAAAGGAATAGCGATGCAGGTTGGTGATATCCGATATGTAGACGCAGATCAGAACAATATTATCAATGAAAATGATAAAACCATTATCGGTGATCCTAATCCGGAGTTTTTCGGAGGCCTTTCCTCATCGTTATCCTATAAACGAATTGAGCTGATGGTTTCATTCACGTTCAGCGAAGGAAATGATGCTTTTAACTTTGTGAGATTCAAAGCTGAATCTATGGACACCTATAATAACCAGTTCAGCACCGTATTGAACCGCTGGACACCGGACAATACCGGGGCCAGTATGCCCAGGGCTTCCTTTGGCGACCCTACCGGGAATACGGTCTTCTCGGATCGCTGGATTGAGGATGCATCCTATATCAGACTGAAGCTGCTTACGTTAAGTTATAATTTGCCGGGTACACGCTTGTACAAAGGATTAAAAATATTTGTCACAGCTTCAAACCTGCTGACGTTTACGGATTATTCGGGCTATGATCCGGAATTTATGTATACGAACGATCCTTTTAATATGGGTATTGATTATGGTTCAATCCCACAGACCCGATCGTTTATTATTGGTTTAAAATTAGGTTTGTAACATCGCTTATTTGTTGCCATATGAAAATAAGAAAAATAATTTTCCAGTTTGTGGCCTTTGTTGCTGTAGTATGCACAGGCTATTCATGCAGTGATGATTTTTTCACGGAACAAGCGGGTAACAGGATTACACCTGACAACCATTATCAGTCAATAAATGACCTGTATATCAGTCTTTATGGAACGTATATCCCGTTGCAAAGGGCGGTACCGAATCTCCTGCTGATTGACGGACTGAGGTCCGATCTGCTGGATGTTACCCCGGGTTCGGATGCATATATGGTGGCTATTAACAACCAGGATTTTTCGATCGACAATCCTTA
The DNA here is from genome assembly GCA_016928305.1 of Bacteroidales bacterium. Taxonomy (GTDB): domain Bacteria; phylum Bacteroidota; class Bacteroidia; order Bacteroidales; family UBA10428; genus UBA5072. Next base: position 15,344 of record JAFGKY010000163.1, read on the forward strand.
TATCGACGGATCAGATTATTATAAAGTGATTATTAACATTAACGAAATCCTTCAGCATTTCGATGAGGTCTGGTTGAAAGAACCTACAACCATAGAATATGAACCCAAGTTTACCAAAGGTGCCCTCTTAGCCATACGATCATGGTCTTATTTTACCCTTGTCAGGTTGTTCGGGGAAGCTGCCATTATTGAGGATAACATGCCGTCAGTACCTTCCGAACAGAAATTCCTGAATAAAAAAGACATGATTGATACGCTGATTAATCAGTTGAAACCTTACGTTTTTAACGATTCGAAATATACCGAAATTCAATTTCCGGGACCGAACACCAAAGCGCTGTTGGGTGAATTATACCTTGAAAACCAACAGTACGATTCAGCCGCGTATTATCTGAAATTAGGAATGGAAAGTTATGGCAACACCAGGACGTATAAGGTTACAAGTACATATTCCAAAGAGAAATGGGAACTGATATTTTATGGTGAAGGCATACAGATTGAAAACATTGATATCGTTTTTTACGAATCCCACAGAAATCAATACAACCAATTCACAGGCTGGACGATTAACCACCAGGTGAAGCCTTCGCAGCTGCTGGTCAATACATATAATACACAATTACAATCCAAAAGCGGCGTAGGTGATTTATACCGGGGAAGAGGCATAACATTTGATACCATTCCCGGCTCGTATTATGTTTCAAAATATAACCTGGAGGAAGGTGATCCATACAGTACATATATCTGTATTTCAAGAGCCACAGATATACATTTATTGCTGGCAGAAGCTCTTAATCAGTTGGGAGATACGACAACTGCCATGCTTTTGTTAAACAATGGTATCAAATCGGCTTCACAAACACCTGAGGGATACAATAAATGGACTGATAATGTCGGAGTCAGGGGCAGGGTAAGTCTTAAACCGAAAATCATACCTGCTTATGTGGATAAAAATGATCCTGTGGCAGTAAAAAATGCAATTGAAGATTTAATTCTGGATGAAAGAGCGCTGGAACTTGCGTTTGAAGGTAAACGCTGGTTCGATTTGGTACGCGTTGCAGAACGACGTAAGGATAATGATCCCGGCTATTTAGCCAATAAAGTGGCTGCAAAGTTCAACGATCCTGCCCAGGCTGAGAGGATTCGCAATGTATTAATGGACAAATCCAATTGGTATTTTAAATAGATAATCCCGGTATCATCAGCATCATATATTCCGGCATCCAAACCGATAGTGGTTGTATCACTCAGCGTTGAAGGATCATTCCGTTCAGCTAAATTGCTGACAGCAATTTCCATAATGAAGGTATGATCAATGGTATCGCAAATTTGTGCAAATTAGATACCTGTATTTGAATTGTCTATTTGAATCGGACCAATTCCACCATTATATCTTTCATAGTAATCTGAATTACCCCACTTAAAATGACAGAGGTAATCGTTATCATCATACGAAGTGTTTTTTTCATTGCCCGGGTCGAGGTACACATTTATATTATCGCCCAGCCAGATCGGCTGACCTTCATGGAGTGCCAAAATATCATCGGTTACAACCAATAAAAAAACAAGGCATTGATTTTCTGCAGTAATATAATGAATTAAGAACAACTGAGGCCCAATAATGACAATCTATGGCTGCTTTTCTTTGTAACCCCGGTGGTCTGCCTGGGTGGCACGCAGAAATCTCAAGCAGCATTAAGAGTATCCTTTGCGCATGTGAGTCATCTCGCCGGGATCATTTCCCTGAAGCATCAAGGATGGTCTAATTTTTTATAACAGTACCACTCATGCTTCCTTGCTTTGTTATTAATTGATAACAATAAATTCCTTTTTTCAGCGCTTCAGTATTTATTCTGATCGGACTGCCGGGTATTTGATTTCTATATACTTCTTTTAATGCAACTTGTCCGGCAGAATTATACAAAATTAGGGTAAAATCAGGATGTAAGTTTCCAATTATAAATTCAATATAATTGGTAAATGGATTGGGCCGGATTTTTATTGGTTCTGTAAACATCTTTTCAGACACCAGGGTAGGAACATAAAAACTGACCGAATAAGTGAGAGAAAAACCACTCATGGCAGACACGTTAATGGTAGTTTTACCCGGTAGCGATGCAGCTGGTGTAATCAATACGGTTGATCCGGGAGCCTGGGTAGTTACTGATATTTCCGGGACAACTTCAGTTCCGGCTTCAAGGGTTACAGCATAATTCAAAGAATTGGGCGCAAAGTCGGCAATACCTGCGTCATCATAGTTAATGCCGGTCAAATAAGCATTATTGTAAAGGGTATCATCATAGATAAGATCATTATTTTGCCTGATGATCTGATAGGTATCGTTATTTTCCAGATGGGGGTTCCAGTCGGCAGCATAGTTGCTGGGATTCACGTCCCTGGCAAAAATTGAAGCCATGGTATAATGCTGCGCTTCTATATCCGATAGTTGATGCGACCAGGCAACCCTTGATTCAGGCTTTGCACCCGGTCCATAGTTATTGTATTCAGCATAATAACACGTTGCAGATCTGCCATCCCAGTCGGTCCAGCCGGCACTGCTGATATGAGCACCGAGGTGACAGTTCATAAAAACTGTCTGTGCATAGGGTCGCCAGGGACGGCCCATCGTTACACCGGAAATCCCATGATCAGCCCTTACCCTGCAGTTCTGGAACACGTATCCGAATTTCCAGTTTTCATCGGTTGATGCAGCCGTGATCTGGCATGAACTGCGGTTGGTGTTGATCAGGCAACTGTCAAAAAGAGTTGTCCCCCTTCCGAATATAAAATCAACGTTCCCTTCTATATAAGTATCTTTTATATAGAACCTTCCATAGCCCCAGGTATAGTATGTATCCTGGTTGCCCATAATCCGGCAGTGGGCAATGATGGTCCTTTCTCCTCCTGTATTAAGTGCCACAGCCTGACCAACTCGTCCTGCCGAATTCTTAACCGTCATATTAAGCAATGTAAAATCTTCCGAATCAATATACAGGGTATGTGAGGTAGATGTGCCAATCTCATTCCCGACAGCAGAAGAAATAATGCCATTGTATATCTTGCCCGATCCGGAATAGTCATCGTAAACCAATATGGTACTGTCCTTGTCTTCGCCTACCAGTGTAATGTTGTTTTTACCATCCGGCACCTCAACCTTTTCGTAATAAGTCCCGTTCTTTACAAAAATAACAACAGGAGTATTTCCGTAAGCAACACTGTTTATTGCATCGGTAATGGTTAAATAGTCTCCGCTGTTGTCGCACGCAACAACTTTATCAATTTTGCCTGCCAGCAGTTCCTGCAGGCTCTGGGCATGAATAATACAAGCATAAAACATCATAATATATACAGCGACAAAACAAACCCGGTTTTTCATATTTCTGTAAAACTTTGACATATTGAACAGTTATGGTTATTTTGTTGAGATTATATCGAGTATAAACAAACCTAATATAAATTCACTATTAATTTACGGATTGTAATACATTTTTCGGATATAATTCACAAAATATTTCTCTTAAGCAATGATAATTGGGGTCAGATCCCGATATAAAAATTATGATAATCAGACACAAGGAAATCACTGCCTGCTATGCCTCCGGCATGTAAACTTGACGGAAGGTTTGCTCGGGTTTCTCTAAAATGGTTTTATGCCTGTTTTAGACAATGTGGGATTGATGGTACCACCATCAATAATTCATGGGGGATATAGAAAGGTAAAAAGACGAAGACATAAATACATTCTACTCTTTTCGTGTTTTAATGATTTTTATGACTTCATTTTGTAGTCACCAGGTGGAGCTAAGCGACTGAGGGTGAATACATCTGAAGATAACTTCCGGTTGATTCAAAACAGGTTTAAGGACATAATTCAAATTTTATTACGAAAAAAATCGTAGAAAAATTTGCAATTACGACAAATGTCGTATATATTTGTACGATAATAATCGTAGATGACAAAAAAATGAATCGTTCAAAAACAACACCGACAGCAGCCGAACTGGAAATTCTGAATATCCTGTGGGAAAGTGAGCCACTGACAGTAAAAGAGATCCATGAGAAATTGGCTCTTTTGAAGGATGTTGGTTATACAACAACCCTGAAGATCATGCAGAATATGACCGGTAAAGGCCTTCTTCGCCGCGAGCCCAACGGCAAAAACCACCTCTACTTTTCGGTGATAAAAAAGGAAGAAACCCGCGGACGCCTGCTCGATCGCTTTCTCGATACTACTTTTTCAGGTTCCGCTTCGAGTCTGGTAATGCAACTGCTGGGGAATAAAAAGACCAGTCAGAAAGAACTCAATGAAATAAAAAAGATCATCGAACAGCTTGAAAAGGACAAATAATAAAGGTTATGAAGATCATTCAATACCTGTTTTCCGCTGAAATTATAGAAGCACTCGGTTGGACACTGGTACACTCGCTTTGGCAAGGTGCATCGGTTGTCATCGCGCTTATGATCCTTCTTCTGGTGATGCGTCACCACAGTGCCCGGATTAAATACCTGATTTCCTTTATTGCCCTGGCCGGTTTGATGGCCTGGTCGGCAGCAACCTTTGTACATTCCTACAACTATGCTATGAAAAAAGCTGTTTTGAGGGAAAACATCCTTTCATCGCCGGGTTATATAAGGACCTTGCTCAAGCAGGAGGTTGCATTGCAAACGCATGCTGAAAAGCCGGAAAAGGGAAGCCCGAACTTTTCAGTGATCAGGGTCCGTGGTTTCTTTCAACGCCATTTCGATGTTGTCTGTACGTTCTGGATAATCGGAATGCTGCTCCTTGTATTTCGCCTGATCGGAGGATTTCTTCATCTTCAGCGAATCCGCTCTGCGAACCTGATCATCATCGACAAGGAATGGATGGACAAACTATATGAGCTAGCCGATAAACTTCAGATCAAAAGAAGAATTAAGGCATTCTTTTCTCCCTATGTTAAAACACCGCTTACCCTGGGTTCGCTCAAACCGGTTTTGTTATTCCCCTTGGCAGTATTTACGGGATTTTCGACAAAGGAGGTTGAAGCCATTATAGCCCATGAACTGGCTCATGTGTTGCGTCACGATTATTTCTTTAATATCCTGCAGTCGGTGCTGGAAATCTTTTTCTTTTATAATCCTGCTGTATGGGTTATTTCATCGCAGATACGAAAGGAACGCGAAAACAGCTGTGACGATATTGCCATTGAGCTTACAGGCGATAAAGTTGCTTTTGCCAAAGCACTGGCCGGCATACAAATCCGCCGGATGGAGCAGGAAAGGCTTGCTATGGCCTTTTCTTCATCGAAAGGTAGTATTGTAAATCGTATTAAACGCATGCAAAAAAAAGGTACTATGAAAACAAATTTTATGGAAGGATTGATAGCTGCCGGTATCATTGTCGCCGGCCTGACCCTGGCGTCATTTTCTTTTGGTGATCATGGTCTTGTCAATGTAAAAGGAAACGATCGAATGGCTGAAATGAATAATGCTCCCGACACGGTTGATGCTGAATCCGGGGAAAAATACACTTCCGAGGACATTGACAGCATTTACAATGCCACGCAGCAAAATCTTCAGAAAAATGAAAGCCTTGAGTCATCCGAAGAACTGAAAGCAATGCTTGAAATTGCCCTTTCGGAAGAAGAGGAGGAAATTTCGGCTGAAATGCTTGAAGATATCAACGATGTAATGAAGGAAATCAATGTCGAACAGATCGTCAGGGAAGCTATGGATGTTGCAGCCGCTGCATTGAAAGAGGCCCGGAAGGAGATTGATCGGGAGGACCTACGCAAGGATATGAGAGAAGCGGCAAGAGAAATTGAAGCGGCAAAAAGAGAGGTGGAAGAAGAGATACGCCGTGAGATGGAGCATGCAGACGGTATAGAAAGAGAGTCGATGGAACTGGGCCTGGAGGCAGCGAAAGCCGGACTGGAAATTGCCTCAGTTGTGGTGGAGAACCTGCCTTTGGAGGAAATCATTGAAGCGTCATTGCTCGGTGTTGCCGAAGCCCTCGAAGAAATTGATGAAACGGATTTCGATTCATTGTATAAAGAAGGTGATCTTTCGAGGGAAGAACTTGAGCAACTGAAGAAGCAGATGGAAAATAACCATAAACAGCTGAATGAACAGTTAAAAGAACTGGAAAAACAAATGAAGGAGCTTGATAAACAGATCCATGAAAAATGATCTTTTATTTCAGCAAGACCTTTTTTCGATAAGAAGCCGATCCGGAATTAACCACGAGAATATACATCCCTTTGTCGATACCTGAAATATCGATGCTTGCATGATCAACACCATGAATATCCCGGTTCATCAATATCCTCCCGTCCATTGATATAAGTCTGATCCCCGTAATTCCCTGCGAACCATCCGTTTTAATATACAGTAACTGATCGGCAGGAACCGGATAAACGGATATATCATTATCGTTGAGTATCGGATCAACGCCCTGCAGTTCGCTGTACCAGTCAAAATTCATCCAGTTCAGGTTCAGGCCGTTTTTGTTGAAAGTGAATTTCAACTCATGCTGTCCTTCTGTGAATCCAATCAGAACCGTGTCACTGGTCCAGTCCTGCCAGCCTGAAGTAGCCGGCAGGGTTATATGCTGCACAAATTCACCGTCAATGCTGACATCGAAATCCCCCTCATAACCGGCATGCCTGAATACAACGAGATATTCTCCTTCATACGAAATATCTATATTGTATGTAACCAAATCACCAATATCCACATAACCAAGGTTCAGTCCACCTCCTTCATCCGTTGTAGATTCAGTCTGCAACCCGACCATCCCGGCATAATCTTCAGCCTCTATCCTGAATGATCTCCTTACACCGTTCTGCGACACGACAATGGAATCCGTCAGTATCCCGTTGTTATATATGTAGATCTTTCCATACCGGGCAGAATCACCGGGATTGTCGGTTTTGTTGTATGCCTGCAGCATTGCACTTCCTGTACCTGCTGCAGTGGTCAAACCTATCCAGTCAGCATCCGTTGAAAGTGACCATGTTGTATTGCCTTCGATAACGAGCTTATAATAAAAGCCGGATTTAAAAGGAAAAGTAATATCATTCGAAGAAATAATAAAATACACCGGCATGGAATCAACGAAATTCTCAAGATATTCATATTGAACTGCTCCTGCCAGGAATGCCAGTGGTGCATTCCAGTTAATGGCCACCTCGTTGGTTGAATAACTGCATAAAAGGTCGGCATAAGCTTTGGCTGGCAGGAGGGAAGGATAGGATGAAGCACCACAGTCATCACTGACATTGCCGGGATTCGGTCCTCCTGCAATAAACCCGGGTATGGGTTCCGCGATACCGTCAGAGCCTGATATACGGTGATGGATATGCATCGGGTGTTTTGTACCAATTCCTGTTACAAAACAATATTGGGTTGCATTTCTTCCCAGAAGGTAATCGAGTGTCGACACGGCGGCATTGAAATAGCTTACATCTTCTGTCAGTTTAAAAGCCTGCATCAGTATCATTCCCCGGTTGGCATATGCACCATTCCCTCCCCAGTAGAAATAATCGCCGGGAATTCTGTAGGGTGATGTGACAGTGTTGTTCCTGGCACCGACGATCAGATCGATCAGCTTGCTTTGCGCCAGAACTGTGTCGGCTTCAGCCGTGAGGGATTTTCTGTTCACGACCAGGGACAATAATCCCAGGGTTCTTACATTGCCCCATCCCGGTACATCAAACGTGCTGTTTTCCAGGTTAAATTCGTTGTAGTATTGCACTTCTTTTGTCGTAACATATAACTCAGCAGCGCACCAGGCAAATTCATCGCTAAAAGTACCGTCGCCGTACGCCCCTGTGCTGATGGCGGGATATCCGTCAGACGCTGATGGATTCCTGAATGAAACATTGGGATGGTCTTTAGCCCATTGCCAGGCTTTCTTTGACTGTTTCAACGCCTCGTCGGCCAGTTCAGGCAGGTAATCCTTGTAGATGCGTGCCGTCATGGCCATTAAAGCAGCAAAATCAAGTGTGGCGGCCGTGCTTTTGGCAGTAACATAACGGGTGGCAGTGACCATGGCAGGCATGGAGAAGCTGCTGAAGCTTGCCTCGGTGGTTTTATGGTATACCCCGCCGTCAGTGGTATCCTGCATGGTCATCATCCATCGAATGTTCCATAAGGCCTCATCAAGAATATCCGGAATAGCATTGCCACTTTCAGGAATGTTAAGGCTCAGGGTGTCAAAATAGGAAGGATACGTTTCATAAGCAGAAAGAAGAGTAAAGGTTGAGATCCCTGAATTCACGATGTACTTATTATAATCACCTGCATCATACCATCCATTAGGTGTGGAAAGAATAGTACCTGCAGGCCTTGTCGCAGAAGCTGCTGAAGGATGCACTACAACGGCAGTATCGGGATGACCTGCTGCCCTCGCATATATGCCGGCATGCTCGGATAATAATGCTGTGGATGCCCTGTTAAAATAAAAAGCCTTGATGCTGGCCTTTGACAAAGGTGTAAACACGTTATCTTTAATGGTAAATGGCACTGATTTACCAAGATCATCAACAACCACCACATACGTCCCCGGTGTTTTCAACAAAGTAAAATCAGCGATTTTTACATTTTCCTCCGAAGCAGGCCAGTAGGCTTCCGGTAAAAAACCTCCTTTATAAACGGCAGAGCTTAAATCAGCGGATTTTATTTCAAAACTGTCGGCCAGTGAGTTAATAACAGCTGCCCGTTTTATTGAATTGGGCAGAAAGCCAACCTGGTTCAGACGGATATCGTAGCTAAAGCTTTGCGCACTGCACAATGACAAAACAAGGATCGGCATCAATACCGACAGCGAAATTTTTCTTTTCATACGCTTACTGTTTTTCCAACATGGACTTATTTCCCACATTATTATTGCATTCAAATATAATAATTATCAGCAGCTTTTCGCAGATCAGGTGTAATCGAAAAGCCTGAACTGGCCTATAGTTTATTCACTGTCTGCAATCATTTTATAACCCACGCCATGCACGGTTAGTATTATCTTCGGATTGTTGGGATCTGTTTCGATCTTTTGCCGCAGTTTTGAAATAAAATTATCCACCGTTCGTGTGGTTATATCATAATCAATGCTCCATACACTGCTCATAAGGTCATCGCGATGCACTGTTTTGCCTGCATGGTTATACAGGTAGTGCAGGATCTCAAATTCTTTATGCGACATTTTGATTTCGCTGTCTCCTTCCAGTGCCTGATAATTTTTAAAATTGATCTTAATATTTCCTATGGTGACAAACTCCGACTCTGCGTCTCCCTGTTTCAGGTCGGGTGCACGCCGTAATATGGCCTTTATCCTTGCCAGTAACTCACGCAGACTAAATGGTTTTGTTATATAATCATCAGCTCCGAGTTCCAATCCTAATACCTTGTCGATTTCCTCGCCTTTAGCCGTCAACAGGATTATGGGTGTATTCACCCCTGCTCTCCGGGCAGCCTTGCAAATATCAAAACCGGAGACTTCGGGTAGCATTACATCCAGCAAAATCAGATCGTATTTTTCATGCAGGGCTTTCTGAAGACCTGAAGTTCCTTCCATGGCAGTATCGACTTCATAACCTTCAAATTCAAGGTTATCTTTCAACCCTTGCACCATATTCAACTCGTCCTCAACAATTAATACCTTTTTCATAGTTTTTTTGTTATTTCATTGGAAACAGGAGCCTGAACAACGAACCGAAACCCGGCGTACTTTTTACATAAATAGTTCCTTTGTGTGCATCCATAATATGTTTTACTATGGCCAAACCCAGTCCCGATCCTTTTACCTTATTTGCCAGGTTCTTTTCAGTGACCCTGTAAAATTTATCAAAGATATGTTTCTGGTCAGTTTTTGAAATCCCTATACCCTGATCTTCCACCTCAACATAGACATAATTGTCGTATGATCCTGTTCTCACAACAATACTCTTGTTTCCGTCACTGTATTTAATGGCATTATCAACGAGGTTTACCAGCGCATCGGTAACAGCTTCCCTATCTGCTGAAATAACAGGGAGGTTGCTATCGGGCTCAAAGGAATAAACAAATCCTTTGTTCTCGAGTGTATAGCGGAAGGTGAGCAGGGTGTTTTCAACAATTTCATTGAGGCGGGTATCGCTGAAAAAATACTTTCTTTTTTTGCCCTCGATCTGCGAGAAGCTCAGAATTCGGTTAACCATACCCGATAAACGTGTGGTTTCATTTAGCAACACAGCATAATACTCTCTTATTTTATTTGCATCTGTCACTCTTTCCATTTCAAGCGTCTCAATATACATGGTGATTAAAGCAAGCGGCGTGCGAATTTCATGTGAAACACTTGAAATGAAATCATTTTTGAGCTGGGTGAGTTCAACCTGTCTTGCAATATTTCTGAATATCAGCCATGCACCGAAAAGCAAAATGATATCCATCAATCCCACCAGCAAGAGGTTTCTTTTGCTCCTGTCCCTGGCAAGATCCGTAATGGTAAGATCTTTGAGTTCAATGCCCATCAGATAGTCGTTCAGAAGCCAGAAAGGTCTTTTCTCTGAGACCTTGCCCGATTTATATTGTTTGTTCGAGACATAAAAAGGCAAATCTTCTCCAGCGTGATAGGCAGTAATATAAAATTTACCTTTTGCTATTTCCTGAATTTTCGGATCCAATGCCTGACCAACAAACTCTTCGGGATCAAGGATCAGAACATTGATAACTTCCTGTTCTTCTACTTGTGTTAAGAATACGATCCACTGTATACCTGCCCTTGTGTTACCAATGATCTCCATTTTGCGGTAACCACCTCTTAGATATGTTTGCAAACGTCCAAGCGTTTTTTCGTGGCCGCCAAGCCCTGTTATAATTTCTGCAAGTATTGCGCTGTCCTCGTAAGAGGCGGGTATGGAAGACAAGTATCCAAGATTCTTATCGAACAATATCAAACCTTTAACGGAAGGGACCTCAGTAATAAGCCTGCTCAATTCAGGTTCATTACCGGACTTGTATTCATTCAGGCTGTTTTCAATTCTGCCGGCAAGATTGCTTATGATATCATCGGAATACTGGTTTATTGAGAAGAGAATGGCGTCAAGCTGGTTTCTGTAGATATCCTGAATGATCTTTTCATTCTGCCTGAGATTCCCAATTTCATATACAGAGAAAATTACTACGGGCAAAACAATAACCATCAGGATCAGCAAACCAATTTTCCGTACCGAATGACGCATGTGATGATATTTTCCTAAATATAGAAAAATTCAGCTAATTATACTTACACAGAAAACAAATCATCCGTAAATCGAATCTTTCCAGGTAGAAAAAATTCTACTTTGATAAATTGAAAAATCAACCTGTTTTTACCCTTAATCCCTAAAGGGAACAGGTTGATTTTTCGGCTTTCTCCCCTGCCTGACGTCACGCAGGCTTTAGGGATCAGGGTAAAAGAAAGCTGAAAAATCATAATACTATAAATTTCAAAATATAATTACTGAGTCGGTAAAAAACCAGAAAAGGAGACAGGTGTTGCAAACCTGCTCCTTTCCCCTGAAAACTACAAAACAACCCTAAACCCTTATATGTTGTAATCAGGATGGAAACCCCTGCTAATTGCCGGCTTTCTTCCTGTTTCTCCAGTACTCAATGTATTTGGTTTGTGTGACAATACCCACAGGGCCTTTATAGATACCACCGACACCCCCTGTGTCCAGCACCCTCACTGCAATAACATTCAGCTTACCTTTCTTCAGCAATCCTTCGGGTATATAATATCCCCTGAAAGCCTCATACTCCGGACCGGCATGAACCCCGGTATTCCGGTTCAAAGGGAAATTTCCCGTTGATGCCACAAGGGTGCCGTTAACATACAACTGATCGATATCATCAATTTTACCAAGGAGAATGACCAGTTTATCATCTGCATCGTTTCCCTGGTATACAAATGATTTCCGATACCAGGCGAACCCGTCATAATCCCTGTAACCCTGATCTTCCCAACTCGAAGGCACAAATATTTCATCCCAGTCGCTATCGTCAAAATCGACCTCTTTGCGTTTGAGATCGTCACCCGGCTTAAATTTCCATAAGGTCTGCAGGTTGGCATCTAATTTTACCGGATTTTTATCACCGTACAGGCCAATTGCACCACTGACTATTCCTCCTGCCCCATACGAATCGTATACCTTAACAGCAATGAGATTGGAGCCGTCAAAATTGATATACTTTTCGGGAATATAATAAATCCGTTCAGCATTATATGCTGTAACATAATTCGGAGGGAAATCACCGGTTGAGCCTATCATTTTCCCGTTCAGGTAAACTTCATCGACGTCATCAATATAACCTATATGAAGATACAACATACTTCCCTTGTGAACAGAGGGTATGGAGATTTTTTTCCTGTAAAAGGCATATCCGTCATACCCGTTAAAACCCTGGTCTTCCCAGGCGGAAGGTGCTTTAATGGTTTCCCAGTCACTGTCATCGAACTTCGGAGAAGTCCATTCATCATTAAAGCCGATTGAAAATGACCATGAACCTTTCAGGCTTAACAGGAGTGACAGATCATTGCTGTTGGCATAAACCTGCATGGGTATCGTAAGTATACCCAGTAAGGCCGAAATAAATAATTTCTGTATTCCTTTTCTGTTAAATAATGTAATCATTTCTATTCCTCCAGATTAATATCCTCAGTCAACCAACACATCATACCAATAATCCCATAACGACTGGCGTGTATAGTACTTATTCCTGTACCGCCGGCAGTTTTCGGCCGACATGATCCCCACCGGACCTTCATAAATACCACCCCGTAGCTGACTGTCATATACCCTCACGGCAATGGTATTCATTCCATCCTGTTTCAGTATCCCTTCAGGAATTTTATATAACCTCCGGGCATTGAATTCCCAGCCCGACCTTTTGTAATCAGCATCCTTTTTCAGATCATGGACATTACCAACATGGATGCCGTTCAGATAAACATCATCGGTATCATCAATCTTTCCGAGTGAGAGATAATATTCACCGTCACGAAAACTCCTGGGCAGTTTAAATCTTACCCTGTACCATGCATATCCGTCGTAATCAGCGTATCCCTGGCTTTCCCATTCCGAAGGAACACGGATTGTCCTCCAGTCTGCATCATCAAAATCCGGAGCTTTCCAGTCCATGTCATCTCCTGTATGGAATCTCCAGATACCGGTAAGATTAACACTTAAATAAGCTATATCCGCATCCGTATAGATACCGGCCGGATCATCAACGATACCTCCTTCAAGATAAGTATCATAAACCTGCACAGCAATAGTATTTTCGGCATTTTCCTTAAGATAACCGGCAGGAATGACATAATTCCTTCTTCTGTCAGCTGCAGTTTCAAAGTCAGGCGGAAATCTGCCGCTTTTACCTAACACTTTACCATTAAAGTATACCACATCGGCATCGTCAATACGGCCAAAAACCAGGTAATAAGTAGTGTTAGCCTGTACGTCCCCCATTTTAAATTTTTTCCGGTACCAGGCATAACCATTGTAGTCGTTATAACCCTGATTTTCCCATCGATCAGGCACCCTGATCTCGTCCCAGTCAGCGTCATTATAAGAAGGACTGGCCCATCGGACGTCATTCCCTATCGAAAATTTCCAGTATCCCGAAAGTGAGACTATTTTCCTCAGGTCTTCAGCATGTGCAGAAACGCCAAACATCAGAGCAAGCAGGACAATAGTCAATAATGAACATCGTTTTCTTTTCATAATACTCTATTTCATTTTAGGTCCGATTACTACCCCAAAAATAGAAGGCTTCAAAAAAATCCTTGTCATAACCAGGTAAATAATTGTCACGAATTGTCACAGGTCTGCAAATTATTGTTTGTTTTGAGAGATAGGGTTGCACGGCCAGAAATTTTCATTATCGGTTTTCCTTTGAGCCAGGGATACTATATATATGCATAGTATTAATTATTTTGATTTATGCATATACTTCTTAAATCTTAAGTCTTCAATCTTGAGTCTACTCCGAAAAGTATCATGGTAGATTTTCAGCAACTTTCTACCCCAACCCTAAAGCCTGCCTGCCGTCAGGCAGGGGTGA
>JAFGKY010000021.1 GCA_016928305.1 Bacteroidales bacterium
GATTCAGTGATAAGTTATTTGATATAATATTAGAACAAGCTGGTGAATGACCTGCTAGTGCCTAACGCATATAGCCAATAGCACGGATTGCAGGTGTGCGATCGTTTGTAATCTTCAATAATGTTGGTGCATAAGGACAGGTGATCACGATTAATTGCGCTACTGTTCATATCAGCCGACGACGTTAGCTTCGCTGACCGCTTTCGCACAAAGCTTTCCACGAGCGCTAAAGCTACTCTGCGGAGGCGCTATCGGTTGCGAAGATCCCTTCGGTCGGTTGTAATCCGAATCTTTTGAAACAACCACAAGCAGGGGACTCGGGATCGGCATGACACTTCGGTTGTAAAATGTTATCCTGTCCCTATATATCGGAACCAGAATCACAATACTTTTTCTCTTCCAATAAGTATTTTCGAAATCCTTATATTTCCGCATCTGTAAACCAATCATTTGCCAGATCCTTCATTTCCGGATTAGCCTCTTTTATCAGGTTGATCTTCCAGTTACGATGCCAGTTCTTTAACTGCTTTTCTTTGGATATTGCATACTCAATACTTTTTAGCTCTTCATAGTAAAGCAGATCTTTAAGCAGATATTTTGTAGTAAATCGTGAACCAACTCCTGCCTTGTGTTCCAGAATCCTTCTCTCCAAATCATTAGTAACGTCGATGTAAAAGGTTGTTCTATACTTGTTTGACATAATATAAACGCATCCACCTTTCAAATAGTCATTATTTGATTATCACTAATATAGAAATATTTGCATTCTGAGACACAAAGATTTTGATTGTTTTGGTTTTTACATTGAGAGGCAGGAGATGCTGAAACGAGTTCAGTATGTCGGCGCCATTGTTGCTCGTTATCCTGAACTCCCGCCTGCCTGGCAACGGTGGGCAGGTGTTTCAGGATCGCATTAAGGCTACAAGATGTCAAATAATATATTGAGAAATCATTATAGCATGTTTTGAACACTCGTAGGTGCAACACCAAAACAGCGGTGGGGTACATTAAAAAAAGAAATTGACCTATATAACACCAAAAGTCTTCACTTATCTAAGAATTACCGAAAACCTCAAAATGATTATAAAAATTAATTGTATTTTTATATATTGTTGTTTATAAATAACATAACTATTACTGCATAATTCTTTCTAAACCATATTAAACTATAACTAAAAGAGCCTCTGTTATGAAACTAATTACCTTTTTGCTCCTCTTTACTGTTCTTCACGTCTTTGCCAAAGGTAACCCGGAAGAGTTTAAAACCGGGATGCAGCCGATAACTGTTACCGGAATGGTTACGGATGCGAACGGGGAACCTCTGCTCGGCGTGAGCATTCAGCTAAAAGGCACCACGAAGGGCACGACAACCGATCTCAAAGGGGAATATGCCCTGTCCGATGTCCCCGGAGACGCCGTGCTGGTGTTTTCGTTCGTGGGGATGCTGACCCGGGAGGTGCTTGTTAACGGACTGACAACCATTGATGTGATGATGACTGAAGATTTAATTAAGCTGGACGAGTTGGTTGTGGTAGGTTACGGGACCCGGTCCAAGCGTTTTGTTTCCGGATCCATCTCCTCAGTCGATATGGATGAAACCAAAAGTCTGGTGCCGAACACAAATGCTGCCCAGTCACTTGGACAGATTGCCGGTGTTCAGTTTATCAATAACGGAAGGCCCGGTCAGGGCGGGGAACTACTTATCCGTGGCCAGAATTCGCTGACTGCCAATACCGATCCTTTGATCATCCTTGACGGGATTATTTTCGAAGGAAACTTGTCGGATATTAATCCGCAGGATATTAAATCAATCGATGTGCTTAAAGATGCCGCTTCAACGGCTATTTACGGGTCAAGGGCTGCCAACGGCGTTATTATGATTACTTCAGTTACAGGAACATCTGCCAAACCTGTTATCCGTGTTAATGCCACTTTAGGAATATCAGAGGCGGGAAACTGGATGGAGCTGCAATCGAAGGAAGGATATATACAAAGAAGAAGGGATTATCATACACAAGCGAATACCGGTATTGATATCAGTGACATCAGTGAGTTACTGGAACCTGAAGAATATGAAAATTACAGTAATGGAGTGTTCCAGGATGGTTTCAAAGATATAATCAGCCGGCAGGGAAGCCTTGCCACCCTTGATTTGAGTGTGTCCGGCCGGACAGACAGGACGAACTACTTAATTTCCGGCTCTATGAGCCGTGATGTTGGCTTAATTAAAGGCGACCAGGAAAAACGTACGTTGATCCGGGTCAATCTTGAAACCCAGATAACCAGCTGGCTGAAGATAGGAACAGCTTCCTTTTTTACCTTCCGCGACATGTCGGGTAAAGAAGCCGATATATATAATGCATACCGTAATTCGCCTTTTGGCACCTTTTATTATCCCGACAGAAGTGTAAAATTTAATCCTGTTTCTTCTGAAGCTGCCTCGTATAATTGTATGTATGAATATGAACTAACGGATAATACCGAGACCAGGAAAAACCTGTTCAGCAACCTGTATACCGAATTGGATATACCGTTCATAAAAGGGTTGTCATTCCGGCTTAATTATGCCCCGAATTATGAATGGCACAATAACTATTCGTATATGCGACAAGACCCTTACGCTGCCAGCAATAACACGATTGCCACCAAAGACAACGAAAACATATTCCGGTGGGTGTGGGAAAATATACTTACTTATAAATGGAGCATAAGTGCCCACGATTTCGACATTACCTTAATGTACGGGCGTAATCATTATGAAAAAGAAGAAACGAACGCAGAAGCCAAATACTTTGAGATCGATAATCTGGGATACAATAATCTCGGTCTGGGTAGTGACTATGTAATCCAGACTCCGGCAGAAGAAAAGAAGGGAGTATCCTCCATGGCCCGTTTGAACTATATGTTCAAGAAAAAATATATACTTTCACTGGCGGTAAGAAGGGATGGCAGCTCGGTTTTTGGCGAGAACAATAAATTTGCAACCTTCCCCTCTGTAGCACTTTCATGGATAGTCTCAGAAGAACCGTTCCTCAAAAATGCAGAGGCTGTCAGCTTTTTGAAATTCAGGGTCTCGTACGGGGCAAATGGTAACGAAGCAATACCTCCGTACAGAACACAGAGCCTGAATAAAACAATACGCAATGTTTTAGGTGATGGAAGTACCGGTGATATCGCTTTTATCCCTTTAGATTATATGGGAAATGAAAGCCTGAAATGGGAATCTACCTATTCAACCAACATAGGTGTGGATTTCGGTTTTTTTGACGGTCGTGTAAACGGATCATTGGATGTTTATACGAAAACTACAAAAGACTTGCTGGTGGAACGTGATATTCCACCCACGAACGGCTATCTGACTACGTATGATAATATCGGTGAGGTCAATAACAGGGGTATAGAAGTGACATTGAATACAGTGAACGTACTGAAATCCAAATTCAACTGGAATACTTTTATGACTTTTGCATACAATAAAAATGAAATTGTACATCTGTTCGGTGATATCGACGGGGATGGTAAGGAAGATGATGCTGAAGCAAGCAATTGGTTTATCGGTGAGAATATAAATTCGTATTTTAACTATGAATTCACCGGCATTTACCAGGTGGATGATGATATCCCTGCGCCTTACAGAGCAGGTGATATCATACTGAAAGATATGGACGGGGACACAGCCATAACCCAGGCTGACCGGACGATTGTCGGACATGGTATACATCCCGATTTTACCCTTACTTTCAACAATACATTCAGGTTTGGCAACCTGTCGTTGTATATATCGGTGAACAGTATGCTGGGCTGGGTGGCGCCTTTTGACCTCATATACCCTGCTGATAAAGGAAGGGCCTTTAATGCACTCGATGCCGGGTACTGGACGCCTGAGAACAGATCCGACACACGGCCTTCGCTGACCTATTCTGCTTATGTTGCCACAGGAAACCATTACTATGTCAGCAGAGATTTTCTGCGCGTAAAAGACATCGCGCTTTCGTATGACTTTAGCCGGATAAAAGCGCCTGTATTATCAAGCTTTTCAAGCCTCCGCCTTTCATTCAGCGTAAAGAACCTTTATACGTTTACAAAATGGTTAGGACCCGATCCTGAAAATACAAGGGACATAGAAACCGATCAGGGAGGAAGGGATCTATACCCTATGCCGCGAATATATTCATTAGGAATTAATATGAGTTTCTGAAAAAATCAATTCGATTGAGTGAATTTTTATGTAATACCGAATAACTATGAAAACCTTAATAATAACTTCATATAATAAAAAATTCATGAAAGGATTGTTATTGCCATTGGTGATATGTATCCTTCCCGGATTGTATTCATGCAATGATGAAGAATTGCTCAACCAGGTATCCAAATCGGAATTGACTGACGCCAGTGTGTTAAACTCAAAAGCCGGTTTTGAAATGTATCTGTCCGGCCTGGTGTACCAGTTTCGTGAAGAATGGCAGGTAGATGACCTGACCTATTGGACCCAATTTACCTGTACCGATATGTATAACTTCGTGGATCCGGAAGAAAGGCCACAACGCGATGACTGGAGACTGGATTATACCCCGGAATCCGATTTTGCTGAAACATACTGGGAATGGGCGTATGTAAAAATGATTCCGATGGCCAACAACATCATCAAATTTGCACAAAAATCCGAAAATTCAGGTATATGGGAAAGCGAAGCCGAAAAAAATGCAGTTATCGCCGAGGGTAAATTCTTCAGGGCATGGACTTATAATATACTGGCAAACCTGTTTGGTGATGCTATCATTATTGAAGAAGCACTGCCCGCGCCAAAATTTGATTTTATAAGGGCTCCCCGCAGGGAAGTTTATGAACTGGCCAGAGCAGACCTTGAGTTTGCCTCGCAGTGGCTGCCGGAGACTGTTGATGAAAATAAAGAGGGACGGGCAGTGAAAGCAGCAGCCCAGCATTTATTAACCGAAGTCTGTATAAGCCTGGGTGAATATGATGCAGCTATTATAAGTGCAAGCAATCTTATTAACTCCGGTTTATACCACCTGATGACAGACCGTTTTGGGAATTTTATGAACGATCCGGGCGATCCGTTTTCAGATTTGTTCAAAGATGGAAATTTCAACAGGTCCTCAGGCAATATGGAATCTATCCTGGTCTGGCAAATCGAAGAATTTATGGAAGGAGGCACAGGCTCTTATGGAAGGGGGAATAATTTTGTAAGGGGATTTGCGCCGTTCCTGGTAAATTACAGAGGTTCCGACGGAAAATACGGCTGGATATACGATCCGACATTACCGGGGTCAGATACCATGGGCCGGGGAGCAGGTTTTGTCCGTCCGTCAAATTACGCCTTATACGATATCTGGCAAAATGACTGGAATGACATGCGCAATTCCCGTTACAATATGCGAAGGGAATTTTATTTTAACAATCCGGAATCGTCATTATATGGCCAGAAATGGGATAATTCCTATGCACTAAGCGAAAAAGACACCTCAAGAAGAGTGTATGGCTATTCACTAAAAGTTGAGGGACCGTTTTTCCAGGGTGGGGAAGGAGATTTTAAAGGCCGGACCAGCAAAGATTTATATGTAATCCGGCTGGCCGAAACCTATTTGCTTCGTGCAGAAGCTTATTTAAGAAAAGGCGAAAAAGCCAGTGCTGCTGCAGATATTAATGTTGTCCGTGACAGGGCAAATGCACCGGCTATATCGCCTGGCGATGTAACACTGGAATTTATCCTTGATGAGCGTGCCCGTGAATTAATGACCGAAGAGCCCCGTACGCGTACCCTAATCAGGATGGGCAACCTGGTGGAACGGGTCCGGTTATACGATCCCGACCCGGTATCCAGGGAGACTGTTGAGGAACACAACCGTTTCTGGCCTGTTCCGCAATCAGCCATTGATGAAAATACAGGTGCTGTATTGGAGCAGAATCCCGGGTACTGAAAAATACTAAAGTATGAAATTGAGAAGTGATGCTGGTTGTTACATGAATTAAATTGACAACGGACATTACTTTTTTAATTTTAATAAATCATCTTTTTGGTTAAATCCACTGTTGATTGGAGGTTGCACCTACAATTTTTCATCCGGATTTTAATCAGACTTGGGGGATTATTTTTCTGAAGATCATTTTGTTGCTTATATTAAGACCTAATTCATTGCGATTTTTTTCAACTTATTTAATATTTGACAATTTTTGTTAGCTAATAATTTGTAATGTTAATAAGTTGTGGTAAATTTGTACCACATTATTAATCATAAATCCATGAAAACAACATTTGCAGATTTTGTACGCAATAAAAGAATTGCGTCTGGCCTGACTCTGAGAGAGTTCTGTAGAAAATCCGGAATTGACGCAAGTAATTGGAGTAAAGTTGAACGGGGATTATTGCAGCCACCTCAAAGCAGGGAAATACTGAATGATATCGCTGTTGTTATAAAAATTGAAGAAGGAAGCGAGGAATATAAAGAAATGTTTGACCTTGCTGCTCTTTCATCGATACCTGAAGGCTTCATTGAAAAAGAAATTATTGAACAGCTTCCTGTTTTCTTCAGGACTATTAGAGGTGATAATCCCACGGAGGAAGAAGTTAATGCCCTTATAGCTAAAATTAAATCAGCATGGACCTCAGAAAGATAGTTCCAAGAATACTCTCAGCACCTCAAATTAGGGAACAGGCAGAACAATTCCGACAAGAATATATCCATAATGAAGACGTTCCAGTCGATATTGAGCTTATTATGCAATCATCATTGGGTATTCAGGTTATACCTATAGAGGATCTTCAACAAAAATGCCATATAGAGGGTTTCATCTCTATGGATCTTAAGTTTATTTATGTTGATGAATTTCAATATGTGACGGATAATTATTATAAAAGGGTAAGGTTTACAATTGCCCATGAAATTGGGCATAGAATTCTTCATCGTGATATTATAGACAAAACAAATTTTGAATCTGCTGATGAATGGAAGAAATTCAGATTGAGCCTTAGAGATGAATCACTTGGCTGGTTTGAGTGGCAGGCACGTGAATTCGCAGGGAGGCTATTAGTTCCTATTGATAGACTTGTTACTGAGTTTAAAGCAGCCCGAAATGAAATTATAAGAAATAATCCGGGTTGGAAAAACCTTAAAATTGGTGATGAATTGTTTTCATTGGTTGCTCCATTAATTGCTCCCAAATTTGATGTATCAACGGATGTTATTGAAATAAGGCTTATCAAAGAAGGAGTCAGTAATTATTTCAACTAAATATAAAATTTGTAACAATTAGAACCAAAAATGTTAAAGTTGATCTATCAATTTTACTGGAGATGTTAATTAATATTGAGTCCAAACTAACCTGTTTTGTTCCCCCATCTGCTGCAAGTTTGAGTCCGGTAATCCGGGCGGTACCTTGTGGCAAGAACAACAGAATGAAGATTCTATGATGTATCAATCACTCATAATTTCAATGCAAAAACATTGATGATGTAGAAAAAAATAGTTACATAAAAGAAACGTAAAGATTTAGTAACTTTTTCAAATGTATAAATCAACAATTAGTGTGCGAAAGTCTTTACCAATGGTATGGCCACAAGTTGAAAACTTGCGGCAGTGAGGGCCGGATTAGGGGAATTACTTTCAGTGATTCCTTTTAGGGAGAAGCAATACAAAAAAACGCACAACGCCATTCAGGCGTTTTCTTTTTGTTTGTCATCCGGTCTTCATCTGTGCCGGAAGCACAATTCATCCCGGCTGCCAAACAAAAAACCGGCAGAGCCGGATTGTGCGTTTTTTTGTAGCGAGAGGGGGAATTGAACCCCCGACCTCATGATTATGAATCATGCGCTCTAACCATCTGAGCTATCTCGCCATCATGTCAAAAAGAACCTGCGACCTCCCCGATATGCATCGGAGCGCTCTAACCATCCCGATAAGAATCGGGACTAGTTCGACTTAGGAATTCTGCTTCGCTGTCGCTCGCACAATTCCAGTCTCACTGAGTCTGAGCTATCTCGCCCTTTGTCCGCCGAAGCTTTAGCGAAGGCGGAATGTATCAAATATTTCAATGCCTACCTATTACGTGGAACTTTCCATCGTAAATTTAAATGTTCTGACTCTGCCTGTAATCAGTCAGGCATCTGAACCCTGACCGCCGGAGCTTGATGTGAAGGCGGGTATCTCGCCCTATAAAAAGGTTTGCAAAGATAAAATAATTACTGTTAAAATGAAAAAAGATGACTCATGTTTACACCAATTTTAATTAAGTTTGGCTTTTTAATTCACAATTTTTCCTATATTGCACAAGAACAAAATGACGGATTACTGAATTAATGAAAAAAAAAATAACCCTTGAATATACACTGAACTCATCCCCCAAAATCCTCTTCTCCCGGCTGAGTACACCGGGAGGTTTGTCGGAATGGTTTGCTGATGATGTGAACGTTAACGGAAACACCTATACCTTTTTCTGGGAGGGTGAGGAATATAAAGCAGATATTGTTCAAAAGAGGGAAAATAAATATATCCGGTTTCGCTGGCATGATGCAGAAGATCAGGAAGCCAGCTGCCTTGAATTCCGTGTCAGCCTGGACGAACTAACGGGTGATGTTGCCCTTATCATTACCGATTTTGTTGATGAAGATGATCAGGATAGTGAAATCGAACTGTGGGATTCACAGGTGGGAAAACTGAAACATGTTTTAGGCCTTTAGCATAGAATTCCTTTCGAAAAATCATACCTTTGTTTTCTGTTTCTTACTGTTCATAATATTGTGACGTGAAACGACTGCACAGGCTAATAACGTTTTCATTTCTGGGACCCTTTGCAATGACGTTCTTCATTGTCCTTTTCCTGCTGTTGATGCAGTTCTTATGGAGGTGGATTGATGAACTTGTGGGGAAAGGACTTGATTTTAAAGTCATTCTGGAACTTATGATCTATGTTTCAGCCAGTCTGGTTCCCATGGCCCTCCCTCTTGCTGTTCTGTTGTCCTCGCTTATGACATTCGGCAACATGGGAGAATATTACGAACTCACGGCCATGAAAGCATCGGGTATATCCCTGCAACGCATTATGTTCCCCCTTATATTGCTGGTATTCCTGATTTCTTTGGGCGCTTTCTTCTTTGCCAATAATATAACACCTTACACAAACCTGAAGATGAAATCGTTGTTATACGATGTGCGACAACAGCGACCTGAATTACACATCAAGGAAGGTGAGTTTTTTAACGGGATCGATAATTACAGCATCCGGATTAACAGGAAAAATCAGGTAACCAACATCATGTATGATTTGAAAATTTATGATCATACACAGCGGCGAGGTAATGTAAACGTGATCATTGCTGATTCCGGGAAAATGGAAATGACGGATGATAAAAGAAATGTTCTGGTAACACTGTGGCATGGGATAAGTTATACCGAAATGGAGGAGGACAGAAAAAAAAGGTATAATACCTACCCGCACCGCACGGACATATTTGGTGAGCAGAAAATTGTTATTGCCCTCACCGGATTTGATTTACAGCGTAGTGATGAAAATATTTTCAAGAATTACTACCAGATGCTGAATGTTAAACAACTGGCCCGTGCCTCCGATTCGCTGAATACTGAAATGTCAAAGAAAAACAAGCATTTCCAGCATTCTCTTATCACATATCATTATTTCAAGGTCAGGGATAAATCGATTCCCTCCTTGCCCGTTCACCCCCCTCCGTTAATAACGGATTCTGTTACAGATATGCCGCAGCAGAAAGATACACCCGTTAATTTTGACAGTCTTTTTGCGTCTTATGATCCTGCCGTGCGGAAAAGGATTATCTCTTCTGCCCTTGCCAATGCACGGTCGGCCATGAACTTCATTGAGAACACTGCTTCTAACCTGAAATATGAAAAGAAAAACATACGAAAACATGAAATAGAATGGCATAAAAAGTATACTCTTTCCATTGCCTGCCTGATATTCCTGTTTGTCGGTGCACCATTGGGTGCTATCATACGTAAGGGCGGAATGGGTATGCCTACGGTCATTTCAACGGTCCTCTTTATATTGTATTATGTCATATCGCTGATCGGCGAAAAAATTGTTCGCGAAAGTCTTGTTCCCAGTTATCAGGGTATATGGATGTCCTCTCTCATCCTGGTTGTTGTCGGTGTATTTTTAACCTATAAGGCTACAAACGATTCCTCCATCTTAAACGTCGATACATACTTAAGCTATGTTCGCTCCTTTATTGGCATTGATAAACAAAATATCCTGGACAGGAAGATCTACCTTTCGGGAAAATTCCAAAGCGTTGACTTGTCACGTGATGCCTTTCGTTCCATGCTGCAAACCCTGTCCTATCAGGCCACGGAGTGCAAAAAATCCATTCGCGAAAAGACCCGCCTGCGGATGATCGTGCAACAAATATTGCATCCGAAATACGATAATAACCTTACCGGTCTTGTCATCTCCTATAATAAATTCTTTGAACAGATTGTTATGAGCAAATGGTTCAGCATAAAATATATACGTGACAGGCTTCAGGAATTTCCGGTACTGGATCACCCGGACAAGTATGCACTACCTGAACAATATGGCCTTCGCGTCCTGGTGTTGACCCTGTTCCCCGTATTCCTGACTTATGCCATACTATATTATATATCCCTGCGCAGGACAATCGCAAAATTGAATTTCATCAGGGAAAAAACAAAATTTCTTTCCGAAGCCATCGAAAATCCGTCACTTTTAATTGATTTTGACAACTGATCATGAAAATTCTTCAGGTTAGTCATAAGTACCCCTTTCCGCCAAAAGACGGCGGATCACTTGCCATGATTAGCCTGGCTGATGGATTTGCCCGTGCCGGCCATGAGGTTTCTCTTATAGCGATGAGAACCCCTAAGCACGGTGGAAAGATCGATAAGAGTGAAACAGGCTATGCTTACCATAAAGTATATACATCCTATGTCAATACAACCCTGAACCCCTTCCGGCTACTTTCCAACCTGTTGTTTTCCATCCTTCCTTATAACGCAGTAAGATTTATCAATCAAAAATTCAGGGATAAACTTACTGATGTTTTGCTTCTTGATGATTATGATATTGTTCAGCTTGAAGGACTGTATCTGATGCCCTATACCGATACTATCCGTAAATACTCCGGGGCAAGAATTGTATTGCGTGCACATAATGTCGAACATGAGGTCTGGAACAGAATGGCATCAAAGGCCAAAAACATGTTAAAACGGGCCTATTTAAAAATACTCGCAAGAAGAATGAACCTCTTTGAGACTTCTTTTATGAACCAATACGACCTGTTGGTGCCAATATCCGAGAGGGACCGGTGTGTCTTTGTTAACCTTGGCAATCAGAAGCCCACTTGTGTAATACCTTTTGGGATGGATGTCACCGGACAACCGCCCCTGAAAGAACCTGCAGAAAAAAATGCCTTGTTCTATATCGGTTCCCTTGATTATATGCCGAATCAGGAAGGCCTGATCTGGTTCATCGAAAAGGTGTGGAAGAATATATTATGCCGTGATATAAATTATGTATTTTATATAGCGGGCCGCAATGCCCCGGGACATTTGAGGAACTATCTTAAAAAGCAACCGGTAATCTTCATGGGGGAGATTGAAGATGCATATCATTATATGCAGACCAAAGGCATTATGGTCGTTCCGGTATTATCGGGAGGGGGAATCCGGATCCGTATCGTTGAGGCAATGGCACTGGGAATACCCGTTGTAAGCACATCAACCGGTGCGGAAGGACTGGATGTTTCAGACGGAATGAATATCATGATAGCCGATGATCCTGAGATTTTTTCAAAAGCTGTTGTTAAGCTCTTGGAAAATCAAACTTTTTTTGCCAACATTGGAAAAAATGCGCGGATCTTTGTCCGCGAAAAAATGAATAGCGTTGCACTAGCCGCTGAACTGCTGAATTTTTATATGAATAACCTGTAATGGCATTGAAAACAGCACTATGGATTTTCATCGGTATTATACTTTACGCCTATCTGGGTTATACATTGCTGTTAGCCCTCGTTGCATTTTTTCAGCGCAGGGATGTCTCTTTTCAGAAAAGAGTGCAATCATTTGAACCTCCTGTTACACTGTTTATTCCCGCATACAATGAAGCCGGGAGTATTGAGGCAAAGATGAGAAATTCGCTGGCCCTTGATTACCCCAGGGAAAAACTTACCATTGTATGGATTACGGATGGGTCGGATGATGACTCACTTACAATTCTTAACCGGTTTGGTGATATAACTGTTTTTCATGAAATGGAACGAAGCGGTAAAATTCACGCCATGAACCGTGGGATGAAGCTGATTACTACGCCTTTTGTCGTATTTACCGATGCCAATACCCTGTTGAATAAAGATGCTATTCGCGTGATAGTGCAATATTTTGAGGATGATAATGTCGGATGTGTGGCAGGGGAAAAACGAATTGAAAACAACAA
This sequence comes from Bacteroidales bacterium, assembly GCA_016928305.1. Taxonomy (GTDB): domain Bacteria; phylum Bacteroidota; class Bacteroidia; order Bacteroidales; family UBA10428; genus UBA5072. The sequence continues at coordinate 12,442 of JAFGKY010000021.1, forward strand.
CCTGGAGAAGGCTGTAGAAGCGGGAGAAGGGTTATACTGGCAATATGAATCACTGATAAAACGACTTGAATCGAAAAACGGATCTGCTATCGGTGCGGTGGGAGAACTTTTTGCTGTCAGGACAAGTTTGTATGAGGAAGTAAAGGAAGATACCATTCTTGATGATTTTGTGATATCACTGAAGATAGCGGTAAGGGGATACAAAATTAAATATGCACCCGGTGCCTGGAGTTCTGAGACAGCTTCTTTTTCGGTGCGGGAAGAGCTCAAACGTAAGATAAGGATTGCTTGCGGTGGATGGCAAACTCTTTTCAGGATGCCGTATTTGCTGAACATAGTAAAATACGGATTTTTATCCTGGAAATATTTCTCTCACAAAGTATTACGCTGGACTGTGGTTCCCCTGGCATTCATCATGGCTTTTATTCTTAATCTGATTTTGGTATGGGGGAAACCGCTGTTTTCAGATTTGTATGGATACCTGTTCTGCCTGCAATTGTTGTTCTACCTGGCTATCCTATTCGGGGCCTTATTTCATAATATACGTACGAGGGTTAAATTACTTTTCGCTCCTTATTATATGTTTGTCATGAATTATGCCATCGTTGCCGGCATGCTCAGGTATTTTTCAGGTAATTATTCGGTGAAATGGGAGAAGTCAAAACGAAGCTGATGATTTTCATTGTGCTGTTCCGATTACAAATATTACTTTTGCATATAGAAACCGGAAAAGCAGGCACATAACTATCAATTTGCTATGGCTAAGGTTAAAAATAATACCCTGTTGGAATTGAATACGATTCCGGAGGCCATAGAGGATATCCGGCAGGGAAAGGTGGTAATTGTGGTTGACGATGAGGATCGTGAAAATGAAGGAGACTTTATCTGTGCTGCCGAACTGGTGACGCCTGAGATTGTGAATTTCATGGCAACCTATGGCAGGGGTCTTATTTGTGCTCCTATTCCCGAACAACGGTGTGAAGAGCTTGATCTTGAACTTATGGTCAGCACCAATACTTCTTTTCACGGCACACCCTTTACGGTTTCGGTCGACCTGCTGGGTAATGGTTGTACAACCGGTATTTCCGCCAGCGACCGTGCCAAAACCATACGGGCACTCGTTGATCCGGCTACAAAACCTGAGGACCTGGGACGTCCCGGCCATATTTTTCCGCTGAAGGCGAAGACAAGAGGTGTAATACGCCGGCCCGGACATACCGAAGCTGCCGTGGATCTTGCCCGGCTGGCCGGACTCAAGCCGGGAGGCGTGCTGGTCGAAATTATGAATGAGGACGGTAGTATGGCCCGGTTGCCGGAACTTGACAAGATCGCGAAGAAGTTCCATCTGAAAATTATTACCATAAAGAACCTGATAGCGCATATCCTGTTGCATGAAAGCCTGATCATTAAGGGTGAAAAAGCCAGGCTGCCGACAAAATACGGTGTCTTTACCATAATTCCATTCATTCAGAAGTCGAACGGACTTGAACACGTGGCTCTTGTCAAAGGAAGCTGGAAAAAAGAGGATCCTGTCCTTGTACGTGTGCACAGCTCATGCATGACGGGCGATATCTTCGGCTCGTATCGTTGTGACTGCGGTCCCCAGTTACATCAGGCCATGCGTATGATTGAAACTGAGGGCAGGGGCGTGATCATTTATTTAAATCAGGAGGGCAGGGGTATTGGAATATTTAACAAGATAAAGGCATATAAACTGCAGGAGCAGGGCAGGGATACTGTTGAAGCAAACCTGGACCTGGGATTTGAAGAGGATGAAAGGGATTACGGAGTGGGAGCCAGCATAATGCATGAACTGAATCTGGGAAAGATACGACTGATCACCAATAATCCCATAAAAAGAGCAGGTCTGGAAGGATATGGGATCACCATTACCGAGAATATACCGCTTACCATCCCTCCCAATGAGCACAACATGACATACCTGAAAACAAAAAAGAACAAAATGGGCCATCTGCTTGAACTGCTGGAGGACGATGATTTTAAAATTGATGTTACATGATTTCTTCCGCTCATGATGTTTCCCCGAAAAAACTCCGTATCGTATTTATGGGGACACCCGATTTTGCGGTGGCATCACTCAAAAGCCTTGTCGATGACGGACAGCAGGTGCTGGCTGTGGTCACTGCCCCTGATAAACCGGCCGGAAGAGGAAGGGAATTGAGGTCATCCCCTGTGAAAGGTTATGCCATTGCTGCAGGCATCCCTTTGTTACAGCCTGTATACCTGAAAGACGACCGGTTTATTAGGCAACTTAGGTCGTTTCAACCCGATCTGCAGGTAGTGGTGGCTTTCCGGATGCTGCCGGAAACTGTCTGGAAAACAGCCCGGATCGGTACCATCAATCTGCATGCTTCACTTTTACCTCAGTACCGCGGTGCTGCTCCCATCAACTGGGCCATTATTAATGGCGAAACGAAAACAGGTGTTACCACATTCTTTATTAACCATGAAATTGATACCGGAGAAATTCTGTTTCAGAAGGAGGTTGCAATCCTTCCCTCAGATAATGCAGGCACCCTGCATGACCGGCTCAAAATTATCGGTGCAGGACTGCTGACGGATACGGTTAAGGCAATAGCTTCGGGTAACTGTTCCGGCAAAGCACAGTCTGCCTTCTGCGATGGTGTTGCCCTGAAAACGGCTCCCAAAATCAGTAAAGCGGATTGCCGCATAAACTGGAGGGTGCACGTGGATGTCATTACAAACCTGATACGCGGTCTGAGTCCTCATCCGGCTGCATGGTCGGAATTGACAAATGAAAACAGGATCATTCCGGTAAAAATATTCCGGTCGGAGATTGCGAATGATTCGCATTCGTTGCCCTTCGGCACCCTTGTATCGGATGGTCGTACATACCTTAAGGTGGCAGCCGGCAATGGTTTTGTTTATATTAAAGAATTACAGATCGCCGGGAAAAAAAGGATGGATGTGACTGAATTCCTGAAAGGCTTCCACGATCCGGAAAAATATCATTTCTGATCAGGAATCATTCCTGAGAGAATACACTCAACCTTTCATTTTTCACTATTCACTATTCACTATTCACTGTTCACTGTTCACTGTTCACCGTTCACTGTTCACCGTTTACTCCTCCATTTCGAAATACATTTCCTCTCCTTCCACGGAAGGAATGTCTTTCCCTTCAGGCTGTTTCAGCTTTATGGTGACCGTCTTGACGGGTTTCCTCAGCTGAAGAACTGTTCCTGCAGGGAGAGTGCTTTTCCATGTGAGCTGGTTTTTTTCATACAGTTTCTCGAGTTTTATGGCATACAGCTGTGAAATGGTATACATGGTTTCGCCTTCTTTTACCGTGTGGGTGTGGTTTCCGGGAGCAGCTGAATTTCGCTTGGGCTGAATGTAGACGACCTGTGCTGAATCGATTTTAGCGTTGGCGGGCAGATCATTATACTGGTGCAGTTCCCATGGGAGCTTCCCCAGTTCCGCTGTCAGGCTTTCAAAGGTGTCCCCCTTTCGTCCGAGGACGTATTTAACCCGGTTACGTTCAAAAACCTGTCTCCCCTCAACAGGGGTGCTGGTTAACCGTTTTGACTTCCTGTAATGCACTTCTTCTGCGACCACTTCACGGTCGAGTTCATAGAGTTTGTTTTCCTCGATGATCCTGATCAGTGCCCCGGCATAAGAAGGGTCGGTAGCATAACCGGCTTTTTTAAGTCCCCTTGCCCAGGCCTTGTAATCATCCGGATCGAGGTCAAACAGAAAATCATACCGGCTTTGGCTCATCAGGTAATCCGAATGATCACGATAGGAGTCATAAACCGATGCATATTTACGAAAACACTCATTTCGCCTGTCATCGTCGTGATGCATCCTTTTGCCTTTCCAGTCGTTATGGCATTTTATCCCAAAATGATTGTTGGCTTTTCTGGCCAGCCGGCTGTTGCCGTCACCCGATTCAAGACAAGCCTGTGCCATGGTGATGCTGGCAGGGATACCCGAACGTTTCATTTCCCGGATGGCCAGGTCTTTATTTGTTCTGATGTATTCTTCGCGCGTTGTTTTAGCGGCCGATTGTCCAAATCCTGCTGTACATAATCCGGCTATCACTGCAAGAAGGATCAGCGATCTCATGGTAAAACAAGTATTTATTCTTACTGCCAAAACTACATATTTGAATTCAGCTATCGGTATACAAACGGATGATGTTATGAACAATGTAGTGAACAGTGAAAAGTGAACAGTGAAAAGTGAACAGTGAAAAGTGAAAATCTCAATACCAAATACCGAATACCTCCCTTCCCCTAAAATCCCTTCAATTCCATCGTAACCGTTGGGATAAGCAGAAGGAAGCCAAGAAGGATGAGGATTAAGACAAAAGGCAATGCCCATCTGAACCATTTTTCATAAGGTATGCGGGCAACTCCCAGAACACCCATCAACACCGCAGAAGCAGGTGTTATCATGTTGGTGAATCCGTCTCCAAACTGGTATGCCAGGACGGTCGCCTGTCTCGAAAGCCCAACCAGATCGGAAAAAGGAGCAAATATGGGCATGGTAAGAGCAGCCTTGGCCGACCCTGAGACCAGTATGAGGTTGATACAATTCTGTATGAGGTACATGAATCCAATGGTGGCTATTTTGCCAAATCCTTTAATCCCTTCGGATAGCATAAATAAAATGGTATCCACTACCTGGCCGTCTTCAAGGATCACAATTATGCCGCCGGCAAGACCAACAATCAGCGCTGCCGATAAAATATCTTTCACCCCGTCGAGGAAAAGCTTTACGATCTCATCCGGTGTTTTCTTCATTGCAATGCCTGCAAATATACCCATGGCAAAGAACAACGTTGCTATTTCCATTATGTACCAGCTGTATCCCATCACGCCCACGATGAGGTACAATACGGTATAACCCAGCAACAGCAAAATAAAGAAATGCACTGACTTTCGTAAGGCAAAGAAGCCAAGTATCAGAAACAATACGGTGAACAAAGGTATTACCGGAAATCTGAAAGCCGTTGAATTTCCTATCTTGAATCCGGTAACCGGCTGAAGGACAGAAAAAACAGTCATGGCGCACAGCAGGATGCCCCAAGTGTACCAGGCTGTTACAGGAGTATAATAGGCAATCTTTTCATGCGATGCCCTGTCCCTTTCTCTCCAGTATGTATCTTCGGTATACACGGGCGATAATTTCGGATTCTTTTTCACTTTTCGTGCATAACGCACTATATAAAGTATTCCTGTCAGGTTGATGACTGTCCAGCACAGTAACCGGTATTCAATTCCTGAAAAAAGAGGCAGTCCTGAAATACCCTGCGCAATTCCTATGGTAAACGGATTCAACAATGCTCCGGCAAATCCGAGGCCGGCCGCTACAAATACCATGGATACGCCGGTAATGGAATCATAGCCCATGGATACGGCAAGCGGAACCAGGATAATGATAAAGGCAATGGTTTCTTCGCTCATTCCGAAAACTGCCCCAAATACACTGAACATCAGCATTATAAGGACAAGAATTATGTTATGAACACCGGCTACCCTTAATATCCTGAAGCGTTCGATTCTTTTCGTGAAGGCGATAAATGAAAAAATACCTGCATCGATAGCGCGGCTGCTGTTAACGATCCAGAACGCACCGCCGATCATCAGTATGAAAACGATAATACCCGACTGACGGGTGAATCCTTTATAGAATGACGAGAAGATCTGCCACCATTGCTGAACGTTTTCGGTATAATGGAATACCATTTCCTTTTGTTGGATACCGTTGACCTCGCTTACTTTTTCCTCGAATTTTCCGCCCGGTATTATCCATGTAAGAATGGCAGCTATGATCAGCAAATAGAATATAATAACAAAGGTGTGGGGAATTTTTTTTAGCATAGGATAACGTATATATAATTAAGGTACTAAAATAGGTGAAAAGTTTAATATGTTGTAATGCCTGCCGGCGAGGCAGGGTTGTAATGGTTACAGGGATTGTTCATAATGACAATTTTTCATCCTCGTCTCTCGAGACGAACCAGGGCATGTTTATGAATATTGTTGTTCATATTGACAATCTTTCATCCCTGTCCCCCCTGTTCCTTACTTGTCACTCGTCACTTGTCACTTGTCACTCGTCACTTCCTTTAATAGCATATTCATCACCGTTAGCGGCGAGTAATGACGAAAGGGTGAATTTCATGGATGAACATATCGAATGTATTTATGAACGGTACGAATAATGATTTTAACGTATGCATATATACCAAAATACCGCTATTATGGATGCCTTTGTATATATATTCCAGTAAAAATTATATTATTACATTGTAATATTCAATTATTCAACCTGTTAACAAAATTATCTTATATTTTATTTTTTGTTTTTTTTTTATAGATTTGATTAGATGAATAATTTTATGGAGTTATTGTTCATCGGAATAATTTGTTAACCTATTATAAACCTAAAATTTCGATTTATGAAAAGAATTACGAGCATGCTTGTATGCCTGTTGCTGTTTGGCATAATGGCCATTAATGCGCAGGACATACAAATCAGGGGAAAAATTATCAGCGCAGAGGATGGCAATCCGTTGCCGGGCGTGTCTGTTGTTATAAAGGGCACCCTGACTGGAATTGCTACCGACGTGGATGGTAATTTTGCCATGACTGTCCCTTCCGATGCTACACTTGTGATCAGTTCTGTGGGTTATAAATCACAGGAGATTGCAGTTGCCGGGCAGACTGTAATAAACCTCTCATTGGAAATTGAAGTCCAGGAAGTTGATGAGATTATTGTTACAGCGTTAGGGATTCAAAAAGAGAAAAAATCCATTGGTTATGCAGTGCAGGAGGTTGATGGGGAATCTCTTGCAAAGGCCAGGGAAACTAATGTGATGAATTCGCTTTCCGGTAAAGTTGCAGGGGTGAACATCACATCGAGTTCCGGTGCTGTAGGAGCTTCCACGCGTGTTGAATTAAGAGGTTCATCCTCATTAACGGGAAGTAACCAGCCGCTTTATGTTGTTGACGGAATTCCTCTTGATAATTCGAATTATTCCAATGTAACAAGTGGCGGTGGGTTTGACACACCAAACGGAATTGCCGATATGAATCCTGACGATATTGAGTCGGTTACCGTTCTCAAAGGCCCCGTGGCTGCGGCATTATACGGCGTACGTGCTGCCAACGGTGTCATCCAGGTTACCACGAAAAAAGGTAAAGCCAGCAAGGCTATTGGAGTTACAATCAATCACACAACAACTTTTGATCAACCCCTTGTAATACCTTCCTTCCAGAATTCATACGGGCAGGGACCCGATAAAGACTTTTTCTACTGGGCAGACGGAACAACCGATGATGGAGGTGTTGATGAAAGCTGGGGTCCTCCGCTCGACAGGGGGCTTTATTTCACCCAGTGGAACTCTTATACTGTCGACGGTGCAGCTTTGCCATGGGTATCGCAACCCGATAATGTAAAGAATTTCTATGACCTGGGAGTTACCCATAATACGAACGTATCTTTTACAGGAGGCGGTGAAAAAGCAGCCTACCGTATGTCAATGGGTTATATGGATCAGAAGGGTATCATTCCCGGATCCAATATGAAAAGATATACGATAAACGGTAGCGCTTCGTATAACTTTACCCCAAAGCTATCCGCAGGGCTGACGATTAATTATACAAAAAATTACAGCGATCAGTTGCCGGAAGTCGGATATACCGATGAAAACCCGATCCAGCAGACAATCTGGTCGGGCAGGAACGTTGATTTTGAAGCGTTGAAAGATTATGAAAACCTTCCGCTGTCACCTGAAAATACGCCTGCCGCAGGTACTCCGATCAACTGGAACACACAATTTCAGAATAATCCGTATTGGGTACTGGATAATAATAAGAATGGTCTGGATAAAGACAGAATTGTCGGCGGTGTGAACGTTGGTTATAAGTTTGCCAGCTTTTTGTCGGCCACAGTTAAAACAAGCATTGACCAGTATTCACAGGAAACCACCATTAGGAAGGCCATCGGAACCAACAGCTCGCCTGATGGTTATTATGCCGAGCATTCAAGAAGGTACATGGAGTCCAACTCGGAATTGATGATCTCCTTTAACAAAGCCCTGGGTTCATACTTTAATTTGAGTTTGAATGTGGCAGGTAATGTGATGTACCGCAAATATACGCGGGTTAGTGGAGTTGCACCACAGCTGGAGCTGCCCGAACTGTATACACTGGCTAACGTTAAAGCAGGTGCCACAACGGAGTTGTCAAATTTCTTTGAAGAAGAAATGATCAACAGTATCTATGGTTTTGGCGCTGTCTCATTCAAGAATGCGCTCTTCCTGGAATTTACAGGACGCAATGACTGGGCCAGTGTACTGCCTGTTGATAACAACTCATTCTTTTATCCTTCGGTGAATTTGAGTGTTGTCTGGACCGATCTTTTCAATTTCAGCTCCAATGCATTCAGTTTCTTTAAGACAAGGGCAGGATGGTCGAAAGTGGGTAGTGTGGGTATCCTTGCTCCCTATGCACTCGAACAAACCTATGCCTATCTCGATGAGAAATACGGCGATATATCCAGAATATATAACCCGGATGTATTAAGTAATCCCGATATTAAACCGGAATCAAAAACCGCTATTGAAGTAGGTCTTGAACTCCGCTTTTTGTCCGACAGGATTCAGCTGGATGCAACCGGTTACCACATGAAAAGCTCGGATTTAATTGTTGAAGCTGAAATATCGGCAGCCTCCGGGTATGTTTATGCGTACAAAAATATTGGCGAAATGACCAATATGGGAATAGAGGCTTTACTTGGTGTCACAGCCGTAAAAACAAAAGATTTCCGTGTTGATCTGAAGCTTAACTATTATAAAAACATAAATGAAGTCACCTCATTGGGCGGTTTGGACGCTTTGATTTTAGGAGGACAATGGGACACGGATGTTAAGGCCATTGAAGGAGAACCCTATGGTGTTATCTTTGGCCCCGGTTACCTGAAAAATGATGATGGAGAAATCATCCATGTAGATGGTCTGCCACAGAGGGATCCGGACTACCGTATCCTGGGCAATTATCAGCCTGACTGGAGAGGTGGCGTCATTCTCGATGTGTCCTATAAAAATATATCGTTAAGTACAACCTTCGATGGTAAATTCGGAGGCGACGTCTATTCCATGACCACAACATGGGGACGCTATGCAGGTGTGCTCGAAGAAACCCTGCTTGGCCGCGAAACCGGCTTTGTCGGTGATGGTGTCAAACTGGCTGCTGACGGAGTAACTTACGTACCCAATGATGTGGTTGTTTCATCCAAAAGATATAACCAGACAGCTTTCGATAACACCATTGCTGAAGGTTCTGTGTTCGATGCGTCCTTTATTAAATGGCGCGAATTGATCCTGACTTTCCAGCTACCATCAAAAGTATTGGCTTCTACACCCCTTAAAGGAATCTCACTTTCACTGGTTGGGAGGAATTTAGCCATACTGTACAAGAATATTCCGCATGTTGATCCTGAAGTGGCATTTTCCGCTGAAAACGACTATTTAGGAATGGAGTTCGGGACAGTTCCTTCAACACGGAGTTTGGGATTTAATATCAATATCAATTTTTAATCAATTAGATACTTACGACAATGAAGTATATAAAACTTTTAATATCGATAATCCTGGTAGGGTCACTGTTCATAGTGAGCTGTGATGAAACGTTTGAAGAGATGAATAAAAATCCAAACGAACCTACCTCGGTACCCTCAGGGTTGCTAACTACGAATATAATGGCCTATATCGGTAATTATACATACAGCACCTTCTGGGGCGGTGATATGGGATCCTGCTGGTCACAGCAATGGGCCAAAGTGAATTACGAAGACGAAGAAAGATATAAGGTTCGTCAGAGCGTAATTGAAGGATATTGCTGGAAAGGCATCTATGAAGATGTTATTGCTGATGCAAAATCGATGGAAAAACTTGCCATTGATGAAGGTAATAAAGTAAATCAGGGAGTAGCCCTTGTTCTTCAGGCTTATGGTTTTTCAATTTTAACCGAGATGTTTGGTGATGTACCTTTCACAGAAGCCGGACAGGGTGAAGAAGGTGTTATTACACCCAAATATGATGGTCAGGAATCAATATACGACGGACTGTTTGCTATGCTCGATCAGGCCGAATCGTTAATTGCATCGGGTGATGGAAGCATAAATGCCAGCACCGACCTGATCTATGGAGGCAATGCCACAAGATGGCGCAAGTTTGCTAATTCCTTAAAATTCAGATTGTTGATGCGAATATCGCACAAGAAAGATGTTTCCGCCGATTTACAGGCTGTCGCAGGTCGCCCGCTATTTTCTTCCATGAGCGATGATGCCGGGATCAGGTATCTTAGTGCTTCTCCGAGTGCCAATCCTATGTATGAGTCCATTGTTTATGGGGCACGTTTTGAGTATAAAATTAACAGCGTGATGGTGGATATGTTAGATAACCTAAACGATCCGCGTTTGCCTGTTTATGCTCAGCCAAACAGCAATGGAGAATACAGGGGAAAGCCAGCCGGTATTGAAGAAGTCCCGAATGACGATTACAATTATGATAATGTTTCTGCTATCGGTGAATTATACCTGGAACCGGATTTCCCGGGTTTTCTGATGACCTATTCAGAATTGATGTTTTTGATGGCTGAAGCGGCTCATAAGGGGTATATTTCGGGTGGTACGGCTGCAGCGACAATATATTATAATAAAGGTATTGAGGCATCCTTTGCCTTTAACGGGGTAAGTGATGGTTTTGCGGCTTACATCGCTCAGAATTCTATTGCTTATACCGAGGCATCCGGTCTGCAGAAGATTGCCGAGCAAAACTGGATCGCCCTGTTCTGCCAGGGACAGGAATCATGGACCGAATGGAGAAGGACCGGTTATCCTGTTTTATCACCTGCCATCGATGCTGTTGTTAGCGAAATACCTTCGCGCTTGAACTATCCGACCATCGAACAGTCTGTTAATGCAACAAGCTGGGCAGCTGCCAAAGCAGCAATGGGCGGTGATGATTTAACAACCAAATTCTGGTGGTTGCAGTAATTCAAAACGCTAAAAACATATAACATGAAAAAGATATTTAATTTATTATTTGTATTACTGATCATCTCACCGGCCATATTGCTTATGCAATGTGATTCTGAAGATGATCTGGTTACCGAAAATGCCAAGGAAGGGGGGCTTGTTGATATGCTTACGCCTTCCATGAACTATGTGGTGAATAGCGGCAAAGCCTATTCATTTAGTATGTTTGTGTATCAGGGAGAAGTTAAGACCCGGAAATTGCATATTTACCGGTCATTTTACAAGTCTCCTACCGATAGTACCGCTGCTGTGTATTCGAATGAACTAGAGGATGCCTCCATCGATATTACAAGCACCGTTAACAATACTGTTGTTTCGAACGGGTATTATTATGCCGACCTGATCAACGGGTTGACATTAAATGGTCAGCCCCTACCAGCTTCAGACCTTGATTTGTCCATTGGCGACAGATTCTGGTTCAGAATTGTATCGGAGCTGTCTGACGGAAGGACGGTTGAACAGTCTGTTAAGGTTTCTTTAACGGTTTCGACACGTTATGCCGGTACCTATAAGTTTATTGAGGGAATATACTATAGAATTGGTGTATTGACCGACCAGGGCTCCTATTGGGATCCTGAATATGTTATTGAATCGGTTGATGCGATTACCTATAAAATGATTGGTATGTGTGCATGGCCCGATAATGTATTATACTTCCAGATTGATGCTGCGGGTAAAATTACCTATCCTCTTAAATGGGATGGCGCCGACCAGCTGTTAAATGACGCACCTCTCATTACCTGTGTTGATAATCCTACCGATATGACAAACGTGTATTGCAGCAGTTCCGATTACGTCATCAATGATGATGTCGGAGGCAAGGACAGACTGGTGATGTCATTCGGCTATTACACCTCAGGCTCCGGGCCCAGAGAATTCTATCAGGTTCTGGAAAAGATTGTACAATAGGTTAAAAACTTTGAAACATGAAAGATATATTTAAATTACATTATTGCATATTATTAGCATTCTTGTTAATAATTGGATGCGAAACAGAGGATTTTACGGATTACAGTACCCTTACGCCGACAAGTCCGACTGTCTCCATAACCGGTCCTACAAGTATCAATGTTGTTGAAATGGATACTTCAGTGTACTTCGATGTGGCCCTGTCCGTTGCCCAGGTGGTGGACGTTGTCATTTATGTTTCCCAGGTGAGTGGTGATGCAACCGAAGGAGAGGATTATGAAATCCTTAATGACGGAAACAGCGTTACCATTCCTGCCGGTTCTACCACAGGAAAAATCGGTATCCAGGTTATGGCTGATGCTGACGTTGAAGGCACGGAAACCTGTGTTATCCAGATAGGCGACAACCGGACGGGAAATGTTAGTTTAACGCCTCTGCAGGTTACATTTACAATCGGGAATTTAACTGCCGATGACCTTACGGTGGATTTCAGCTGGGAAACCGATGTGGCTGATGCCATCGGACTGGATCTGGACCCCGATGATGTTGTTGATTTAAGGTTGCTCATCGTAGATGCCGCAGGAAATATTGTCGGCGCCGAGGATGGAGCTTCCTTTGAAACCTACAGTGATTTTAGCACACTTCCGGATGGTACCTATCTGATAGCTACAGACATTTATGCCACAATCGATGCGGGGGATTTCAATGAACCAGTTACATTAAGTCTTGCTCTTGAGTTTAATCAGACCGGTGTGATAAATGAAGAGTTACTTGATTTCCCCGACGAAATGACCAATGAATACGTTGGCGAAATTCACAGGAATTACCTGGCTACCGTTGTGAAATCAGGTTCAAGTTATACATTTGAAAAAAACACATTCAGTGAGTGGATTGGCTTTACCCTTGATGACCTGGTTGGTACCTGGTCAGGTTTGGACGATGTTGAATCCGAATCACCGAGTCAGATTGTGACAACACTTGAGGATGATACCCTGCGCATGGTTGGTATCGGCTGCCCATGGATGACCGGTTTCTGGGGAGAAGATATCATTGACAGTGCGGTTCTTGCGGTGGAAGTTGATCTGAAGGCAGGTGAAATTACCATCCCTGAACAGTATTATTTTACAACCACGTATGAAGGTGAGGAACAACCTGCTTACAATATTGTCGGTTCCGGTACCATTAATTTCAGCGATTATACGATGGTAATAGAATACACCTTTATCCAGGATGGATGGGATCCGGTTCAGTGGTGTTTCGACAACGGCTATATGGGATACAATAAGATTGTTGCAGAAGTTTCTCTTGATGAAGAAACAGCAGGGAAGATAGCCAGCAGAAGAGGAGACAGTACTCCCAGGAAACCGCTGACTGCAAAACCCAGCAGGTAATTTTATTCGTATCTGAATACATAGAAATTAAGGACCGGAGATTTTCTCCGGTCCTTTTTTTATTCGCTCATTTTTATTAATCCCCGTTTTTTTAATAGTTTTGAGCAATATTGCAGGCTGTTTCCTGTTATCCAAATTATGAAAAGGCTGGTCATTTCTTTTCTGCTCTTCATGACGCTGACTGCAGGTTTGCTTTATGCCCAGACCCGCAATGTTACGGGCATTATAAAAAGCGCCGAAGACAGCCTGCCGTTGCCGGGTGTAACGGTTGCTGTCAAAGGCACACAGACCGGCACCATCACCAATGCAGATGGGTTTTATTCCATCGAAGTTCCGTTTTCATTTGACACACTGGTTTTTAGCTTCATCGGATTGCAATCGCAGACTGTCGGGATCGATAACAGGCAGGTCATTAACACAACACTGGCTTCAGCCTATTATGAAGTCAAAGAAGTCGTGGTAACCGCCCTGGGTATCAGCAGGGATAGCAAAGCCCTGGGATACAGTGCCACCAGTGTTGATGATGATGAAATTGCCCGCAGTCGTGATCGCAGCGTATTGAATTCACTTCAGGGCAAAGTGGCCGGTGTTGACATCAGCTCTGCATCGGGCGCACCGGGATCTTCCACCCGCGTTCTGATGAGAGGTGTTTCTTCGCTGGCGGGCTCTAACCAGCCGCTGTTCATTATTGACGGCGTACCGGTCAACAACAGTTCTTCGGGCAGCACCTCCATCAACGGCGGAATTGATTTTGGGAATAAGATAAACGACCTGAATCCTGAAGATATCGAATCGGTCTCGATCCTGAAAGGAGCTTCAGGAGCAGCTTTATATGGATCGAGAGCGGCTAACGGAGTGATTGTCATCACCACGAAAAAAGGGGAACAACAGAAAATGAAACCGGTAATTGTCTTTACCAGCTCTATGGGTTTTGAGTACCCGCTCCGGCTGGTTCAGTACCAGAATGAATTCGGACAGGGCCTTTACGGTGATGCCGTAGCTTATGAAAATACCAGCTGGGGACCTGCTTTTGACAATAAATTTCACTATTGGGGCAATGAGATCGATAATACCATACAGATAAAATCATACCGGGGCCTGCCCGATAATGTAAAGGAGTTTTTTGTGACCGGACGGAATTATAACAATTCCCTTTCGGTTTCGAGCGGCAATGAACAGCTGACATACTACATTTCATATTCCAACATCACACAGGATGGAATTTTTCCTACCAATTCCGATAGTTATAACCGGCATACCATTTCGCTGAGGAGTTCGGCTAAGCTGACAAAGAAACTTACCACAGCCATATCCATTAATTACGTAAAAAAGATCAACCGGTATGTTCCCACCGGCCAGGGTGAGCAATCGGTATATAACCAGGTAATGCAGACACCCCGGGATATAAGCTTGCTGGAGCTGGAAGATATCGACAGTCAATGGAATAACCTGGATAACTATTATTCGCTCTATACGGTTAATCCGTATTTCCTTCTTAAAAACAACGGTAACCTTAATAACGAGGATCGTGAATACGGAAATTTTGACCTTGACTACAGCATAACAAAACATTTGTCAGCCAAATTCCGGTTGGGAGCTGATTTATCGAATGAACAGTCAAAACTCTGGAGAGCTGCAATCGAGCCGAAGGGCAACAATGAGTTCGCATCCGTATCCGAACCCGGAGTTGTAAGCAAAGCGGCCCAGACAATCTGGCAGATTAATTCTGATTTTCTTCTGACATACAACCGGGCAATGGGTAATTTTACTATCGATCTTCTTGCCGGACATAACATCAACGAGCGTTCATCCAGCAGTCTTTATGCCGGGGTGAGCAATCTCACTATAAGCGGATTCTACCAGCTTTCCAATTCCTCGGAATCCCCTGTCGTGGGCGAATCATACGGGAAACGCAGGCTGGTTGGCGTCTTTGGAAGTGTCGATATAGGCTTTAAAAGCATGTGGTTTCTTTCCGTTACCGCACGTAATGACTGGAGCTCAACGCTCCCAAAAAAGAATAACTCATTTTTCTACCCCGGCATAAGTTCATCGCTGGTGTTCACTGAATTGTTCCCGTCTATCAAAAAGATCGTGAGCTTTGGTAAACTAAGGGTGGCCTATACCCGGGTAGGTAATGATGCTGCGCCTTATCAGATAGGCACAGTATTCTATAATGCCGGACACTCCGACGGATATGGTTCTCTCCGTTATCCGCTTCCCAATGGTGTGAACTCCTATGAGGTAAGCAATCAGATTGGTAACCAGGAACTGAAACCTGAACTCAGCAGTGAATTTGAGGCAGGAACCGATATTCGCCTTTTCAACAGCAGGGTGAACATTGATTTTTCATATTATAACAAAGTTACCACCGACCTGATATGGCCGGCACCACTGGCTTCCTCATCGGGATACAGTTCGAAGATCATTAACCTGGGCAAAATAACCAACAAGGGTATTGAAGCCTTGTTGAATATATCCCTTGTTAGATCACAGAGCTTCCACTGGGACGTAACACTGAATTTCTCCCGGAACAGGAATTTGCTGGTTGAATTGAATGAAAACCTCGACCGGATTGTACTCAACGGACTGGTGGTGGAAGGAGGTCAGCAGATATACTATGTCGGGAAACCGGATAAACCCATTGGCATCTTTGAAGGACGAACTGTTATGCGCGATGATCAGGGCAGGATTGTGGTGGATAATAACGGACTGCCAAAAGCAGCAAAAGACCTGGTTGAGTATGGAACGCGTGAGTATGATTTCATTGCCGGAGCCGGAACAAAGTTATCCTATAAAGGAATTCAAATATCGGCAAATGTAGATATCAAACAAGGCGGGATCATGTATTCGCGTACCAAGGATATTTCGGTATGGGCAGGCACAGTGCCGCTTACTTTATACAACATGAGAGAACCCTTCATCATTCCGAATTCGGTGTATGAAACAGGCCAGGATGAGGAAGGAAACTCCATATATGCTGAAAATACAATACCGGTCAACGCGGTAACACTGGTTGATTACTGGGGAAACGGAGGCATTCTTCTCGATGGGAATTCCCTGGTGGATAAATCGTATGTCAAGCTGCGCGAAGCAGCATTATCCTATGACCTGCCAAAGAAACTGCTGGCAAAGGTGAAGATCGATGGTCTCCAGCTGAGTGTGATCGGACGAAACCTGTTGCTGTGGACACCCAAAGACCAAACTTATATTGACCCGGAACAAACCACATTTGGAAATGACATGTTGGCTGATTTCGGGGAGTACGGTGCTCAGCCGACAGTGCGAAGCGTGACATTCGGATTGCGATTAATCTTTTAAGATAAGCGTTAACAATGAATTTGAATAAAGAATATTATCAGGCAAAAGTTAAAGCACCTAAGTTTGTGAATGAATTTCTTTCACTAACCACAGGCTTTAGCCTGGGGTTGATCAAAGCATCGCCTTCATCGGGCTTTAGCCCATTCTTTCACACCTTGTCACGCAAGCTCGGATATATTTATAAAGGTATGGTTATTGCCTTCCTTATTTTAAATTCCTCCTGTGAAAACTGGCTTGACATCAATGAGGATCCCAACAATCCGTCGGAAGCTGATGAAGAGCTGACCCTTGCGGCCGGCATTTCTTCCGTCGCCTATGTATACGGAGGAAAATACCAGGTGCTGGGCGCATTATGGTCACAACACTGGACGCAATCACTGGGAGCATCACAATATACCGGCCTGGATTCGTATGACATTAACAGCAGTACATTCAACGGACAGTTTAATGAGCTGTACGCGGGAGCGCTTGCCAACCTGGAATATATCAAAGAGCTTGCATACATGAATCGTCAGTGGAATTATTATCTTATTGCAACCGTAATGCAATGCTATACCTACCAGCTTCTGGTTGACCTGTACGATCAGATCCCGTTTTCCGAAGCACTGAAAGGAGATGAAGGTATTGTAGCGCCTCATTTTGAGAACGGTCAGGATATATATGACAGCCTGATCGCACGTATTGATTATGCCCTGGGTATGGATCTTGAGGCGGAAAGCAATGAAGAAGTTGGAAGTGAAGACCTTATTTTTGACGGTAATATAAACCGGTGGATTGAATTTGCCAATACCCTTAAATTGAAAATATACCTGCGCCAGGTGTATGCCCGGCCGCAGGTAGCAGAAGACAGAATCCGGCAATTGTATGCAGATGCGGAGATTAAATTCCTTGGAACGGATGCCTCTATGACACAATTTGCCGATGCATCCGGACGGCGAAATCCCTTGTACGAAACCGAAATGGAAATTTTCGGGGGGAATCCGAATCTTGTTTTGAGCAATACTTTCCTTAGTTACATGAACGACAATGGCGATATAGAACGACTGGATGCTCTCTTTAACTATCCTGAACAGGGAGGTGCGCATAAGGGACTCGATCAGGGCAACTATAATGATCCGGATGAACCAACAGGAACAAATAGTACCTATTATTCCAAGCCGGCGTTTTATCCCCTCGATCCGGTTTACCTGATGAGTTCGACGGAATCGTGTTTCCTGCAAAGTGAGGCAATTATTCGTTTTAATGTCAAATCGTATGCGACTGCAAAAGAACTCTATCAGGATGGAATAGATAAAGCGTTTGACAGGCTCGGCTTTTCCGGCGGTGATGCGTATTATGAGCCCGGTGATCCGTATGCCTTTCCTGCTGAAGGAAGTCCGGTCGAGGAATTTATTAAAACGATCATCATACAAAAATGGGTATCGCTGGCCAACATACAGAGCCTTGAGACATTCTTCGAGCATAACCGCACGCATTATCCCCGGGAAAGCCAGGTGCCTGCAGACAATGATAACTATGTGCCGGGTGAATTCACCCTGTCGGTCAACAATGTCACCAGCGGAAGGTTCCCGAAACGGCTGATATTCCCTGAAACGGAATATTCAGGTAATCCGAATACACCCGCTAAAAAAGATGTTTCCGAGAAAATATGGTGGGATAAAAAGAATGGTGAATAGCATAATGAGAATTATTTCCTATATAGTGTTTGCATCTTTTATCGTGTTGTTGTCTTCCTGTGAAAAGTGGTATGAAACAGCCGATGTATCGCATGTCACCTGCTTACCAGAATTCTCATTTGAGGGAGGAGATTTCATCTCACTTGTCAGGCAGGACAGCGGGGAGTATGACGACCAGGGTGTAACTGCCACTGCCAATGGTAAACCGGTTGCCGTTTACACCTTTGTTGAAAATTATGTTGATGTTACCACACCGGGCATTTACACCCTGGCTTATTATGCTGAAAACCCGGAAGGCTTTTCAAAAATAGCACAGCGGATTGTTGCCGTAACCTATGAGGATGTTTCGGGTAACGATCTTGCAGGTACATATTCCGGTACCGTCTGGGATCCGGTGGAGGCGACGGTCATTAAAATTAGTGAAGGAGGGTTGTACAAGATGGATGATGTGATGGGATACCCGGGTTATGCCATGCCCGGCAGGTTTGTTGACCTGGGTCAGGAAACCTTGATATTGTTACCGGGTGAAGGCTATTTTGGCGAATATGATTTTTCGGAGGGACAGTATACCCGAAGGACCCTGTCCTGGGATGTTATATTGCTTACAGCTCCTTACGAAGGTATTGAGATTCCTGTAATATGGAGGAAAGTTGAATGATGCGTATACGAGTGCATGGAATTCCGGTAACCAATCCTGTTCATAGTACAGGAAATGCATTATTATGCATTTTCTTTGTTGTTCTTATGGCTGTTTCCTGCCAGACAGAAGAATATGAAGTTGATTATCCCATTGGCAATCCCAATCATCTTGTCGGCAACTGGAGAGCCTTTGAATTTCAGGGAGGGGCATTTGACCTTGAAAAGCTGGCCGATGAGTATGACCTTGTCACAGCTCTCGATCCGAATTCGAATGACAGCCTGGTAGTTGACAACCTGTATAATTCGGGAGTGAGGGTTAAAACTCATTATGATGGTTCTTTTTTCGAAGTGTCTCACGGCAGACAACTTGAAGTTATCCATATGGGGCAGTATGGAATTTATACCGTATCTGTGAACGGAGAGTTTCAGTCCACTGAGGAGGATGGCGATTACCTGGTGATGAACGTGGGTCTTTATGATCGGTATGCCACCCGGGTGGATACGGTATTGATTTTTGCATTTCGTAAAACAGGTTTTGAAGATACCGATTACCAAAGCCTGCTCAGTAAATAATTGAAAGAACATAAGAAAACCGATTGATATGAACAAAAGTAAAATGCATTGGTTTCTTTCCTCCTTTTTGTTAATTGCCGTTTCGGTAACGGCAATCATTGTATGGAAGTTGAAAGATAGCAAAGAGGTCGTGGAACCCGGTTTCGACAAGCCTGACGAATTCATGAATTATTTTCATGCCATTACAACGCCTATTGGCGGGAAGAGTTCGGGTTATAAGACCAATTACAGGTTTTATGAACTGGACAGGGCAAAAGGAAATCTTAAGCGCCTGAAGTCGACTGCTGAAAAATATCCCTGGGTACAGCGGGGGCCCGGAAATGTAGGAGGGAGGACAAGAAGCGTGATTATCGATTTCGATGATCCGACTTTTAAGACCTGGTATGCAGCGGCGGTCAGCGGCGGTATATGGAAAACGACGGATGAAGGAGAAACCTGGACCAATATGACACCCGATCTGCCGAACCTGGCGACCAACACCATGGCCATGGCTCCTTCGAATCATAATACAATCTATGCAGGCACCGGTGAAGGTTATGGCGGGGTTGGCATGGTAACCGGTAATGGCATAATAAAATCCACCAACAGAGGAGTGACATGGCAACTATTAAACACCACTACCCTGAATGATAATTTCAGATTTGTGAACAAAATATTGATTGATCCGGATAATGAAAATGTTGTTCTGGCGGCAACCAACCGGGGAATTTTTAAATCTGCTGACGGAGGGCAGCATTGGCAGGCAGTTTATGAAAAAGGTTATGCGATGCAGGATCTGCTGGCTGATCCGACTGATTTTTTAAGGCAATATGCCGGTGCGTACGGTTATGGTATATTAAAATCAGAAGATGGCGGAGACACATGGATTCCCTGTAATACCGGAATTGGAGAGGGCGGAAGATTCTCCCTGTCCATATCACCACAGAGCCCAAACAGAATTTATTCCTGTGTGGAAGCGGTGGGCTATGAATCAGGAATTGCTGAACTGGAAACGCATATTTATATATCTTCTGATTATGGCCTCAATTGGGCGAAATATGTTTCCTCCGTTAATTTCCTGGGATCTCAGGGCTGGTTTAATAATGTCATAACGGTGCATCCTTTTAATGAGAATCTTGTGTATGTCGGAGGTGTCGACCTTGGCCAGATAGAATTTCTTCCGGGCACTTCGGTGAGTGATCCCGTGGTTAAGAGAGTGGATACAATCGGCACTGCATCGTATATGGATTTTATCAATTTCGGCGGGCGTTTTCTCGGCGGAGGTATGTCAACCGGTGATCTGGAAGACGGAACCGATATTCTTTCGGGTGACTGGGTTCCGGTTGAGATACGCTTTGGCCCCGGCAAACAGCAAAAAGCTCACCGTTTCACTGTTCCTGAGGGTGAGGGACCCGGAGTACCACCTGAAGATTATTCGTATATGGATTATATCAATGTTCCGTTTGAAGCCTGGGATGTTAAGAACAATCGTCAGCTTATGCTTTCTTTTCGCGACCAGGAAAGGGATGGTGATTTTAACCTTATTGAAAGAAGCCTGACAGAGGAAATATCAGGACGTGAGTATTTCTTTGTCCATGCCGTTACGTATAATGCATCTGCTGCATCATCGTATATAGCCAAAGCAGGAGGTTATACGTATAAACAATTGTATTTTTTCTGGCCGACGCTGGCGGAAGATGCAACCTGGACACCGGCTTCGCTGCCTGAATCAGTCATTTCCATTGAATACGGGAGCTTTATTCTCCACAACCAGGGGAATGTTACCGTTTTGGCAGACTCCAGGAAAAACAGCAACCTCCATGTTGACCATCATGAAATACATACAATCGTTACGGATGCCGTGAACGAAAAATTTACATTGCTGGATGCCAATGACGGTGGTCTTGGAATATCCTTTAACGAAGGCAGTACCTGGGAACAACTGGATAATGGTTATATTACCACCCAGTTTTATGGTGTTGCCAAGAAACCCTGGGCCAATGAATATATCGGAGGCATGCAGGACAACGGTACCTGGCAGTCACCGGCGGGACTAGAAGCTACCAGCATCTCGGAATATAATGACAGAATCGGGGGCGATGGTTTTGAAGTTCTCTGGCATCCCCTGTATCCGCATCGTATTTTGGGCAGCACATACTACAATCAGTTTTATGTTACCAATGATGGTGGTAATAACTGGACAAGAGCGGATCAGGGAATTAACGGGGATGGCCCCTTTGTGTCGCGCTTATCGCATTCAAGGGCTAAACCCGATGTTGTATTTGCTGTCGGAAGCAAAGGGGTTTTTCGCCATAATAATTTTGGTATGGGTCGCTATTTCTGGAATACAATACCCATTGGCAAAGGCTGGACCGTCAATGAAACAGTAACAAACCAGCACAATGTCGAGGTTTCTCTGGCGTCTCCATCGGTAATCTGGGCAGGAGCCGGAATGTTTGCAAACCCCGATCTCCACCTTTTTCTCTCCCGTAACGGAGGAAATTCATTCGATTCGGTGCCAAACGTTAAGGATGTGGAACTTGGTTATATCAGCGGTATTGCCACACATCCACACGATACCGGTACAGCTTATGCACTTTTTTCACTCAAAGGAAAGCCTAAAATATTGCGTACGACCGATTATGGTAAAAACTGGGAAGACATTTCCGGCTTCGGTACAGGCAATTCAAGTGTTAACGGATTCCCCGATGTGATGGTTTACAGTGTACTGGTCATGCCCTACACGGGAATTATATGGGCAGGGACAGAAATAGGACTCTTTGAATCAACCGACGATGGACTTTCATGGCATTATGCCGATAACGGATTACCGGCCGTTTCGATCTGGCAGATGGATATCGTAAATCAACAGGTGATTGTGGCTACTCATGGCAGGGGTATATGGACCCTTGACCTGACACTGGTAGGGATGCAGGAAAAAGCAGAAGAAGCTCGGCCGAAACTCTCATTTTACCCGAATCCGTCCAGGGAATATGTGAATGTTCTATTGGATAATCCATACAGGGGCATGATGGAGTTAACGGTGACCGATATGAACGGTAAGGCCATAATGAAAACCGCTCACAACAAAGCCGATCAGGTCTGGAGATTGGTGATGGATATAAGGGTTTTAAAGCCGGCCAATTATATCGTTACTGCAAAATGCGGCTCTTCCCTGGCAATAGGTAAGATTACGGTCTATTAATAAAAGATTAGAGTATCAAGGGATTTTAACAGCCACGCGAGCATGAATAATTCATTCGTGTTTTAATGGCTGTAATTTCATCCATATTGTTATATTTACACGTGTTCAAAAAATCATTAACGGCGCATTTATCAAGGACAAGATTAATATGGACAGCATTGGTAAGAAACTTCGTGACAGAAAGGAGAAAAAATTGCATCAGCATGGTAAGGTGATCTGGATGACGGGTCTCTCAGGAGCCGGTAAAAGTACAATTGCGGCTCATCTTGAAGAAGCTCTTTACAACCATGGCTTTTTGACCAGGGTTATTGACAATGACCAGACGCGCGACGGGCTCAACCGTGATCTGGGATTCAGTCGCGAAGACCGCCATGAAAACCTGCGCAGGGTTGCTGAAGTGGCAAAGCTTTTTTGCCATACCGGTGTTGTTACCATAGTGTCTTTTATCAGTCCGACAATTTTTTCAAGGGAACAGGCCCGTCAAATAATCGGAGAGAGTGACTTTGTGCTGGTGTATGTGAATGCGTCCTTGGAAACATGCGAGAAAAGAGATGTCAAAGGTTTGTATAAAAAGGCCAGGATGGGCCTTATCCCCATGTTTACCGGGATAGATTCTCCTTTCGACATACCGGATAAGGCCGATATTGAAATAAGAACCGATCAGCTGTCGGTTCAGGAATGCATCGATCATTTGATGGAATACATTCTTCCCCGTGTGGAATACAATGAATAAACATGGAAAGGTATAATTTAAATCACCTGAGAGAACTGGAAGCGGAAGCTATTTTTATGATCCGTGAGGTGGCTGCGCAGTTTGAACGACCTGCGTTGTTATTTTCAGGAGGGAAAGATTCCATTGTGATGTATTACCTTGCATGCAAGGCATTCTGGCCGGCAAGAGTGCCGTTTCCCCTGCTTCATATCGATACCGGTCATAATTTTCAGGAAACCCTGGATTTTCGTGATGCCCTCATGGAGAAGACCGGCGGCCGATGCATCGTAAGGTATGTGCAGGACACAATTGATCAGGGCAAAGTAACAGAAGAAACAGGCTATAATGCCAGCCGGAATGTTCTGCAGACTGTTACGCTGCTGGATGCCATTGCTGAATTCAAATTTGATGCAGCTCTTGGTGGTGGCCGAAGGGATGAAGAAAAAGCGCGGGCGAAGGAACGTTTTTTTTCGCATCGCGATGAATTCGGCCAGTGGGATCCTAAAAATCAACGCCCGGAATTGTGGAATATTTTCAACGGCAAAAAACGTATGGGAGAGCATTTCAGGGTATTTCCGCTGAGCAACTGGACCGAGATGGACATATGGCAATATATCCTTATGGAACAGGTTGATATCCCTGGTCTCTACTTTACCCATAAACGTGAAGTATTCAACCGCGACGGAGTATGGCTTGCCTATGCACCCTTTATGAAGCTTAAGCCTTCCGAGAAAGTGGAACTCCTTGATGTGCGCTGCAGGACGATTGGTGATATTACCTGTACCGGATTGACCCTTTCAACCGCCAATACCCTGGAAGAGATTATCCTGGAGGTTGCCGCTACCCGGATAACCGAACGTGGTGGACGTTATGATGACAAGCGGTCGGACTCAGCTATGGAGGACAGGAAGAAGGAGGGGTATTTTTAAGGAATAGACCACAGTCCACTGTCCACAGTCAACAGTACTTTTGGGCTTGTTTTCAAAAACTTCGTTATTAATGGATAAAAGAAATTTCGTTATGGCATTTAAATTTGAAAAATTGATTGTCTGGGACAAGGCTTTAGAATTAACAAATTCAATTGATCAATTGGTCAGGCATTTTCCTAAAAGTGAATTATATGTATTAACCAACCAAATTAAAAGAGCTGCTGATTCAATTGCCCTGAATATTGCCGAAGGTTCTACCGGTCAAAGCGATGCAGAATTTGTACGGTTTATTAACTACAGTATTAGATCGGCTATTGAAGTCGTTGGATGTCTTTATATTGGGAAAAAACGTGAAATTATTAATGAAAGTAATTTTCATAATCTGTATACAAAAACGGAAAAAATAATTATTATGCTTCAGGCATTAAAGAAATCATTAAGGAATAAAAGAACCGATGATTAAAATATTCATATGAATGCTATGGACAGTGAACAGTGTACTTTGTACTGTGGACTGACTATCGACCGTGAACTGTGAACTGTCGACCGTGGACCGTGGACTAATTTTAACAAACATAAATACCATGCACCAACAATCGCAAACCGGCTACCTTGACATGGAACTACTCCGTTTCACCACGGCCGGAAGTGTTGATGACGGGAAGAGCACCCTGATAGGCAGGTTGTTATACGACAGTAAAGCTATATTTGAAGATCAGCTTGAGGCCCTGGAAAAGGCCAGCATCAACAGGGGTGAAGAGCAACTGAACCTGTCACTGCTCACGGATGGCCTGAGGGCAGAGAGAGAGCAAGGTATAACCATTGACGTGGCTTACCGTTATTTTGCCACTCCCAAACGAAAGTTCATAATTGCCGATACACCCGGACATATCCAGTATACACGCAATATGGTAACCGGTGCATCAACGGCCAACGCAGCTATTATTTTGGTCGATGCACGAAACGGGGTCATGGAACAAACTATACGGCATTGTTATATTGCCTCATTGTTGCAGATCCCTCACATCATAGTATGCATAAATAAAATGGACCTGGTTGACTATGGAGAACAGGTATTTGAAAAAATACAACATGACTTCAATGGTTTTTCTGATAAACTGGATATTAAAGATATCCGGTTTGTCCCGATTAGCGCATTGAAAGGAGACAATGTCGTGGAGCGTTCTTCCAATATGCCTTGGTATCAGGGCCCCACGCTTATGTTTTTACTGGAAAACATTCATATCAGCAATGATCAGAATTTTGTCGACTTGCGTTTTCCGGTTCAGTTTGTCATTCGGCCCAACCGCGATGAATTTCATGATTATCGCGGTTATGCCGGCAGGGTGGCCGGTGGTGTATTGCATAAAGGAGATAAAATACTGGTACTTCCTTCGGGATTTTCATCTGCCATCAGATCCATCGATACCATGAAAGAAAGCCTTGAATTTGCTTTTCCCCCGCAATCGGTTACTTTAACCCTGGAGGACGATATAGACATAAGCCGCGGAGATATGATTGTCAGTCCCGACAATCTTCCTCTTACCGGTCAGGATATTACGCTGATGATCTGCTGGCTTAATGAGAAACCGATGAGGCCGGAGGGAAAGTACCTGGTCAGGCATACTTCGCGTGATGCAAAATGCATCATCAGGAATGTCAATTTTAAGGTCAATATCAATTCACTGGATAAGGATTATTCAGATGCGCATATTGGTCTGAATGAAATTGCTGAGATTACCATACGTACCACACAACCGCTTTTTTATGATTCATACCGGAAAAACCGTATTACCGGCAGCCTTATCCTTATTGATGAAGGTACTAATGAAACCGTTTGCGCGGGGATGATTATTTAAAGCCCTGATACCAGAGATAACAGGGTAATTGACAGGAGGTAGTAAACGTTGAAGAGTGACAAGAAAGGGACAAGAGACAGGGAAGAAAGACCTGCCAGAGTCCGCAGGTCCTGGCAGAGTCTGGTTCACTGATACGATAGGGACGAAGAAAATAAAAAGCAAACAAAATACAAATAAGCCTATCGAAATAGAAATCACTCGGCAGAGCCGAGCGATTGATGGGAGTATTCTTTTCCCATGACTGAAGTCAGGTGCAATAGATGCATGGATGTGCTATGTTTATA
Organism: Bacteroidales bacterium; assembly: GCA_016928305.1. Lineage (GTDB taxonomy): Bacteria > Bacteroidota > Bacteroidia > Bacteroidales > UBA10428 > UBA5072. Next base: position 39,010 of record JAFGKY010000021.1, read on the forward strand.
GGATAATCCCCTTTTTTCCTACAGTGAATTTACCGGCTGTGGAAACTGTTTCAATATCAAAAGCTATCCGGATTTCCGTCTACCCTCCAACTTGATTATATACTTTTAATCCTTCTCATGGAGTGCAACCGATGGGTATACCGACACAGTTGCTGATTGAAAATCCCTTTTTCATCCAGTTTATCGATCCTTACCATTCCGGAACAATGAATGATACGATCAGGAGGGATCGCTAATCCGACATGAACCACCTTTTTTCCCTTATCGCTGAAAAAAACAAGATCCCCGGCTGAAAGTTCCTTTATACGGTGAACGGACTGACCCGTATCAGCTTGTTGCCATGCATCCCTGGGTGTTCGTATCCCGTTGATTTTATACACTATCTGAGTGAATCCTGAACAGTCAAATCCAAAAGGTGAACGGCCTCCCCACAGGTACGGGGAATTAAGAAAGTGTTCAGCCGTGGTAACAAGGTTTACATTATGCCCTGTGATGGATGATAGGTCCTGAACCGCTAACCGATATACATGAGAATCCACATTTATGACCCCGTTACTGTCAATATGACCCAACGTACTGCCCGCCGTTATCAGAAGTGTTGTTTGATCGGGAGCCAGGAGCCTGGCAGATACAGGGTATGCAACTGCATAACCACCTTTTTCCAGCTTTTTATAATACTCAGTGGAAACAGGATTGAACGTTTTTTTATCTATCCAGCCCGTATAATGGTCAAATTCGGTGATGATTTTATGCCATGCCTGTTTTTTTTCCGTTATTTCATAAGCTTCACCAAAAAGCAACTGGCTTACCATTTCACTTTTTTCAGAAGGTTCCCTTCTGACCGGTATGATGCTTAATAAACAGATCCCTTTTTCCATCAGAACAGAAGCTGAGTTGAAATGAACATGATGCGGGTTTAATTGTTTAATGATTCTGGAATCATTATTTTTGATTACCTTGCTAAGGTATTAACAAATATCGTTTGGTAACGGAAATGAATTTCGGATTTTATCATGATGCGGTTTTATAATTACATCCGATATAATTTTAGGATCATACTGACCATTGTGCTTTTTATCATTACCTCAGTGGTGATCGTGTATTTGCTTCCGACGGAAGGAAAATTCAGGTATGAATTCCAGCGCGGAACGTATTGGAAACACGAAGACCTTCAGGCTCCTTTTAATTTCCCTGTCTATAAAACAAAAGAGGAGCTTGTTTATGAGCAGGATTCTGTTTTAATGCATTTTAAACCGTATTTTGTTTTTAATGATGAATTGACCAGGAAAAGACTGGAAGAATTCAACACGGATTTTGAAACCGGCTGGATCGATTATTCATTGAAGAAGCTGGGTATAACAGAAAAGGACAATTACCTGAAAATGAGGAAGTACAAAGAAAATCGCGAAGCAGCCGAACAATATAACCAATTGATAGGTGGATGGCTGACTGAGGTATATCATGCAGGAATAATTGATTTGGCTCCGGTTGAAGAAAGTAAAATGACGAATGTAACCCAGGTGTTACTTATTGTTGACAACATGGCCGAAGAGAGGGAGATCCGTAATATGTTCAGTCCGAAAACAGCTTTTGAATATATCAACAACTGTATCGATGACTATAACAAACAGCGTAAATTTCCAATTGTCAGGCAATACACTGATTTTTTCAATACTTTCAACATAAATTATTATATAGCTGTAAATGTTACCTATGATGAAGAAAAATCGCTGCAGTCAAAAAATCAATTATTGAGATCCATATCGCGTACACGTGGAATGATTCAGGAGGGTCAGGGAATTATATCGAAAGGGGAGTTCATTACCCACGAAAAGTATCTTATACTTGAATCGTTGCGCATCGAATATGAAAAAAACCTCGGTGCAATGGCAGGTCAGCTGGTTAATATAGGAAAACTGGTTATTGTGCTTGCATCATTGCTGCTAATTTATCTTTTTTTATGGAATTTCCGGAGAGAGGTCATTTTCAATACAAGGCGAATTGCATTTATCCTGCTTACGGTTTTACTGATGGTTGTAGCTGGCAGTATGACGCTGAAATATGACCTTATCAGCATATATGTGATGCCGTTTGTGATTATCCCGATAATTCTGCGGACATTTTTTGATGCACGGCTTGCACTCTTCATACATATTGTAACGGTAATACTTATCGGATTTTTTACTCCCAACGGTTTCCTGTTTATTTTTCTCAATGTTTTTGCGGGAATGGTTGCCATATTCAGCCTTACAAACCTTTACAGGCGTTCAAAGCTGATTGTCACCGCCATACTGGTTGTGCTCACCTATGCGGTAATTTATTTCGGAACGGCTATTGTACAGGAAGGCAATATTAAGGCCATTGAATGGAAATATTTTGCATGGTTCGGATATAACGGCATCCTGTTGTTAATTTCGTACCCGCTGATATATATTTTTGAAAAGACTTTCGGATTTCTTTCTGATGCCACCTTAATGGAACTTTCGGATACCAATCAGCCGTTGTTGCGGAAACTGGCTGAGATAGCTCCCGGCACATTTCAGCATTCCCTGCAGGTTGCAAACCTGGCTGAGGATGCTGTACATAAGATAGGAGGTAATCCTCTGCTGGTTCGTACCGGTGCTTTGTATCATGACATCGGGAAAATGGAAGAACCTTTTTATTATATTGAAAACCAGGCTTCGGGTAACAATCCTCATGATAATCTTGAATTCGAACAAAGCGCACGCTTTATTATAGGTCATGTTAGTAAAGGTGTGGATATTGCCCGAAAGAATGCACTGCCTGAACCCATTATTGATTTTATCAGAACCCATCACGGAACCAATACGGTACATTATTTTTACAAATCATTTTTAAAAAGATATCCTGAAGAGGAAGTTGATGTACGGAAATTCTCTTATCCAGGTCCCAAACCCTTTACGCGTGAGCTGGCCGTTGTAATGATGGCAGATTCGGTTGAGGCTGCATCCAGGAGCCTGAAACAGATCGATAACCAGACGCTGGACAAACTGATTGAGGATATTATACATACACAAATGATGGAAGAACAGTTTAACGATGCCAATATAACATTTCGGGATATTACCGATATTAAAGAAGTATTCAGGAAGCGGCTTAAGAATATTTATCACGCCCGCATTGCTTATCCCGCATAAACCGTCTTTCTTGTTCCCGTTGAGAAAATTCTTGTGTGTTAAAGACCGCGCATGTCAACGATAGTTATCTTCTTATACTTAGCCGGGTCAAAGGTAAACATACTGTCATCGAAATCTTTGTTGGTCAGGATATTCTTCAGAAATACAGAATAATTTATGCCGTCTTTTCCAATGGATGAAATAATTGCCAGTTGTTCGGTGTTTTTTGCAATAAAAAGCTTAATACGTGAATAAGGCTGATTCAGGTTTTCAGGAAAGAGATCGATTTCATGCATCAGGGTTCCTTCAACCGTTGTTTCCCCACGGTACTGGTATTTAAAGTCACTCTCGTATAATGCAAAAACGCTGGCCGGATTATTCAGGAAATGATCATCCTGGCTATCCGGTTCGGTAATGGTTACTTCATTATGATCCTGAACATAAGTCCACATACTCTTCCCGTCAAAATATACCGTTGTACCAGCGGAAACAATCCTGTACTTATTGCCTTTAATGATAATGTTCCCGTTGCTGGTGTTTTTGTTATCTTCCTTGCGGTCAACTACAATCAGTGTGAAATCGGCCTGGATCGATTGATATTGTTTCGTTTTTGCCGCAACCCTGTCAAGGATTTCCCTGGCAACCGGATCTTGCTGTGCAGTAAGCTGCAAAGAAAACGGCAGAAGTAATAGGATCAGGTATCTCATGTTTTATGTTATTGCTTGATAAGGGTACTCAAATATTGTTCCAAAGAATATTCATCCGAAAAGAAAACCTGCCTGGGTTTACTGCCATCAGGGGCACCAACAATTCCTGCTGCTTCAAGCTGATCCATAATGCGACCTGCCCGATTGTATCCAATGGAAAATTTTCGCTGGATCAGGGAGGTGGAACCCTGTTGATGGAGCACAACAAGGCGTGCAGCTTCGTTGAACAGGCTGTCTTTCCTGGACAGGTCTATTTCAAGACCTTCCGGAGTGCTTTCGTCAATATATTCGGGAAGGTACAATGCTGTTGGGAAGCCTTGCTGAAAGGAAATATAATCCGTTATGCTTTCAATCTCCGGAATATCAATGAATGCGCACTGAAGCCTTGTCATTTCACTGCCGGGTGCAAAAAGCAAATCACCACGACCAATCAGCTGATTGGCTCCCGGAGCATCGAGAATGGTACGTGAATCTACCATTGACGTTACCCTGAAGGCAATCCGGGCAGGGAAATTGGCCTTGATCACACCGGTAATGATGTTGGTGGTAGGACGCTGTGTGGCTATTACAAGATGGATGCCAATGGCCCTGGCAAGCTGCGCCAGTCGTGCCAGTGGTGTTTCTACTTCCTTGCCGGCGGTCATGATAAGATCGGCAAATTCATCAACAATAACAACAATATAAGGAAGATAACGATGTCCTTTTTCGGGACTCAGATTCCTTTTAATGAATTTATGATTGTATTCCTTTATATTCCTTACCCCGGCTTTTTTTAGCAGGTCGTAACGCTGGTCCATTTCAATGGTCAGGGAGTTTAGCGTGTAAATGACTTTATGTGTATCGGTAATTATAGCTTCCTCGGCATCCGGTATCTTTGCCAGGTAGTGCTTTTCAAGCTTTGAATAGAGGGTCAGCTCAACTTTTTTGGGATCAATTAATACGAATTTGAGTTGCGAGGGATGTTTTTTAAACAACAGTGAGGTAATAATGCAGTTAAGGCCGACTGATTTACCCTGTCCGGTAGCACCGGCAACAAGCAGGTGTGGCATTCTGGCCAGGTCAAATACAAACGTTTCATTCGCTATCGTTTTGCCAAGCGCTACGGCAAGATCATAATTGCATTCCTGGAATTTTCGTGAACCAAGAACCGATCGCATCGATACAATTTCCGGGTTCTGGTTGGGAACTTCAATGCCGATGGTGCCTTTACCGGGCATGGGAGCAATAATTCTTATTCCGAGTGCTGCCAGGCTCAGTGCTATATCATCTTCAAGGCTTTTTATCTTTGATATTCTTACACCGGGAGCGGGAACAATTTCGTACAAGGTTACCGTAGGGCCAATGGTTGCTTTGATCTTGTCGATCTGAATCTTATAATTGGAAAGCGTTTCGACAATTTTGTTTTTGTTGCTGATAAGCTCTTCATTGGTGACATTGGGATTATCCGAATCATGTTTGGCCAGCATTTCCAGGGGAGGCATCTGAAAATGTGGTAGGTCAAGGGTTGGATCATAATCTTCCAGCTGATCGTAGTCCGGAAGATCTTCATCCGAATCGCCGTTTTCGCCAGGCTGCGATACTGTGAGCTCAATTTCTTCCTCGCTCTTTTCTGCCTTCTCAGCATCTGCGACTTTTCCAAAAGTTGACATTCCCTGCTGTTCACGTGAAGGGAATTCGGTTTCAAACACATAACCACCCTCGTCATAAATTTCCTGAGTTTTCTCTGTTATATCCTTTCTGTTTTTAGTACCCGTCTTTTCTTTGAAGGCTTTTTTGATCCTGTCGAGTGTATGCTGTGTAAAGGCTACTATGTTTTTAAAAGAATTGTGGAAGGAGAAGACAATCATGGTAAAAGTAAGTATAAGTAGAATAAACAGGGTTCCAAGGCTCCCTGAAAAAGCCTTAAGCCAGTCACTTATATACAAACCATGCCGCCCTCCGGGTCCGCTGCCTAAAAAACCTCCGGAATGGCCAAAGATATAACCAAGCCAGATGGATATCAGGATGGTAAAAATTATGGTAATGCGGAATGCAGGTCCCAGCGGAAGAATCTTAATGCGCATTAACCGCAGGCCCATCAGGAGAAGCAGGAATGGCACGGTAAACGAAGCAATCCCAAACCACTGGTTCAGAAAAAGATTTGCAAACCAGGCTCCGACTTTGCCCGACCAGTTATCCACACGGAATTCAGGATTGGAGAATACCTTGCTCCATTCAAAACTCTGATCAATTTTCCAGGTAAATAGATAAGAAATGAATGCAAGGAGCAGTAATATGGATAAACCGGTGAAAACAAGTCCGATTGTAACTTTGAACCTTTCGTCCCGGAAGAAGGATGATTTTTTTTTACCGCTTTTATTATTCTCTTTCGTATCTCTTTTACCCATCGATAATATGAATTGTTTTCGTGTTGTGCTGATTAGAAGCCCACAGTTGACGATTCACAACCTGTCTTCAGGCATAGCCTCTGAAAAGGCTTATACCATCAAATAGTTTTTATCCCTTGTAACTTCTTTACAAAACCATTGCTAAAATAAGCAAGAGCATCATACAAACGGAGAAAACCGGTGAAATGTTATTCACAAAAATGCTTTTTATCCTATGTTGCTCCATATTCTACAAGGATATATCAATATCGGGCAGTGATTTTTACCGGGTTCTTCTGTGAATTTATTGTGTCTTATTTCCCTCCCCTTGCGACGAGATAAACAAGAATTCATTTTCGATATTTCGTCAGCTTAATGCGAGGTAATTCATCAGGCAGGTTGTGGCCGAATTTCCTTTTGTTGACCGCGCAATCAGGCACAGTTTACCAGGGATGAATCCTTCAGGTTGTTAATTGCAAGGTGCAGCCGGTTGGTGATATTTACATCACTGACACCGCTGTCAAAGTCGAGTGATAACAAGTTCATCTGAGGATAAAGTTGTTTTATCCTGTTTTCAATGCCTTTGGAAATCACATGGTTGGCAATGCAACCGAAGGGCTGCAGGCTTAAAACATTGTTGATCCCCTGTTTGGCGAAAGACACGATTTCCGCAGGGAGCAACCAGCCTTCTCCGAATTGCGCTGCAAGTGAAACGATTTCTTTACCGTTTTCCGATTCTTCAAAAATGTCCGTAATGGGTATAAAATATCGAAATACGGATGCTGCCTTGTTGGCCGTTTGAATACGGTGTGAGATGAACTGAAATATTTTTTTCATCACAAAACCGGGCATGCGTGATTTCATAAGGTGTTCTTGCAGCATCACTTTCCGGTTCACAAAGCTCTGCATGAAAAAGTTTGTCAGGGTAGGGGGAGCGACCTCTATACCTTGCTGAATCAGCCATCGTACTACTTCTTTGTTGGAAAATGAATTGAATTTAAGATAGATCTCACCGACAATGCCCACCTTGTGAAATCTCCCGGTGTCGGTAATAATGGTATTGTACTCATTGGCAGCTGATACCAGTAGTTCTGTAATCCCTTTCACATCATTCTTACGAATAAGCATGTCGGCCATGGCAATGTATTTCTGCTGTATGCGCAAGGCATCGCCTTCCCGTTTTTCACGGATGACGGATGCATGAAAAAACTTTGACAGGCAGTCGCCGAAGAGAATAGTGGCGATGGCTATGGGCATAATCTTCAACCAGTTTATTTTAAATCCCGATTGATTATCATCCGGATTATCGCCAAAGGAAAGAGAAACCACCGGTACTTGCGCAAAACCAGCTTCAACCATTGCATTCTTTATTAACGTCAGGTAATTGGTCGCCCTGCATTGGCCTCCCGTTTGAGTTATGGAAACAGCGGTTTGGTTTAAATCGTATTTTCCCGATTGCAGGGCTTTGATCAGATCGCCTGCCACCAGGGTAGCCGGATAACATACCTCATTGTTGGCAAATTTAAGTCCGGTCTCTGCAGACAATAGATTGCTTTTTGGAAGGACTTCCATGTCGTAGCCAGCCAGTTTAAACACAGCCGGCAGAAAAGGCGACAGGTAATCCGTAAAATAAGGAGCAAGGATCTTGACGTGCTTGTCATCGGCATTATAACTTTTTGTTGTGATAAAAGGTTTTACCTTTTTGATCAGCAGATGATTGTATTTAAGGCTCTCAATAAGAGAACGGACACGCAGCTTTAATGAACCGATGTTGCTGATATCATCAATCTTAAGCAATGTAAGCGACTTATGATGCCGCTTCAATATGCTTCTTACTTCATCCAGCAGGAAAGCATCCGGACCGCATCCAAAGGATGTCATCTGGACGAAATGCACATGCTTACCCTGACGGGCAACCCATTTGGCCGCTTTCAGTATCCGGTTGATATATGACCACTGACGAACAATATGTGTGTCTTTAATCGTCGTATGTTCATCATTACGTACAATATCTTCGGTGATAACCGATACGCCGGATTGATGAATCATTTCTGACAATTTGTGCTGAATCAGCGGATCGGTATGGTAAGGCCTGCCGGCAAGCAGTATGGTCAGCTTATTCTCGTCGCAACTCTTTTCATAAATCTGTCTGTTTCTTTCGTACATCTCATTTTCAAATTGGGACTGGATGTTCAGCGCCTTTGTGAAGGCATGCCGGATAACGCTATCGTGTATGCCTAACGATCTCAGATATTTTATGCAGGCCTTCTTCAACAGTGATTTGTCCCTGAATCCAATGACAGGTGAATCCACCGGTATGCCGTATTTACCGGCAGGATCGATTGCGCTTTTTATAACATCGGAATACCCTGAAACGATCGGACAGTTATAGCTGTTGGAAGCGTTGGTGTCTTCCATTTTTTCATAAACGACATAGGGGAAGAAGATGCGATCGATGCCCTGATGGATAAGGTCATAGATGTGCCCGTGCATGAGTTTGGCGGGAAAGCAAATGTTGTCCGACATGATGGAATGCACACCGGCTTCATACTGTTTTAAGGTTGAAGGAGCGGACAACCGGACAGCAAATCCGCATTCGGTGAACAAGGTGTGCCAGAACGGATAATTCTCATACATGTTCAGCGCTCTGGGAATGCCGATTACCGGATGATCGTGTCCGGGTAATGATGCCCGGTCAAAAAGCTTCCTGTATTTCTCCTGGTGAATGTTTTCTCCTTGAACCCTGAAGGAACCGTTATTGGAGAAAATCCTTTCGCATTTGTTTCCCGAATAATAGGTATTGCCATTGTTAAAAACATATTTGTTGATCAGGCACAGATTCTCGCATCCGTTGCATTGTAATGATTTTGTTGAGTATTCCGATGCCTGCAGCAAATGATCGAGGGGTACGGCTGTTTCATCACTGCATGTTGATTTTGCATACAACGCACATCCATAGGCTCCCATCAGTTCGGGGAACTCGGTGCATGAAACAGATGCCCCGGATAATTTCTCAAATGCCCGTACAATGGAGCTATTACGCATGGTGCCTCCCTGGACAACAATGTTTTTACCCAGTTCGTCAATGTTTTTAAGCTTCAGTACCTTGAAGAGGCAGTTCTTTACGACAGAATAAGAGAGTCCTGCTGCAATATCGGACACGGAGGCTCCTTCTCTCAAAAACTGTTTTACTTTGGAGTTCATGAAAACCGTGCAGCGTGTTCCCAGATCACAGGGTGACTTAGCCAGACAGGCTTCTTCCGCAAAATAATTCACGGGGAAATTCAACGATCCGGCAAACGATTCAATAAAAGAACCACATCCGGATGAACAGGCTTCATTGATCTCCATCCGGTACAAAGCTCCATTTTCAATAAACATGGCTTTCATATCTTGTCCGCCTATGTCAAGAATAAACGAAACATCGGGCTCTATTTTTTTTGCTGCCACATAATGCGCGATGGTTTCAATGATACCTGTATTCAGATTAAAAGCCGCCCTGATGAGATCTTCTCCATATCCGGCGGAGCAACTGCCTTGTATCAACAGGTTAATACCTTTCTGTTTGCAGGCGCCGGCAAGTTCTAATAAACCTTTCTGAGTGGCCAGAACAGGATTTCCCTGATTGGAATCATAATATGAGAAAAGAATTCGCTCCTGGCTGTCGGTCACTACTATTTTTGTCGTGGTGGAACCTGAATCGATCCCCAGGTAGGCGATGCCCTGGTGATGCTCCAGCGGAGCTGTTAATACACGGGTTGTTAACTTGGAAAGTTTCCACTGTTCCATCTCTTGCCGGTTGTTGAAAACAGATTCCAGCCGGTGTGTCTGCAACAGATCTCCCTGTATCCTTTTGTCGTTTAGCCGGGTGATCAAATCGGAGATGGTTTGTGAACCGGTGGTATTCTTATTCAGGAGAGCTGCCCCCCATGCAGAAAGAAGCGTGGCATTTGCCGGTGCCACATAATCTTCCTGTTTCAACTTCAGCAGCCGCACAAAAGCCTCCCGTAATGCGGGAATAAAGGTTAGTGGACCACCCGAGAACAAAATACCGGATTTCATTTCATGCCCGCGTGAGAGCGTTGTAATTACCTGCAGCGCGATCGCATGGAAAATGGAGGCTGCAATATCTGCTTTGCATACGTTACGGCTGATCAGATTCTGTACATCTGTCTTGGCGAATACTCCGCATCTGGAGGCTATCGGATGGATATGTTCAGATTGAAGGGCAAGATCATTCATCTGTGCAATATCGCATCCCAGTAAAATAGCCATCTGGTCAATAAATGCGCCGGTACCGCCGGCACAGTTGCCGTTCATGCGCATATCCGGCAGATTACCGGGTCTCAGAAATACCATCTTGGCATCTTCTCCTCCTATATCAATAAGTGTAGAGGTAGCAGGATAGTACTTTTGAATTAAATGAGTTGCGGCAACCACCTCCTGTTCAAACGGAATCGAGAACCGCTCGGCCATTCCCATTCCGGCTGAACCGGTCATGGTTAACACTATCCTGCAATCTCCTGTAACTTCAATGATCTCCTTGAGCAATATCAGTGTTGTCCCCAGTATATCGGCATGATGACGCTTATAGGATGAAAATACAATATTTCCATGGCTGCCAACAACGACAACTTTAGCTGTAGTTGATCCAATATCCAATCCGGCACGAACGATTTTCATTCCTGATACCTTTGTTACTATGACCTGACTTATCTGTAATAACCTCGACTAAGGTACGATTTTTTTTAAAGACAGACGAAAAAATGGGACAGCAGGAATTAAGCAGCTGGGGGTAAATGGTTAATGGTTAATTGTTATGGTTAGTGGTTAATGATTGTGGCATACAGCAACATTTCTCCTCTGTTTCATTATCTTTGCCACCCAAAACAGTATTTCATGAATTTCATCCGTATGCTTTTCATTCTTGTAATTTTCATTGTCATTAATGTTTATCTTTTCATCAGGGGATGGCAGGCTTTGCCCGGCAAGACTGCTGTGCACATAATCTATACAGCATTTTACCTGCTGGCTGCTTTTGGAGTGTTTATCGGCGTTCTTCTTGGCAGCAGACTGCCGGATTGGCTTTCCTATATATGCGAACTGACAGGCGGATACTGGATTATTCTTTTTATTTTCTTTTTGTCGGCTGCCTTACTGGGTGATATGTTAAGAATAGCGGATCATTTTTTTCACATCTTTCCCGACTGGATCACAACAAATTATGAGCATGCAAAGCATGGATATTTAATTACGGTTTTTATTTTGCTGGGAATGATGTCGGTAATCGGATATATAAGGTTCTCAAATCCCGGGATAACCAAGCTGGAACTTACTCTCGAGAACAGTAAGGGTGAAAGTGAAACGGAAGAAATAATCCTTGTGGCAGCCAGTGATATTCACCTGGGGAACCTTATCCGAAAAGACAGACTGGATGACTGGGTTGATCTGATCAATAGCCAGCAACCGGATATTATCTTATTGGCAGGAGATATTTTTGATCATAATATGCATGCCGTGGAATCACAACAAATGGATAAGGTGTTAACAAGGCTCAATGCCAGGTATGGAGTATATGCCATACCGGGCAATCATGATTTTTATGCGGGGATTGACAGGGCTGTGGAATACATGAAGAAGTCATGCATGCATGTATTGCGCGATCAGGCGGTGACTATTGATAACCGCTTTGTTATCATTGGTCGGGATGACCTTACCAACAGGCAACGGAAACCGCTGGATTCACTTGTGGCAGGCTTAAATTCAGGCCTTCCCAGGATTGTGCTCGATCATCAGCCCGTGAGCCTTATGGAATCTTGTGAAAATAATATCGATCTGCATCTATCCGGGCATACACATAACGGTCAGACATTCCCATACAATTATTTTATTTCCTGGATGTATGATCTGTCATACGGATACAGGAAAATGGGGGAAACGCATTTTTACGTTACATCTGGATTGGGGCTTTGGGGTGCACCCCTGCGGATCGGCACGCGATCGGAGATCGTAAGGATACGCCTGAGCATTAATTAAGAACAGGCTTTCAGGGATTCGGAGGACAGCAATGAAAGAACAGGATCAATTACTGTGCTCATTATGAATGATTTCCGGATGGATTATGCAGGAGATGGATAGCAGGACTTTTTATTCAAGATACCTGCCAAGCAGCTGGCACATTTGATCGCGTGTGAGTTCCTTATAATTGGCAGGAATGGTAAAACGAATGTCATTTTTATATTCCGGAAAGAATTTATCCGCTTTGAAGTGCAGCCTGAAATAATACATATTCAGCTCAAATTCCATCAGTACTCCTTCAATCTTTTTGTATGGATTGGTAGAGTTAAGATTACGAACGCTGATTTCGTTGGTATAGTAAACAGAATAAGTATAGTCAGAGTCCGGAAATGAAATATTGGCTTTCCGGCATGTAAATCCGAGTATTTCCTTTGTTTCATCGGTACGTTCTACAATCATATTGTCCATCGGATCGAAACAGCATATGGGTTCTCCTCTTTTGCCCATAAAAAGAAATGAATATTTAGGTATTTTTAATAAGGTAGAGCATTTCCTCGTTCTGAAATGCGTCACACTGTTTAATTTATACATACCCATGAAGCCTTCCATTATATTAATGGCAGAGTCCTGATTAAATACAAGTTTCATACGGTGAGGAAGCAGATCAACCAGCTTCCGGTGAGTTGAATCTGTATCATAGGTAATCCGGTATTCGATCCTTCCGTGATTAATCTTCGAATCCTTTTCTTTTCTGGTGCATCCTGTTATTACCAGCAAACACAATACGTACCCCGTTATTCTTATTCCCATTATTCTTATTTAGACAAATTTCAGCATCGACAGCATTCCGATATTTACGTAATATATGTACATGGGTTTGTTATTTATGTCCAATGGATTGGTTTATGAATTTAATAAAAAAAAATCAGGGATGAACGTTTTTTCTTGTTTAAAGTAAAACTGCTTTTTTAACAGACCGGCATGATACATATTGTATTATTGACTTAAGTTGCTACTTATAAAGATTATAATATAGATAGATTTAAGATTTAAGATTGTTGATTAACGATTTAAGATTGAGTCTACTCCAAAAAGTTTAAAATTCGCGGATGACTGATAATCGTCCGTGATACCTTACGCAGTAAACTCAAGATTTATGAAGTGAAATGCATAAACAATATAATCATTGCTGTACAAGCTTAGACATAACCTTCTTAAATCGTTTTTAGAATATATATATATATATGGCAACTTGAATTAATTATAGAATAAAGGGAATATTTCCTGCCGGATCACAAATGTATGAATGAATAAATATACAGATTGATAAAAATCATGTAGTGCACTTGAAACTTTATATATATTTGTATCAAAATACAATTGACGGTTAGTGATCTTATAAGAGTTCTATTTTTATTTAATCATAATTTATAATTATGCAAATGGATTATAGTATTAAGAATCGCAGCTTTTTAAAATTACTTGATTTTTCTCCGGAAGAAATTAAGCACCTGTTGGATCTCTCATTTGAGCTAAAGAAGGCAAAATACGATGGTACCGAACAACAACTGCTCAGGGGAAAGAATATTGCACTGATTTTTGAAAAAACATCAACCCGTACTCGTTGTGCATTTGAAGTTGCCGCCTTTGATCAGGGTGCCAATATTACATACCTTGATCCGGTGAGTTCACAGATAGGACATAAAGAATCGGTTAAAGACACAGCCCGTGTTCTGGGCAGGATGTTTGACGGGATTGAATACCGGGGTTATGGTCAGGATATCGTTGAGACACTTGCAGCCTATTCTGGTGTCCCGGTTTGGAATGGTCTCACGAACGAATTTCATCCCACCCAGGTATTAGCCGATCTGATGACCATATCAGAACATTCGGATAAGCCACTTGATCAGATAAAATTCTGTTACCTGGGAGATGCCCGTAATAACATGGGAAATTCACTGATGGTTGGTGCTGCAAAAATGGGAATTGATTTCCGTGCAGCTGCTCCGCCTCCCTGTCAGCCAGAAAAAAATCTGGTGGATGCATGCAGGGCGATTGCGGCGTCTTCGGGTGCAACTATTCTGCTCACTGAAAATGTTGGCGAGGCAGTCAGGGACGTTGATTTCCTGTATACCGATGTCTGGGTGTCCATGGGTGAACCGGCATCGGTATGGGATGAACGTATCAGACTATTGAAACCCTACCAGGTTAATAGCCATGTTATAGAGTTGACCGGCAATCCAGGAGTAAAATTTCTTCATTGCCTGCCGGCATTTCATAATCGTGAAACCAAAATGGGAGAGGATATTTATAAAAAATTTGGACTTGAGTCCATGGAAGTAACCGAAGAAGTGTTTGAATCTTCTGCTTCCATTGTATTTGATCAGGCCGAAAACAGAGTGCATACTGTAAAAGCTGTTATGGTGGCCACCCTGGGAGCCTGAAACGATTTCATAATCAGGGATTTTTTTACAGCCTGCAATAGCTCTGGTGGTTACCTGTTGATTATTCTTTTTCAGGATTAAACTATTTACTAACTTGCACTTTCTTCGCGGGTAAGAAAGAGGTGGGTTAGTATATGGATTGTTTTTTTTATTCGTGAGACTCAGATTTCAGGAGCTGAGCGAACTGAAATCTGTAAGTCGAACAATCCCGATCCCGATTACTCGGGAGAGGGTTTAATAATCCGCCTATTGGGGAGAAATTTGGGTCCAGGGCTTGTCCTGGGGTACATGCCCGTGATTTGTATAGTTCATTTCATTTACAATGTAAAATTTATGCCGACTATGCAAAACAAACTGCAGGAGTTAACAGAAAAGATATACAGGGAAGGTGTATCACGAGGTAATGCCGAGGCGGAAGCAATTATTGACAAAGCAAAAAAAGAAGCCGAGGCCGTCCTGAAAGAAGCTATGAAAGAATCCGGATCCATTCTGGCTGAAGCCCGGAAAAAAGCGGAAGAGATCAGGAAAAACGGGGAATCGGAATTAAAACTTTCCGCACGGCAATCCATCAACGCACTGAAACAGAAAATCGTTGACCTGATTGACAGTGAAGCTGTCAATGCTGCAGTTAAAGATGCTTTCCGGGATAAGGATTTTTTAAAAAGAATGCTGGAAACTGCACTGAAGAACTGGATATCATCCTCTGATAAACCGACTGAACTGACACTGATCTTATCGGAAAAAGAAGCTGCCGATGTTGAACAATATTTTATCCGGTCGGCTAAAGAACTGCTTGATAAAGGACTTGAGATCAAATCCAGCCCTGAATTGAAAGCTGGTTTTCAAATAGTTCCGAAGGATGGCAGTTATAAGATGAGTTTCTCCGATAGCGATTTTGAGAGTTTTTTAAAACAATTCATACGTCCGCGCCTGATGAAACTATTTTATACCGGGGAATGACATGATCAAACGAGAATACCATTGTCTGGTAGCCGGCCTGCCGGCATTATTCCTTGATGCAACCCGACTTGCTGCAACGCTTGTTGAGTTTAAAGCCCAATTAAAAGAAGAATTGCATCCCTCGGATTACAACCTTGCTGCAAGTTATTTTCTCCGATTTGACAACAGCAACGTTTTCAATACGTTAACAGGTCAGCGTCGTGCTTTTGATCCACTTGGTAATTTTTCAGCGGAGAGCATTGAAGAAGCAAAACTGTTATTGAGGGATGAAGAGGTGGACATAAACAAGTTGGATTTCCCGCCTTACCTGTCACGCTTTATCCGTGCATTTAATTCAGGCATACCTTTGATACCGGATAAAGGTTGGGAAAACCAGCTATCTCAATTGTATTATGAACAACTGGCAGAAATTGATAATCCCTTTATCCGGGAATGGTATCGTTATGAACTTGATCTGACCAATATGATCACAGCATGCAATTGCCGCAGGCATAAGGTTAACATAGCTCCGGAAATGGTGGGCGATAATGAAATCACCGGACAGCTGATGAGGAGCAATGCCAGGGATTTTGGTATCAGCAATGAATTTCCTCTTATAGGGGCTATCTTAAGGGCAGATGATGAAAACGATTTCATGGAAAGGGAAAAGAAATACGACAGGGTGAAATGGGAGTATCTTGATGAAAAAGTCTTCTTTCATTATTTCACCATCGAATTCATTTTTACTTTTATCGTGAAACTTGGAATAATAAGTCGTTGGCTCAGACTGGATAAAGATACCGGAGAAAAGTTGTTCGGGGAACTGTTCGAAAAAATGAAATCTGCATGTGCATTTCCGGATGAATATAATCTATAGCAAGGCGATTATGGCAACTGGAGGAAAAGTAAAGGGTATTATTGCTAATCTGGTGATTGTTGAGGTGGATGGACCAGTGTCCCAGAATGAGATTTGTTTTATCCGGTTGGATAAGGTAGATCTTATGGCAGAGGTTATCAGGGTATACCGAAAGGATGCTTATGTGCAGGTGTTTGAGTCAACGCAGGGTCTTAAAGTTGGAGATGATGTTCAATTCATGGGGCATATGCTTGAAGTTACGCTAGGCCCGGGCCTGCTCTCTAAAAACTTTGACGGACTTGAGAATAATCTGAATGCGATGGAAGGTATCTTCCTGAACCGTGGTGAATACACTGCCGCGCTGGACAGCAGGAAGCGCTGGAACTTCAAGCCCACATCAAAACCGGGAAACCTGGTGACGGCAGGCAGCTGGCTGGGTGAGGTGGAAGAGAATGATATGTCACACCGGATCATGGTTCCTTTCACCTTTACAGATTCATATATCATCAAAAGCATTGCTGGTGAAGGAAAATATGACATAAACACAACGGTTGCAGTCCTGGTTGACACCGAAGGGAATGAAGTGCCGGTTACCATGGTTCAACGCTGGCCGGTAAAAATTCCCATCAAGGCTTACAGGGAAAAACCACGGCCCTTCAAACTACTTGAGACCGGTGTCCGTACCATTGATACACTGAATCCAATTGTTGAAGGAGGTACCGGATTTATTCCCGGACCTTTTGGGTGCGGGAAAACAGTTCTTCAACATGCAATATCCCGGCAGGCTGAAGCTGATATAGTTGTGATAGCTGCCTGTGGTGAACGCGCCAATGAAGTGGTTGAACTTTTTGCTGAGTTTCCTTTGCTGGAAGATACCCGTACAGGAAGAAGACTTATGGAGCGTACCATTATTGTTGCCAATACGTCAAATATGCCGGTGGCAGCCCGTGAAGCATCCGTTTATACAGCCATGACCATTGCTGAATATTACCGTTCCATGGGATTAAGCGTGCTGATGCTGGCTGATTCCACCTCTCGCTGGGCACAGGCATTACGTGAAATGTCAAACAGACTGGAAGAGTTACCCGGTCCGGATGCATTTCCGATGGATCTGCCAGCCATTATCTCGAACTTTTATGCACGCGCAGGTTTTACCTTCCTTAATAACGGAGAAACCGGATCGATTACCTTTATTGGCACTGTTTCACCGGCTGGCGGTAACCTGAAAGAACCGGTTACAGAATCAACAAAAAAAGCAGCCCGGTGTTTCTATGCCCTGGAACAACAGAGAGCGGACAGTAAACGCTATCCGGCCATTGATCCGATCGATTCCTATTCAAAATACCTCGAATATCCGGAATTTGAGGATTATGTTAACACCAAAATAGAAGAGGGCTGGCTTGAAAAAGTGAATGAAACAAAGATTTTGTTATTAAGGGGTAAGGAAGTATATGAGCAAATCAACATCCTGGGCGATGATGGGGTTCCTGTTGACTACCATGTAACCTTTTGGAAATCGGAAATGATTGATTTTGTTATTTTACAACAGGATGCATACGACAAAATCGATCAGTCAACACCCCTGGAGCGTCAGCGTTACATGCTTAACCATATACTGGAAGTCAGCAAAGCGACATTTGATTTCAATCATTTTGATGAGGTGGGTATATTCTTTAAACGTATCATAAATCAATACAGACAGATGAACTACGCCGAATTCATGTCGGAAAAGTTCATTAATTATGAAAAAGAACTTAATCGTATCATCGCTGAAAGAAAAATAGTCTGATGGAAACGAAGGCTTTTCAAAAGATATATACAAAAATTACACAGATAACCAAAGCTACTTGTTCGCTTCAGGCAACCGGTATCGGATATAATGAAATGGCTGTCGTTTTTGGACGATTGGCACAAGTAGTGAAAATTATCGGAGATGAAATTACGTTGCAGGTGTTTGCAGGAACCGAAGGTATTCCCAACAATGCTGAGGTCATATTTCTCGGGAAAGCCCCTTCGCTGAAGGTAAGTGAAGATCTTGCCGGCCGGTTTTTTAATGCCTATGGTGAACCTATTGACGGCGGCCCTCCCATTGATGGTGAAGAACGGGTGATCGGCGGGCCGTCGGTTAATCCGGTTCGCCGTCAGCAACCCTCTGAGTTGATCGCCACCGGTATTGCCGGCATTGACCTGAATAATACGCTTGTATCGGGACAAAAAATACCTTTCTTCGCTGATCCCGATCAGCCCTTTAACCAGGTAATGGCCATGGTTGCGCTAAGGGCAAAGACCGATAAAATTATTTTGGGAGGAATGGGTCTGACAAATGATGATTACCTGTTTTATAAAAATGTTTTCGATAATGCCGGTGCACTTGACCGTATCATAAGTTTCGTCAATACCACCGAAAATCCTCCGGTTGAAAGACTATTGGTTCCGGAGATGGCTTTAACAGCAGCTGAATATTTCGCGGTCGATAAGAACCAGACCGTACTCGTGCTCCTGACGGATATGACCTTGTATGCTGATGCCCTGAGCATTGTATCGAATCGTATGGACCAGATCCCTTCCAAGGACAGCATGCCCGGTTCATTATACAGCGACCTCGCTAAAATCTATGAAAAGGCCGTTCAGTTTCCGGCCGGAGGCTCCATTACTATTATAGCCGTTACCACGCTTTCGGGAGGTGATATTACACATGCCATCCCTGATAACACCGGTTATATTACCGAGGGACAGCTGTTTCTGAGAAAAGATACGGATATCAGTAAAGTTATCGTCGATCCTTTCCGGAGCCTGTCACGGCTGAAACAGCTGGTAATCGGTAAAAAAACCAGGGAAGACCACCCCCAGGTAATGAATGCTGCAATCCGTCTGTTTGCCGATGCAGCCACTGCCAAAACAAAACGTGAAAACGGCTTTGACCTGACCGATTACGATGAAAGAAGCCTCCGGTTTGCCAGGGATTATTCCGCTAAACTGCTGGCTATTGATGTCAATATCAATATCGACGAAATGCTCGACACGGGCTGGCAGCTTTTTAAAAAACACTTTCACCTCGAAGAAGTGGGCATCAAACAGGATCTTGCAGATAAATATTGGCCGAAAACGTAGGATTTGGTATCCTGCCATAACAGACAGGATTTCAGATATAATGAGATAATCAGATAGTTGTAAGACTATAAATCAATCACATTCTGAGAATTTGAGGAATGACAATAAAATTTCAATACAATAAAATTTCATTACAACAGCTTGAAAAGCAGCTTAATATCAGGTTACGTGCCTTGCCCACCATCAAGAATAAGGAATCAGCATTGCGTGTCGAGGTAAGGAAAGCCAAAGATGAATACCTTCGTATTGATGATCTTCTTCGGCAGAAGCTGGCAGCTTATGAAAAAGTCGTTTCCTTATGGGGAGAGTTTGATTTTTCGCTGGTGGTGGTTCGAAACGTTGAACTGGGTTCCAGAAAAATAGCCGGTGTGAAAATTCCGGTATTGAATAACGTTCTGTTCGAATTGAAATCATTCAGTGTTTTTAATAATCCCAAATGGTATCTCGACGGAATCGCCCTGATCAAAGAATTGATAACAATAGCCATTGAAAAGGAAGTATTTGACCGCACAACACGGCTTCTTGAACAGGCACGAAAGAAAACGACTCAGAAGGTGAACCTCTTTGAGAAAATACAGATACCCGGATATAACAATGCAATACGGAAGGTGAAACGGTTTATGGAAGATGAAGATAATCTGTCCAAGTCGGCTCAAAAAATAGTCAAGAACAGGCAATTGAAAATGGAGGAAACCGTATGATTGTTCCGATGATGAGATATGCTTTCCTGATTTATCATAAGGAATATGAGGCATTTCTTGATGCGGTCAGAACACTTGGGATCGTCCACGTAATTGAAAGGGAATTTGACGAAACAATAAATATCAGGGAAAAGAAAGAGCTGATTAACAAACTGAATCATGTCATTTCCTTTCTGAAGAAGCGCAATCCGGTTCAATCCGGATCTCAGTCAGGTGATGGAATGGAACTATTTGAAAAAGTCCAGGCTGCCATGGAAGAACTGGAGGCAAACAAGCAGAAGCTTCAGGTACTGAAAAAGGATATAGCATTGCTTGAACCCTGGGGTAATTATACAGCCGCTGATGTTGAAAGGCTTCATGAAGCTGAACTTACTCTCAGGCTTTTTACCTGTCCGGTTCGTAAGTTTAATGAATCCTGGAAATCCCATTATGCCATGGATATTATCAGTGAGAAATCCGGCAATCTTTATTTTGCAATGATACTCGAAGGGCAGGATGCCCCTGAGATTGATGCTGAAGAGGTTAAACTTTCCTCTTCTTCACTTGATTCACTTAGATTGTCATGCAATGAGTTAGAGAACAAAAACGACATCATCGAAAAAAGCCTTGATTCGGCTGCTTCACAGATCGAATTGTTGGAACAGGCTAAAAAAGACATATTTAGTGACTTGGAATATGAAAAAGTGAGGTTAAGTACAGGAAAGGAGGTTGATAACCGACTGATGCTGCTGGAAGGATGGATCCCTGAGGAAAAATCCCCGGATCTCTCTTCGTTTTGTGATCAGCAAAACATTCTTTATATCGCTGATAAACCTGCAAAATCCGATAATGTACCTGTGTTGCTCAGAAACAACAGATTTGCAAGGTTATTTGAACCCATTGGCAGATTATATGCATTGCCTGCCTATGCAGAACTTGACCTGACCGCTTTTTTTGCTCCTTTCTTCATGATCTTTTTCGGATTCTGCCTGGGTGATGCAGGATATGGACTGACTATCCTGATTCTGGTTACACTGTATAAAATATTTAAAGCAAAACCTGATATTAAACCCCTGTTGACGTTGTGTCAGTATTTGGGCGCTGCGACAATACTTATGGGAATGGTTGGAGGTACGGTTTTTGGAATGAATCTGCTGGATACAGGTTATGTATTGACTGAAACGTCGCTGGAATTTCTGAAAGAAAACGGCATGCCGGATGTACTGCTTGCAAAAATGGCAACACTTGTCGGACAACATTTTGCATTGCGTGACGATTTTATAAAAGCAATTGCCGGTGTGGTAGGTACGGATACTCTTAGGGAATACAAAACGGAATTGATTCGTTGTTCGTTTTCGGATTATGCTGTTTTAAATAAATTCCGGCACCTGATTCTTGATCCCAAAGGCCTGTTTAACCTTGCGCTGGTTATGGGGACGATCCAGATTCTGTTTGGAATGGGAATGAAGGCAGCAAACATGATCAAACAGAAAGGATTCATCCATTCGGTTTCCACGATTTCCTGGCTCTTTTTTATTATCGGTTTGATCATTATGCAGGGTGGGGCAGCTGCAGGCTATATCGACCAGGAATCAGCCAATCTTCTGTCCTATGTTATAACAGGTATCGGATTGTCTGGGATTTTATTTTTTAATGATCCGTCAACCCATATTCTCATGAGCTTCGGAAAGGGATTATTCAATATTTATAGTATGGTAACCGGAGTCTTCGGGGATCTTTTGTCGTACATTCGATTGTTTGCATTGGGTATTTCGAGTTCCATACTGGGACTGGTAATTGACAAAATTGCATGGCAGTTTTTGGGTATCTCTTACATTGGTCCTGTTATATTTGTAATTTTTCTGTTGATAGGTCATTCCATGGTATTATTATTGTCATCGCTGGGAGCTTTTGTTCATCCTTTGCGTCTGACCTTTGTCGAGTTTTATAAGAATTCCGGTTTTGCCGGTGGAGGAAAAGAATACAATCCATTTTCAAAATAATAAAAAGAAAAATCATTATGGAAACGAATGTAACAGTAATTCTGGCTTATACAGGCCTGGCCCTCATGGTAATGTTATCCGGTATTGGAAGTGCAATCGGAACAGCAATGGGAGGCAATGCCACGGTAGGTGCTTTGAAAAAGCGTGACGATGCATTCGGTAATTACATGTTGCTGAGTGCCCTTCCAGGAACACAGGGATTATACGGCTTTGGAGGTTTCTTTATTATAAACGGGAAAGCCATTATAGGTCCGGAAATGACCATGACGCAGGCATTGGCAATTCTGGCAGCAGGATTGATTCTTGGTGCAGTCTGTCTTATTTCTGCTATACGTCAGGGATCGGTTTGTGCAAATGGCATTGCTGCCATTGGAAGCGGCCATAATGTGTTCGGAAATACAATGATCCTTGCTGTTTTTCCGGAACTTTATGCTATCATTGCATTTGCTGCTACTTTTATCATAAGTCAGTCATTATAACCCATCTTACTATGGACATTTTCCTTGCAATAACAGGGACGATTTGCATTATAACCGGAGTATTGGGCAGTTTGTTACCTGTTTTACCGGGGCCACCGATCAGTTATGCAGGAATTCTTTTACTGCATTTTTCAAGCTATGCACAATATGACACACGATTTCTGATCTTGTTTGCAGCACTTACCGCCGTTGTAGCCGTTCTTGATTATGTCATACCTGTATGGGGGACAAAGAAATTCGGTGGAAGCAAATACGGTACCTGGGGTGCGGCTATTGGAGTGGTAATTGGACTGTTTTTCGGACCTCTGGGCATCATCGTTGGACCTTTTCTCGGGGCCGTTATTGGTGAAATCCTTTATGGCAAAAAGTCGAATGAAGCTTTCCGTGCCGGTTTTGGCTCTTTTGTTGGCTTTGTCACAGGTACCTTAATGAAGATAGTCCTCTCCATCGTTCTTGCTTTTCACTTTTTTAAAGCATTGGGAGGAGCGATATTCTGATATTGTGGTAATATTGCGGTATGGAACAAAATCATCGCTTAACGGGGTCTTCAACATTCATGCTGATCTTTTTGATTCAGCTTTCATCGGCGTATCCACAAGGACCTGATTACTATCTGAATTACACTCATGAAAATTTTCGAAAAGACAAATTGCTCAACGATACGCTGGATTTTGATCATATTGATCTTACCCGGTTAAATGCAGCACTGTTTTTTGTGACCAACGAGATCAGGATAAAAAACAAACTAAATCCCCTTGAGTACGCACCTGAGCTTGAAAAGGCTGCCTCAGTGCATTCACGGGATATGGTCATGAGGGATTTCTTCAGTCACACCAATCCGTATCAGAAGAAAAAAGAAACGCCCAATGACAGGGCCAGGATGATAGGCATTTCCAATCCTTTCATTGCCGAAAACATAGCGGAAGATTTCGGATTTCAATATGAAAGTGGCACAAATGTATATTTATTGGGGAAAGGTATATTCAGTTATCACGCGAACGGGGAAAGGATTCCGGCCAATACGTATCTTTCACTTGCCGAGTCGTTCCTTGAGCGATGGATGCATTCATCGGAACATAAAAAGAACGTTCTTTCGACCGAGGCTCTTCAACTGGGATGCGGTACCTTTTTTTTCATTGATCCGGAATTCAATGACATGCCCACATTTATGGGGACGCAGAATTTTCAATGGTTTGAAAAAATTAAACTGCTAAAGGAGTATAATGTCAACGAATGAACGAAAAAGGATACTAAGAGGAAAATCCGGATTCTATTCAGCTTTGATCTCTTCTTCAACCTTTTTCGTTGTGTGAGCCTTAAGAACCCGAAGATTACGACCGGATACTTCTTTACCATCAAGGGTTTTAATCGCTTCCATCGCCTCTTTCTTGTCGGGCATTTCGATAAAGCCGTACCCTTTTGACTTACCTGTACGTTTATCCTGAACGATCTTAACGGATTCCACCTTGCCCATTACCTCGAAGATTTTACGAATGTCATCTTCGCTGAGGGAATAATTAATATTACCAACGTAAATAGTCATGATAGTATAACTTAGTTTTGAAAGAGTAACCAAGTTACAAATAAATTTAACAAAAAGCAATATCGTTCTAATAAAATAGCAATGAGATATTTGTAAACCGAATTTGCCATAATACTGATAATATATTATTCAGCTTCTTATCACGCTTGTTTGCCGGTTTGTCGAATTGTGCGTACTTTTGATGCTGCAGTGACCTGTTATAAGATGGCATTATTCAGATCTTTCAGGGAGACACAAAATGATTAAAGCGGTTATTTTTGATCTCGACGGTGTAATTGTTACTACGGATGAGTTTCATTATCAGGGATGGCAAAAACTGGCCAACGAGGAAGGTATTTTTTTTAACCGGACCATTAATGAACGTCTGCGGGGAGTCAGCCGGTTTGAGAGTCTGGAAATAATCCTTGAAAAAGCAACTAGGACCTATAGCCATGAAGAGAAAGCTGAAATGGCTGAGAGGAAGAATAATTACTATCGTGCCTTGTTGCATACGCTGACTCCTGCTGATATTCTGCCGGGTGTCTTGAAATTGCTGACCGGATTGAGAAACGCAGGAATTAAGGTCGCCGTCGGTTCATCCAGCAGAAATACACCTTTTATACTTGAGAAAATAGGTCTCTCCCGAAGTTTCGACACTGTCTCGGATGGTAACCAGATAAAAAAGAGCAAGCCCGATCCGGAAGTATTTCTTCTGGCCGCAGCAAAGATGCAGGTGCCGGCTGATCAATGCCTGGTTGTTGAAGATGCCGATGCAGGAGTTGAAGCTGCAAACAGGGCGGGGATGAAATGCCTGGCTGTCGGTTCTGCCCGGTCAAATCCTTTGGCAAACATGAATGCTAACAGCCTGAATGAAGTGAGCGTGGATCAACTTCTTAATCTATAGTGCCGGGTAATCCCTTTTCAACAAATCAGGTTACTGTATGAAATAATCGTTCAGTTTATGCGTGAGACTCAGATTTCAGGAGCTATGCGAACTGAAATCTGTAAGTCGAATCCCGCCAAAGGCGGGACTGAAAGCGGGAGCAAGGGTAAATACCCCGCCTCTTGAGGCGATTAAAAAGAAAATCATATGGAGATATCCCGTCTGCTTTCAGCGGGGAGCTTCATTCGGTTTACGGTTTAAATAAGGTAATCTGTGAATACGGCAATATATTAACTCTTGTTTTTTGCTGTTCGCCATAGCACAGGATCCTTTTGTAAAAATAATTTTCCTGTTCGGCGATTTTGGCTATTTTTGCCGTTTTTATACAGAAAGCCATGGGAGAGTTTTTTCATTTTGTTGTTGATTTTATTTTGCACATCGACCGGCATCTTGTTGAAATCGTATCTGAATACCAGAACTGGACCTATTTATTATTGTTCATGATTATTTTCATCGAAACAGGACTGGTTATATGGCCTTTTCTTCCCGGTGATTCGTTGTTGTTTGCTGCTGGCGCGGTAGCTGCCATGCCTGGCAATCCGTTAAGCATATACATATTGGTTATGTTGTTGCTGATTGCAGCGTTTACCGGTGATAACACCAATTATACCATTGGTCGTTTTCTGGGAATGAAGGTGTACGAGAAGAATTATAAGCTGATCAAAAGAAAATACCTTGAAGAGACCCATATGTTCTATGAGAAACACGGTGGAAAAACACTTGTTATTGCACGTTTCATGCCTATTGTACGGACTTTTGCTCCTTTTGTGGCCGGAGTCGGTACGATGAAATATTACCGGTTTCTGATGTTTTGTATTACCGGTAATATTTTGTGGGTCAATACTTTCCTGTGGGCAGGTTATTTTTTCGGAAACATTCCTACCGTGAAAAGAAATTTCAGCCTGGTTGTGTTTGCCATCATTTTTGTTTCACTAATTCCCCCAATCTATGCTTTTATTAAAAAAACCGTTCAGATCCGTAAAGCTGGCAAAGTGACCGGCTGATCAACGAGTTTCAATTACCCATAATCGGTTTTACAATTTATTTCAGGAATAGAAAATAATTCACGTATTTTGCAAAAATTTTTTTTATGGCTAAAGTATCCGATATATCCAGAGGAACATTTGTACGTTACAGCGGTGAATTGGCCCAGGTTCTCGAATATGAACACCGGACACCGGGTAACCTGAGGGCGTTCTACCAGGTAAAGATGCGAAACCTGAATTCAGGAAAACTCATTGAACAACGGTTTCGTCCTGATGATGAAATAGAAATAGTCAGGGTTCATTTTAAAGAACAGCAATTTCTTTATATGGACGGCAATAACGTTGTATGCATGGATAACGAGACCTTCGATCAGATTATGATCCATAAGGAAACCCTGGGCGATGGAATTCATTATCTGAAGGAAGGAATGAATATTAAGATTTACTTCGAAGGGGATGAGCCGATCTATGCCGAATTACCGCTGACAATTGAACTGGAGGTTACCTATACCGAACCGGGTTTACGCGGGGATACGGCAACGCGTACCCTGAAGGCGGCCACCCTGGAAACCGGTGCAAGCGTTAAGGTCCCTTTGTTTATTAATACCGGTGACAGAATTAAGATCGATACCCGCACGAATACATACGTTGAGCGGGCCAAATAGGAAAGGGAATTAGGTTCTTCACCCCACTTACAAAATCCCCCTGTCCAGGCTTTATTTTGTCATCCGGGGAGGATGCAAAATGCGTTTCTTTTTTAACTTGACCGGACAGGGAGAAGGAATACTATAGATCACAAAACTAAAGGCAGGAATTTATGTATCTGTGATTGCATGATCAAAGGCAATGGAAGAGGTATCTTGACTATTCGGATAAATGCATGAACCAGGAAACCCCATCAATAGCAGATCCGCTCCCCCCTACATGTTCTTTTTCAGATTTTGACAGGACAGGTAAGATTACCTTGTCTCCCGGCATCCAGTTTGCAGGTGTGTGCACAATCTGCCCGGAATAGACCGTCTGCAAAGCCATGACGGTTCTTTTTATTTCATCCATGTTCCTTCCAACCTGCATAGGGTAAAAATTAATTGACCTGATTTTATTATCCGGGTCTATGATAAATACGCCCCTTACATTTTCAGAAGTACTTACAGAGGGATGTATCATACCAAATCTTTTTGATATCAGAAATTTATCATCGGCAACCAGTGGAAATTTAATCTTAACAGGTTCTCTATCTTTATATTTTACTGCTTCAAGTGCTTTTACCCAAGAGGTATGCATTGTTAAAACATCTGTGGACAATACAATGATTTGCACTCCGAGTTTTTCATAATCTTCTTGTTGCTGAGCAAGTTCCAGAAGTTCCGTTGAGCAAACCGGTGTAAAATCTCTAGGATGTGAAAACAGAATTTTCCAGCTGGTTCCAAAATCATCCGGGAAAGATATTATTCCGTTTGTCGATTGACCTTTAAAAGAGGGGGCTTCATCCCCGATAAGCGGAATTCGGATCGTTTTACTGTCCTGTGAATTCATCTGAATCACAGGAATAATTAAAAAAAGGAGAATTAAAAATTCTTTTTTCATCTTGTTTGGTTTTTGTTAAAAAAATCGGGGTAAAGGTCAGGTAAATAGGCTAAAAGTTTCAATGAAATTCGTAAAAATTAGTAAAAGATAATAATATCCTTATATATTATATATGACAAGGTTTTAAACAATATTGTTTCAGGTCAATTCTAAATTAGCATATTCAAATCTGCTGTTTTTGATTGGAAAGGGAATATCATTTTTACCCGACCGTCTTCTTTTACGCATATCCGCTGAGCTCTTATCGTGGCTCCGATTAAAACTCTTTGTGTTCAGCAGCAGTGGTAATCCCTGATTAAATGCATACCGTGCAGTATTCTTCGGTTTTCAGCTTTCCGTAGGCTCACTTTCCGGTGTTATTCCAGGTAGGTGTATCCATAGAGTCCCGACCGGTAATTTGACAGAAATTCTTTTCCTTCAGCTGCAGTAATAATACCTGATTTCACCGAAGAGGTCACCCAGGTTTCAACGGTACGGACCATCTTCTTTGCGTCGTACTGTACATAATCAAGAACTTCAGCCACCGTTTCTCCGTCAATAACCTGGTTGATTTCATAACCATCATCAGTAACCGATACATGAACAGCATTCGTATCTCCGAACAGGTTATGCAGATCACCCAGAATTTCCTGGTAAGCACCAACCAGAAAAACGCCGATATAATAAGAGTCTTTTGATTTAATGGAGTGAACAGGAAGGTAATAGGAGAAATTACGGGTAGAGATGAAATTATCTATTTTCCCGTCGGAATCACATGTGATATCCTGAAGTGTAGCTGATCTTTCCGGCCTCTCATCCAGCCGTTGAATAGGCATGATCGGGAATATCTGGTCGATGGCCCATGAATCGGGCAGGGATTGAAACAAAGAAAAATTACAGAAATATTTATCTGAAAGCAGCCTGGGCAGTTGACGCAAATCTTCCGGTATATGTTTGGTCTCGGAAGTCATCTGATGAATTTCGCGTGCTATCGACCAGAACAACCGTTCGATTTGTGCACGTGTTTTAAGATCAAGTATGCCAAGACTGAACCTGTCAAGTGCTTCTTCGCGTATCTGCTGCGCATCATGCCATGTCTCCAGCATACGGGGTTGATTCAGGGTTTCCCATAACGAATATAACTCATGTACAAGTTCGTGATCGGTTTCTTTTATTTCTTCATCATCCTGCCATACAGGAAGAGTAGTGGTTTCCAAAACATCAAAAATCAGAACGGAATGATGGGCGGTAAGTGAACGTCCCGATTCAGTGATGATATTGGGATGAGGAATTTTATTTTTATCACAAACGTCGACAAGTGTGGAAACGGAGTCATTCACATATTCCTGAATACTATAATTGACACTGCTTTCACTGTTGGATGAACGGGTTCCGTCATAATCGACGCCTAAACCACCGCCGGTGTCGACAAAACCAACTTTGAATCCCTGCTTGTGGAGTTGAACATAGAATTGTGAAGCTTCACGCAAGGCATTCTTAATCCGGCGGATCATGGTAACCTGACTGCCGATGTGAAAATGAACCAGTTGTAAACAGTCTTTCATCTTGTTTTTTTCAAGAAATTCAAGTGCTTCCAACAATTCACTTGATGTCAATCCGAATTTGCTTGCGTCACCACCCGAATCCTCCCACTTGCCGCTTCCGGAACTGGCAAGCTTGATCCGGATACCGATACGGGGTTTTATCTTCAGACGCTTTGAAATTGTAGTAATCAGCCTGAGTTCGTTAAGCTTTTCCACAACCAGGAAAATCCTTTTCCCCATTTTCTGGGCAAGAAGCGCAAGTTCTATATAATCCTCATCTTTATATCCGTTGCATATGATCAACGAATCGGA
Organism: Bacteroidales bacterium; assembly: GCA_016928305.1. Taxonomy (GTDB): domain Bacteria; phylum Bacteroidota; class Bacteroidia; order Bacteroidales; family UBA10428; genus UBA5072. Next base: position 68,623 of record JAFGKY010000021.1, read on the forward strand.
ATCTGTATTGATTGCTATAACAGCATGCAGTTCAGGCTTTGATCCGGCTTCCAGCCCGATATTGAATTTTTTTCCGTGACTTACAATTTCCTCAACAACCGGACGCATCTGGTTTACTTTTATCGGGTAAATGATAAAATTCTGGGCCTTGTATCCGTATTCATCGGAAGCAATTTTAAAACAGTTTGACATCTTTTCAATCCGGTTATCTAAGATATCCGGGAACCTGATCAGCATAGGCGAGGACACATCACGAAGCTGAAGCTCATCAACGAGCTCTCTCAGGTCGATTTCAACACCGTCTTTGCGGGGAGTTACAACAACATTCCCTTTTTTATTGATGGAGAAATAATTGATTCCCCATCCGGTTATGCTGTACAATTCAGCAGAATCTTCAATGCGCCATTTTCTCATTATTTCAGGATTGTTAGGCAGTTTTTTTAACGGGAATAAACGCTGCGAAAATAATTAATGTATCAGAAATAATTATAGTAAGTAATTCTTTTTTTATCAAAAACATCAAGAGATTAGGTTATTAAAATGAAAGGAGGATGAACTGACATAGATTATGGTTTTATCATTGATCGTATGCAGGTATTGATGGTCATGGTTGCCTTTCTGAAAACAGGAAGGTTTTCTTCACGCCGATACAGGATAGCTATCGGTCGTTCTTGTGACAGATGAGAAGTTTACCGGTAGGATGCGATGATATTGACAATCAAGCGATTAAGAAAAGAAAGAAGCTATTTTGTCGGATTTGTACTTTCCGGCTTTCCACTTTTCATATAGTTCTGCAAAGGCATTAATAGTATAATTGGCATCTTCCACGCTATGATCTGCTGTGGGAATAATCCTCAACATGATGACATCCTTGGGAACTACAGGGTAAAGTACCATTGAGCAGAAAATTCTGTAATTTTCCCTCAGGTCTATCACAATATTGGTAGCCTCGGCAACGGATCCTGACAGGTAAACCGGTGTAACCGGTGAGGACGTTTGTCCCAGGTTAAATCCTTTTGCTTTCAGTCCCGACTGTAAAGCACGGACTACCGTCCAGAGTTTTTCCCTTAATTCAGGTTGTGTTTGCAATAATTCCAGGCGTTTAAGGGCTCCAATTACCATTGGCATGGGCAGTGATTTTGCAAAAGTCTGCGAACGCATATTATAGCGCAGGAAATTAACCACATCTTCCTTACCGGCAACGAAAGCACCGATACCTGCCATGGCTTTGGCAAAAGTGCTGAAATGCAAGTCGATCCCGTCTTCAACTCCAAAATGCTCAGCCGTGCCTGTGCCCTTAGGTCCCATTGTGCCAAATCCGTGAGCATCATCCACCAAAAAGCGGAAATTATATTTTTTCTTAAGTGCAACAATGTCATTCAATTTACCCAGGTCCCCTGACATGCCAAATACACCTTCAGTGACGACTAATATGCCACCGCCACTCTGCGTGACAAGTTTTGTGGCCCTTTCAAGCATAAGCTCGCATTTTGCGATGTCGTTATGCGGGAACATAAAGCTCATGCCTCCAGCTGCTTTGTGCAACCATATTCCATCCATGATGCAGGCGTGTGACTCCGAATCAAAAACAACAACGTCGTGACGGTTGACCAGGGACTGAATAATAGAAATCATTCCCTGATAGCCATAATTCAATAAAAAAGCATCTTCCTTACCGACAAAATCAGCCAGGTTGTTTTCAAGTTCTTCGTGTTTACCGGTTTGTCCCGACATCATACGGGCACCCATCGGATACGCCATGCCGTATTGCTTTGCTGCTTCGGCATCTGCTTTCCTGACCTCAGGATGATTTGCCAGTCCCAGGTAGTTATTCAGACTCCAGTTCAGCACTTCTTTACCCCGGAAAGTCATACGCGGATTGATTTCTCCTTCAAGTTTCGGAAACATGAAATATCCATGTGCGATTTGCTGATATTGACCCAACGGGCCCCTGTTCTTACTGATTTTATCAAATATGTCCACGTTCTTATGATTTTGGTTTAAACATTCAACCAGCAAAAGTAATTTTTTTTAGGTATCCCGCAAAAGCGGGTAATTTTTTTTATGGCATGCTGTTCCAATAGCATTTCATTAACATAATTTGTGAAATGGACAGACTAAAATGAAAGATCATCTGGTGGCAATTAATTAAAAAATTGTATTTTTGCGCGATGTTAAAAAAATCGGGCTACATAGGCTTATCGTTTTTATCTTCAGTCATTTTCATCTTTTCGTGTTCGGGCTATGAAAAAGCCATGAAAAGTGACGATTATAACTTTAAACTGGAGAAAGCCTTTGAATTTTACGATAAAGGCGAATACCTGCGGTCGGGGAATATTTTTGACCAGATAGCACCCGTTTTCAGAGGTACTAAAAAAGCTGATTCGGTTAACTATTTTCAGGCAATGAGCTATTTTAATCAGGGCAACCATGAAATTGCAGGTCATTATTTTCAGCTTTTTACACAAACTTATGGAAATAGTCCTTTTGTTGAGGATGCTGCTTTTAATGAAGCATATTGTTATTACCTGATGTCGCCGCGCCCTGAACTTGACCAGGCTAGCACATATCAGGCCATTGATGCCTTCCGGTTATTCCTGATTCGTTATCCAAAAACCAAACGCCTCGAAGAATGCGAAAAATATATCAACGAATTACGGGAAAAATTAATAGAGAAGTCATTTCTGGGAGCCAAGACTTATTTTGATCTTGAGGATTATAAAGCTTCCCTTACAGCGTTGAATTCCAGTTTGAATGATTATCCGGAAACCAAGTACAGGGAAGAAATTCTTTACATGATTATTAAATCCAGTTACCTGCTTGCCGCCAACAGTATCCAAAGCAAACAACCCGAACGTTTTCAGGATTCCATCGATGATTACTACTCGTTTATTGCGGAATACCCTGACAGTAAGTACCGAAAAGATGCAGACAGGATGTATGAAAATTCATCAGCATATTTGAAAACCAGAAATATTGATGTTATTAAAGAATAATTAATTTTTACATTATGGATTATAAAAAATCGAAAGCGCCGACAACCACCACAACAAGGGATCTGAACAGTCTGGAAGCAAGAACGGGAAACATTTATGAGGCGGTGATGGTTTGTGCAAAGAGGGCCAACCAGATTGGTATTGAAATTAAAGAAGAACTGAACCGTAAGCTGGAAGAATTTGCCAACTATACCGATAACCTGGAAGAAGTATTTGAAAACAGGGAACAGATTGAGATATCAAAGTTCTACGAAAGAATGCCCAAGCATACCCTGATCGCTCTCGATGAATTTGAGCGCGACGATATTTATATAAGGAAAGCCGAGTAAAACTTCCATGAAATGCTTGAAAACAAAAAGATATTGGTAGGCGTTACCGGCAGTATAGCAGCCTATAAAGCTGCTGTTCTTGTCCGGCTGCTGGTTAAAGAAAAGGCTGACGTGAAAGTGGTTATGACACCGCTTGCCAAGGAGTTTATTACGCCCCTTACCCTTGCCACTCTCTCAAAAAATCCCATTATGGTTGATTTTTTCAATCCCGAAAACGGGGAATGGAATAATCATGTCGATCTTGGAATTTGGGCCGACGCCTATATTATCGCTCCTGCAACCGCCAATACGATAGCAAAAATGGCTCACGGCATAGCGGATAATCTTCTGCTTACTACCTATCTGTCCGCACGTTGCCCTGTATTTGTTGCTCCGGCAATGGACCTGGACATGCTGAATCATCCGGTCACGCAGACCAATATTAAGGCCCTGGTAAAATTCGGCAATCACATACTCGAACCGGCTACGGGTGAGCTGGCAAGCGGACTCTCCGGCAAAGGCAGGATGGAAGAACCGGAAAACATCGTTGAGGTCTTAAAACGACACTTCAGCAGTAAAAAAAAAATCGTTCAGCATTAAAAGGTAAAAGGATTCTGGTTACAGCAGGTCCCACTTATGAACCCATCGACCCGGTTAGGTTCATTGGTAATTATTCTTCCGGAAAGATGGGATATGCCATTGCGGATAAACTCGCATCGTATGGTGCTCATGTTATACTCATCAGCGGGCCTTCATCCGAGAAAATCATATCGCCCGGAATAACTTTAATAACTGTCCGGACTGCCGATGAAATGTATAAGGAATGTATAGCATCGTTCCCTTCGGCAGACGGAGCCTTGCTTGTGGCTGCCGTTGCAGATTACAGACCCAAACGAAAGTCCGAAGAAAAGATAAAACGATCACACGGGAAACTCACTCTTGAACTTGAATCGAATCCAGATATTGCAGCATCTCTGGGCCGCATGAAAAAAAAGCACCAGTTCCTGGCCGGTTTTGCACTCGAAACACAACATGAAATTGAAAATGCCAGAAAAAAATTGCAAAAGAAGAATTTTGATTTTATTGTCATAAATTCTTTACGCAGCAAGGGAGCTGGTTTCGGTTCTGAAAACAATAAAATCACCATTCTGGATAAGCATAATAGAGTGACTGAATTTCCGTTAAAAACAAAACAGGAAGTTGCAGAAGATATTGTTCAGTACCTGCAAACCCTGATCTAAAACCTTCTCTATGAAAAAATTTACTATACTGGTAATTGGAATATTCTTTTGCATGCATGCCTACAATCAGGAATTGCAATGTAATATATCACTCATTACCAATAAAATACCAGGAACCAATAAACAGGTGTTTCAGACTATGCAGGGGGCTATTACGGAATTTTTGAATAATACCGCCTGGACAAATTATAAATTCAGTAATAATGAAAGAATTGAATGTAATTTGCTATTAAACCTGACCGATATGATTGGTAACGATCAGTTTAAAGGTACCCTGCAGATTCAGGTCCGGCGCCCGGTATTTAATTCCAGTTACAATACGGTCATCTTCAATTACATTGATAATGATATTGATTTCCGCTATGTTGAATTTCAGCCCCTTGAGTTTAGTGAAACCAGCCACCTCTCGGGTTTGACTTCCATCCTGGCATATTATGCCTATATTATCCTTGGTATCAATTTTGACTCGTTTGGCTTGATGTCGGGAAGTGAATTATTCCAGCGGGCTGAGAAAATCGTCAATAATGCTCAGAATGCTACTGAAGTTGGCTGGCGGTCATCGGAAAGTCAGAGCCGCAGGAACCGTTACTGGCTCATCAATAATATTCTGAATACCGATTTTTCACCCGTGCGTGAATTTGTCTATACCTATCACCGAAAGGGACTTGATCAGATGTATGAAAAGGCTTTCGAAGCCCGGAATGAAATTGCGGAAAGTCTTAAACTGCTGCAGGAAGTCTACCGAAACCGGCCTGATCCGTTTATGCATTTTCTGCAGGTAGTACTTGATGCCAAATCAGATGAATTTGTTAATATATTCAAGGAAGCGACCGACGACGAGAAGCGCAGGGTACTCGCAATCCTTAATCAGGTAGATCCAACCCATAAAGAGAAATATGAACAGATCTCCAAAGCCGGCAATTAAATTGTCCTGGTTGGTTTTGAAAACGTTATTGCATTACTATGAGTTTGAATATTTTGCGATTGCTTCAACGACATAGTTGCAGCATCGGTTTACACAAATGGAACAAGGGCTTATGCGATTCCTGTGGCGTTATAAGAACAACCGGTTCGCTGCAGAAACTCAAACAAATTGCACTTGATTTTCGTGACCCGGATGCTTTTCTTACTGCCGTGAGAAATCTGGCAGGATATACATGTATACGATCGGATGCATGGGGCCATTTTATCATGAAAAAGGGAAATCATACACTTACCATAAATGTAGGCAGGGATATGCTGGCCCGCCATGATATGATCTATAACATGGTGTATGAAAACAAGGCGAAATCAATACGTTTCGTTTTAATTGAAAACGGCGAATTTCAATATGCCTGATGAATCGTTATTGCAACCGTGAGAGTTGAATGCTATTGATGCTGTGGTGATTGACAACCAGTAATTCTTTTCTTTCCTGTTGAAATAAAGCTAATATTTATTCTCATTCTATTCCGTTTCGGATAATCAAATTTGTTTAATTTTATCGATTGAGGAGAAATCCCGGAACATGTTAAGAAACCTGTCTATAGAAAATTATGCACTCATCAGCGAGTTGAATATTTCGTTTGGGGAAGGACTTACCATAATCACGGGTGAAACCGGAGCCGGAAAATCCATCATGCTGGGAGCCCTGTCCCTGATACTGGGTAAGCGGGCCGATACAGGAGTCTTGTATGATAAGGGAAAGAAATGCATTGTGGAAGGGATCTTTGACATAAGTCGTTATAACCTGCAGGGGTTCTTTGAAGAGAAGGATATGGATTATGATAATCCTGTGATTATCCGACGTGAAATTGCCCCTACAGGAAAATCACGGGCTTTTGTGAACGACCTGCCGGTTACCCTGGAAGTATTAAACGACCTGGGTGATCAGCTCATTGATATACATTCACAGCATCAGCACCTTAGCTTAAGCGATTCGAGATTTCAGCTGAAAGTAGTCGACAGTTATGCAGGCACACTTGATCTTAAGGATGAATACATGCAGGGATACGATTCTTTTGTCACCATGCAACGGCAGTTGGCTCAGCTAAAAGAGGAAGCTGAAAAATCAAAGGCCGATCTTGATTATTTTACATTTCAATGCAATCAACTTCGCGAAGCACAACTTTCTCCGGGAGAACAGGAAGAATTGGAACTGGAACTGGAGAAACTCACACATGCCGAAGACATCAAAGCATCGTTACTTTCAGCCCTTGCAATCCTTTCGGGTGAGGGCAATTCACTGCTTACCAGCCTGAAGGATGCAATTGCCCAGCTTTCAAGGGCAGGCAAATACCTGTCGGCTTCAACTGACCTGGCAAAGCGCTGTGAAACTTCTTACATAGAACTAAAAGATGCTGCCACTGAAATTGAAACACAATACGAAAAGATCGATCATGATCCGGAACGCCTTGAATGGGTGAAAAATCGTATTGACGCGTTATACAGTCTTTTGCAGAAGCATCGGAAAGCCACGGTAAAAGAGCTGGTTGACCTGCAACACGAACTTGAGATTAAGATAGATGCAATAGCCAATTATGATGCCAGCATCGGGGAAGCAGAAAGAAAACTGGATGCAAAAAGGAAAGAATTAAAGAGGATTGCTGAACAGCTGTCAAAATTACGAAAAAACACATTCTCTTCCATTGAAGATCAGGTGGTTGCTATGTTGCATGAGTTGAGTATGCCCAATGCATTGTTTGCTATCAGGCATTCACTTTTGTCGGATTTCAGTCCTTCCGGTATTGATAGGATCCAGTTTGTTTTTTCGGCCAACAAAAATGTGCAACCTCAGGATATTTCAAAAGTTGCCTCGGGTGGTGAACTATCGAGGCTGATGCTGACGGTAAAGTCATTGCTCTCAGATGCAACCGGAATGCCAACCATTATCTTTGATGAGATCGATACCGGAGTATCGGGTGAAATTGCCGAAAAAGTTGGAAATATCATCCGGCGGATGGCCGGTAAGATGCAATTGATCAATATCACACACCTTCCCCAGATCGCCAGCAAAGGCGATCGTCATTTGCTGGTTTATAAAACAGAGAATGACAGGATAACACTTACAAGAATAAAACAGTTAACACCAGAAGAAAGGCATATTGAAATTGCCAAGATGCTGAGTGGTGAAGAAGTCACTGCGGCTGCCCTCGAAAATGCCCGTGAATTGCTGAAGAACTGAGATTCTGAGGAAATTCTTTATTTAAACTAATTCTAAATAATGCGTTGTGAATTCATACTCTGGTACTATCTTTGCCCGGAAGTTAAAAACTAATAATTATGGCTTATAATTTACTGCGAGACAAGAAAGGAATGATTTTCGGGGCACTGAATGATAAATCAATTGCCTGGAAGGTAGCTGTAAGGGCACATGAAGAAGGGGCCAGGTTGGTGCTGACTAATACTCCGGTGGCCATACGAATGGGTGAAATCAACCAGCTTTCCGGCATATGCAATGCCCCGGTAATACCAGCTGATGCGACTCAAATTGCTGACCTGGAAAACCTGGTGAACAAGTCCATGGAGCATTTTGGTGGCCAATTTGATTTTATATTGCATTCCATTGGCATGTCACCCAATGTCCGCAAAGGTATCCCCTATGATGATATCAATTATGAGTATTACCTGAAAACACTTGATATTTCAGCACTGTCCTTTCATAAGGTTATTCAGGTATGCAGGAAACTTGATGCATTAAACGAATGGGGTTCCATTGTGGCATTATCATACGTAGCTGCACAGCGTACTTTATTTGGCTATAATGATATGGCTGACGCCAAAGCCGTGCTTGAGTCAATTGCACGGAGTTTTGGTTATATTTATGGCAGAGAGAAAAGGATACGTATCAACACGGTTTCTCAGTCTCCGACTATGACCACTGCTGGCAGTGGCGTAAAAGGTATGGATTCTTTGATTGACTTCACGGAACGTATGTCGCCCCTGGGGAATGCAGATGCAGATGACTGTGCTGATTTTTGCATCATCATGTTCTCTGACCTTACACGCAAGGTAACCATGCAAAACTTATATCACGATGGAGGCTTTAGCAGCATGGGCATGAGTGAAAAGGCAATGAACCAATACGACAAAAGCTTCAGGGAATGTCCGTGATAATCTTGAAAATAAACGACCTGAATTTTGTTTGATTGATAAAAAGACTAATTGATAAATTACGATGATGATGTTGCCCTATAATAATCTTTTAGTATTCAGCTTTGCCATGGATTACAGGACAAGCTTTGTTCGATATTCATTATCACTCTGTGTAAAATAACCTTGCAAACCGAAGATATACTGCGGCAAGGCCATCGCGCACCATGTTACTTCATCACATTTTTTGACCTCAGGATTGTATTGACTAACCGTCATTATGAAAGGGACCTGTTGTGCCGGATCCTTTATTATTTGGTGATTTATTGATGGTTAAGACCATTCTTCTATATTTTTCGGTATATTTGAATGGATTACTTATCCAGATGCATTGTGGCAAACTATACGAATGAAGAGATCATTATCGGTATCAGAAACAGGGATAGTGCTACTCTTCAATATATATACAAAACCTTCTACCCGATTATCCGTGAATTTGTGGTAAGAAATCATGGAAAGGCTGATGATGCGAAGGATGTTTTCCAGGAAGCCCTGGTTGTGATTTTCAGAAAGACACAGGAGGAAGACATTAACCTGCATTCCTCTTTTACAAATTACATTTATACCGTCTCCCGGTTTATCTGGTTGAAAATGTTGAAAAGAAGGAGACTGTTCAGCACAAAAGTCATTGAGATCATCCGCCCAATGGAAATAGAATCCAATGATATCCGGGATATTGAAATCAGTATGGAACGTAAAGTTTACCAGTATTATTTTTCAAAGCTCGGAAAAGACTGCAGAGAAATACTTACCCTGTTTTACCATGAGATGTCGTTCAGAGAAATTGCTATTAAATTGGGAAAATCTTCTGAAGAGTACGTCAGAAAAAGAAAACATGCCTGTAAGGAACAATTGATAAAGATGATCAAATCCGATCCGGATGTTCGTAACTTTTTTGAGGATTAAACCGATCGGATTATCTGTTTTCTATAGACTATCTTTTAATCCGTTTATGCATGGATCGGGTTATTAGTATGATTAACAGCAGCAAGGTAAGTAAAGCGATGAGCATGTTTTTAAACCATGAAGGAACAAAGATGGCAATTGGGTCTCCGATCTGCAGATATCCGGCCCAGTAATATGGATGTGTTTTGTGAGGTACTGCTGATGTGAGGTAATTTAACTTGGCAGATCGCAGGGCAATATCCTTGGTCCTGCCTTTTTTAATATGATGATAGAATTGTTGCATTACTTCCATTCCCGATTTATCCTCAACGTTCCATAAGGTCATGATAAGGCTTGGACAGCCGGCATAAAGAAACCCCCGTGCCAGGCTCATGATTCCCTCGCCTTGCTGTAAAACCCCATCACCGCTGCGACAGGCGCTTAAAACCACCATCCTGGCATTCAGTTTCATGTTGTACAGTTCATAGGTATTCAGCATGCCTTCATCAGGCCCGTTTAGCCATTGTGTGAATACAAGTTTGGAATACATGGGATTTTGGTTATTAATGAGTGTATGCATGGCCAGATGCAGAATCCCGAATTCGGGAGCAAATTTCTTAAAGGCTTTTTCGGTAGCCATGGAATCAACTAACAGTCGTCCTTTCAGTAATCGGGTTATGTATTTTACTTCTTCACATGCACCGGGCAGAGGATAAAGATGCTCAATAGAATGTCTTCGGGCCGGAGAAAACAGACTGCTTTCCTGTGTATGAGAATAGAGAGGGGCTATTGCCAGTACTTTACGGTTTGGCGGTTTTTTACGCCGTATATGTTCATCCATCAGCAAGGATGCCGAATAGGAGTAACTCAGGGTATACTTTTTCATCAGGTAACTCAGATTTCTATAGTTCCCTGTATTTTTTTCCGGTGGTTCCGTAAGCATTATTTCAAACGGAAGGTAGGATAATACCTGATCGGGAATAAGAATAACCTTGTCAGAAACCAGGTATTTCTCCACAGGTTTAAAAAGACTATTGTACAATTCATAAGAAAAAGAACAATATTTTCTGAATTGTTCCGCAGTATGTTTAGTAGGATCAAACTGCTGCAGTTGCTGCAAAACTGATGCTAATGCGTTATGAAATACTTGATTTACAGGTGTTTCGATACTCACAATGCCTTTTCGGTTGATGATAAAAGCAGTAACCGTTGTATCCTCAAGGTTATATTCTACAAGGTTGTAGTTTTTGCTGAGCAAAGAAACCAATTCTTTTACCTGAATCAGATTATTCCGGTACTTCAGCTTATAATAACGGGGATAGTTTTGTTCCAGGGTGTTAATCAGGGCTTCATAGTCACGTTTTAATTTCAACAGGTTGTTCTTCCATTTCAGCAGTTTCTGTGCATTGGGTCTGGATTTTTGTTCTTCTTCATAAATGGTCTCTTCGGTCATGGAAATTTCACGGATAAGGTTTTTCTCCTCATTTCCCAGCGTTTCCGGTATCCCCCCGAAGGTGATTGCCGTATTGCTTTGAATGGAAGAGAGCAACAAAGCTGCTTTGCTTCTTTCACTGAATTCGAAGGCTTTATGCAGGTATTCCTCTTTTGATGTCAGGGCATGAAGATCGCGGGCAATATGTATGGCTGCATTCAGAGTTGCCTTTTCATTCTCGGCCAGAAACAGGCGACTGTCATTGTTCATAAATCCATGTCTTATATTATCTGCCAGCATTATGGATTGTTCATAAATATTCAGGCTTTTTTTCAGGTATTGTATCGAATCGGTTAGGTTATATTTCACCTGAAATGCATTAGCTATGGTTTTCAGGCCAACGAGAAAATGCTGTTTTGATATAATGTTTTTGGGCAACGAAGTTATACCGGGAACAAAGATCTCCTGGTCTGCATACAGTGATAAAATCGATTGCTGGTACCAGTATATAGCTTTGTCGATATTGCCGGTTAAGGCATAATATTTACCCATATTAATCATTATCTCAGCATGTTGAGGATTACGGCTCCCCCAGATCCCATAGCAAAGTTGTTGAGCCTGTTCAATGATTGATTTGGCCTGTTCAGGTTTTTTTTCATCCAGGAGTAGACTTGAATAATCGGTCAGAATAATTGTCAGGTCAATGGAGTCCTGATAATTGTTTACACTTTTACCGCTGATCGCACGTAAAAAGTATTCCTCTGAAATTTCATATTCCTTCAATTCCCGGTAAGCATTCGCTATGTTTCCGTATAAAAAAGACAGAAAAGATGGTTTTAACTGTACCGCGAAATCAACTGCCTTATTGTATAATGCTATAGCCTGTTGATATTTTTTCATCCGTTTGCTAAGTACCCCGTAACCATTATACAAGGTAACTATGGCTGCTTTGTTGACTTCAGAATACGTCTGAAATTCTTGAAACAGCAATAAAGCATTATTGTAATATTCTTCTGCTTTGCTATAATCACCTAATGCTGAGTAAGTTCTGCCAATACGCGTATAGATATGACTCAGGTATTCCGGGTTCTTAGTAGGTGAGGTCTCATAGATTCGCTCTGCACGCAGGAATAATTCAAGTGCATTTTCATATTGCCAGGTCAACGTATATATCCCTCCTAAATTCAGAAGGGATGGAATTAATTCAAAGGAATCCGCAGGATTGCACCTGCGCGTATATTCCAACGCCAGCATCAATGTTGCCTTGGCCATGTCCCAGTCACCGGCTGTATAATAATCGGCACCCAGATTATTGAGTATGATGGACGAATCACAATAGGAGTTGCCTGTATTCTGAGCATATGCACAGTAAGGTAGACCGGCAAAAAATAAATGCAGAGCAAGCAAAAACCTGATTAAGCTTTTGGCCGGTATTCCGTTTGAAATTATGGATCGCATGAATATCACATGAATCCGATTTTTTATCTTATTATAAGGAATTGAATCTGAATAAAATACAAAATAATGAAAAAAAATTAAAAAAAACAGGTTTATGAGGGTAACGTTTTCAGTTTTCGGTGGACTACTATATAGAAATCTAATCAGAAGAGTGAGTAAGATGAGGCTATAGAAGATAAATTCATTAAATTATAATGATATGGAACCAAAAATGTCAAGGCGTGGGCCGAAAATTACTTTAAATGATATCACGCGTACTATGGAAGTATTAAACAGGAATCAATTAAAACAGGTTAAGGGTGGCGATAACGACCCGACGGAACCTATAAGAAGATAGATTATAGCGACATAGTATATTTGAATATATAGTTATCACGATAACCGGATTCGGGATATTTGTTATACTTTTCTTTGCATAAGTAATTAATGCGGTCCTTTGTTGTTAGAGAGGACCGGATTGAGCGAAAGTGTCACGGGGTATTTTCTGTTATGTCGTAAGGCACAGCGAGTAGTCATGTATGTGGATATGATATATAGTTTAGAAAGTGATAGTATCCTTTCTAATTATACGTAGAGAGAATATTATGGGCAGTTTAATTTCAATACAGACATAAATGGACATTCAGACTAATTAAAAAAATAGAAATCTACAAAATCCAATAAATATGAAAAACGAACTTGATTATTCAATTTTTATCGAGCGTTATCTCGATGGAAATATGACACAGGATGAGAGACTTTGGTTTACACATGAACTGAAGGGCAATCCTTCCTTAAAAAAGGAATTGGGATTGCGCGAAAGGCTAAATGAAGCAATACGTGAAACAGAAATTATGGATTTCAGAAAACAGCTGGATGCCGTATTTGAAGAATCCGGTGTTAAAGTTGAAAATAAGCACCTTCAACACTATACCCGGAGAAGAATAGCAGCAGTCTCTTCAGCCGTTATGATTGCATTTACAGGAGCCCTTTTACTCCTGTTATCCTACCGCAACCTGGACAATCAGAAAATATATGATAAGTATTTTCAACCTGCTGAAGCTGGATTGACTTTCCGGTCGGAAGGAAATACAATTGACAACGAATTGCGCACTGCTATGCAGTATTATGAGGCAGAAAAATACGAACAGGCTCTTCTTTATTTCGAAAAAGTTTTGCAACGCGACAGTACACGTATCGGCCTTAACTTGTATTCTGGTATTTCACAAATGGGGGTTGAACGATATAATGATGCCAATGCTTCCTTCCACAAGATAATTGATAATAACTACATCCTGTATCTTGAACAGGCTGAGTGGTATCTGGCTTTCTGTTACCTGATGACGAATGAATTTAAGAAAGCCAAAGAACAGTTTACGATAATTGAAAACCGCAAAGGATATTATCAGCATCAGGCGCGGAAGATCCTGAGAAGGATATAATATTACGATATTTTTCCTCTTTTTAAGCCGGGTTCACAACTTTCAGATATGGTTTTAAAAAAATTCATTGGATGGATTATCGGCTGGATAAAAAACCAGCTGCGATCAGACATAAAATTAAAAAAGGCAGGGATCTCCTATGTTGAACTGGAGAAGAAAACAAAAGAGCTTGAAAAATTAATCGAACATATGTCTGCTGAGAATGAAGAGATCCAGTTGGCCTTTTTCAGAAATATATATCACGAGATAAGGACTCCTATGAATTCCATCCTTGGATTTTCTTCGCTGTTGCATAATGAAAACCTTACCGCTGAAAAACGCAGTGTTTATACAGATCAGGTATGGAAGAGCAGCGTGGTTTTCTTACAGCTCATTGATGACCTTGTTGAAGCCTCCTTGCTGGAGGCCCGGAAAACACAGCTGGAACCTGTCTGGTTCCCTATGAATGAAATGTTACAGGAATTGTATCAGGCAAGCAACCGGCATCGCCATATTATGGATAAGACTAACATTGTCCTTTTGCTTAATAAATCCAGTTTCACAGAAAACATTTATGCTGAGACCGATCGCAAAAAATTGCTTCAAATGCTGGAATGTCTTATTACAGATTGTGTGATGGGCATGGACCGGGGAATAGTGGAAATAGGATACAGGCCTATACTGAATAATGGACTTAGTTTTTTTATTAAGACTTCGTGCCCGGGAAACGGAGAACCGGAGAATGAACATGTGGTCAGAAGAGTCAGCATGGGTTCAAGCAATTATGGACTTCAGTTGCGCAAAAGGGTTGCCGACAGACTGATCGGTTTGTTTGGCTGCCATCTTAAAACAGAACATAATAGCAGCGGGGGATACACGTTGAGAATTGTCATTAGTCCCGTAAATACCAGTAATACTCAGATTATAACAGAATGTAAGTCAAACAACAAAAAGATAGCTATTTAAAACAATTAACTCCGTCGTTAGGCTCCAGTTTGTCGTTATGGTAATGATGTTATCGGGTGAAGTCGTTATGCTTAAGTCGTCGTTATCTCAAACCATGTTAGGCGCAGTCAGGAGTTGGGTGCAATAGGGCAAACCGGTACGTCGTATCTCGTACCATCATATTGAACAGCGTGCGTTAATCTCTCATTCCGCACGCTGTTTTTTAATGAGGCTCAGTTTTCAGGAGCGTACCCGCGAACTGAAAACTTGTAGCCGAATTATCCCGATAGCACAGCGTATCGGGATTGAGGCTGGGTTTTCAGGAGCCAAAGGCGAAATGAATTAAAATTTGCGAAACCGGTATTTCTGTTCTGGAGTATTAATCGTATTCCGTATTCTTGTTAATAGATCCTTTATATAATGGGTGTTTATTTTTTTGTATCTTTCGTACATACTAAACATCCTGTAAAGCAAACCATGAAAACTTCACGCAGAAAATTCGTTAAAGATACTACACTTGCATTAGCCGGCATGGGTGTGGGTTTGTCTTTTCCCCTTCAGATTGCTGCTGTTACAAAAAAGACAGCACCCAGTGATAAAATAGTCGTAGGACTGATCGGGTGCAAAGGGATGGGATTTTCCAATATTAGGTCTTTTCTTCAACATCCTGAGGTGGAGTGTGGTGCCTTATGCGATATCGATCAACAAGTGCTGAACGAGAGGATGGGTAACCTGAATGAAAGTTATAACATAAAACCTTTAGTGTACACGGATTATAGACGAATGCTGGAAAACAAGGATATCCATGCGGTCATTGTAGCCACACCGGATCACTGGCATTGTCTGCAAACCATCCACGCCCTCGAAGCCGGGAAAGATGTATATGTTGAAAAACCACTGGCAAATTCAGTCGGGGAATGCACCCTGATGGAAAATGCGGCACGCAAATACAACCGGATAATACAGGTGGGTCAGTGGCAACGCAGTGATCCCCATTGGCAGGAGGCCGTAACGTTTGTGCATTCAGGTAAGCTGGGGCATATCCGACTGGTTAAAGCATGGTCGTATGTCGGTTGGAAGGGAGCTTTACCCATTTTGCAGGATGAACCGGTTCCTCCCGGTATTGATTATGACATGTGGCTTGGCCCGGCTCCTGAAAGGCCCTTTAACCGAAACCGCTTTCATTTTACTTTCCGGTGGTTTTGGGACTATGCCGGGGGTCTAATGACCGACTGGGGAGTCCATCTGCTCGATTATGCTTTGTTCGGCATGAATGTCTATACTCCAAAGTCGGTTATTTCTTCCGGAGGAAAATATGCTTTTCCGGGTGACCCGATGGAAACGCCCGATACACAGCAGGCAATCTATGAATTTGACGGATTCGGTGTGATATGGGAACATACCATTGGCATATACGGCGGTAATTATGGAAGAGGACATGGGGTAGCCTACATCGGTGAAAACGGAACTTTGGTAGTCGACAGAAATGGGTGGGAGGTTATCCCTGAGATAAAAAACAAGACCCCCCTCATGGAAGCCATCCCCCTTCATAAAATTGAAAGCAAAGGTCTTGATCTTCATGTGAGCAATTTTATCGATTGTATGAAATCACGGGAAAAGCCAAATGCCCCGGTTGAAACCGGTGCCCATATAGCCCGTATTGCCCACCTTGGAAATATAGCTTACCGGACGGGCAAGAAAATATTCTGGAATGCATATGAAAACAATATAATCAGTAACGAAGAAGCTGGTGCACTTCTTGTCCCTGAATACAGGAAACCCTGGGTACTTCCCCGGTATTAGATGAGATGCAATACCAGGAATCCCTCATCAGAACCCCAGGACATCCAGAGAAGGAATGGATGAATCTACCGGTATCGTATCGATGTTGACCGCATGCCGCAGAGCCAGCTCATAACGAATCTTTGCTAACGGCAGTTGTGCGTTGCTTTTATCCACCTGTATACTGAATTCAGTAAATTGCTTTCCGATATTCATGGTGGGTTCATCAGCAAACAAACCGTTATCTTTTAAATATTTTTCAATTTCAGGAACACAATCGTTCCTGACATTAAACAGAATCATAACCTTATTTTCAGCATTTACACAACCATACAGGTTCAATAAGAACATCCTGAGAAGTTCTGTTTTGCTGTTATCATGTTTCAGCCTTGGATTGATCCAGATGCCGGTTTCCGATTCCATAACCGTATCCAGTATTTTCAATCCGTAATTACGGATTGAACTTCCTGATTGGGTAATTTCGAGTCCGATGTCGGCGCCTCCATTTTTTACTTTTGCTTCTGTCTTGCCCCAGGTTTCATAAACTATTACTCCTTTTTTTATCCTCGACGGCGTTTTATATTTTTGAACGGAGAAATCCTGATACTTATGCAGCATGTTTATTTTATCCAGTTCTCCCCTAAGCCAGTTTAAAGCGATATAGGGCATTTCTGAAACCATCGTAATAAGTTCTCTTTTATTGCAGAGTGCTGCAAGAAAATCCGATGTTTTTATTTCTTCATGTGCATTAACAATGCCAACCAGCCTTACCCGGCCTCTTTTTAACGAGAGTACTTTTTCGAGTATAACATTGGCTTTATATTCCAGCTGCATTTCAAGTTGCCTTTCCATAATCCAGTCATCCCCTGCAATGGCAACATCAAGTTCATCAATTCCAAGCTGGGAACCAAATTCCTGGGGTCTTCCATCCCATCCATACAGATATTGAAATGTTGAAAACCGGGTTGGTCCGCCGGATTCATATCCCGTTGTTTTAAATCCGGCATTTTCCAGAAGTTTTATCAGATTTCCGCCCCGGTTCACATCTGCCAGCGAACCGGCAGGCATTCCTATAAGTAAGTTTTTCTTTTCCATTGTGTTTGATTGATGCTCAGAATTCAATGAACATAAGCCTGTTCCCCTGTATGACCCGACGATAATAACACGTTGTATACGGATCTCCCGATGCCTTTTTGGCATGACAGGCTCCTTTCCCAAGCGGAGTGACCAAATATATCAGCGAGTTTTGGTCACAGTTGATACGGATCTCTTCCACCTTCAGCAGATCTCCCGAGGTAAGACCTTTCTTCCACAGTTCCTTACGGCTTCTGCTGTAGTAAGTGGCAAAACCGCTACGAACCGTTTCTTCAAAGGCTTCTTTGTTAGCAAATGCAAGGATTAATACATCCTTCGTCCTGATGTCCTGTGTTACGACGGGAACCAGCTGATCCCCGTCTTTGCCGAAATCGAGCAGCAATTCAGTTGTGTATTCTTTCTCCATATCAAAATAAAACTCTTGTTCCGAATAAATCCCGATTGTGCAATAACACAATTGGAGTGACAAATCTACGATTTTTCAATTATAAAGAATTGAAAAGCATTGCATGAAATCAGAAGCCTTTGGTTTTTTTATCGATATTTCTGAAAAAAAGAAGCAAATATTTGAAAGGTATTTCCTATTTTTCAGGATCATAATAATTCAACAATAAAAGTGTAATGCTCGATTCCATCCGTAGTAAAGTAATAACGTCTGGTCAGCTGGCGGAAATTCGTTCCAACCATATAGATAAAACAATTGTTTTTTGCACGGGATGCTATGATATTCTCCAGTCGGGTCATGCAGTTTTCTTCAGTCAGTGCAAGCAGTTTGGCGATATTCTTGTGGTTGGTATTGGTCGCGATGAGATCATCGCTGAACTGAAAGGTCCGGGAAGACCTGTGAATCCCGAAAACAACCGGCTGTACCTTGTTGCTTCCATGCAGGATGTGGATTATGCTGTGCTGAATGACAAACGATTATCATCCGGCAAAATTGATTTTTATGAGGTGATGCAGAAACTTCGTCCCGATATATTTATCCTGAATGATGATGACACCGGCATAAAAGAGAAAAGGGATCTATGCGATACCGTTGGAACAAGGATCGAATTTGTCAGCCGGGTTGTTCCGCCTGAACTGGAACCCACATCCACTACACGGATCATTGATAGAATCAATTTTGCCTATCGTGCACCGTTACGGATAGATTTTGCCGGCGGATGGACAGATGTTCCCTATATCATGGGTGATAAACTGGGATATGTCTCCAACATTACCATCAGTCCGCTTATTGAGTTAAAGAATGGAAAATTCAACTTTTCAGGTTATCCCAGGGGAAGTGGATTAAGCACATCCACGGCTGTGAAACTGCTTGAGATGATCAGCTCAAAAGCATACAATTCCGATTCAAAAAACCTGGCCGGCATTGGTGAGGATCTTTTCAATCTTGAGAATACTGAGCTCAATTGGGCTATTGGCCGGCAGGATCAGTATTCTATTGTTTTTGGAGGATTCAATTGCTTTGAATTTGGCAAAACCTATGCGAAAAGACTGGATATTGAGGTGCCAATAGAACACCTTGAAGAATTTAAAAAAAATCTTCTGTTATTGCATACCGGAATTTCACGGAATGCACAATCCGCGGTTGAGCAAGTATATCAGAATCATAAAACTCCGACGGGACAGGATGCACTTGACCAACTGTCAGCATACGGCAGGGAATTTGCCCTTGCGATGCAGAAGAAAGATTTTATCCGCTGTGCTGAAATCATGGAACGCAATTTTAGGGCCCAGATACAGCTGGCATCGGCATCATCCAATGAAAATCTTGACAACATGTATGCAGTTGCACAGAAGAACGGCCTGATAGGAGGAAAAATTGCCGGAGCCGGAGGCGGTGGTGCTTTTATTTTTTATTGTGAAGATACAGAACGGCTGAAAAACGCTATGAAAAAAGAATTTGTCGATTGTTTTGAAATCGATTTTGATTTTCACTATAAAGACATCAAGAAGTTAAACAAAGTTTAAAACACCCGGGAATCAGAAGTCAAAAAAACGGGCAGTGGTATAAAAGAAAAAACAGCAGTTGGCAGTAACAGTGAACTGTTCATTCGAAAATAGTGTTTCGTACATCCAATTAAAACTGAAGGCCAAGTATCCGGTATTTAAATGAAATCTTCCGAAATCAGCTTGCGGATAATGGCAATATCTTTTTACCCCAGCATTGTTTCCGGAAAATTAACCAGGTACAGATTTTCTGTTGCTCTCGTGAAGGCTGTATATATCCACCGGAGGAAATCAATATCTGCATTTTCAGTACGAAAATACCCGAAATCAACATACACGTTCTTCCACTGACCGCCTTGTGCTTTATGACAGGTGACCGCATAGGCAAATTTAACCTGAAGGGCATTGAAGAATGCATTGGATTTCACTTTTTCATACTGACTTTTCTTTGGCTGGAGATCCTGGTAATCTTCCATAATGGCGTAAAAAAGTTTCTGGTTGTCTTCCTGTCTCATAGCTGCGCTATCAACGGTTAACGTGTCAAGTATGATTTTGGTCTCAATCTTCAGATCATAATCAATAAATTCTATCAGTACATCGGCAAAACGGTATCCGTATATTTCCTGGATTTTGCGGATCTTCAGCACTTTTATAATGTCTCCGTTGGCAATAAAATCAATTTTGTCCGATCCCGATAACCAGTAATAATTATTCCTGACAACCATCAGCAGATCGCCGGCTGTTATTTCTTCTTCACGTCCAAAAATCTGTTTCCGGATACCCTCATTAAATTTGTTGGCCCTTTTATTTGAACGACAAATAATTATGCTGTTTTCAATTCCATCCCTGTCGTATGTCCTGTTTAAGCATTCAATCAGATCATTGCTGTTAATAAAGTGTACATCATGAAATCCCTGAATAACAAGCTTGGGGATCTCCGGCTTGTTCGCTATGATGTTGTTACGGATAAGAGTGGCATTCATCAGTATACCGGAATGTTGTGCCTGACGCACCACATCTGTAATTTCCATCACCTCCGTCTCGTGAAAATAACGCTGAAGAACTGTCTTATCCAGCGCGGGGCTGATGCTTGTGCCAACCGGAGGAAGCTGGGCGGTATCACCGATGATTATCAGGCTGCAGTTTTTTTCATTCTGAATATAATGAATAAGGTCGTCCAGCAGGTGTCCGGAACCAAATACATTGTTCTCACCCGTTTGGTTTGATATCATCGACGCTTCATCTACAAGAAAAAGAGTATTTGTGAACAGGTTTTTTTCAAGTACAAACACCCCGAACGTATCAGCGGATGATTTCTGACGGTAAATTCGTTTATGAATGGTAAAGGCATTTTTCCCCGAATAAGCCGAAAGTACCTTTGCCGCGCGTCCGGTCGGGGCAAGCAATACTGTCTTTCTTCCCAATGAGTCAAGCACGTTCACCAGTGTACTGACCAGCGTTGTCTTTCCCGTCCCGGCATATCCCTTGATTATCATTAAACTGTTTTGCCCGGACCCGGTAACGAATGTTGCCAGGGCTTCAATAAGCTTTTGCTGTCCGGGTGTAGGGGAATGACCTAAGGTATCCAACAGTAATCCGGTAAGATGATTTTTAAGCATGCCGGCCAGAATAATTCATCAATTGTCGTTTGTGAATTGTATTTTTTCCTAAATTCGAAACCAAACTTATGTTAAAATTCAAGAAGAAAACTGCTTTACAGCTAATTTTTGCAACAATTGTTGCTGTGAAGGGTTAAAAAATTGAGTACGATCGGTTCGTATTACAACTTTTTTAAAGCGATAATATCACCGGAATATGCACGAGCTTAGTTTAATAGATAATACTTTTCAAAAAGAAGAAGCGGGTAAATACCACTTATCCATTCAGTCCGACCTGAATGGTTTTGCGTATTGCATTTACGACAATGCGCAAAAGAAACATGTGGTTTTCAGGAAGTATAATTTGCAAACCGATAGGTTGATCGATAACTTCCTGAAATCTCTTGAAGAGGTATTCAGAACCGATGATCTGTTAAAGCTGACATATTCAACATCGGCATTTATGTTTCTCACACAAAAGTCAACCCTTATTCCGGATGCCTATTTCAGCAAGGACATCCTGAAATCCTATCTCGAATTCAATCATACACTTGATGACCTTGATGAAATTCACTATAACTATTTACCTGCGGTTGATGCCTATAATGTATTTGCTATGCATACTTATGTTGCTGCGGAAATCAGTAAACATATAAACGGAGTAATTTTTTATCATCAGGCCTATCCTTTTATTGAAAAAACGCTGGAATTTTCAGGCAACAAACAGAAACAAATAATTGCCGTTAATCTGAATCATTATTTTTTTGATATTGCGGTTTGTGCAGCTGGCAAGCTGAAATTATACAATACTTTTCAATATACCGGGCCAACAGATTTATTATACTATATACTGTTCATCTGCAAACAATTTTTGATTGAACCCCGGCAACTGGAGTTATTGTTATCCGGTGAACTCAGTGATACGATGACCTTTCGCGAGAAACTGAAAGAATACATTCCGGATACACAAACCTTAAAAACTGATCCGGTCAGCCTTGCCGATGGCCTTTCGAAAATAAAGGAATCCAATTATTCTTCACTTTTTAATCTTGTACATTGCGAATAATCGGCGGAAAATACAAGGGACGTGTCATTGGTTTAAGCCATAAGTTCAAAGCACGTCCCACAACTGATTTTGCGCGCGAAAGCCTGTTTAATATTCTTGCGAATGTGGTTGATTTCAATGATGTAAAGGTACTTGACCTGTTCGGTGGCTCAGGCAGCATAAGCTTTGAATTCGCATCCAGGGGCTGCATGTCGATTGATGTCGTCGACCTTGATGCCTACTCCCTGAAGGCAATCACTGAAACGGCCCGAAAACTTGAAATAACCGGAATGAGAACCATCCGGGCCGATGTTTTCAGGTATATAGCATCATGTAGCAATACGTACAATATTGTCTTTGCTGATCCTCCCTATGATTTAAAGGAGCTTGCAACATTGCCGGAATTGATACTGGGCTCATTGATACTGGAAAAGAACGGCAGATTTATCCTCGAGCATCCCAAGGGTTTTAATTTCTCAGATAATGCATATTTTACTGAACACCGGAAGTACGGAAATGTCCATTTCAGTTTCTTCAGGTTATAATTCGAAAAATTGTTTTGAGGTATAGAAATTTAGACTATTTTTGCAGCGTTTTTGGTGCGGTAGTTCAGCCTGGTTAGAATGCCGGCCTGTCACGCCGGAGGTCGCGGGTTCGATCCCCGTCCGTACCGCAAAATCCCGCAAAAGCGGGTTTTTTTGTTTATGAAAATCTCCAGGCAATCCGAATTTCTATACCTCTGGGCATTTCTTAAAAATACCGGATCTTTAGGGTTTTCCTATGAACTCAGCTTTTTTTTGCTACCAGTGTGAACGCTTTTCCCTCTTCAATGATCTCTTTTAAGGCAAAGTTGGAAAGTTTTAAAAATAACCGTATCTCGTCCCGTGTAAATGCCCGCAATGTTGTTACATCATCAAACTCAGTTGTGCTGTTGCCTTCTTCAATTATGTATTTTGCATACCAGTCATAGGTCCACCCGGTGGAGAGATTCTTTTCCATTCTGCTTAACCGTCTGACTATCTTATTGTTCAGTTCAATGGTCTGCTCAAAATCATCGAAATTGTCAAAAATGGCATTGGCTTCAAAAACGCCAAATACAAACAGTCCGTTGTCCTTTAAAGCTTTGTGTACCCCTTCAAGTGTATCCATAATACCCCGGTTATCCGTTACATATGCTATGGACCTGCCGGTAATCAATACAGCATCAAATTGCCGGTCGAACTCCAGCTTACGCATATCACCCTGGAAAAAACAGCCGGACCTTACTTCAGAACACGCAATTTCCAGCATTTCATAGTACAAGTCCAGCCCCATGTAGTCATATTCGTTATTGATAAAACGTCGTGCCAGCATGCCTGAACCACAACCAACCTCAAGGATCATATGGCAGTCGTTCTTTTTTAACAGGGAATCATAAAAATCAAATTCTTTATCATAGTCGAAGATGTGCTGATACATTTCATGGTATACGTTCGCTAAAGTTGAATAAAGAATAGTCATTTTTTCAGTGAAAATATCCGTTATGGTCGTTATCTCTCCATCTTTTTTTAGCTACCTGTCATCACATACAATGATTTTGCATTTAGCTTCAATTATATTTAAAGTTTTAAACAAGCCGCAAGCAGGAAATCCTTCTGCTGCAGGTCAGATTTATGGTTATAAAGAATTCCTGCAGTACTTACGGAAAAAATACAGTCTGATTCCCGGAATATATCCTTACCTGAGCTCTTTCTCTATTTTTTTTAAATACACTAGGGCATTTAAATTAATAATACCCCAATAGTTTAAAAAACCAATCCCCCCGGGTTTACATGAAAAGTGTTTTATCAAGATGGGTTTAAGATCATTAACACCAAAGAAAACAATTGCAACAGTTCCCAGTGGCTTTGTCTTCGAGTAATTCTCCTCGCAAAGCAGCAAACCTATCCGGTCCTTATAAGTTTCCTGGTTTATATTTAATCTATTAATCATGTTTTCAATTTCTTCATCAGAGATGCTGTAATCAATATTGTCAGAATACACTTTCTGCCAGTCAATGGATTCATTGACACTGGTAACATAAGAAAAATCATATTCTATTTCATCACGATGCATTTTCTTTCGCAACAGGTTTTGATATCCAGGTGATTTAAGTAAATTGTTACAATCAACAAAAAACCGCAATATTTCAGGTTTGTTGGTAAATTCTTCTTCTTTGGTAAACTGTACCTGTGAAAAATCGGCTCCGAAAAAAACCAAAGGGAATTCCGGATTGAAAATATCTTTTTTCGTTTGTGCCGTAGTCAACAATGGCATAAAAAAAACAGCGATAATAAGAAGTGATTTCATGGTAGATAAATAATTTAAGGTTAAAAAAACAGCATTGATTTTGACTGATTTATAAAGGTTAATATACTACCTGTTAAATATATCAAATGTAGTGGTTTTATGCAAACATTCAAATAGTAGCACATATGATATAGGTAATGACTTTCCCGTTAGTACCTTCGATTCATGAAATCAGCCGGCTGTTTTTACTGTTGTTTTGACTTGTTCCTTCTCAGCTGGTTATAATCCAGATAATACAACACTTTCAGTGATATGCTGTTGGTCTGGGTTGCATTGAAGGTATCGTCAAGGTTTTGGAAATAATCCGTGACCACCTTCTCCTGTTCACTGTAAATAGAATTTTTCCATGCCAGTGATAGCTCCGAACCGGGTGCAAAGATCCAGCGAAATACCATATCAATATTAAAGGCATTGTAGTTCTGATCATGGTTTTCCGGGTATGTCAGATCAGATAGCAATGACCCGTCTTTGCGCAACAGATAATAACTTAAGCAATCTGCCCCCGACCAGTAGTGACGCATCCTGAAACTTATTCCTGCCTTTCGGGTCATGGCATACGATAGTTCCAGCACGTTTTCCAGGGTTTTAACGTCACGCTTGGCAAAATGGATTGTCTTACCGTAATTGCTTGAATCGACAAAACCGGGTTCATTGTATGCGTAATCAAGATTAAAATCATAGGAAACTTGCACCCTTTGGCCCAACCTTATATTTGTTCCTGCCTCAAGCGATAATCCTGATTCATCATTGGAAGGCTTGGTAAAGAATCCTCCCACGATGTAAAAAGAAATGCGCTTTCTCTCATCAGTACTCATATATAGGCCGGAAGACCAATATAGCGGATTGATAAAATACCGTCCTGCGACCCGGGTCTCATAATAATCATGGCGGTCTGTTTCAACATTGCTGAATATTTCCAGTTCATAATTGTTTTTAAACAGTGTATGCCAGTCAATCCCTATTTCATGCCCGTACCTGTCTGATGGATTATAGATACGGGCGTAATTCCACCATCCGTTGATATGGGTCTCCCTTACGATCCAGAATGGTTCGAATACATGATAACCAATGTCGAACTCCGTCCTTAATTCGTTGTTCCTTCGCAGATAACCCATGTCATTAGGATTTACTCTGTCGGAGAATACGCTTTGTGAAATGCCGAACCTGAATTTACCGCTGTTTTTTTCAACACCCAGAACTACAGCGTATCCCTTCTCCCGGCTTGTATCACCTCTTATGCTGTAACCTGCACCCCCGCTTAAAGCGTATGTTTTAGCCTTGTTCCTTATTTCAAATTCGGTAGCCGTTACATTGGCCATGAAAGGATTATTGGCAAGCACCATGTTGGTGTTGATCAGACTGACATAAGAATTATTTTTCAGCGATTTATCAACTACCGCAACGTTGTAGTTGGTAAAGGGCTGGGTGGTTACCTCACGGGTATGGCCCGAAAGCGTGTCTTTTAAAACTGCATGTGAAGGAAGGGTCATAGCATTCAGTATGCCGATACCCCATCCTTTGGATGTTCGACCCGATACTTTTGTGGCGTTCAGCAACTGTGTCTCAATTGGATTGTAATCGACGATCTCATTGGAATCCAGGGAAGATGACGCGTTATCGGAAAATATGGGCTTGCCGCCTATCCTCCGGGAATAGAAAATATCTGCACGCTGAAACAATTCGGTACCTTCTGTGAAGAACTGTCTTTTTTCATCATAGTACAATTCATACGGAGAAAGATTCAATTCCTTGTCGTCAGACTGGATCTGCCCGAAATCCGGTATCAGCATCATGTCGAGTGTGAAGCTTTCACTCAGACCGTATTTCAGGTCCATTCCTCCCTTGTAGGTGAAATCGGGTTTTGTCCTGTCGCTCCTGGTTTCCATATAGGTGGCAAGGTATGGGCTAAGAGAAAGACGTATGGGCGGTTTAATATTCTTTATTCCGGTCAGCTCTCCCTCCTGGTGAATAAACCCGGATACATTGCGATCGACCAGGCTCCATGAGTTGTTCGAATTATACCTTCTGATGTTTCTGAACATGTTGAGACCCCACGTGTGAACTTCCTTGTCGGGAAAACGCAGGGCAGAGTATGGGATTCTCATTTCAACAACCCATCCCTTTTCAGTTATCCGTGTTTTACTCTCCCAGACGGCATTCCAGTTTCCGTCTTCGTAATCCCCGTCACTTTTTGTTGCTTTAATGTCAAACTGAACCCCTGCCGGACTTATGAAAAAACCAAAGGCCAGCTGTCCCTCGTTGTAAGGATCAAGATACACTCCGAAATAATCAAACATACCCCATTGATCGCGTTCGGTAAAAATATTGAAAATGCTGTCGGGGGCACTGTCATATAACATAGCACCAACATAAACCGCTTTTTGATCATAGAAAAAGAAAGCTTCGGTGGGCTGGAATGACGGTCTTCCGTTATAGGGTTGCAGCTGCACAAAGTCCTTTGCCGGCTGAGCCTGCTGATATACAGGTTCGTCAAGTACGGCATCGATGGTAAGGGGGTTGTCAATATAAAGAGCTTCCACACTCTTTTTGACCTGTGCTGCGAGATCTGCAAAAACAAAAAACAGAATGACGATCCAAACAAGATGTTTCATCCGACAGGCTTTGGGATTATGAATGAGCTTTATAGTATGAAATATAGTTTATAATTTTGAAAATATACTATGAGCTTATTTTTTAATGAAAGATTTATGAATTTTTAAGAAACTTCCATGCGTTAAGCAGGAGTGAGATCCCGCCAAAGTCATAAAAAAAAGGAGAAAAGAGTAATCGCCTGCAGACTAACTTGATAACTTCATAGTCAAGGGATTTTGCAACCTTACTTTCCGGTTCAATATTGTATTTATTCCAAATTGTTTAAATGCATTATTGACATGGTCGAGATTCATTATTATAAGGGTGTAATTATTTCATAGTAATAGAAATTATTGTGATTATAGGATACATCGATTAAAGTATTGCCAATCCGTTCCTTTTAATTTTTCGTATAATTCCGAGTAGAATATTCATCGCAGGGACTTCATCCATATATTTTCTGTATTCATCGCCGAATTTTTCTATCATTAACTGGTCTTCTTTTTTTGTCCCGAGATACGTCAGGAATATCCCGGGTATACCAAGAATAACAAAAATCCAGTGAGGATACAAAAAGGGTGTAGCAAAAAATATGGATAAAATTCCCCCTGTATATTGAACATGCCTGACAATGGAATAAAGTCCGCTTCTTACCAGTTTGTTTGTGTGAACATATGCTTTCCCTTTGCTTACCCCACCTTTTATTTTAAAATAGATAAACGGATATATCACGAATACCATACCGATAAGCCAAAAACAGGCTCCAAACCAAAACAGTATCTTATTTTCATACGGCTCAATGACTCTCAACAGAATGAGGGGATTTATGGGGAAGCATACGATCATTAAAAAATATGCAACAAAATCAAGAAAATGATATTTGTATGTTTTTTCCATTGTTAATGCTCTTTTATGTTTTTTGCACAGGACCGTTTCCGGGTCATCGGCATTGGCCATATACAATCTTATAACCGTACATAAATATACGATATATGTTATTGATTTTCTTCTCTTTTTGAATTTTTCTGTCTGTCAGCAGGTGCTTTTTTTTATATTCAAAGGAGTGAAAAACAAAGAATACTCAGGCTGTAATGTTTTAAGAAAATACCGTACAGCAATATTTTGAGTGAAACACCCGTACTGTCGTAAATTGCATCCAATAAATCGGTATTAACGTAACGCAGCGAGTAATTTGATGTATCCTTACTGCACGGTTTTGCGGACAGCTTCCAGGCTTTTTCGGGCAGCTTTGTTAACTTCAACGGATATGTCTTCTCTTATGATCTTTTCAAGTACCGGACGGGGCAGCTGGGCGAAAGCCGGTTTAAGGATATCTTCCAGATTAATGGCAGCGGACCTGAAATGAAGTGTGGAAGTCGTATTTGGAAATTTTGTCGACCAACGATGAAATAAAGGGGTGCTCCGCTTCTTAAGTTCAATTTTGCATTGGAATGATTCACCCTTCATAGTGCCTGTTATATCTCCCCTGTAAAATGCGGATTCAGGATACCAGCCAACACTTATTGATTCTATTTCCCCGAATATTTCCATTACTTCATTTTCGTTCAATACCATAATAACCGGCAGCATTCTTTGGATAAGACGTTCCCTGTGTTCTTGTGGTATCCTGTTAAATGCAAGAATGAATTGATGAAAAAGCTGAGCATTTCTATCCCCTTCAACATGAGCCAGACTATCTATCATTCCCGGTTCGATCAGCTTTTTTACGATAGCTTTACGTATCTGTTGATTACTGCTTTCCAACGCCAGTTTTGCCAGCAAAGCAGGGTCTGTCAGCATCTCAATAGCGGTTGTACGGGCATAAATGCCTTCGGCTTCAAGGGCTATCTTTTTTATCTGTGACGGATCTTTCACCTTCTTAACGGCTGCTTCGCCTGGTTTAGAGGACTTATCTTCCATTGCGATCTTTACCAGGGTGGATTGGTCGGTTATCTTTTCAACGGCAAAATAGCGTACATCCTGATCGGCAGCTTCCAATGCAACTTTTGCCAGGTCAGATTGATCTGTTATCCGCCGAACAGCTTCTTTTCCTTCTCGGTAATCCCTGGTTTCCAGGGCAACCTTTACCGGATCGGTACAAGCGTTCAGAAAGATTAAGACCAGTGCAATGCATAAGGTAAAGTAAAACCCCTGACAGCTTCTCATTCTTGAATGACATCCGGTAAGAGAATACGGGAATGCATGCTGAAGTCTTTTCTTTTTGGGATTTAATTTACGACTACTTTTTCTGGTATGGAAAGGTGATTGATTGTTCATATTTTCTCCTTTTTAACCAATTGGTATTTATATGAATATTTCATACTCTTCTGACAGAATAGAATTCTGAACAATGAAGTTTTGGCATGAGCTGCAAGCTATCAAAGAAATGATTTCCCTTCTTCAATACGTATAAAACGAGTTTGGATGTTTAGCAGTAGTTTCTTGAATTATTGACCGGCTATTAATTGCTGCTATTTTAGGCTGGATTGTTAATCAATGAATAAAAATAGCAAAAAATAATGAGGAATCATAACTTCATAAAGCCTGTTAAAATTCAAAGATATCCGGATGGTTCTATTGAATCCCCAGCTAATTCGGGTTTGTAATTCCTTCTGATGGGGCAGACCCGAATATCGGGCAGGCCCGAATTTCCTGCACAGCTGCAAGCATGCGTTCATTACGCCTGCGTATTTTTGGGGTCGGACCAGGCTCTAATATAGAATAATATTGTTTTATCCATATAACACATTTAATTCTATACTGAACTTATAGTTGTTAATGTAAGGCTGAAAATATTAAACAATAGAACATAGAGCATCGCCTCATGTAACATGATCCTGCGTAAGCTTCAAGCTAAGAAATACTATTTATTGGTTTTTTATTAATTACGTTATTTTTAAACAATATCATTGAATTATATTCAAACAATCTAAGCCCCAGAGGGGCGGTATTATTAATGCTGATGCACCATCTGCAAAACCATAATGTCGCTCCTACGGAGCTCACAGGCTCATAGACTAAATGAAATGCTGATTTCTACCATAATGTCGCTCCTACGGAGCTTTTCATTATTTTCAATAGTTATCAATGCGTTACATATCTTAACTTGACGGCTATGCTCGTAGAGGTCGAATTATTAATTGATTCTTAGCTTGATGGCTTTGCCCTTCAAGGTGAAGAAATTATATGTCTTACTACCTGTGGCTTTGCCTCAGGCTATTATATCTCAGGCTTTCAACCTGCATTTTGTTCGGCTTAATGATATTTTTATGACAATATTATTCTATATAAGAGCCCGGTCCGACCCCATTCAATACCTGGGTACCTAAAACCTCAGCGTCCTCCATTTTTGACAGTACATACATAACGAAGTAAATATAATCTTTCTCACTGGCAATTCGCTTCAGGAGTGACGCTGAGGGGAATTAGTAAGGGATTGCGGGCTTCATCCTCATCTACTGAAACAAAAATTGATGCGAGAGAGAAGCCTTGAATTATCACTAAAACGCTTATTACTGCTACACTTCGTTATACAGCGTAATTCTTTATCAAATGATAATATAATACCATTTTAAAAGAATCTACTGTTTTACGGTATTGTTAAAATAGTTAAAAACTCCGAACTGCACGTACCCTGAAAGTGTTATTCTTACTGTTGGAATTCTGAACGCCAGTACTAAAGTTCTGACTCGTCGTAAGGTTGGGATCGAACTCGCTGGAACTCCAATAGGAGGAAGCAGCAAAACTACCACCGCCATTTGCCGTAGCTGTTGCATTAATTATTGTTTTATTCTGGTACATAATGTTTAACTCTCCTTTGGAGGGTAGATACCAATCTCCATATGTTTTGCCACCTTCGGTTATTTGCAACCCGGCACAAATACTTGCAGCGTAATTAGCCAAATCATCGCCAATGACTAAATAGGCAGCAATAATAATAGCGGTGTTCATTTCACCTGAAAAAGGTCCATCACCTTTAGCTTGTGTCCTTCCATAACTGCCGGCATACCACCTTATACCTGAACTTTGGTCTTGCTTAGCACATACCAGGCCATGCTGTCCGGTTTCGTCCACCCAAAATATAACGCCTCCCAGGGCAAAATCTCCAACCGAATATGTTGTCGCACTAACCACATTTGCGGTAATATCAATTCCGGTACCGGCTGTTAATATATCCTGTTTACTGCTCCATTTGCTAATATCGTTATCTGTTATTCCGGCTGCAACTGATGAATCAAATATTGGATCGGTTTCGGTTATTGTTCCTGTAAGGATTTCAGCAGTTTTTGCATGCAAAGCATAAGGTATGCTCAATAATTGACTTGTACCTGTAATTGTATAGTTCGTTCCGCCTGTAGGGTCGGTTTCGGTTTTTATGAAATACGAACTGTTTCCCCAGTTAATCGTATCAAAACCAGTTCCTCCGCCAATTTCGATACTAATCAAACCATTGGCATTGGTACTTGGGGTTTGAGTTTCTGTGTAAACCGTGGTGCCGGTTGCAGATCCTTGTAAAATACTTATTTGCATTCTAACCGCTTGGTTGGTAACTAATTGATCGCTACTATTGCGTATGATTGCCTGATAGCTCATTTTTTCAGGGCTTTGTGCCCACAATGTTGCGGTCAATAATACGGCTGCCAAAATTGCAAATATTCTTTTCATGGGTGATTAGTTTTTAATTATTTTAAATGTTTTTACTTCCTTGTTGTCTTGAATTACTTTTAGAAAATAGCTTGCAGGAATAAGATTAATCATTATAATGCTGGTTTCATTACCTTCAATTTTTTTGTTTTCTAAAAGTTTTCCATCTACGTCAAAAAGCTGATACGACAAATTTTCTTTGTTAAAATTTTCAACTTTCAACGTCAGGTAGTCTGTTGCCGGATTTGGATATGTCAAACAAGACAGATTTATGCCTCTGGCTTCTTCAATTCCGGTCACCACCGAAATTTCAAACGGCTGTTGCACTCCCTGTGCTGCCGAACCATTTGTGCCTGTGTTTGTCGTATAAACCACTTGTCCAACGGAAAAACTCACCGAGCCTCCGCTGCCCGAAACATCACCCCCCGAGGCGGGTATTGCTTCCTGTGCTTGCAGTCCTGTTAGTCCAAGTCCTAACCAGAGTACAGCATATAATTTTAATGTTTTGTATCGCATTTTTGTCTTCCTTTTTATTTTATCGGTTCATATTTGAAATTCTTAAATTTTACTTTTCCTGCTCCCAAAGATACCAGTCCAATCCGTAAACTTAAAAAGTCACTTAATACATTATGATGATAGGCAGATACTTCAACAGAATTTTCAATTTTAATCCATGCTGCACCATCAATGCTGTAATACATATCAACCGTATTATTCATATTCTTTAGTCGCAGGTATACGTGATTATCGATAACCTCTTTCTCCGTTGGGAATTGCCAGCCTCTTAAGTTTGCTAAAATATTATTAACGTCAGCCAGTATTCCCGAATATATCTTATGACTGTAATAAAGAATCAATCCGCCGATCGCATCACCTTCTATCTCTATTTCTACTTGAACAGAATAGGAATGGTCAGACGGCATGCAAAGAAGTGGTGAACACTCAGCCACTGAATTACCCTTTGCTTTAATTACAATGCTATTGTTTATTAAATGAAAACGACTTGTATCGTACTCACCGAAGAATTTCCAATGAGGTTTCAAGGTATTGCTTTCAAAATTATCGTTTAACGAAAACCTATCACCAACAAACGGTTCTAACGGCTTTTTAATGGGTTCATCGATTTTAAGATTGTCTGGAATTTTAAACCATCCGTCATCAGTCCATACAACGGGTGCAAGTAATGTCTGGCGCCCCATGTTATAATGCCCGTTTTCGTATCCATGAAATATCATCCACCATGTATTGGAGGTATTTTTAAAAATCGTGGCATGACCAACTGACCACCATTTATCAGCATTACTTTGTGCGCGGATGATGGGATTAAAAGGAGAATTTTCCCAGGGCCCCAGGGGCGATTTTGAACGTGCAGATATCACCATATGACCGGTTGCAGGGCCTGCTGTCCCTCCTTCTGCAACAGTCATGTAATAATACTCACCACGTTTAAACAGTTTTGGTCCTTCCATGCAAAAGCATTCAATTGTCCAGTCTCTCGGAATTGGCCAACCATTATATGAATGTTTAAAATTTCCTGTTACTGATAAACCATCATCAGATAAGGGTACATAGCCTCCACTGCTGAAATATAAATATCTATTACCATTGTCATCCACAACATGGCCTGGGTCAATATTACCTACTTTTAAATCAATTGGGTCGCTCCACGTTCCATCAATTGAATCTGAAACTACAACATAATTTGTGTTATTGGCTGGAAAATAAATGTAGTATTTGTTATTGTATTTTGCTAAATCGGGAGCCCAAACCGACCCAACATATTTGGTCAATGCACTAGTGACAGGAGTCCAATTAATCAAATCTTTTGAATGCCAAATTGTCAATCCGGGATAATATTCAAAGGAAGAATGTACTACATAATAATCGTTGCCATCAACCAAAAGGCTTGGATCTGGAAAATCACCTGAAAATACCGGATTTTTATAAAACTCTTCATTTGTAAATTTTGTGTCAGTTTGATACTGTGCACTTAATATCAAGTATACAATTGAAAGTATTAGTGTTATAAGTGTTTTTTTCATATTTGTTGATAATTTTCCATAAAAGTTATTGTTTTTGCATCAAGTTTCCTTTTTATAGTCCGCTGTAAAATCACCACAACATGTTATAGCGTTTTATTCATCGTTCTAATACAAATTTAACAGAATGATCGGAATGATACTAATTTATTGAAAGGTAAATAGAAAGACGGGC
>JAFGKY010000164.1 GCA_016928305.1 Bacteroidales bacterium
ACCCTCAGTCGCTTGGCTTTGCCGGGTGACTGCATTATGCTGCTAAATGGGTTGCCGCCTCTCACTTTTCACTCTTCGTTTTTCACTCTTCGTTTTTCACTTTTCACTTTTCACTTTTCACTGTCTCCCAGCGCCTCTGTCACCTCCTCCGGTGCCTGTACAAGCTCTATCAGCACACCTTCGCCGCACAGCGGAAACTGTTCGTTACCCTTAGGGTGAATGAAACATACATCGTATCCGGCTGCCCCTTTCCGTATCCCTCCGGGTGCAAATCTGACCCCCTGCTGCGTCAACCAATCAACAGCTTTTACCAGGTTATCGATCCACAATCCGATATGGTTCAGTTTGGGTTCATGGACCCTGGGCGTCTTTTCCGGGTCAACCGGTTGCATAATATCCACCTCAATGGCATGAGGGCCCTTGCCGATGCGCAATATGTCCTCATCCACGTTCTCACGATCGCTTTTAAAAGAGGATGTTTTCTCGAGGCCCATCAATTCCACCCAGAATTTTTCAAGCTTGTTTTTATCTTCATTTCCTATTGCAATTTGCTGTATACCAATTACTTTAAATGGTCTCATACAATTATACTGATTAAAAACTACGAAAATAATCATTTTTAGAAACCATTCACAAAGTTTAAATTTGACATTTCCTGTCGTAACACATAGAAATGAAAAGTATTATCGCCTTTCTGCTTAATGCCCTTCCAAGGCCTTGGTTGATAAGGCTCAGCCAGCCTGTCATGAAGGTTACATCAATATTGTTTTCAGGCAATAAAGTTGAATGTCCGGTTTGCGGTGGACACTTTTCACGCCTATTGCCTTATGGATACAATGTGATCCGGAAGGATGTATTGTGTCCGCGGTGTTTTTCTCTTGAACGGCACCGATTGTTATGGCTTTTTCTGAAGAACAAAACCCGGTTTTTCAGTGATCCGCTCAAAGTACTTCATGTTGCGCCCGAACAATGTTTTTATATCCGTTTCCGGAAACTCAGCAATATTGACTATACCACTGCCGATTTGGAATCACCGTTGGCCGACGTTAAGCTTGATATTCAACAAATGCCCTTTATGGATGAAACATTTGACGTGGTTATCTGTAATCATGTACTTGAGCACGTGCCGGATGACCGGCAGGCTATGCGGGAAATCTACAGGGTATTGAAAACAGGCGGATTTGGAATCATGCAGGTTCCGACCGATATGACCCTGGAAAAAACCTATGAGGACGCATCCATTACAGATCCTCGCAAAAAAGAGTTGCATTTCAGGCAAAAAGATCACTACCGGCTCTATGGACGCGATTATCCCGAACGCATTAAAGAAACCGGTTTTATCATTAAAGATTCCTGTTACCTCGACGAACTTGACAGGCAAACCATTCAGCGCTACAGGCTGCCGGAAAACGAATATATGATGGCGTTTTATAAAGAAGGGACGAGGAAGAAGTGACAAGTGACAAGTCACAAGGGACAAGTTGTGTGGGAGAGAGTTATGAGATGTGTTTATTTACGATGTACGATGTACGATTTAAGATTTGTGAAGTACGATTTATTAGGGACAAGAAAGACCAAAACACAAGCCCCGGAGGGGCGACATATTGGTAGCCCCGGGTATCAGCCCGGGGTAAAAATGAGCGTATGGAATCCGCTGTAAGCATTACCTGCCAATAGGCAGAACAATCTATGCAGCGTAACCGGCAGGACATTTAACTATGCGATACTTATCAGAATCAAACATCAAGAGACAAGACAGAGAAAAGTGACAAGTTGAGTGAGTAATGGGATTCGGGATTCGGGGATTGGATTTTTTTCGGCCTGTCTGCCTCAAACGGGCTCTTGCTCTGGTCGGCAGATCGGGTATTCTTTCTTGCCTCTGGCTAAAGCCTGCCTTACATCAGGCAGGTCAAAGGCAATAGATTTGAAATGCTGATCTGTACCTATCTATTGCCCCTGGCTTCAGCCAGGGGTGCCGGCAAGCAGGTTAACCTGTATACAATGGAAGGGTGAAAAAGACCGTTGTACCTTTTTCGGGTTCACTTTGTAAACGGATTATACCCCCGTTTTTTTCAACAAACTCTTTGCATAATACAAGTCCGAGACCAGTACCCTTTTCATCATTTGTTCCACGGGTGGTCACCTTTTCATCGAGGATGAACAGTTTTTCAATTATTGCAGGCCGGATTCCGACTCCGTTGTCAATAACGGCCACCTCGGCAAACGATGCAAGTTCTCGCGATTCAATGCATATGTTCCCTCCCGTTTGCGTGTATTTTATGGCATTGGTGATTAGATTTCGCAGGATGGTTCTGAGCATATTCTTGTCAGCCCATACCTGTATATTTTTAACTCCTTCTGCTTGAATCGATATCTGCTTGTTCCTGGCAAAATGCCGGTAATATTCCGTTTCATCCCTTATAAAATCGTGCAAATTAATGTTTTCAGGATTATACCGTACTTTGCCGGTTTGCGAAAGTGCCCATTCCAGGAGATTCTCAATAAGGTTATTGGTCTGTGTTGCCGATTGTTTGATAGCGTTTGCTATAAATACGGCTTCCTCCCGGTTCTGTTGATCCAGTTTTTCTTCAAGTAAATCACTGAATCCCATAATATTGCCAACAGGATTTTTCAGATCATGGGCAATGATTGAGAAGAACTTATCCTTCATGGCATTCTGTTTTACCAGATCCTGGGATAGCCTTATATTCACCATAATAATAAAGCCGAAGGTAAGCACCAAAACCGACATACTAATGACAGAAAAAAGAATTAGACTTTCAATGGTGGGAGCCATCAGATCAATTATCTTTTGCTGAAAGGAAACAACAGCCCGCGTCATCATGGCCAAAATATAGATCATAACAGCAAACGCACTGATGCTAAATATCGTCTTGAGGGCTTTATCAGGTGGAACAAGCATCTCGTAAAAAACAAAAGCTCCTGCGACAGCAT
This sequence comes from Bacteroidales bacterium, assembly GCA_016928305.1. Lineage (GTDB taxonomy): Bacteria > Bacteroidota > Bacteroidia > Bacteroidales > UBA10428 > UBA5072. Next base: position 2,956 of record JAFGKY010000164.1, read on the forward strand.
ACAAAAATGAATTTACAGCCACTCTCAGCCCCATATGATAATACAGTACTGTAAAAACAGTTGTTACCAAAAAACCAAGTACCGGCAGGATTATTACAATATAGTAGTTCACCGGTTTTTCTTTGAACTTCCAGATGGCTACCAGCAACAAACATTGCCCGGTAAAAGCGTTAATATTGGTAATGAGAAGATTAACATATTCTACAGGTTTTGGATAGAAACCGTAGGCCATCAGGCCAATACTGATTAAGACTGTTCCAACAGCCCAATACATTGATCCCCTGATGTGCGGTGCTATATATCTCAGATAACCAACCAGAAAACCGGACAGTATGGTGATCCCTGTAACGATTACAATTAGTTCCCGCAGATTTATTGGATACATATTAACTCGAAGCAAATAATAACATCACATAAAAGTATAAAAACTTTTTTTCTGATAACCTCAATAAGGCCAAAATGAAAAAAAATACAATCGTACTTGATTAAATAATATTTTATTGTATATATTTGCACAATTCGAAAAACATGAGAAATATCATCATTATAGTGAATGTCCTCCTCCTTGTAGTTGTGATCGATACTCCAGGGTGAGGATGGTTTACTAAGTGATTAACGATACCGAAAGCCATTCTTGCTGTATAGAATGGCTTTCTGATTTTAATACGGCACATAAAATGAACACTATGAAAATAAAACTCAGAAGCCTGACTACTACTGAAGGACGACGGATGGCCGGAGCAAGAAGTCTTTGGCGGGCCAACGGCATGAAGGAAGAACAATTCGGCAAACCCATCATCGCCATCGTAAATTCATTTACACAATTTGTCCCCGGGCATACGCATCTGCATCAGGTGGGCCAGGAAGTCAAATCAATCATTGAGAAAGAAGGCTGGTATGCTGCCGAATTCAATACCATTGCTATTGATGATGGCATCGCCATGGGGCACAACGGGATGCTCTATTCACTTCCTTCACGCGATCTGATTGCCGATAGTGTCGAATATATGTGCAATGCGCATCAGGTTGATGCCATGATATGCATCACCAACTGTGATAAAATAACGCCGGGCATGCTAATGGCTGCCATGCGGCTCAATATTCCGGCTGTTTTTGTTTCCGGTGGCCCGATGGAAGCCGGCCACGTCGGTTCCAAAAAGTATGATCTGGTGGATACCATGATACTGGCGGCTGATAATTCCATAACGGATGAAGAGCTGACTGAAATTGAGAAGAACGCATGTCCTACTTGTGGTTCCTGTTCAGGTATGTTCACGGCCAATTCGATGAACTGCCTGAACGAAGCCATCGGGATGGCATTACCGGGAAATGGAACCGTAGTAGCTACGCATAAGAACCGGAAAAAAATCTTTGAAAAAGCAGTTGCGCAACTTATCAATAATACCAGAAAATATTATTACGACGGGGACACATCGGTATTGCCCCGGTCTATTGCTACCCGCCCTGCCTTTATGAATGCCATGACGCTTGATATTGCCATGGGCGGATCAACCAATACCGTCTTACATATCCTGGCCGTCGCACGTGAGGCCGGAGTTGATTTCTCCATGAAGGATATCGATGCCTTATCACGTAAAGTGCCGGTACTGTGCAAGGTAGCGCCCAGTTCTCCGTATCACGTTGAAGATGTAAACCGTGCAGGAGGTATACTGGGCATAATGGGTGAACTGGAACGGGGAGGATTGGTCGATATAACGGTAAAAAGAGTTGATCAGCTAACACTCGGGGAGGCAATTGATCAATACGACATACGGAGAAAGACTCATACATCTGAGGCAGAAGAATTGTTTCTGAGTGCTCCTGCGGGCATTAAAAACCTTAGCCTGGGGAGTCAGGGTGTGTTGTATGAGAATCCCGACCTTGACCGCTCAACCGGATGCATACGCAGTATTGAGCATTGTTATTTCAAAGATGGGGGACTGGCCATATTGTATGGTAACATCGCCCGAAACGGTTGTGTTGTGAAAACAGCGGGTGTCGATCCTTCCATTTTCAATTTCAGGGGACCTGCCAGGGTATTCGAATCACAGGAAGATGCCTGTGATGGAATCCTTGGCGGGAAAGTGCAGTCAGGCGATGTGGTGATTATACGGTATGAAGGGCCAAAGGGAGGCCCCGGAATGCAGGAAATGCTGTACCCCACTTCTTACATAAAATCCAAGGGATTAGGAAAACAATGTGCCCTGATTACGGATGGCAGATTCTCCGGAGGCACCTCGGGACTTTCCATCGGTCACGTCTCACCGGAGGCGGCAGCAGGCGGAGAAATCGCCCTGCTGAAGGACGGAGACATCATTGAGATCAATATCCCGGAACGAAAAATCAATGTGCTTCTTTCCGAGAAAGATCTCACGAATCGCAAACAGGAGCAGCTTCAGAGAGATACTGCCGCCTTTACACCCTTATCCCGCAACCGTATCATTTCGAATGCACTGAAGGCTTATGCCAGCATGGTCACTTCAGCTGACACAGGTGCTGTAAGAAAGATATAACGGCGTAACCGGTCAGGTCTCGGAAGTATAACACGTTATTCATACAGAAACAGACATACCAAATTGAAACAGTATAGTTGAATTACCTTATGAAAACACAACCAGTAACAATAGAAACCCAAAAAGCGATCCGTATCACAGGCGCTGACGCGTTAATGCGTTCACTCATCAGCGAAGGGATTGACACGATCTTTGGATATCCCGGAGGAGCTATCATGCCCATCTATGATGCGCTGATGGATCACAGTGATAAACTCAGGCATATATTAACCCGGCATGAGCAGGGAGCCATACATGCCGCACAAGGATATGCAAGGGTATCGGGTAAAGTGGGTGTTGTTATGGCCACTTCGGGGCCCGGAGCCACCAACCTGATCACCGGTATTGCCGATGCCATGATTGACTCCACACCGCTGGTATGTATTACAGGACAGGTTGCCTCGCCCCTGCTGGGCTCGGATGCATTTCAGGAGACCGATGTCATTGGCATTTCCATGCCGGTGACCAAATGGAATTATTTAATCACCAAACCGGCAGAAATACCTGAGATAATAGCCCAGGCATTTTATATTGCACGCTCGGGAAGACCGGGTCCGGTGCTGATCGACATTGCCAAGAATGCGCAATTTGGTGAACTTGATTTTGAATATAAGAAATGCATTAAGATTCGCAGTTATGTTCCCTGTCCCAAACCCGACCAAAAAAAGATACGTGAGGCTGCTGACCTTATCAACCAGGCGAAAAAACCATATATCCTTTTCGGTCAGGGTGTTATTCTGGGCGGGGCTGAAGAAGAATTCAGGGCCTTTGTTGAAAAAGCAGGAATACCTGCAGCATGGACCATATTAGGAGCCTGTGCCTTGCCAAAAAAACATCCGTTAAATGTTGGCATGCTGGGTATGCACGGAAATTATTCCACCAATATTAAAACCAATGAGTGCGATCTGCTGATTGCGGTAGGAATGCGTTTCGATGACCGTGTAACCGGTGACCTGAAACGGTATGCAAAGCAGGCTAAGGTCATACACCTCGAGATCGATCGTGCTGAAATCAACAAAAACGTGAGAGCCGATGTGGCCGTTGTCGGAGATGTGAAAGAAACACTGCCACTGCTGACCGGTATGGTTGAAAAGCGTTCTCACGCATCCTGGCTCCAGGAATTCAGGGACGCGGATAAAATTGAGAACGAAAAAGTTGTGGTCAAGGACTTATTCCCCACAAAAGAAGGCCTTACCATGGGAGAGGTTATACGCATTCTGAACGAAAAAACAAACGGGAACGCCATAGTAGTGACCGATGTCGGTCAGCATCAAATGATAACCTCGCGGTACTTCAATTTCACCAACAAAAGATCGTTTGTCACTTCAGGAGGCCTCGGAACCATGGGCTTCGGACTCCCTGCTGCGCACGGGGCAAAAATTGGCGCACCTGAAAAAGAAGTGATCCTGATCGTGGGTGACGGAGGATTGCAGATGACCATCCAGGAGCTGGGAACCATCAATCAGACACAGGCAGCCGTTAAGATAGTGCTGCTTAACAATAAATACCTGGGCATGGTGAGGCAATGGCAGCAGTTATTCTTTGACAGGCGCTATTCGGAAACCTACCTGCTCAATCCCGATTTTATTAAAGTGGCCGAAGGTTTTGGTATTAAAGGTAAGAAGGTCCTTCACCGGCCCGAGTTGGATGCTTCAATCCAGGAAATGCTTGACTTTAACGGTCCTTATTTTCTGGAAGTCAATATTGAAAAAGAAGATAATGTTTTCCCCATGGTAACTACCGGGGCTTCTGTATCAGAAGTTATTCTTGAACCTAAACAATAACAGCTATGGCATCAGAAAACGGAAATAACGGAAACGGTAAACAAACCTACACCATATCAGCTTTCTCCGAAAACCACATCGGGCTGCTGAACCGTATCACCATCATTTTTACACGTCGTCACGTGAACATTGAAAGCCTTACAGTCTCAGCTTCTGCAATGAAAGGCATTCATAAATTCACCATTGTGATAAACGATACACAGGAAAAAGCAGAACAGGTGGTCAGCCAGATTGAGAAACTGGTAGAAGTGTTAAAGGCCTTTTATCATACCGATGATGAGGTTATTTACCAGGAAATTGCCCTGTTTAAAGTGCCTACCCAGGCACTGATAAAGGGGGATGAGCTGGAAACCACCATCCGGAAACACAATGCACGGATCCTGGAAGTGAGGCCCGAATATACCGTGATAGAGAAAACAGGATACAAGGAAGAATACCTTGAACTTTTTGAAGAACTTCAAAAATATAAAGTACTTCAGTTCACGAGTTCAGGGCGTGTAGCCGTTACACGATCGGGGAAAGAACATTTTTCAGCCTATTTGCAGGAAGCCGGTGAGGTGACTGCGGTGTATGATGAAAAAGATTAAAGATTAAAGATTGAGTTCACAACAAAAAATAGAAAATATGTTTTTTGCCACTAAAGCACCAAAGCACAAAAAAAACAATATGTTGCTTCATTATACAATACTGCATGTATTTAGTGCTTTTGTGTTTTGGTGGTTATATTCTTTACCGGCGTATTATTAACTTTTCGGAGTGGGCTCAAGATTAAAGATTAAAGATCAAAGATCATTAACATTAACATTAACATTAACAATTTACAATTAACCATTTATAATTAACCATTTATAATTAACCATTTATAATTAACCATTTATAATTAACCATTTATAATTAACCATTTATAAT
>JAFGKY010000165.1 GCA_016928305.1 Bacteroidales bacterium
CTAACCTGCCCTATTCATAAAAACACAGATTATTCTGTGTTAAAGCAGGTTAGCCCGATTTAGTTACACTTAGTTTTCGAAGAAAAGATAGTGTAACTTAATCGTAATCTGTTCATTAAAAGAAATTCATGAATTATATAGGCTAAACCAATTATTATGAAAATACCTGATTTTATTCCTCAGCTGAAATATGTTAATACCGGTAATTTTTTTCTGATTGCCGGTCCCTGCGTAATTGAAAGCAGAGAACTGTGTTTTGAAGTCGCTGAAAAGATTGTGAATACCACCGACAAGCTTGAAATACCGTATATTTTTAAAAGTTCATACAAAAAGGCCAATCGTTCTAAACTTGACTCCTTCACGGGTATCGGAGACAAAGCCGCCCTGGAGATCTTGCGGGATGTGAAAAAGCATTTTCAGATTCCCGTATTAACTGATATACATACAGTTGAAGAAGCCTATTTCGCTTCACAATATGCCGATGTTTTACAAATACCGGCCTTTTTATGCAGGCAAACCGATTTGCTGACGGCTGCCGCCAGAACCGGTAAAGCTGTTAATATTAAAAAAGGACAATTTTTAGCACCTGAATCAATGAAATTTGTAGTTGAAAAAATACTGTCTTCAGGCAACAGCAATATTATCTTAACAGACCGGGGGACCATGTTTGGATACAACGATCTTATTGTCGATTACCGTGGACTGGTGGAAATGAAAAAATTAAAGTTTCCGGTAGTGCTTGACATCACCCATTCTCTCCAACAGCCAAACCAGCTTTCGGGGATTTCCGGAGGCAGGCCGGAGCTCATAGAAACCCTTGCAAGAGCTGCTGTTGCAATAGGTGTGGATGGAATTTTTATTGAAACCCACCCTGAACCTATGCTGGCCAAATCGGATGCATCCAATATGCTAAAACTGGATCTGCTTGAAAAACTACTGGATAAACTTGTTAAAATCAGAAAAACCATCCTCGATTTCAATGACTAAAGGATATTTTTATTATTATAAATAATTATAAATCTTTTTATTGCACTTTATAATGTGTAAAATTATCAGCATGGAGTTGCATGTATCAACATTTTTGCTATATTTACATCCTTAACCCTAACGATTGGACCCATATTCGCAGAAGGCCTGTTTTTGAGACAGGCTTTCTTTATTTTTGATAAAACCAAGAATCAAGATCCAAGATCTAAGACTAAAGATCTAAGATCGAAGATTAAAGAAAATTTTCATACTGGTTCATTATACTGGTTCAAGCGTCCGCTTGGACCAGTAGTAAGAATATAGATCAAAGATTAAAGAAGTATTCCTGAATCACCAAATCATCAAATCAGCAAATTACCAAATAAAAACAGCAGACCTGTAAGCCGGATTCTGTTTCCCGGAATAACCGGAAACCTTGTCATTTATCTAATCGATCTACCCCTCCCGGATTTCAATACCGTTACCGGTAAAGAAGGCATTGCGAACAACAATGTACTACCTGGCCAATGGCCTGACAGTAACGGGATATACATGATCTTTCAGCCTGCAAGACAGACAGCGGTATATGTCACCACATACCCTGGTAGGCTCTTACCCCACCTTCTCACCTTTACTCGCCGAAGCTTTAGCGAAGGCGTGCCTTCCCTCAGACCCCGACAAGAAGTCATTCTCTTCTCTGCTCCTATGCCCTCGCGGACATCTTCCGTTTCGGAAGTGCAGTGTTCTGCGCTGTCCGGACTTTCCTCCCCGCCGGAACAAAAGCCGACAGAGCGACAAGACGATCTGCTGCGTTTATCGTAAATGCACCATGGTGGCGCCAAAACCATATTCCTTGAAAGAAGCATCCTGATATGAAAATTCAGGATAACTCCTTTTCAGCTCATTGCGTAGTTCAAGTTTAAGAGTTCCATTTCCAACGCCATGAATAAAGACAATTCTTCTGACCTTATTACTTATAGCATCCTCCAGAGCAGACCTGAAATGGTTCATCTGGATCCGAAGGATCTCTGTATTTGACAAACGAGAATAGTCTTCACGCAAAGCCCCAATATGCAAGTCAACTTCCATGCTTTCCGATACTTTCGATCTGTTTTTTATATCCTTCAACTTTCCGACTATGCTATTCTCCGGATCACCAGCTGCAGCCTCAACCGTTCTCGTCTTTCGGTTATTGTCAGTCTTTGTTGCATCAAGGATAAGAGCTTTCTCATCAAAATATTCATTATCCTTATATATATGATTTTTTAAAAAATCAAAAGAAGCAATACTGATTTCCTCATCCAGAAGCGGTATTTTATAATACTGTCCCTGACACACAGGCAAAGCCTGTATATGAAACAGAGATATCCTGCTTAAGCTGGACTGGTCAAAACCAGCGAGGTAACACTTTGTATCCGGTTCTATCTCTCCGCTGTTGAGGTGAAAATATTTCCCCTGTTGCTGATACCCGACCCTGTAATAAAGAAAATATTTACTGTCATTGATGAAATAGCTGTTTATCGTTGTCTTGAAAACCGCATCGATATCTTCCGGCACAAGTCCCAAAACAAGCTTTAGCCTGGTACCGTACGGCAGGTTTTCAGGTAATCGGTTTCCTGCAATTTCATGAAAGTCAAGGACTGACGAATCCTGGAATAATGTCTTATCAGCCTGGGGAATATCCTTATATTCGGATTCTCTGCTATCCGGATTGACCGGGTCAGGTGACTGCAGTATCAGCTCGGCTGCCCTGACCGGTATCTCAAAGCCATCATCCGACATTACATAAATGAAACCGCTGTCTTCTATACGGGTTATTTTTCCACCCCCGGTTTCATTCAAAAACCTGACAATATCACCAATGTTGAATTTCATCTCCGGATTTTCCAGACGGTACAAAATTAGTTATTTTTGAGCGAAAAAGAAGGGATAAAAGGTAAGAGATAGGATCATAAAATCAGCCAATGAATCTTCAACTGCATATCAGTGAATTCGAATATAACCTTCCGGCAGAAAGGATTGCATTGTTTCCTGCAGCGGAAAGGGATTTCTCAAAACTGCTGTTATATGAAAGAGGACAAGCCATTACCCATGATCGTTTCAGGAATCTGGCAAATCATTTAACCCAGAATACCTTGCTCGTATTCAACGATACACGTGTAATTCATGCGCGTATATTGTTCACCAGCAATACAGGCAACACCATTGAACTGTTCTGCCTGAAACCTGTTGATCCATCTGATTATGAAACCGCATTTAAAGAAACAGGCGAGTGTATCTGGGAATGCCTGGTTGGAAATCTAAGAAAATGGAAAGATCCGATGCTTATACAATATATACACGATGGAAAAAGATCTCTTGAACTGAAAGCCGAAATGCTTTCCAAAACCAGTTATGGTTATCTTATCAGGTTTTCCTGGCCTGACTCTTCTGTTACCTTTGGTGAAGTCCTGGAAAGAGCGGGTATCATTCCCCTGCCCCCTTATATTAAAAGACCACCGGTTGAAACCGATGATTATCGCTATCAGACTATATATGCCAAAGATGAGGGTTCAGTGGCCGCCCCCACTGCCGGCCTGCATTTTACAGAAGACGTCTTGCTGCAACTTCGGAATAAAAACATCCTTAGCACAGGTTTAATCCTGCATGTAGGAGCCGGAACTTTTTTACCTGTTAAATCCGGATTTATAATAGATCATCCCATGCATGCCGAACAGTTTTCGGTACAACGAAAAACACTGGAAATACTGTTGAATCATTCAGGATCAATTACTGCCGTGGGAACAACTACGGTAAGAACGCTGGAAAGCCTTTACTGGCTTGGAAACAAACTTAGCAACACAGGAAAATTGAACAAGACGATTGATCAATGGGAACCTTATGAAATCGAAGGAACTTTGATAGCCAGAGAATCTATTGAAATTCTTCACGACTATATGTTAATAAACGGTCTGGAAGAAATTACTGCAAGTACGCGGATTATGATCATTCCCGGTTATAAATACCAGATTGTTGATCAATTGATTACTAATTTTCACCAGCCCCGGAGTACTTTGTTATTATTGGTGGCGGCATTTATAGGAGAGGACTGGAAGAAGGTTTATCAGTATGCGCTTGAAAATGATTTCAGGTTCCTTAGTTATGGTGACAGTTCATTACTGATTCCGTAAAAGGTTCTTCAATGTGTCGGTAAAGCCGATGATATCTTCTTCCCGGGTATCGAATGATGTCATCCATCTTACTTCTGATCTTTCCTCATTCCATGTATAAAAGAAATACTTTTCCCGCAGCGGTCTTATAATTCTTTCGGGAATTATAGCGAAGACACCATTTGCTTCTACAGGCTGTGTGATTTTGACCTCCGGCAACAAAGAGACTTTTTCACTGAGCAATTTTGCCATACGGTTTGCATGCTGTGCATTGGGTTTCCAAATTTCTTTTTCAAGATAAGGGATGTACTGGGCCGATATGAATCTCATTTTGGAAACCAGTTGCATACTCTGTTTCCGGATGTATTTAAAATTTTCAGCAAGGTCAGGCGTTAAAAAAATAACCGCTTCTCCGAACAACATTCCGTTTTTTGTCCCGCCAAAGGAAAGAACATCAACGCCAACATCCTTTGTAATCTCTTTGAAACCACAATTCAAATTTACCGCTGCATTTGCAATTCTTGCACCGTCCATGTGCAGAAACATATTATTACTGTGGGCAAAGCTGGCCAATTGTTTGATTTCAGGGGATTTATACACCGTTCCCATTTCCGTAGCCTGACTTATTGAAATCACACGAGGCTGAACATGATGTTCAAAACCGATACCATGCAACAGACCTGTGAGGATGGAAGGAGTGAGTTTGCCATCCGTTGTGGGAACAGTAATTAGTTTGCATCCGGTGAATTTTTCCGGTGCACCGCATTCATCAACAGCAATATGAGCCGTCTCAGGACATATTATTCCATGATACGAATCGGTAATGGCTGAAAGGCCTGACACATTTGCCCCTGTGCCAGTCAATACCAAGAATACTTCGGAATCCTCGCCAAAATGTTGCTTCAACAACTCTTTCGCCTTTATAGTATAGGCATCATCACCGTATGCAATCACATGTCCGTCGTTTGCCATTAGGATTGCATCCAATATATCAGGATGAATCCCGGCATTGTTATCACTTGCAAATCCTCTTTTGTTCATGAGCAGGTAATTTTACCGGTCAAATTAAGGTTTTTTCTATTCATTCATTATGAATTGCTTTTAAATATGATCAACATCTATTCATCCGGTTAAGTTAAAAAAAAGTTAAAATATGGTTTATGAGAACTATTGTTATAATCTATTGTTTCTAATTTAAAACATCTATGATTGATGATTAACGAATTAAGATTTAAGAACTAAAAAAATGAAAATCCTTTTTTTGTTGTCTTTTCTATCATTGTTTGAGACAGGTTATGCGCGAAAGATATCTGTTTATGATTTCAATTCATTTGAACCGTTACTGCATACGAACAGTGACTCCGTATTCATTCTGAATTTCTGGGCCAGCTGGTGTTTACCCTGCAGGGAAGAATTACCTGATTTCGAAAGACTTCATAAAGCTTATCAATCGAAGAAAGTCAAAGTGCTGCTGGTAAGCCTTGACATCCCCGGTCAGGTTGAAAAACAACTTATCCCTTTCCTCGAAAAAAACGACATTACAGCTGATATATTGCTGCTCGATGATCCCGATTTTGATAAATGGATAAACAAAATTGACAGCACCTGGGGAGGAGGAATACCTGCAACGCTTATATACAGTAAGGACCAGAGAATCTTTCTGAACCGGAAAACAACTTATGAAGAACTGGAAAGTATTGTGAAATCAAATTTTTAAAACCATGAAACACATTATGATTTTAATTCTGTTGGAAACATTCACCCTGTCGATACTTAATGCCGGAGGATACAAGCCGGGAGACAAGGCCGGTGATTTCAGGCTTAAGAATGTCGACGGAAAATTCGTAAGTCTAAGCGACTATAAAACTGCAAAAGGATTTGTAGTGGTATTTACCTGCAACCATTGTCCTTACGCACAGGCCTACCAGGAAAGACTTATAAGCATTAACAACAAATATCGGTTAAAAGGATTTCCGGTAATTGCTATAAATCCTAATGATCCTGCGGTTTCGCCGGGAGATTCTTATGAAGAGATGCAAAAAAGAGCCGGTGAGATGCAGTATACATTTCCGTATCTTTTTGATGAAACACAGGCCATCTATAAAATGTATGGCGCTGAAAGAACCCCTCATGTTTACCTGTTGAAGAAAGAGGGTAATGATTTCAGGATTGTATATATAGGAGCCATTGATAACAATTACAAAGATCCGTCACAGGTTACTGAAAAATACCTGGAGAATGCGATTGAAGCTGTATTATCCGGAAAATCTCCGGAACCGGATGTTACCAAAGCAATCGGTTGTTCCATCAAAGCGAAGAAGCCCTGAAAGAGGGGTACACCAGAAAAAACACAGCTTAACCAAAAATGAAATACCTCGTAGCAGAGCTGCGAGGTAATTCATTGTCCATAGACGTATTTAAACCGAATGATACAGGAGATTTCCTGCAACGGATGTCAGCTCTATCGACCAATTTGACACCTGCTTTTCTGAGTACCCATCCTTCAGACGAAAAAAGAATTGCGCAAATCAGAAAATATTTACCGGAAGCGATGAAATATTACCAGCAGGGCAGCACTGTGAAAAGCAGTACCAAGGAGGGTAAGACACAAAAGGACAAGCTAACCTGGTAGCCAGGCTTTATTCCTTGTTTATTAGCGCATCATACAGGACCTGAACCGGGTGCAGTGCGTGAACCCCGGTTCCTGCAAGTATCTGTTCGCGGCAACTGGTACCCGGAGCTGATATGAGGGTACCTGGATCGCTCTTACGAATTTCAGGAAAAAGCACCAGTTCACCTATCTTCATAGACAATTCATAATTGTTTTTATCATATCCGTAAGCACCTGCCATTCCGCAACAACCCGATTTTATTTCTTCAACTTTATAGTTGACCGGTATGGATAACATTTTGCTTGTGTGGATAGTAGATGTAATGGCTTTTTGTTGACAATGGCCGTGAAATTTGACAATTTTTTCATTACTAATGAATAATCCACGATCAATTCGTCCTGAATCGGACTCATTTGCAAGAAACTCATCAATGAGCATGCATTTGGGGGCCAACTTCCGGGCTGTTTCAAGCAAATCCGGACCGACAAGTTCAGGATATTCATCCCGGAACGCAAGTATAGCAGATGGTTCGATGCCAACAATAGAAATCTCCTTATCGGCAAACCGGCTAAAGGCAATGACATTTTGATTTGCTATTTTCTTTGCTTTATGCAGCAGTCCTTTTGATATAAAAGTCCTTCCGCTTTCAGCGTGTTTAATTGCATGTACTTTATAACCCAGCCGATGCAGCAATCTGACCGCAGTAATACCAATATGGCTGTCAAGATAGTTAGTAAATTCATCAACAAATAACACAACTTCTTTGGCATCACCGGACGAGTCAAGTTTATTATTGATTCCCTCAAGATTTCTCCGTAACCATTTTCGCAAGCTCGTCTCCGATAACAGCGGAAGCGACCGTTGCTGGGCAAAGCCCATGAATTTCTTCACCAGCCAGGAACCGGGCTTCATTTTTAAGAATCCGTTATACAGGAACGGTACAACAGAGAATATCTTTTGGATTTTTGCAAGATTGGCAACCATCCAAACCGTCACAGGAACACCTTTTTTATCATAATAATGCTGGAGGAATTCCGCTTTCAGTTTAGCCATATCAACATTTGACGGGCATTCTGACTTACAGCCTTTGCATGACAAGCACAAGTCGAGTATTCCCTTTACGATTTCCGCGCTAACGGGATTACTTCGGATGGGATTGGTAAGGTATTCCCTTAATATATTAGCCCTGGCCCTTGTGGTTGTGTGCTCTTCGCCAGATGCCTGATAACTGGGACACATAGTGCCTCCAATGATGGATGATTTGCGGCAATCTCCGGAACCATTGCACATTTCAGCCAGACGAAGCATTCCCTTCGAGGAAGAAAAATCGAATACCGTATTGAAATCCTTAACCGGCTGATCGGGTACATACCGTAAACTGCAATCCATGGGTGGCGTATTGACAATTTTGCCGGCATTAAAAATATTCTCAGGATCCCATGTTTTCTTCAGTTCTTTCATCAAATGGTAGTTCTTATTCCCCACGATGATGGGTATAAACTCTCCGCGCAATCTCCCGTCGCCATGTTCCCCGCTCAATGACCCACGATATTTCTTTACCAACCGGGCCACATCCTCACCAACTTTTCGGAAAAGCTTTACATCTTTTCCATCTTTAAGATTTAAAACCGGACGAAGATGAAGTTCTCCGGTTGCTATATGTGCATGAAATACACAGTCCAGCTTATAGGATTCCAGTATCTTTTTAAAATCCTTAATGTATCCGGGAAGCAGTTCAGGTCTGACAGCAGTGTCTTCCACCAGGGATACAGGCTTTGCATCGCCAGGTATATTGGTAAGAACGCCCAGTCCTGCTTTACGAAGTGCCCATACTTTGTTGATGTCATCTCCTGTGATCAAGGGAAAATGATATCCATAACCTGCCGATTTCAGATCATTCATAAGGTGCTCTTTGATCGCATGAATTTCTTCCATTGACTCACGTGCAAACTCAACAATAAGGATGGCGCCAGGTTCACCCTGAATAAAAAACCTGTTCTTGCGCTGTTCGATATTTGATTTTGTCCGTTCAAGAATATTATTGTCCATCAACTCAATGGCACCTGGTTTGTGCTTCAGGCATATCAGGTTTGCCTGTAATGCTTCTTCCAGTGCATTGAGATGTACACAAATCAATCCCTTTTCTTTTGGAGGTAATGAAACCAGGTTAAGTTTGATTTCAGTTATGAATGCCAACGTGCCTTCCGATCCGGCCAATAACTTGCAGAAATTAAATGGCTTACGGTTTCCTGTGAAAGGTTCGGTTTCCAGCAGGAGGTCAAGAGCATACCCTGAATTTCTGCGTTCCAATGCCGGATCAGGAAATTCTTTTCTGATCTCCTCCTTGTTGCAAGGATCAGACAACATCTCAAAAATGTGCTTATACAAACGGCTTTCAAAAGTGATCCCCTCTGTTTTAAGGAAAAAGCCTTTTTTATCAAGGGACTTGAATTCAACCTCGGAGCCATCACTCAACAAAGCCTTCAGGCTAATCAGGTGATCACGTGTACTGCCGTATATCAATGAATGGGCACCACAAGCATTGTTTCCCACCATTCCACCGATCATGCATCGATTGGAAGTAGATGTTTCGGGACCAAAAAACAATCCATAAGGTTTAAGAAAAAGATTCAGTTCATCGAGCACTACTCCCGGTTGAACTCTTACCCAGCTTTCGTGCTGATTTAATTCGAGGATCGTGGTCATGTAACGAGAAACATCAACCACCATGCCATTCCCTACAACCTGTCCGGCCAGAGAAGTTCCGGCTGTACGCGGAATCAGGGTAATTTTATTGGCACGTGCGAATGCTATAAGGTTTTTAATATCATCAGCGTTCTTTGGTCTTGCTACAGCATAAGGCATCTCCCTGTATGCTGATGCATCCGTGGCATAAAGCATACGCGTAGTATAATCATCAAATACATCACCCTGTAAAGAACTGGCAAGCTTGCTAATGGCTAAATGATTATTCCCCATGTAATATATTTTGAAAGGCGTTATCTGAAATGAAAACTGCAAAGCTAATGAAATCGAAAGAATAAAATACTGAAATTACACAGATGAAGTAAAGAGTTGAAAGGTTTATACCTGGTATCTGATCATACTGTTCAACATCATACAGCAAGCGGCATTTTCGAGCCATTTGCAAATCCGATGCTACCATCCGGAAAGTAATGCCTCATTTCACCGGTAATATTTCATTATTTTATAGTTGCCAGGGAAAAGGAAAATGCCTGTTGTGTCAAGAAATTTTAGGTTTATAATAGGTTCAAAACTCCAACTACTCTATTCAAAATCTATGACACATCAGGCTTTCTTTTTTCTGTAAGCTGAATTGTGCACCGCAACCTGGCATCGGTACACGGCAGTGAATAACCTAAAAAATTACCTATGAAGAAAATTTTAACACTAGCCTTGATTGTGGCAGCGTGTATTTCATTCTCCGCTGCCCAGGAAAAAATTGTCACGGGGTTGGTTACAAGTGCCGAAGATGGGAATCCTATTCCCGGGGTCACCGTCATGGTCGTAGGGACCAACGCCGGCGTAACAACCAACATGGACGGGCAGTACAATATCAAAGTACCACCCGATGGATTAACGCTCCAGTTTAGTTTTATAGGGATGAAAACACTGGAAATTCCCATTCAGGGAAGAAGTACTATTGACGTAGTAATGGAAACGGAATTTGTAGAGATGGACGAAGTAATCGTAACAGCTCTTGGTATTAAAAAAGAAAAGAAGGCGCTCAATTACAGCACACAATCAGTTAAAAATGAAACGCTTACCATGACAGCCCAGCCTAATATCACGAATGCCCTGCAAGGAAAAGTTGCTGGTGTATCCATTATCCAATCCAGTGGTATGCCAGGTTCTTCAAGTTATATTACCATTCGGGGAGCTACTTCGCTGGACGGAAATAACCAACCATTGTATGTAGTTGATGGTATGCCAGTTTTTTCGGATGCCATTTTTACGGAACCTGATAATGTGAACCGGGTCACCAACTCGGATGCATCATCCAGGGCTTTGGACATTAACCCTTCCGATATCGAGTCAATTGAAGTTCTGAAAGGACCTGTAGCATCCGCGTTATACGGTCTGAAAGCAGGAAACGGAGTCATTCTTATAACGACAAAAAGCGGGAAAGGACTCAAAGCAGGACAAGGTATAGTTAGTTATTCAACATCGGTTACAACCGATATAGTAACCCGGTATCCCGAATTGCAAAGTACCTATGCACAGGGAGCCGACGGAGTTTTTCAACAGGGCACCTCAAGATCTTATGGCCCCCGTATTGAAGACGTGGGTGATTATGTCAATATTTGGGGTGATTCGGTGCATGGACAACGCTATGATAATGTTTCTCCGTTTTTCAGAAATGGAATAACGTATACCAACGACCTTGGATTCACAAAAGCCGGCGAGAACTACAATTTATATGCAAGCGTTGGTTATACAACCCAGAAAGGCGTTATTCCAAAAACTGGTATGCAACGTTTTACCGGAAGAATAACCGGAGAGTACAAAGTGAGCAAACGGTTAACAGCAGGTGGATCGGCCATGTACACCAACATGAATGTCACTAAAATCCCCAACGGTTCTAACCTGTCTAATCCACTCTTTACAGTTTACTATGCTCCGCGTAGTTTTGATATGTGGAACAATCCCTATGCCCACGAAGATGATCCATACAATCAGTATCATTACAGGGCAGCCATGGATAATCCCCGGTGGTCACTTGCCAATAATGATTTCAAAGAATCGAATGACCGTATTATTGGAAACACACATTTCGAATACAAACCGTGGGATTTTCTTACCATCAGGTATCAGATTGGGGTGGATTTTGTTACCAACAACCAAAAAGAAGTCTATGAACTCGGATCAGGTGAAACTGGTGGCCGTACAGATCCTCCCAGTGGAGGCAAGATAACCGATTTTTCCTATTTTACCAGAGCATGGAATTCCAATGCCACGATCACCTTTGATAAGAAATTCGGGAATTTCGGTGTGAATTTCATTATCGGTCAGGAAATTGATGACACATACGCCCGGGAAATCACCATGTATGGTGAGGGTTTCCTGATAGGCGGATATCATAATATGGCTAACGCTGAAAGTCAGCGGCCTTTTGAAAACATA
The DNA here is from genome assembly GCA_016928305.1 of Bacteroidales bacterium. Lineage (GTDB taxonomy): Bacteria > Bacteroidota > Bacteroidia > Bacteroidales > UBA10428 > UBA5072. The sequence continues at coordinate 11,873 of JAFGKY010000165.1, forward strand.
TACGCTATGCGTACGGCAGGGATTTACAGCAGCATGACACTTTCCTTTAAGTCTATTCTGTTTCTTACAGGTACCGCACGTGAAGACCGTGTATCAAACCTGGCCAGGGGAAATCGCGATTTCTTTTATCCCTCTGTCGGTGGATCCTTTGTGTTTAGTGAACTGATGCCCGGCATTTCCGACATCTTTACTTTTGGAAAACTCAGGGCCAGTTATGCAATGGTTGGTCAGGCTTATGGTTCAGCTTATGCCACACGAAATGTTTATGTAACATCCTCAACAGGTTATGGCGGATTTCTCCAGGATGGTATTCAGTTTCCGTTTAATTCAACGACCAGTTTTCAACACTATTATGTATTGTTCAGTGAAGATCTGAAACCACAAAACACAAAAACGGTTGAAGTTGGCATCGACCTCAGGTTTATCCATGGAAGAATCGGTCTTGATTATACCTTCTTCCACAGCAATGTGGAAGATCAGATCTTCCAGGTTCCTATTTCACCATCCTCGGGATACCGGTTTGAACTGCGAAATGCCGGGGTTCTTAAAAGTGTAGGTCACGAAGCAACATTAACACTGGTACCGGTAAAAACCACATCGTTTACATGGACGATTGAAGCCAATTTCACCAAGTATACCAATACCGTTGAAGAGCTGGCTCCCGGGGTAACGGATATTTACCTTGGAGGATTTACTACACCAAGTATCCGGGCATTAAAAGGTGAAACATATCCTTCCATTTATGGGATCGGATATGTAAGGGACGACCAGGGGAGAATCGTTGTTCTTGATCAGCCCGGAAATCCTTATCATGGAATGCCGCTGGCGACATCCGAAGCAACTAAGATCGGCGATGTCCAACCGGATTTCCTTATCGGTTTTAACAGTACCTTCACTTATAAAGGGATTCAGTTAACTGCTTTGGTTGACTGGAAAAGCGGAGGAGAGATGTATTCGGGGAACAATATGCTTGGTGAACTGTATGGTGCACTTAAGATAACAGAAGACAGAGAAACACCGGTTGTTCTTGAAGGCGCCAAAGGTTATTTTGACGCCGATGGTGAACTGGTGATAACGGGAAATAACGATATTGCCATTTACCGTAATCAGAATTACTGGGACCGGACGCTGAATCCGCTGGATGAGGCTCATGTACACGAGACCAGTTATGTCAGGTTCCGGGAATTATCCATTGGATATGCAATGCCTGCGGAATGGTTTAATAATATATTCATTAAATCCATTGCCATGTCCCTCGTTGGTCGTAACCTGGCCTTATGGACCTCCTATCCGAACTTTGATCCGGAGACCAGCACAACGGGTGCAGTAAACGGGCAGGGAATTGAATACGTTGCATTCCCCCAGATCGCAAGCTTTGGTGGAAAATTATCAATAACCTTCTAATTATCAGAAATATGAAACAATTTTTGAAATATATAGCAATAGTAACCCTGATTATCTGGGTTTCTGGTTCTTGCACTGAGGATGCAATGGATAAAGTTGACACCAATCATAATGATCCCACGGAAGTACCAATCAATCTGATCCTTCCACAGACGATTATGTCAACCGTTTTCGGTTTGTCGGGTTGTGATCTTGCCTGGTATTCATCGGTATATGTGGAACAGACCACTGGAGTCCACGGTCAGCTTGAAGATGCTGATAAACGCAGGGCAATCAACACCACCATTTTAAACAATATTTGGAATGAATTGTACCAGACCAATATTGACCTGGAATACATTATCGAGCGGGGCTCGACAGATGGCAAAGAAGAGGGTTACTGGTCTGCCATTGGAATTGCGAAATTCTTAAAGGCGTATAATTTCGCACTGGCAACCGATGCATGGGGTTCGATACCGTTCTCCGAGGCGGGCAAAGGTTCCGGGAACCGTACTCCGATCTTTGAAAATGAACAGACAGTATATGCCGGCATTTTCAACATGGTGAATGAAGCCATTGCTGACATGAACCGGTCATCAATCGGTAATCCAGGTGGTGTTGATTTCATCTACAACGGGAGCATGGATCTTTGGATAAAAACAGCCAATGCCTTTAAGGCACGTTGCTTCAACAGGCTTAGCAATGTTGGTCCCGAAGCGTATACCGACAGTGTAATTGCTATGGCTGCATTAGCTTATGCCGATGCTTCGGAATCATTTATCTTCAGTCAGTTCAACACGACGGCAACCGGACAGTCGCCCTGGTATCAGGAAGAAAATGACAGGGGACATCATGCTGTAAGCAAAACCATTGATGATTTAATGATTGGTTTGAATGATCCCAGACGTGCATTATGGTTTGCTACCATTAACGATGAGATTGTTCCGGCTCCCAACGGGACAGCCGTATCAGACCAGTCTCACGATATCTATTCCCGCATCAGTTTCGATTATCTTACGGCTACTTCACCAATGCCGATCATTACCTATGATGAGGTGAAGTTTCTGGAGGCCGAAGCATGGTCGCGGAAGGGGATGAGAACGGAAGCCTATGAAGCTTACCTGACAGCGGTTGAAGAAGCCCTGATAAGAGCAGAGGTGGAAGAAGCTGAGAGAACATCATATTTGGCGCAGGGAAATGTAGCTATGGGCAGTGACAACCTGACCCAAAGGGACATTATCATTCAGAAATACATATCTTTCTGGTTGTTCCAACCGATCGAAGCATTCAGTGAATACCGGAGAACCGGAATCCCCACCCTGCAAAATCCGCTTGGTCCTCCTCCGGCCCGCTTCCCATACGGGAATGACGAGGTCGCATCCAATCCCAATGCTCCCGATATTCCGTATCAAACGAAACTATGGTGGGCACTTTAAAACATAATGCAAAAAACCTGAGAGTATGAAAAAAGTAATATTTTCCATCATCATAATCAACCTCTTCATTACCGGATGTTTTAAAGATGAGGATGAAATCAGACAAGCTTACAAGGTAGCAGTAATGCCGGAAATAACTGCTATTAATGCGTCGTTTTTTGATCTTGCTGATATCAACAATACCTATGTTGAATTTACAGTCGATTTCGAGACTCCTGCGAAATCCGTTGCCATTGAAGAAACTTTTAACGGGTATAAGAAGACGCTTGGATCCTATACATCTTTCCCTGCAACCATAAGAATAACTGCAACAGAAGCCGTTGCCGGGATTCCGGATGTTACCATCGATTCGTTAAAACTGGGGGATAGTTTCCTGTTCGAAATTATAGCCGAAGCAACCAACGGTATTAAATCGCGTTCCAATATCATTGTGAATGCATCAGTTGCCTGTGAATCAGATCTTTCAGGAACATATGATGTGTTAGCGAATGGAATGTCTACAGATCCGGGTCCAACTCCGGATGAGAATCCAGCAGTTGATTTTGTATATGAAGTAACGCTGACAGAAACAACTAGCAATGGTGTATATACAATTTCCGATTTCTCGGGAGGTTTGTATCCTCTGTGGTATGATATCTATGGACTTGTACCTGCTGATTGTGAAGGTACATTACAGGATATATGCGGATCAATCAGCTATGTAAATACCATTGAGCCTTTTGGATCACCGATTGAGGGGACCGGAAACGTTGATCCTGTGACCGGCATCATAACACTTGATGGTACGGCGACGGCATGGGGAGATACCTGGACGCTGGTATTAACACCAAAGAAATAAAAGGCTGTTACCTGAACATTCACATTCAGGAAGTTAAGTGATCATTAGCTGTCAGACACCTGTGAGGTGTCTGACAGCTATCATCTTAGCCAGGCTATCTTGTTCATTTCCGAACACCTATGGTTCGAAAACGGACAAAATGTTAAAAGGAGTTTTGCAATTCATAACTTCTTACAATGTTAATATTCTGAACATTATGCTTTCTGGCATTTTTTATGTGAGCAGAATTATAAATAGCATAGGGTTGAATTTCCGTTACAGGTCTTATATAAGACAATGGTAACGAAGTAGCAGGGAGCAGAGAGAATCCCTAAAGCTGTTTCACAAAAACAAAATGAAAGCCCTGGCACATCGGATAGGTTCAGTTGTTGCCTTTCTTGGATTGGCTTTGTATGGTTATTGCAATAACACCGTATTGTTATCAAGAGACAACCTTTTAATTGATTCCGACCGCGATTCCCTTAAATTGAACACAATCTTTGACTCCGCAAAATATTACATCCGTGTTGAGCCCGTGCTTAGCAAAAACCTTTTGCAAAAGCTCATCATGGTCGCCGAACAAACACACAATCCCCGGCTGCATGAATACTATAATTTGTATGGAACTGCCAATATTTACATTGGCGACTTTGAGGAAGCAAAAACCTATTACCTGCGGGCATTAAAAATCAACCAGCAAAGTAAAGATTCCATTCAGCAAATCAGGTTGCATAACAACCTGGGATACGCATACTCCCTGACCGGTAACTATGAGCTCGCTCTATATCATTATCATATAGGGCTGGCTATGCTGGAGATTATGTTGCAGAATCATACCTTACCTTCCCACCTGGTCCCAATCGGGAATAAAACACCGCATCAGGTGCTGGCCTTATTTTACGGATTCATTGGTGAGATCCATGTTAAAATCGGCAATTTCAACGATGCCATAAAGAACTATACCCGTGCGCTGGCATTTGCTGAAAAAGATGACAACAAATTTTATTATGCCGGCTACCTCAATGATCTGGCTAAACTTTATATAGAGGTCAAGGAATACGACAAAGCCCTGGAATACTGCAGCCAGGCTATCGAAACCAACAAAAAGATTGACAATCAATTGGGCATAGGTATTAATTATCAAATCCTGGGGGAAATTTATGCTCGAAAAGACAAAATTGAAAATGCCGAGATATACCTTGACAAAGGACTTGAGTTGATTGAAAGTGAAGAGGACTTGCCAAGTAAGGCAAATGCTCTTTTCAGTAAGATCCGTATTCAGTTAAAAACAAAACAATTCACACAGGCTCAGAATAATCTTGACGAATGCCTCGATATTGCACATAGCACCGGCAACCTGGCAACACTTAAAGACTACCATTATTATCAATTTCAACTGGATTCTTCAAGAGGAAATATCGAAAATGCCTTTAAGAATTTTATGAATTACCATAACCTGAACGTTGCTTTGTTTGATATTCAGAAGAACAAACGAATAGCTGAATTGCAGATGGTGTATGAATCGCAAAAGAAAGAAAAGGAACTTGAACTGCTATCCAAAGAAAATGAAGTACAGCGCATTAAAATCAATAAAAGCAGGAACATCATCTATTTTATTGTGGGATTGTTTTCCCTTATTCTCATCATCGGTTATCTGTTAATGCAATTTCAGAAACTCAGGATAAAACATAAAGTGGTTGAGCTCAAGCAAAAGAACTTAAATCAGCAGATGAATCCCCACTTTGTTTATAACTGCCTGAATTCTATTCAATCATACATTTTTCATAACGACATTCACCGGTCGGTAGACTACCTGTCAAAATTTGCCAAGCTTATGAGAAAAATCCTGCAAAGTTCGCAAAATGAATATATGTCCATTCACGATGAAACGGAGTTGTTAACGCTTTACCTGGAACTTGAATCCATGCGGTTCAAAGGTAAATTTGATTATACCATCAGGGTTGATGATAAAATTGATCCGTATGATTATAAAATCCCCACCCTGCTGGTTCAGCCATTTGTTGAAAACTCGCTGTGGCATGGGATTCAGAATAAGACGGGAAAAGGTCACATTGATATTGAATTCAGGCTTAACAATGATCTCTTGTTTTGCAGCATTGAAGACGATGGTATTGGTCGGGGGAATGCGGCTCTTATCAAAAATGAATACCAGAAAAACCATCATTCACTCGGCACTCATATAACCCAGGACAGGATGAGATTGCTCAGGGAGTTATATGGGAAGAAACTGGATATAAAATATATAGATCTGACGAACCGTTTTAACACACCAGCAGGGACCCGTGTTGAGATCAATTTACCGATTATAATAAACTGATTGACCTATGTTACGAATCCTTATCATCGATGATGAACCTGATTGCATTGTTTTCCTTGCAGAAATTATCAAATCGTATTGTCCGTTTATTGAAATAGCCGGAACAGCAACAACGGTCCCGGACGGAATAAATGAGATATTAAAAACCAATCCCGACCTGGTATTACTCGACGTGGAAATGTCACCCGGTACTGGTTTTGATATCCTTAACAGAATACCACAAAGGAATTTCAAAATTATTTTTATTACAGCCCATAATGATTATGCTATTCAGGCATTCCGATACAGTGCCGTTGATTATATTCTCAAGCCCATTGATATTGCCGATTTAATTTCCGCGATTAACAAGGTAAATCAATCCGTTTCACACAATCATTTACTCGATTTTAATGTGTTGCTGGATAATATAAAAACGGATATCCCGCATAAGCTTGCCATTCCTACCTCCTCGGGTTATGAATACATCCTTGTCAATGAGATCATTCACATTGAGGCTGACAGGAGTTATTGTATATTTCACCTCACCAATAAAAGGAAGATAATGGTATCCAAGTGCCTGAATGACTATCAACAAATACTTGATACACGAATATTCTTCAGGATACATCACTCATTTCTTATCAATCTTCAGCATGTCAAATCGTTTTCAAGAAAGGACGGAGGATTTGTAGAAACGATTGACGGCAGTCAGATTCCTATTGCCAGAAGAAAGAAAGATTATTTTTATGAGGCCATGAAAAGATATGCTATTTAGGCCTGACACAACGCAAAATAATTTCCTCTTTTAAGCCTAAGCTTTTGTCGTCGCTGAACTGAAGAATATTAACTTCAAATCCTGCTTCCTGTATACGTTTGCTTAATCCTTCTACGGAATATATACGGATATGATCCTCCTGCCCGAAATGAAGCAATCTCTCAGCAGGGTTAGTAATACGTGCATCCTCGTATATATCTCCTTCCTTAAATGGAGTTTGTATCCATACGATGGCTCCCTTTTTTGCAATGCGGTATAACTCATGAATAGCTTTTGCGTCATCGGTTATATGCTCAAGGATATGAAAACATATAATCAGTTCAAAGCTTTCAGGTGGTTCGAAAATATGGGTTATATCATAATGTTTATCGGTATATGCCTCCGGATCATAGTCGGTAGTAATGTATGATGCAGGAACCAGCTGCTGCATTTTTTTCCGAAGGATCCTTGAAGGTGAAAAATGCAAAATCCGGATGGAGTTGTTAAGAAAATCATATTCATGCAGCAACATCCATAACCTGCGATGACGGGGAAGGCTTCCGCAGCGGGGGCAAAGCAGGTCACCGGAAGGCAATTCAATAAATCGGGATAAAGAGGCATTGCATACAACACATTTCACAGCCGTTCCCCGGAAAAAAAAAGAATACAAAAAACGAAGCATGTACTCTGCCTTCATAATAAGCCACTGAGGGAATATACGATGAATTATACTTTTAATAAATGTGTACATAGTCCAACATGAACAAGAAAAATCAATGTATTGGAAATCGTTGTATTAAACAACCTAAGATACTGCAAAATACAACGTATCAATCCCAAATAAACAAAAAGTTCATTTACAGCCATCCGGGCTATGGTTTTATTTTCTAATTTTCAGGTTGAAATCATTTATCACGCTAAAACATAAAAATATGAATGCACGATCATTTCTAAAATCCCTATTGATTTTTCCTTTTCTTATCACCTGTACTTCTAAAACATTGCAGAAAGATAATAGCAAACACCTGTATGTTATAACTGCCAGACCTGAATCCGTTGGATTCTCCTCCAGCCGGCTGGCACAACTTGATACATTTTTGCAGCAGGCGGTTGACAAAGGATTACTGCCCAACGCAGTTACCTTTGTTGTCCGCAAAGGGAAACTGGTTCATCACAAAGCCTTTGGGTACAGAAACATTGAAAACAAGATTCCTTTAGAGGTAAGCGACATTTTTCGCATTGCTTCACAAAGCAAAGCCATCACTTCTGTGGCTTTAATGACCTTGTATGAAGAGGGTAAGTTTTGGCTTGATGAACCGGTTTCGAATTATATTACGGCCTTTAAAAATCCCGGAGTGATAGAGACCTTCAATCCGGTTGATTCCAGTTATACCACACGACCGGCCCGAAGTGAAATTACGATCCGTCAATTGCTGAATCATACGGCCGGTTATCCGTATAATCATCCCGTGTACATGAAAGCCGGGATACCCATGCTTAACAGTATTGATGATATCACCATTGAAGAAATGGTTAACCGGCTGGCTGCACTTCCCCTTGTTCATGATCCGGGTGAAGCATTTACCTATGGATTGCATACGGATATTATAGGCCGTCTTATTGAAGTTATTTCTGGTAAACCGCTGGATCTTTTTCTTAAAGAAAGAATTTTTGATCCACTGGGTATGGAGGATACCTATTTTTACCTACCGGATGAGAAAATGGAAAGGCTGGTGACCTTATACGAAAAAGCATCCCTTGACAGTAAACTGGTAACATCGACTCACCCAACGAACCAGGAATTTCCCATAAAAGGCCATAAAAAATATTTATCAGGCGGAGCCGGGCTGGTTGGCACTATAGAAGACTATGGCAGATTTTGCATGATGCTGTTGTACGGAGGTGAATTCAACGGTCAACGTATACTCGGGGAAAAAATCCTTGAACTGATGACAACAAACCAGATTGGAGACTTATTCCTGGGGGAAAGCCACAACAAATTTGGATTGGGTTTTGAAATCATAACCGAACAGGGTGCTTCATTGATTCCCGGTTCCGTTGGTTCCTTTAAATGGGGTGGTGCATACTCCACCGATTATCTGATCGACCCGAAAGAAGATCTTGTATGCCTGGTATATACAAATGCATTGCCCAATGCATTCTGGCAAGTGACACATTATTACAGGCCTTTGATCTACCAGGCACTGGAAAAATAAAAACTAAAAGAGCATTAATTTTTAATTAAAGTATTCTATAATTGCTATCGCTCAAATATCAATTGATGATGCATCATTTTGCACTTTACAGCAAGGAGATTACCACATGACTAATCGTTACTAATGAAGTTGCAGATTTTTTCAATCAACAAGCCTGTTTTAATAGGTTTAATAATGAAATCATCAAACACCGAGTCTTTTAACTTAACAATATCGTCAACCATAGCGTAAGCAGTCTGAGCAATGATAGGTATATCCGGACAGATATTCCGGACCAGTTTTGCAGCCATATAACCATCCATTCCGGGCATTTTGATATCCATTAATATAAGATTTACAGGATAGTCTTTATTATTTCGAAAATAATCAACAACCTCATTTCCACTTTTAAATCCAATAACATTTGCATTCTGTCTTTCCAATATTTTTATCAGCAACTGAAGATTATTCACCTCATCTTCCACAACAGCAACGGTATAACCATTCCAGTTATTTTTACCTTTGCAAGCTGCAGATACAGATTTACTGTCTTTACTTCCTCCCCTTATGAAATAAGCGGGTTGCGTAAAATAAAACGTTGAACCCTTTCCCGGTTCCGATTCCAACCATATCCTGCCGCCCATCATTTCGCAAAGTCTTTTGGAAATAGCCAGGCCCAGGCCGGCTCCTGAGTATACTATATTCGTAATTTCTTCAATTTTCCAGAACCTGTCAAAAATATCCGCAAAATATTTTCTTTCAATACCAATACCCGTATCTTTTACGTAAAAAGTAACCTCATGGTCATCATCAAGGCTAAATCCCACTTCTACTATTCCCCTGTCCGTATATTTTACAGCATTGGATACCAGGTTGGTCAGTATTTGTTTGAATCGTGTCGGGTCGGATTGAAGCATCAGCCGGCATTTATCCGTGAACTTTGATAAGCGTATCTCCACCAGTTGATTGTTGTTGTGTTTCCTGAAAAGGTAAACAAGATCGGTCAATATTTCATTCACACAAAAAATTTCATTTGATATCTTTAACTGACCAGCCTCTATTTTAGATAGATCAAGTATGTCATCAATAATTCTGACCAATTGATCGCTGTTGGAATTAATTATACGTATAAATTGTTCCTGATCCTCCGATGTTGTGAATGGATCCACCAACAAGGATGAAAATCCAATAATGGCGTTGAGGGGAGTACGGATTTCATGCGACATATTAGCAAGAAAAGCCGATTTCAGGCGGTCGGCCTCTTCTGATTTTTCCTTTGCTTTATTCAGCTCCTCGTTGGTTACTGTCAAATGCTTGTTAATATCTTCAAGCCTTGCATTCATGTCACTCACCAATTGATTGGCACTTTCAAGCTTTATATTCTGATCCCGGATCTCTTCAAGTTTTTGTTTCACAACAGCTTCAGCTTTTTTTCTGCGTTTGATATTCATTAACAGCAATAAAACGATCAACAGTAAAAAACTTATAATGCCAAACAATAACACAATATATCGTAAATACCTGACAAGAACGGTATGCGGTTTATTAATTATGATTGAATTTTCAGGAAGCAGTTTTTCGGAGATATCAAATTTCTGCATGATCCGGTAATCAAAATAATAATTATTTTTTGGATGGGCAATTCTTTCATTCGGTATATAGTTATTTTCATCGATAAACCGAAGGGCGAGAACGGCGACTTCTCTCCCATGGGCAAAACCATTATTAATAATTCCTCCGATTATTCCTTCACCCAGCAATGCTTCGCTGTCCAGGAAAATCGGAACGTTTGTAGGTCGGGCAATTTCCTGGACAAGACTATTAAAATTTAACGGATTTCCCTTTTCGTCCTGAAAATAATTGATCAGTGCAATTGCATTTCCTTTTTCAAATTGACTTACAGCATGCATAAGGGAATCGACGCCAACATTATTTAAATATATGAATTGTATTGTCTTGCTATATTTTGGTTCAAGTTTCTTTATATGATTAATATTAACAAGGCTTGTAGTACTGCTATCAGCAATAAAATACAGTTTATGCATACCGGGTATTATTTTAATGATCAGATGTATGACTGAATCGAGATCAACACCTTCTTTTATTCCGTAAAACCGACTGTTTTCCAGGTGATAGTCCTGAGGATTATTAATTCCGCAAAAAGCTACCGGTATGGAAGGGATTTAACTGTCTCCAAATTGAATCAGAAAATCAAGAGCATCATTATCACTTGCAATTGCAATATCAAAGCTAATGTTACGGTATTTTTTCTTATAGAGCACAAATAGGTCACTGAAGTTTGCACTTCCAAATCGTTTTGCATCAAGATGCTCAATAAACAATTGAACATCATCACGTTCTGAAAAAGTACTCAGAACACCTGCGGCAACGCTATCAGCCCATGGATAAGTGATACCGTAAGAGTTAATATATAAAACGTTATGTGTAGTTTGTTCTTCATTCTGAGAGAATATTTTCACTCAGATTATGACGATAATTATTGATACTGCAATTGCCCTGAGATTTGTTCTCATAACCATCAAGACTTAATCTTAACTATATGTATTTTAATATTAAAAGTTATACTAAAAAAAGCAAATGACCAAATACACTTTGTGAATATCAAAAAATCATTGCATTTATCCGGGAAAGAAGCTCAGTCTTTCATCAGTTTCATGTAAGTCCGGTGGCACTGCCGTCCGGGAGTATTTTTATGCGTGTTGCTGCCGGTACTTTGGGCAATCCGGGCATGGTCATAATGTTACCACATATTGCCACGATAAATCCAGCTCCTGCTGATAATCTCAATTCATTAACCGTAATTCTGAAGTTCTTTGGTCTGCCTGTTAACCTTGGGTTATCAGACAGTGATTTGGGTGTTTTAGCCACACAAATGGCCAGGCCCCCAAATCCATTACGATCTAAAAGTTCGAGGTCTGTCAATGCTTTTTGATCATAGTCAGCACCATCTGCCCCATACAGTTGTTGCGCCAGAATCTCAATCTTCTGTTGTACCGTGTGTTCCGGTTTGTATAGGTATGTCTCCTTTACACCGGCATTATCTTTTATACTTCTGAGAACCGCTTTTGCCAGGTTGGTCGCACCGGCCCCTCCCTTATTGTAATTATCGGAGATTACAGCTTCCACATCACATGTTTTACAATAATCGATTATCTTGCCTAAGTCTTCTTCCGGATCATCCCTGAAACGGTTAATTGACACAACCGGATTAAGTCCGAAAGCTCGTATGTTTTCAATATGTTTGCCAAGATTCCCTAATCCTCCGGATTCATTCATCCCCCCATGGTAATGAATAGCTTTCACGGTTGCTACCACAACAACAGCTTTTGGAAAAATACCGGCATTTCGACATTTTATATGAAAGAATTTCTCTGCCCCCAGATCAGTTGCAAAACCAGCTTCGGTGATAACATAGCCTGCCAGTTTAAGTGCCATCCGTGTGGCAATTAAACTGTTTGTTCCCTGAGCAATGTTTGCGAAGGCCCCCCCATGAACAAAAGTCGGGGTCCCTTCGATGGTTTGAACCAGGTTGGGGTGTATGGCATCTCGTAACAATACCTGCATTGCTCCTTCAGCTTGAATATCAGATACTTTTATAGGATTTCCCTTATATGTAAATCCTACTACGATTCGTGCAAGCCGCTCACCCATGTCCTGAAAATGCCTCGACAAGCATAACACAGCCATTACTTCAGAAGCCGGAGTTATATTAAAGCCATCCATTCTCGGTATGCCGTGATGAACGCCTCCCAGTCCGACGAATACTTCCCTCAGCGCCCTGTCATTCAGATCGAGCACTCTTCTCCATACGATTCTGCGCGGATCTATGCCCAGTTCATTTCCATGCTGCAGGTGGTTATCGATCATGGCAGACAACAGATTATTGGCCTTGCTGACCGAATACATATCACCTACAAAATGCAGGTTGATATCTTCAGAAGGCATAACCTGTGAAAGACCAGCTCCGGTTCCTCCCCCCTTCACGCCAAAATAGGGTCCCAGTGATGGTTCCCTGAGACAGATAAGGGTATTGTATCCCAGTTGTCTCAACGCATCACCAAGTCCTATGGTAGTTGTAGTCTTACCCTCACCCTGCGGGGTAGGAGTCATTGCACTGACCAGAACAAGATTCCCGTCAGGATGATCCTTCCTGGAGTACAAATGATCAACAGGAATCTTTGCTATATAATGGCCATGCGGAAGGATGTTATCATAATCGAATCCAAGTTCAGCTGCCACGTCTTTAATTTTCCTTAACTTGTAGGGATTGTTTTTATAATACATAAACTGGATTTATTAAAAAGTATTTTCGCTGGTTCTGAGATCTGAGATCGCAAATAACACCATTTTTTACAAAAAACGCATATACAAAGTGATTTTTTTCTTGTCTTAGGTCAGGAGAAAGAATAATTTCGCATGAGGTTATTACAGCGGATCTCTGATTCTTTTCAAGACATTATATTCAACATCCAATTTTTTAACATGGAAAGTCCCGCCCCGGTTCTTTATCTTATTCCATCCACGCTGGGAGAAGTTGCGCCCTGTGATGTTTTACCCCACTCCACCATAGAGGTAATTAAAAAACTTGAATACTTCATCGTTGAAGAAGAAAAAACGGCAAGACGTTTTCTAATAAAAGCAGGCATTGATAAACCAATTGATTCATTAACCTTTTTTATACTCAATGAACATACCCACGCAGAAAATATCCGATTATTCCTGAGGCAATCAAGGCAAGTTGATATGGGATTATTATCTGAGGCCGGAGCTCCAGCCGTGGCTGATCCGGGAGCGGATCTTGTACGGAATGCATACCAAATGGGATACAGGGTAGTACCCCTCGTAGGACCTTCATCGATCTTGTTGGCTATTATGGCGTCGGGACTAAATGGACAGCATTTTGCCTTTTCAGGATACCTTCCTGTTAAAATAAACGAGAGAACAGCTAGGCTAAAGTACCTGGAAAAACGTTCGCAACAGGACAATCAGGCACAGGTATTCATTGAAACACCCTATCGTAATAATCAGCTCATTAAAACAATCATTAACACCTGTTCTCCGGAAACCTGGGTGTGCATAGCTTCAAACCTTACGTTGAAAAACGAATGGATTTGCACTAAAACCGTTGCAGAATGGGGTAAAGACATTCCGGATCTGAATAAGAAGCCGGCGGTATTTATTATGCAAAAACTTTCGAAATAGATAAAGGTAGCAACATTGAATAATTGCAGCCTGCAATAGCAATGTTTACATGAAATGCACCGCTGTGGTGTTGATAAATTAATATCCTTGTATAAGATAATGAACAACAATTCCCGAAAGCCTTCGGGTTATCAGTTCAATTATTCGTTAAGCAGATTACGGGGATGAATGCGGCGATCTTTATACCCTTAATACATATTCACATTGAATTTACGAACGACTCATTTTGATTCAGAATGAATAATATCTTCCATATACAAATTATAGACTACGGTCTGATAAGCAGGGACAATAAAATAGCCGTATAACGAATTGACCAAACCTGTAGTACCAAAAGCAGCTTCATAGGGCATTATGGCAACCGCATGTGCTCCCTTACGCATGGTATCGAGAGCAGTCTTAAATCCATCCGGCATAAATTTAATGGATCCGTCGGCAATGGTGTTGTTTCCACTGATAACCTTTAACGGTTCGGTGTCATTTATATTGGAATCAAACTCCTTCAAACAGAGAGTGCCATTATTTATGTAAGTGTATTTGCCGCTAAACCGGATCACCAGTGTATCATTATCTTCAGCTGAAACTGTATCGCTGATATCCCTGGTTTCCTTATAATAAATATCTTTATAGGCATGGGTCGTTGTGTCCATACCATTTTCACTGAGATACCTTAGTAAGACTGATTTCTCATAAGCTACAGGATCTTTTATAACCGTAATAAGATGCATTTTATATAATACCGGACGGCAATCGTAATACGCGAGTTCAGTTGGAATTATCAGTGTAGCCCATCCTCCTTCCTGCATATATGACAATCCGACATTAAAGCCCGGACGGCTGTAACCAAATTTAAATTTTGTCGGGCCATAAACATAATCCTTATAATAGTCTGCAGCTGCCCATTCATCTTTCAGGAGGCTATCCGTAGTTTCAATAATGGTACCATCGAGATACATCCCTGTATAATCCAATACAATATAGTTATCCTTTTCCGGGAAAAGACCTGTTCCAAGGGTATCCTCTATATAATAGAGGACACTTCCGTCAACATTTTTCTGGTACTCATCCGAAATGTTGTTCTGGCTGATATAGGCATTCATTTCTTTCTTTGAGTCTTTCTCGCATTCATCATAGTAATCACTATCCGAGCAACCCTGTAACAGCAATATCCCTATTCCTATTATACTTCCAATGATGAAATTCTTTATATAATCGGATTTTTTCATGTTGAGATGTTTATTTATTGTTGATGTAAATTAACGTAAAAGGTTGCGTTTATATTTCATGGGGTGAAATTACTTCTAAAATCTCAACTTCAAAAATTAAAGACGTAAAGGGTGGTATCATCCCTGTAGATGAACCTTCATTACCGAAGGCCAGATCAGAAGACAGGATAACCAGTGATTTTTCACCTTCCTTCATCAAACCGATAGCATCCTCCAACCCTTTAACAACCTGCCATTCTGTACCATAAACAAATTGAAACGGCTGATTACGTTTGATGGTGGAATCAAAAAACTTACCGTTTAAAAATCTTCCTTCATAATTAATGGTTATGGTATCACCCGGTTCAACCACTTTACCGGTACCCGGAACAAGGTTGATAAAATAGATACCGGATGCCATAAGTTCGACCGGCAATTTTTCTTCTTCAATAAACTGACGCAAAACTACCTTCTCATATTCACCGAAATCTTCAATCCAGTGAAGGAAGGCCTCTTTTTCTTTATTGTATTCTGTTTCGGTTTGAATATCAATCATCGTAACAGTAATTTTCATTTTCCCGCTGGTTTGCAGAAAGGTTGGCAACGATGATTGCAGTGTTTTTTCAAAAAAGTCAACAGCTGAAATAATAAAAGTGGCAGATTCTTTTTCAGACAGCATACCAAAACACTCATCCACAGACCCTTCGAAAGCAGGTTCGGTCAGCTGAAATTTGCGATGAGCGTTAAAAAAAACTGAATCCATCATGGTTTTATAGGTAAGATCCACGGTTATGTAATCACCGGGATTGGCTTTGATTTCATCTTCTCCCAGTGAATGAAGCTGGTAAAAAATACCATGACCGGCACGTTTGAATCCCGGGTACTTCGAAAAAAAACGGCATGAACTTACATAAAAGCCTGTCACCACTATCAGGAAAAATAATTTATATCTCATATCCGTTAATTAATTAGTAAAGATCTACATGTCATTCTCAATGGCTATGACTTCAACCTCATATATGATAATCGCCCTTGCGGGTATTCTGTTTCCGTCTCCGTTCAATCCATGTGCCAGGTGAGGCGGCAAAATTAAGCGGGCTTTATCGCCCATTCTCAGTAATATAACTCCTTCCTCCAGTCCCGATTCAACACCTCCCTGGCCAATTCGGAATTGTTTCAGACCTAATGAATCGGAGGTATAGCACAATGTACCATCCAGCAATTCAAGCCGGTACTTCAAGGTGATCCGTTCACCAGAGACGGCAGTTTGACCATTTCCTCCCCCCATAATCATATACCATAGTCCTGAGTCAGTCTGTTTCATATCCCAGTTACGCCGGTTTGCATATGCTTTTATCTTTTCCGCATCTTTTTTCACCAATATGCGGTTAACACCAACCAGGGCTTCTTTCGTCAGGCGGTACTCCTCGTCTGATACTTTTTTTTCTTCCCTCCGGCATGTGGAAATAAGGATTAGGAAAAGCATCAGGTATGTCAGCGTACAATTATTCATTATAGTCATTCAGTTCATCCCTGTATTGAGGAAGCAATCTTCTGAATTTCTCAAGGGTTGACTCGAGTGTCTCATAAGATTCACCGCCCGAGGCATTCAGGTGTCCTCCACCATTAAAATAGTTTGCAGAAAAAGTATTCACGGGAAAGTTACCCTTTGACCGGAAAGATACTTTAACATGATCCTCTTTTTCGATGAAAAAAGCCGAAAAACGCACACCTTTGATGGAAAGAGGGTAATTAACAAACCCTTCAGAATCGCCGGTCTGAAAGTTATAATTCTCCTGGTCTTTGCGGTTGAGCCACAACATGGCAGTCCGGTATCCAGGGAAGAATTCCATTCTTTCATTCAGGCAAAAACCCAGAAGCCGCATACGATCAAATGAGAAGTTATCATATATCCGGTAATAGATCCGGTCTTTATTGATGCCAAACCGCAACAGGTCAGCCACTGTGTTATAAGTATCCGGTGATGATGAATTATAGCTGAAACAACCTGTGTCGGTCATAATACCTGCAAACAAACATACGGCAATATCATCATCAATATAGTTACCGAGTCCGCTGTTAACAATAAACCTGTATACCAGTTCAGCGGTTGAACTCACCGATGTATCGGAAACCATGCAGTCAACCTTCACAACCGGATCCGGATGATGATCGATGAGGACTTTTAAAGCAGCCGATTGTGAAACAGGCAGACTGATCGCTTTCATCCTCCGGATATCATTGAAATCAATGAAAAAAATAATATCACATGATTGAATTAATGCCGTAATTTTAGCCTTGTTACGAGGTAAAATAATGATTTCATGAGCACCGGGAAGCCATTTTAAAAATGCAGGAAAGTCGTTTGGGACTATGATTGTGCATGTATGTCCGGCCCGGGCCAACGCCATCTTCAAACCAAGTGTAGATCCAATTGCGTCTCCATCCGGATTGAAATGAGTAATTATTACAATTTTGCCGGATGATTCCGCAATTTTTTTCTGCAGTTGTTCCAGTCCCTTTATGATAACAGAATTCTTGATAAGACTCATTACTTTTTCAGCTGCATCCAAAATTAAACAACTTTACCACCTACGACGGATTTTAAAATGCCAATTTATAAGAAAATTTCAACATAATACAACCTATATCCATTCAACTTCAATACCTGAGTACCGTTGAATACCCGGTTGTTTTTAAAATATTTTATATATTCGGCTCAAATAATGATCTCAACCATGGCAGGTACCAAAACATTAACCATCATTAAACCTGGTGCTGTGAGGAATGAATACGTCGGGCCAATTCTGGCAAAAATCAATGCCAACGGATTTCATATTGCAGCACTGAAACTGATACGCCTGACGAAGGAACAGGCTGAACGTTTCTACTCGGTTCACAGGGAAAAGCATTTTTTCAGGAGCCTGATCAATTTCATGACCTCGGGCCAGGTGGTGGTGGCTATTCTCGAAAAAGAAAATGCGGTAGCGGAATATCGTAAGCTGATGGGAGCTACGGATCCGCTGAAAGCTGAAAAAGGTACCATACGGAAACTTTTTGCGGAAAATATTGAGCGAAATGCCGTCCATGGTTCGGATAGCGATGAAAATGCTGAAATCGAATGTAATTTCTTTTTTGCCCGGAGTGAAAGATTTTCAAATTTTGATACCTGAGCTTTCAAACTGTCAGTGTTATCGGATTACAACCGAATCGATAATTTTTTCCCCGGCCATTTCATTTATTTTATCAAGAATAGACTGGCGCATCATCAACAATTCACTTCGCACTACCGATGAAGTGAGAAATACATAGAGTGTTCTGTCTTTTATATACACCAGTTTGGTTCTTGAGGCAACTGTTTTACCGAGCATATGTCCCCATTGAGCTACAATTCTCTTTTCTTTCAGTGTACGGCCGATTTTCAAATCATCAAGGCAATCCCTTATTACATCTCGGATAGGACGTGTTTCATTCTTTCGCATGACAGAAATAGTTGTGTTTGGCATTTATTGCTGTGAGTTCAGGTTCAAAGAAAAGAACAGTTCAGCTTCCATTGGATTCTTCTTTCACTATCATTTCTTTATCGATATGGAATAATTTGTAATCCACACCTATTTCGTGGATAATGTCCTTCATTCGTTTTGGATCGGTATGGGTAATAAATATCTGGCCAAAATGCTCTTCTGCAACGAGCCTGATAATTTGTTTCACCCTTTTCTCATCGAATTTGTCGAAGATATCATCAAAAAGGAAAATAGGAACTGTGCCGTTTACCTCTTTAATAAAATCAAACTGGGCCAATTTCAATGCAACCAAATAGGTTTTCTGTTGCCCCTGGGAACCGATGCGTTTTATTGGCAGCCCGTCAAGTGATAAAATAAGATCGTCTTTATGTACGCCTACAGTGGAATATTGCAGTACCCTGTCTTTCGTTCTCGCATCATGCAGAAGATCACGGTACGAACCGTTCATCAGTTGCGAGTAAAACGCAAGATCAACGGTTTCATTGCCCAGGGATATATAGTCGTAATACGTTCTGAAAACAGGTATCAACCCGGATGTGAAATCCTTACGTACGGCAAAGATCCTGTCTGCATAGGGGATGATCTGTTCATCGTAAGCAACCAGTGTTTCTTCATCAAACCTGCCGGAAGTTCCGATATCTTTTAAAAGTTTATTCCGTTGTGTAAGAAGGTGGTTATAATGAATGTTATCTTCAAGGTATTTACGGTCAATCTGGGCAATAACACTGTTCATGAATTTTCGACGCTCATCGCTGCCTTCCGTTATAAGGCATGAATCGGCTGGTGATATTACAACAACAGGTATAAGGCCTATGTGGTTCGATAACCGGTCATATTCCTTTTTATTGCGCTTAAAAACCTTATTCCGCATCCGTTGTATCGCGCAATATATTTCTTCATCCTTATCCTGTAACTGAAATAAGCCTTGTATTACAGAAAAATCGGCACCGGTGCGTATATTCTGTGTGTCAATGGCATTGAAATAGCTTTTGCACATGCACAGGTAGTGGATTGCATCGAGGACATTCGTCTTTCCAACACCATTGTTACCCACAAAACAATTGATCCGGGGTGAAAACTCAAATTCAGTTTGCTGGTAATTTTTAAAATTAACCAGGGAAAGTGTTTTTAAATGCATGCTGAGGAAACCTTTTTTTGCGAATCGATACTTCAAAAGTACGGAATCCTATTCAAGTTCAAAAAAAATGTTTAATCTTATTTCTACATTTGACAAATTGAAAAATCATAATTATATAAATCTGTCAAAGTATAATAAATAAAACTAAGAATATGCCAACAGAATAGTTTTTAATTGTGATATTTGTTTTTCCATTAACCTATGAAAAAATACCTGATCTTACTTATAATGGTTATTCAGGGAATTACAGCTACCTCTCAAAATCCCGATATTAATCTGTTACGGGATATTAACCAGAACCGGGAGTACACTACCCGAGTGATGTACTGGCCGGAGCCATTATCGGAGCCGGATCGGTATATATGTGCTACAAAGGACAGCAGTGGTTAACACCCAAACTTAGCATAAAGAAAAGATAGTCCTGAGAGTATGAATAAGAAAGAATTCTTTTCATTTTTCAGAAATTATTTTATCAAAAAAGATAAAAAAATTACATTTGCGTTCTGTAATAAAAATTAAAGTATGAGTAAGAAAAAAGAATCAACAGAAGCAGGATTTCAGTCAGTTGAAAATGCATTGAGCAAAACCGAACAATATATTGAAGAAAATCAACGAAGTCTTTCCATTATTGTTCTCGCCATCGTCATTGTAATCGGTGGTTATCTCGGATATAAGAAATTTTACCTTGAACCCAATAATGAAGAGGCTGCTGCTGCCATGTTCTATGCTCAGAATTATTTCGAACAGGATTCATTCCGGCTTGCCCTTGAAGGGGACGGTGCCAATTATGGTTTTCTTGATATCATCGATGAGTTTGGTATAACAAAAAGCGGGAACCTTGCACAATTATATGCCGGGATTTGCTTTTTCAAAATGGGGTTATATGAAGATGCCATTGAAAATCTCAAGAAATTTGATTCTAACGATATCCTATATACCACTATGGCACTGGGAGCCATCGGTGACAGTTATGTCGAACTGGATGAACTTGAGACAGCTGTTTCCTTTTACATTAAGGCAGCTCAGCGGAAGAAAAATGAAGTTACCACTCCTGTTTATTCAAAAAAGGCCGGACTGGTATACGAAGAGCTGAAAGAATATAAGAAAGCATTGGAATGCTATGAGATCATACTGAAAGATTATCCTCAATCCGATGAAGGAAGGGACATTGAACGATATATTGCTACCGTTAAAATGAAGATTTAAGGGCATAATTTTGTTCTTGTAAGATACCAGGGACATGGCTACGGCTTTTAAAAACCTCTCGGAATATAATCCTGATTCCATTCCCGATGCTTCATCCTGTAAGTTCGGTATCGTTGTTTCCGAATGGAACCATGAAGTCACCGGTGCATTACTTGAAGGTGTCCGCAGCACGTTATTAAAACACGGCACAAAACCGGAAAACATTACAGTATCCTATGTACCTGGCAGTTTTGAGCTTACCCAGGGAGCCCGGTTACTGGCAAAAAACAGGGAGCTGGATGCCATAATCTGTCTGGGATGTGTAATTCAGGGGGAAACACCTCATTTTCATTACATTTGTCAAAGTGTAACACAGGGTATAACACAGCTTAATTTGAATTACGATCTTCCTTTTATTTTCGGCGTTTTAACCACGTTGAACAGGCAGCAAGCATTGGACAGGGCTGGAGGCAAACATGGAAACAAGGGAGACGAAGCTGCAATTACAGCTATTAAAATGGCATTCCTGAAACGGGAACTCGAAAATTAATATGTAGAGACGTAAAATCTTACATCTCTACATTTTTTATTATTATCCCCAAAATATTGTTCACGGTTATAAAAAATCCACTATTTTTATTACTCAATTTTTAATATCCTGTCTTATGGCATTTGATCTGAAAAAAATAAAAGGACTGTTTGTTCAACAAATCGAGGATGAATCCTCCTCCGGACAAGCTACCTCTACGGATGAAGTAAAAGTGAAACCTGTTGTTTCGGATGACAAACATACGATAGTCATTGATGAAAAAATACTGAATTCATTGATGAAAGCCATACAGGATAATAATCTGCCCGGTGAAGACTATATCGAATTCATGGACGCCCTAAAAGCAATGTCAGGTATTACACTCGATGAAAAAACAAAGATCCAGACAGCCCTGGCAACCCTTTCGACCAAAGGACTCTCAAAGGAAAAGATTGTTGAAAGTGGTAATTATTATATCAAAGTGTTGAACAATGAGAAAGACAAATTTACTACTATTCTGAAGGAGGAAATCGATAAAAAAGTTAAGTCGAGAAACCAGGAAATTGCCTCACTGGAAGCTGAAAATAAAAAGAACTACGAAAAAATTGCACAACTGTCTTCCGATATCGAGGCTACAAAAAACAGAATTCTTAATGTTAAAGCCGAGATAACACAGGCTGACTCAAAGATCAAAGAAGCAGAAAACAGATTCAATACAACATTCAGTTTTGTATTGAAACAAATTCAGGATAATATTAGAAAAATCAATTCTTTATAAAATCCACATCTATGAACGGAGAATATTTGCCCTCAAAACTTACCAAGAAAACTTTCTGGCAGCGGCCCGAAGGAGTTACCAGTTTGCTGTTTCTTGCAGCCATAATCGTTGGCGGAGGAGCCCTGTTATACAAGATATTACCTTTTATCATCGGATTGCTTTCCAATGCCATTCATGCAGCCATATTGTTTGCGGTGCTTGGAGGTATCATTTATGTATTACTCGATAAGAAGTTCAGGACACTTATATGGTATATGTATAAGTCTGTGATGCGATGGATTACAGGTCTTTTTGTTCAGATAAATCCGATCTCCATTTTGAACACGTACATTGAATACCTGCATAAAAATGTCGAAGAAATGAATGGCCATATCGGTAAACTGAAAGGACAGATGACAAAATTAAAGACCCTCATGGAAACCAATGCCGGTGAGATGAAGGAAAACCTGGAAATTGCCGAACAGGCAAAGAAAAAGGGCAACATGGAGTTGGTTGCGGTTAACACGCGGCAGTACGGAAGGTTAGAAGAAACCAATAAACGGTACCTCGACTTATATAATAAAATGGAAATACTGTACAAGGTGCTTTCTAAAATCCACAAGAATTCCGGATACCTGGTTAAGGATGTTGAAAATGAAATTCGAATGAAGACACAGGAACGTGAAGCCATTAGGTCGGGTTATTCAGCCTTGAAACACGCCATGAATATTCTGAAAGGTGATCCGGATAAGAAAATGATGTTCGACCAGGCCATGGAAGCAATCGTTGATGACGTGAGTTACAAGGTCGGGGAAATGGACCGGTTCATAGAGATATCGGCTGATTTCATAAACAGCATTGATTTGCAAAATGGTGTATACGAACAACGGGGCATTGAACTGTTGGAGAAAATGGAAAAACAGGGAATAGCTCTGTTAGATCCGTCAAGGGGACTTCCGGGTCATTCGTCATCAAAACTGGATGAACAGATCAAGGATTCCCAGAAAGCCGAGCCTGTTAGAGAAGAAGACACTGATCTGAAAAAATACAAAGACTTATTTTAATCCTAATAAAACCAAATAAAAATGAAAACAAGACTGACGCCATTTGCAAAGCTTCTGATCGTACTTATTATTATTGCAGGTCTGGTATTTATCGTATATAAAACAAACTTGCTTAATATTATTGCTCCCGGAGGAGAAAAATCAGTAACAACCGGGCTGAAAAAATCCGATGATGTCATTAAAATAGGCGTTGTGACCTGGGGTGGTTATGCCGGAGGGCAATATTTCAACGAAGGCTTCAAGCCCAACAAGGAATCACGATTTTATAAGGACTATGGATTCATGGTCGATTTTAAGGTATTGGATGATTTTAATGACTCGCGGAGTGCATGGAAAACGGATGAAGTAAATCTTTTATGGGCTACGGTAGATGCATTCACGACCGAAATTGCCGGTCTGAAAGAATTTAATCCGCAGATTATTTTTCAGGCTGACTGGTCTCGCGGTGGTGATGCCGTTGTCGTTCGCAGGGGCATAAATAACGTTGCAGACCTTAAAGGCAAAAAAGTGGCTTTTGCCGAAATGACGCCCAGTCATACTTTTCTGTTGTGGCTGCTGGAAGCCGGTAACCTTGGCTATAATGATATAGAAGCTGTAAAGGTTGCCAATGCCATCGATGCTGCTGACCTTTTCAAAAAACAACAGGTTGATGCTGCCGTCGTATGGAGTCCCGATGATGCAGACTGCGTTGCAAAAGTAACGGGTTCCAAAGTACTTCAAAGTACCAAACAGGCGTCTTATATCATTGCAGATGTTTTTATTGCCAAGAAAGATTATGTGGAAAAGAACCGCGAAAAGCTTCTCCAACTGCTGGAAGGCTGGATGAAAGGAGCCGCTGAAATAAATGCTTCCGAAACAGCCAAACAGAAAGCAGCCAAAATACTGGCCGAAGGGTTGCAGCAACCGGAAGACTTTTGCCTGCAGGCTATCAATAATGTACGGTTATGCACATACGGTGATAATATTAATTTTTTTAATTTGAAAGGGAATTATTCCGGGGTTACCGGTGAAGACCTTTATAATAAAATGTCTGTCAAGTATGCAAAAATAGGATATGAAACCACTAATATTCCAAGCTGGAGGCTTGCTGCCAATGCATCGCTGGTTTCATCCATTAATTTGCCCGGTTCGGTTAACGAAGCAGAAGGGGCTGCCAGGTTTGAACAGGCTTCCGCCACTGCGCAGTCTGCCCAGGCTATTTCAACAAAAGCCGTGAGGATTTCTTTCCCAACCGGCTCTTATCAGCTTGACGAAAACGCCAAATACATCATTGACAATGAATTTTTGGATATTGCAAAAATGTTTGGCAATGCCCGCATCCGCATTGAAGGAAATACCGACAATACAGGAAGCGCTGCACTTAACAAAACCCTTTCCTATAAACGTGCAAAAGCCGTGGCCGACTACCTGACCCGGCAACATGGATTTGACTATGATCGCTTTGTAATTGTAGGAAACGGACCGGATAAACCCATAGCTGACAACAGTACTGAAGAAGGAAGGGCTAAGAACCGCAGAACGGATTTTGAATTATTGCCAGAGTGATAATAAGAGACGGGGGACACCCGCCTTCGCTGAGGCTTCGGCAGGTAAAAGAGACAAGGAAGACCGATGAGAGTTTTAGCAAACGATGAACGGTAAAAAGTAAGTGGTTCGCGGCCTGCCTGCCGTCAGGCAGGTTTACGGTTGGTATTTAATTGCGGTGTGCAGGATTGCCACTTCATAAATCATAAATCGTACATCGCACCTTAAATTGATAACAAGAACCCGAAACACGAAACGGAGAAATTTTATAATAGTACGGATTGTATGAGTGAATTGTTTAAACTGCGAGGTAAGTTGCCTTTTCGGTTGTCGATTATCATAGGTATTTCCGGCTTTATTATCATCGTTGGCATCTGGCAGTTAATAACGAGTGTGGGCTGGGTACCAAAGGCAATTCTTCCCTCCCCGCTCAGCGTCATTACCTGTTTCAGTGAACTGCATTTTCAGGATTTCCTGGTCAGAAATGCATTTTATTCCATCAAACTAAACATATTAGGATATCTGGAAGCCATCATCATTTCTTTAATGCTGGGATTTATTATTGGTTTATTTCCCATATTCCGCAGTCTTTTGGCTAAATATATCGATGCCATACGATTTGTGCCTCTGGCCGCTGTTACCGGTATATTCATTGCGTGGTTTGGCATATATACAAATATGAAAGTCCAGTTTCTGGCCTTTGGTATCACAGTATTTCTTTTGCCTGTTGTGGTTCAACGGATCGATGAGGTCGAAGAAACATACCTGCAGACAGCTTACACACTTGGAGCAACCAGCTGGCAGACCATCTGGAGCGTTTACTGGCCCCATGTAACTTCCAGACTGATTGATGATATCCGGGTATTGACAGCTATCTCATGGACCTATATAATAGTTGCTGAAATGGTGAACAAGGAAAAAGGCGTTGGGGCAATGATTCATATAGCACAGCGTCAGAGCCGCCTCGATAAAGTATTTGCATTACTAATCATTATCATAATAATCGGAATATTGCAGGACAGGTTGTTTGTTTTCATCGACCGAAAGTTGTTCCCTCACAAAAGCAAATAAAGAAGTACATGGTTGATTTTGAAAATTCCACTCTTCCTGATATTATTGAACTCAGGGACATTAACCAGACCTATAATAACGGCAAAACCTATATCATTAAAGATTTTAACCTGTTGATCGAAGACAAGCCCAACCAGGGACAATTCATATTGTTGCTTGGACCTTCCGGTTGCGGTAAGTCAACCGTATTAAGGTATATTACAGGATTACAGAAACCTTCGTCGGGTAAGGTTTTCATTAAAGGCATGCCCCAAACAGAAGCTGATCGTATAGGCATGGTCTTTCAGCAATATTCTTCATTCCCGTGGATGACTGTACTCGAAAATGTTGCATTGGGTTTGAAGTACAGGGGTGTTGATAAAAAAGAACGGACAGAGAAAGCCATGGAAATGATCAAAATTGTCGGATTGCAGGGACACGAAAAGAAATTTGCCCAATACCCTACCCTTTCGGGAGGCCAACTGCAACGGGTAGCCATTGCCCGCAGTTTACTGGTAAATGATGAAATCATTCTGATGGATGAACCTTTTGGCGCCCTGGACGTTAAAACACGCCTGAGCATGCAGGATTTCCTGCTGGATTTATGGAATGAAGTGCATCCTACCATAATACTCGTTACGCATGATATTGCAGAAGCGGTATACCTTGGCGATGATATTTACATCATGTCGAATGCCCCTGCTAATATTACAGAGCAAATCCCAACACATTTTGGTCTTAAAAAGAACCGTGAACTGAAACGTTCAAAAGCATTCCAGGAAATGGTATATTACATTGAAGATAAAATGATGAGGATGGAAACGAAGAAATGAAGAAGAAGTCACTAATAAAGCATCCTCACCCGTATTGTTCCCTTTATGGCCTTCAGCTCCTGAAGAATACTGCTGGACAATTGACTATCCGTATCCGTTATTACATATCCGATATCCGGATCGGTTTGCAGGTATTCGGCCGCAATATTAATACCTTTTGATGTGAATACATAGTTAACTTCCTTCAGTACGCCGGGTTCATTTTTATGAATATGTAAAAATCGCTGCGCATTGTAGTTGGGTTGAAGGGAAATTTGAACAAAATTGGTCGCTCCGATGGTTGCTCCGGTATCGCTATATTTAACAAGTTTCTCTGACACTTCGGTGCCGATATTCTCCTGCGCCTCGATGGTACTGCCCCCCACATGCGGTGACAGGATAACGTTATCAAACTGTTGCAGTTCAGAAACAAAGGGATCACTGTTCGAAGCCGGCTCATCCGGAAATACATCCAGTGCAGCTCCCAGCACATGACCTGATCGGATTGCCCGGACCAGTGCCGGTATGTTTACGACAGTTCCCCTGGATGCGTTCAGCAGGCATGCCCCTTTCCGCATCATGGAAAGTTCACGTTCACCTATCATATTGCGGGTTAACAGAGTTTCAGGCACATGCAGGGTTACAATATGCGATACGGAAAGCACATCATCAAGGGAAGAACAGGCAACAGCCTTTCCCAGATTCAATTTCTTGACAATATCGTAATAGTATACATTCATGCCAAGAGCTTCTGCAAGTATAGAAACCTGTGATCCGATATGACCATAGCCAATGATACCGAGGTTCTTATCGCGAACTTCAAAGCAATTGCTGGCTGACTTCAACCATTTTCCCTGGTGAGCAGCAGCATTCTTCAGGGGAATATTTCGCAAAAGCAGGATGCATTCGGCAATGATCAGCTCTGCTACCGAACGGGTATTGGAAAAAGGGGCATTGAAAACCGGGATCCCCAGCATTTTAGCTGCATGACCGTCAACCTGGTTCGTACCAATGCTGTAACAACCAATAGCAAAAAGCTTTTCAGCAGCATGTAAAATATCTTTTGTAACCTTTGTCCGTGAACGGATCCCTACAATATTGGCACCTTTGATTTTGGCTTTCAGTGCACCATCGTTCAGCGCATTGGGTATGGATTCGATGTTGGTATAACCATTAGCCAAGAAAAAATCAGTTGCACTCTTATGAATGCCTTCCAACAGAATAATTTTAATTTTCTCCTTATTGAGAGAATACCTTTTTGGCATGATAACACAAACGAATTTATTTACGTTCTTAACCGGGGTTGAAAATATAAAAAAACAAGGAAATAGTTTAATGCATTTTTTATTTACTTTTAATGGCCATATAAATAATCCTATTTTTACAAATGCTGCTGTAGATTAATTACAGAAACCCGTTGCAATGAGGATCCAATCTCTTTTTATGATACTGATGATGCTATTATCCCTGCAGGGATTTTGTCTGTCTGAGCATGCCACGATCTCAATACTGACGATTAAACCCGGTAAAGAGCTCTATACCATTTTCGGACATACTGCCATCCGGATAACAGATGAAAAGTTATCCATTGACAGGATATACAATTATGGCACATTTGATTTCCATTCTCCTTTCTTTTATATAGACTTCCTTAAAGGTAATCTCAACTATTTCCTCTCCATTGAAGACTATAATACATTTATAAAAACATCAACCCTGGAACAACGAATGACTTTCGAGCAAACAATTGAACTGAATACCAATGAAAAAATAAAAATTTATAACAACCTGGAGAAATGCTACCATTCAGCAGAAAGGTATTACAGGTATAACTTTTATTATGACAATTGCGCCACCCGTGTCAGGGATGTTATATTTAACAACCTGGACAAACCTGTGGAATATGACACCAACCAGTATTGTTGCATGACGTTCAGGCAGTTGTTAAAGCCCTATATAGCTGAAAAATACTGGATTGATCTGGGAATAAATCTTGTTCTCGGGAAAGAGGCAGACATAACCGCAAGAAGTATTGATTTTATGTTTCTGCCTGACTACATCATGAGAATGCTGCAAAATACAGAAAGGGTTAACGATGAAAAAATTCTCATCGACGTTTCAGTATCACATACCTATGAATCGGATTTTTCATACGTGTGGCCATGGATTTTAACGGCCATGATGTTACTGTTAACCACCTGGAATAAAAGCCGGAAAATCGTCCTGCATATCTTATGTACTGTGGTCGGATTCACTGGATTATTTCTATTAATCGTTAGTATTATCACAGAAAATTCCGCATTCTCATCCAACATGAACATCGGTTGGATGTTTCCTTCGCTCTTTATTCTTTTTATCCGCAACAACCGGGTAAATGACATCCTTAAAATATTGTACATAACTGTTTTATTCGTAATGATTCTATTATGGAACAGGCTTCCTCAGCATTTTTCCAACACCTTTTTACCATGGGTACTCTGCTTGATAATGGTACAAATCATGAACATACAATGGATTGGCAGGAAGTTTTCTTCGTTGAAATGGACAGGGTGATTTTTAACTGTTTGAGGAATCCGGGTCAGAAACGAAAGGAATGGACAGGAAAAGCAGGTCGTTTTTGTTGCGGTTTTGTTAATGCCGGGGCCTTTGTGCAAAGGAAAAGCTGAGAACAGGCAGCGGTACTCACTACTTCCAATTTCGCGAACAATACATAGTAATACGAATTAAGAGTTGGGTTTTTGCCACAAACCTGCCTGCTTCGCTTTCGCGTAGCTTCAGCGGAGCAAAGCCGTCATGCATGGACACGAAGTCACGACGGTATCACAAAGAAATACTTAGTGTATCTTTGTGCTTTAGTGCCTTTGTGGCAATGATTTAACTTTTTCGACACTTAATTTTAATTAGTACACACTATTTATACGAATCAATGAAACACCAGCGATTTTATTTTATCAGGGAAATAACAACCATTCTTGTTGTTTTCTTGTTCCTTAATCCCCTCATTCAGGCACAATTTCCGGCTTTTCCACCCGAAGACGCAACCAGTGTTATAGACCGGGATCAGATGATGTGGCAACTCGGTATAACTTTTCCTGATCTTCCGTCAAAACAGGCAGATAACCATAGACCTGTTTATGCATGACCATCCGATTGGGGCACGCTGGCTGCATGGAGCTGGGGTGTAAACAGGCTGATCGATTATTTAGAAACCAATATGAGTGTTGATGCCACAAAAATAAGAGTAACCGAACATTGCTTACATGGAAGGAGATATTGCCTGCCGTGTTCATACCGGAGGCCACACGGATACTCCCGACTGGCCTTTCTTTTTTTTGAATTTACAAAAAAATATTTTTTAACTCTCAGGTCAAAACCTTAACTTGCAGAAGTGAGTATAACAGCATATAAAGAACATATAATCGGATCATACAATCTTTCCGAGGTGAAATACCCATTCAAAAAAGCTCTGGTTAGCATTTGTATTTACGTATTCCTGTATGCGTCTGTCAGCGCACAGATGCTCAAGGACACAAGTACGTTTAACCTGGTAAAAAGGGGTGTTGATTATATTTACAATTTTCAGTTTGATGAAGCATACAACGTATATGAGCAATTAAAATTCACCTATCCTGATCATCCCATTCCATATCTGTTCAGGGGATTGATAACCTACTGGAGGTATTTTCCACTGATTCCTTCATCGCCAGCCCTGCCATCGTTTGAAAAAGATATGTTCATATGCATTGAACGTTGTGAAAAAAAGCGGTTGACATCCGAAGAACCTGAATATATCATGGCCGATATTGCGGCCAGGGGACTCCTGTTGCTGTATTATGCCGACAATGATCTCAGCATGGAGGTCGTATCCATAGCTCCCAAGACCTACCAGCTGGTCAGACGGTCTTTTGATTTAACCCATACTTATGCAGATTTTTATTTTATCACTGGTCTCTATAATTACTATAGGGAGGCCTACCCGGAAGCCCACCCTGTATACAAGCCGCTTTCCGTTTTGTTTCCAAGAGGGGATAAGGCTAAAGGACTGAAAGAACTGAAGATTGCTGCCAATTATGCGATATTCTTAAAATCCGAAGCTTATTCTTTTCTTACAGGCATTTTCATAAGCTTTGAAAATAATTACCAGACTGCTTACCATTATAGCAAAGCACTTTTTGAGCAGTATCCGAGGAACAACCAGTTTCTTTCTGTTTACGTGAAAAATTTACTCCTGATCAAACAATACGATAAAGCGGAGAATATACTTGAACAGAACAGAAATCCAGAAACATTATATTTTCAGGTACAAAAAAGTATTTTTCAGGGAATCCTCTCTGAAAAAAAATACAAGGACCCTAAGCAGGCAGAAATTTTTTACAAAACAGGTATTAAAAATGCAGCATCGATCGGTGATTTTGCCAATGAATATGTTGCCTACTGTTATTTCGGACTAAGCCGGATAATGAAAGCCCGCGGAGAATTGAAATTAAGCAAAAGTTACCACAAGAAGGCCATGGACATGGCTGCATATAAAAATGTGAATTTTAACGATTAAGCGAAAAACAAATCGCTGATTGAACAATTCGGATAATAGACGGTAAGAAAGGTTGAAGGTGTAACCTCCAACCAGCGGGGGGGGGGATTTATATTGATTATAATACCTATAACAATTTTTTGCTATATTCGTTACATATAAAGTGTATATTTGCATTCCCACTAAAAATATCGCTATGGAAAAAAAAGTTGTATTTGCAGGTTCGTGGAGGTCAGGAAGAGATATGCTTAAAGTGCGGTTGCCAATAATTATATTTTCAGAGGATAATACTCAAATTGTTTATTGCCCGGCTATAGATGTTAGTGGCTATGGAAAAACCGAGCATGAAGCAAAGGATTCATTTGAAACATCGTTAGATCAATTTTTTGAATATACTATTCATAAAAACACATTATCAAGTGAGTTAAAAAAACTTGGCTGGAAGCTTCGCGGTAAACATAAATCCGCCAATCCTCCTTCAATGAAGCAATTACTCGAGAATAATGAAAACTTCAATCGCATTTTCAATGATCATTCATTTAAGAAAATGGATGAAGAGTTTGAAATTCCGGTTGCATAATGAGTAAAAGCCTTAAAAATATACCACTAAGGCTTTTCAGCGATTATCTAAAATATAAGGGATTAAAATGTATAAGGACGAAAGGAGGCCATGAAGTATGGTCTCGCAAAGACTTAGGTAGACCCGTTATAATTCAATCACATATTGATCCAATTCCCGAATTCATTATTAGAAATAATTTAAGGACAATCGGTGAAACTGCCGATGATTTTTATAAATTTTGTTGTAAGTGACTTACTTTTAGGCGATTCCGTATCGCACCCCGTTGCCCAAACGATCCTGTTTACAGTTGATTTTTACAGTGAATACCCATTCAGTTCCCTCTTCAGTTAAAATTGAAATAAATAAATGATTTTTTTTACTTTAGCAAAAGAGGCAGGTGCAACCTGCCTGTGGCTGATTGAATAATTTGGATAAACAACTGTAAGAAAGGTTGAAGGTGCAACCTTCAACCAGCGGGTTTATTAAGGAATAAATGTTACGATGGTGTAGGTTGGAATAAAACATGAAAAAGGTCTTGCAAAGGAAAGCTATAAGGCTAAAAGAAAAATCTGCGACCCCGACAGGACTCAAACCTGTAACCTTCTGATCCGTAGTCAGATGCTCTATTCAATTAAGCTACGGGGCCAGAATTTTGGATTGCAAATATAGAAAAAATGATTTGAAATTTTCAGGAATTCTGAATTGTTTTGGAGGACAGTGAATATTCGGATTATTCCGTCTGTGAACAACCGGGGAGTGTAACTGTAACCGTTGTGCCCTCTCCTTCCCTGCTCTCAATCGTTATTGAACCCTGATTCTTCTGGATCATTTCATTGCTTAATGCAAGACCCAGACCAGTGCCTGGTTCACTAACAGTACCAGCCCTCGAAGTATTAACTTCCTGCTTAAGGAGTATTTCAATATCCAGTTGTGGAATGCCAATGCCTGTGTCCTGTATGGTAATATCAATTCGATCATCCAGCACCATGGCATCAATGATAACCTGTCCTCCGGTGCCGGTATATTTCAGCGCATTGGAGACCAGGTTGCGCAAAACCGAGTGCATCATATACTTATCGGCATATACATAAGTATTTGGGTATATATAGCTGATAAGCTGAATATCTTTGTTGACCGCAACATGATAATAAAGATCGTGTGTATCTTTTACGATCTCATAGAGGTCAAATCTCTCTTTGACCGGACGGAGAGTATCTTGTTGCATTTTCGACCAATCAGAGAGATTCTCGAGCAGCCCGTAAGAATTTCTAACTGAGGCATCAATGGAATCAACCAGTTGAAGCACTTTTGCATGGTCAAATTCACGACTTTTTTCCCGCAGAATATCCGAAAATCCCATTATGGTACTGAAGGGATTTTTCAGGTCGTGTGTAATAAGCTGAAGGAAACGATCTTTTTGTTTGATTATTTTGGTAAGTTCCTCAATCTTCCATTGCATTTGGTCGGCTGAATCGATCCGTTCTATTTCTGTACCAGCACGTGAAGCAAGAAGTGATAATACATAACGCGAATTGGGAATTTCTTCCATGGGCCTGTCATCCATAAGGATAATCATACCTGTGACCCTTCCCTCTGCATTGAAGACCGGAGCACCCATGTAACTTTCAGCACCCAGGGTAGTAACCAGTTCATCACCCGGGAACATGTCTTTCAGGTTTCTCGGATAAAAGGTAGTATATCCTTTCAGTACATTCTG
Organism: Bacteroidales bacterium; assembly: GCA_016928305.1. Classification (GTDB taxonomy): domain Bacteria; phylum Bacteroidota; class Bacteroidia; order Bacteroidales; family UBA10428; genus UBA5072. Next base: position 45,596 of record JAFGKY010000165.1, read on the forward strand.
GGAAGAGCTTCCTTCAAGGGAAAAAGAAAAATTATCGCGTTCAGCGCCATTTGCCCAGCAATGAATTGTGGTTGCCTTGTTTGATCCGGGCTCACAAAGACGAGCAACCATACAAAACCGTGCGTCAAAAGTCTTGGATAATAAATCAGTTATTATTTTAAAATAATCCAATCCGCTCACTTTTGAAGTATGTTTCACAAGCGCAGACAGCATCTCTGCGGTTTTCAAATAATCGACAACACGTCGTGTACGGAAAACAATTACTTTCCCGTAAGTAGTTTCAATAGACTTAACGGTATATCTCCCCCAGAAAACATTGCCCCTGATGGTTTTAAATGCAAGTTCATGGCTGTATTCCTTTCCGCTGTTTACCGTCTCAATAAACTGGGTTTTGCTGAATTCAACCGGTTCAGCGTCATACAGATTGAATACTTCGAAACTTACAAGATCATTTTTATGCTGGGCCTGAAATAAATCCAGCGCCTTTTTATTGCAATCGATGATCGTAAAATCGGAATGATTCAGCAGGAATATGGCATCGGGAGAATCATCAAATACTGTCCTGAAGATCGGATCATCATTTTGGGTCTTAAGTAAAGATGACGAATCGTGAAGAATTTTTAATTTACGCATAGACCAAAGTAATGAGTTTGATAGTAGTTCCTTTACACATCTTTACGACCTATATAAGTATAATGTTGAAAAAAATTGACGAAAGGAAATAATTCATTTATGAACGGAAAAAAGAGAGCTTTGTAACGAATTGACATCCGTTAATTGGCTTTTTGTGATAACCCAAAATCAATAAATGATTTTTCGAAATGTTTAGACTGAGTTAACTGCTGCAATGAGTTTCACTTAAACAACTCCTCATCGCGGATCAGCATTAAAATGGCATTATGGGGAATAATCACGTATTTCTCATTATTGAATTCAATTTCCCATCCGCTTTTCTGGAGATAGATTGCCAGATCTCCCTCTTTGGGTTGCAGTGGTACATATTTAACCTCATCGCTTTTATCTTTCCAGGGTTCATCAATCTCATTTATGGCCGGTATTGGATATCCCGGACCGACTTTTAATACATATCCATTCTGAATGGATTCTTTTTCCTGTACACCGGGAGGCAGATAAAGACCCGTATTGGTTTTATCATGTGGTGTTTTTGGTTTTATCAGAACCCGGTCACCAACCAGTATGAATTTGTCAAGGTTCTGTACTCCTATTTCAAGAGGCATTATGATGAAATGTATTTATGCAAAGATAGAGAATCATGTTATGCAAAAAGAAAAAAACGTGGTCAAATATGTTTTTGCGTTTTTAGCATTTCCGTATAATCGACAATAATTAATTCCTGTATCCGTTATGATGATTCACTACCATTTTTTTATGCATCACGTCCCGGTTCTGTCCAAACAGAGTGTTGGTAATTATGATCCAATATTTAATCTTTTTTTATTACTTTTATTGTTAATTATTTATTTCCGAAACAAAATAAAAACAATAGCGTAATAATTCAATAAACAACTTGTTTTATGAATGAAAAGGTAATTCAGAAGAGATTACAGCGAAAATATCATGTACCGGTTATCGGTCATTTTGCTGATAAAAGCGTTCGATTCAATTCAATAGTTGACGCCGAGCGTGTTACGGGCATTAATTACAACCTTATTTTCGAGGCCTGCATCGGAAAAATATACAGAGCCGGAAATGTATTTTGGGAATTTGAAAAAGGGAATCATTATATAAAATACAAAGCCTATTACTTAAGGGCTCTCGAAAAGGTGCGTGAGCTGGAAAACAAAAAGACACATTAATAAACAAGATTACGCTGAACGGATGTTCACCACAATTCAACTTTGTTAAAGACCTGAATAATCTGATCCGGGCTTTTTGCTTTTCTGAGTTCAGCTTCAAAATCAGTCGTTACATCTCCTAAAACGGAAAGTGCAACATCCAGACAATAATCCAGATCGTTCGTAGCCCTTTCTTTGTCAACAATTCCTTTCTTCACCTGTTTTTTTAACAGACGGTTCAACTTTAAAACAGTATTATATATTACGGGTTTCAGCACAACGGTCTTCTCACCCGGAGATGTCGGCGTGGGCGGTTCGGTATATGTATAATAATCCTGCAACAGGTACATTTTCCGGGCAATGATATCACCAAACGGATGCTCAGCAAGCATAGATCTATCGATGGATATTAAGTCATCCTTATTAACCATATTATGAAAAAAATACTTTTTGGCAGGTACAGAATCTGTGCTGCTATGCTGTGCACACAGGAATCCAAAACTCCATAGAATCCCTATAAGTGTTACAACTACTCTATTCATATTCAATTTGTTAAACAATACCAGGGTTGCAAATATACAAAAAATATTTTCCTGGTTTGGTAAAATAAATCATGTTTTAAAATTAATTCAGCAATCAGGGTTTCTCCGCAGGTCTTCTCCAGTTGTCCGTCCGAAAAGGAGAAGCCGGCAGTCCCTGTTTATTATACAGGTTAGCATCATCAGGATTATCGGACCAGGCATATCGTACAGCTATTGGTTCGGTCATATCATCAGCATACACGACTACCTTGTTGTCTTCAATACGTGCTTTGGCCCATATAAACTGCCGATCGGCACCGGCTATAGAAAATCCTTTTAAATAACCATATTTATCATGGGCCATTAGACCGCTGCCGATATGATCAAATTCCAATACCATGGTGTTGCCAACAATTTTATAAGACTTGAATACAGGACCCGAATAAACAATAGGTTCACCATATGCTATCTTCCTTGCCGCCAGTGATAAACGGTATCCGACATCCTGTTTATTGATGGGATGAATATCATCCGCGTCACCAATATCAATTGCTACAGCCATACCTGTATAAGGCAAAGACAGGGCCATCTGCTGTACCTCACGCAGTTCGGCCCAGTTACTGTTCCCCGGTATGGACACCGGCTGCCTGAAATTGGCCAGTTGCACAATCAGAAAAACCAGATCAGGATTATTCCATTTCTCCCGCCAGTTTTTTATCATAAGAGGAAGCAGTGTACGATACAAATACGGTTCATCCTCATTCGATTCTCCCTGGTACCAGATAGCTCCTTTAACGGCATAATTCAATAAGGGATATATCATACCATTGTATAATATGGAGGGATAGTCATTTGGACTGCAGGGTGTGTCATCATAGCTGTATTGGAGCGGATTGATCTTATATTTCCAGTCACCGGCCAGGGCAACAGATTGCCCTGCTCCTTTCAGGTACAACATGCTGTCTTCACTCCACATGCCTCCTCCACCTCCTGTATCATCCACCCGAACGGTTATGACATTTTTTCCCGGCCTCAATGTACCTGCAGGGACAGTGTAGTATCTGTCCTGGTTGTACCGGTTGAGGGTTTGACCGACCAGGATGCCGTTAATCCACGTCATATCACTGTCATCGATCATTCCGAGTGAAAGGACTGTTTCCTTATTCACCATTTCTTCCGGAATTTCCACTTCGCAACGAAACCATACAACACCATCCAGTCCGGGCAGCAAAGTTCTTTCCCACAAACCGGGTACTTCAATTGCCGGCCAGCCGGTATCATCAAAGTCTGCCCCGGCCCAAATGGCTTTGCCATTAACTATTCCATCGGTAGTACCCGTGATCTGTTTCTTAATATTATCCAGTTTCAGCTTTTGTTCCTTTTCCAGTTTAAGAATATCAACGTTTTGCAATTCATCCACGCGGTTTTTTCTTTCGGGTACGTTGTACAAAGCATCATCGCTTGTCCAGCTTTCAATGAGTGTACCCCCCCAGTTTGTACCGATGAGACCGATAGGCACATTAAGATTCTCATAAAGATTGCGGCCGAAGAAATAACCCACAGCAGAAAAATCTGCGACCGTAGCCCGGGAACATACCATCCATTCCCCTCCGGAAAGATCTTCAGCCGGCCGGAAGGCAATGGTATTGGGAACATCAAAGAACCTGATTTCCGGATAATCCGCACTTTCAACTTCTTTCTTTCCATTAACCGACCGAATAACATTGAATTCCATATTCGATTGTCCGGAACATATCCATACCTCTCCCACCATTATGTTTTCCAGCTCAATTGTATTTTTTCCCTTTATTATCATGGAATAAGGGCCTCCTGCCTCCATGGAAGGAAAGATGATTTTCCATTTTCCCTCATCATCGGCCCGGGAGGACAGGGTGTTACCTTTAAAGTCAATTGTCACTCTCTCACGGGCATCGGCCCATCCCCAAATGGTGACAGGAGCATTCCGCTGGATTACCATGTTGCTGCCAATAATGCGGGGGAGCCGGATATTTCCCCAAAGCATGGATGTCTGCATCCCCATGATGACAAGTACAATTATCAATCGGCAAGGTCGTATATGCATCGTTTTGTTTTTTAAATGTTAATAAAAGATGGTATGACATGTATACCGTTTCAAACCCCTAATGTAATCAATTTATCAGTCTTGTCCGAGAAAAGGTCAGGACTAAAGTCCTTAAGCGAATTGAATTCATTAACCCCAGGCTTAAGCCTGGGGTCAGTAAAAGTATCATTATTACAGGGCTTTAGCCCATAACATTTGTCTTATCCCAGATAATACTTCGAAATTTTATAAAATCGATGTTCTGTTAATTATTTTGAATAAATGCCTAAAATCCGTTAATTTGTGCTATGAAGTATAAACTTACTATATGACTTTCTCCTTAACAGATATTGATTTATTCCGGCAAACGAAAAAAGGAGATGTCCTTGCATTCGAAAAGCTTTTTAAGTCGTACTATAAGAATTTATGTTTTTTTGCCGAAAGTTACGTCAGGGAAAAGGCGATGGCTGAAGAAATAGTCGGCAGCTTTTTTATGAACATATGGGAAAAACGGAAAACGATTGAAATAAAAGATTCCGTCAAATCCTATTTCTATTCCAGTGTCCATAACCACTGCATTAAGTACCTCGAGCACCTGAAAGTGATGAAGAAATATGAGGATTTTGCATTATCAAGGTTGAGGAATAAAGAACTGTTGGCTCCTTCATCCAATGCATATCCACTGGCTAACCTGATCTCAAAGGAAATTGTTGGTGACATTGAAAAATCGATTAATGACCTGCCTGAAAAATGCAGGGAAATATTTTGCATGAGTCGCTTTGAGGAAATGAGTTATGAAGATATATCCACTAAGCTCAATATCTCCATTAATACTGTCAGAACACAAATGGCAAGAGCATTGCAAAAACTCAGGGACAGTCTTCAACGCTACCTGCCTGTATTCATATTATTCATTATGAAGGGAATAACTTCAATATTCTTGTTAACCGGGAATAACAGCAACGGATTATGAACAACAATGGCCCCATTGATCCTGCTTATGTACCTGAATTTGTCGCAGCCTTCTTTGCGCAGGCCGGATCATTTGACCAGGAAGAGGCATTACAGGACTGGCTTAACGCGAATCCATGCAACCGGCGGTTATTGGATGAATACATGGATATCTGGCAGGGCGTTTTAAAAGCAGAAGAAAAACATGACTACAACGAGCATGAGGCCTGGAATCGATTCCGTAATTCATATATAATTACAGATCAGGAAGACAGAAGGGACAGATTCTATTTAATTCATCCCGGAATATTACGTGGCATTGCCGCCGCAGCATTGACAGCCTTTATTATATTGCTTTCCGGATATTTGGCCGTTAAGCTATACAACCGGTTAAGATATCCATTAACCTATAGCGAATACAGCGTTCCATACGGATCTAAATCGCATATGACCTTGCCTGACGGCTCATCGGTTTGGCTTAATGCCGGCAGTAAAATCGTATACAGCAGTCAGTATGGGATCCGTAACCGAGACCTGAAACTGGAAGGCGAAGCACATTTTACCGTGTTAAAAGCAAAACAACCTTTCATGGTGCATACAAAGAACCTTACGGTAGCCGCTATCGGTACTGTTTTCAATATCAAAGCCTACCCCGAAGAAAAAACAATTGAAACCACCGTTGAACAAGGAGTAGTGAAAATAACGAATAACATTGCCGGTAAATGGACTGCTCAACCAGTCCTCATAATGACCCGACAGAAAGCAACCTATACTCTCGCGGAGGAATATACCGAAAGAACAGGCAATGATTACAAAACCAACAGCAAAGCCTCCCATGACCATAAATCGGGAGAACCGGCAAGGAAGGAGGTGGGAAAAATAACCATCAGTAATAATATTATGTCCTCCATATATACTTCCTGGAAAGACGAAAAATGGATCATTGAACATGAGGAGCTTCAATCCCTTGCTATTAAACTCGAGCGACGATACAATATTAAGTTCATCTTTACCGATGAATCATTGAAGCATTACATTTTTAGCGGTATTCTTATGGATGAAACCCTGGAACAGGTGTTGGAAGCCATAAAACTCACGGCCCCCATAGGATTTAAAATTGAACACGATACGGTAATATTTTACGAAATGAACGCGCTGAAATCGCGACTTAAAGGAAATTAGCCTCAACCGCTGCCCCTCTCCTGAAGGAGAGGGGCAGCGGTGAGGCTTTTTTTTCCGCACTTGTCACATTATTTTGTCCCTTTCCGGTCTTTGGATATAATTAGTCCATAAAAGATAAAAAGTTGAAGCATTCAGGTGAATATATCGTTGAGCTGGCTGTCAAGGATTTCAATTCAACCATCAGTGAACAGGAAATCAATGTATTGAAAGCAGCCTTTGATGAAGACCCCGCAAATCGCAGGCTCTTTGATGAATACAGGGATATCTGGCAGGCTTCTGCACAAACTGGCAAAGGCAATGCTTACAATGAAAAGGAAGCCTGGCCTAACCTGAAAAACAAAATAGGGATCTCAGAAGACTATTCAGATAATCAGGGTTCCGTTCGGATATCTCCCCTGTTTTGGCAAATTGCTGCTGCTGCGATGGTTCTGCTTATGCTTGGGATAGGTGGATTATTGATACTGAAAGAAAGAAAGAGCCATCAGGCAGGGCAGGTTCTAACCGAGTATTATGTTCCCCTGGGATCACGGTCAAAGGTTACGCTGCCGGACGGAACTACAGTATGGCTCAATGCGGGGAGTAAATTAAATTATAAAGGAAATTTCAGCCGGAAGAACCGTGATGTATTTCTTGAAGGAGAAGGTTATTTTGATGTAACAAAGACTAAAATTCCCTTCAGCGTGAAAGTAACAGGCGCAACCGTTAAAGTATTGGGCACTGCTTTCAACGTTAAAGCCTATCCCGAAGAAAAAATAATCGAGACTACGGTTACGCGTGGTACTGTACAGGTGATCGATAATCCGGAAAACACGGCTGAAGCTACACGGATTGTTTTATATGCTAACCAGAAAGTATCCATTATTAAAGGTGTTGTCCGGCCAGCAGTAAATACCGCTGTCACAGGACAGCAGAATCCGGACAGCTACCCGGTCAAAATCAGCAGGCAACCGACCGAACAATCTTACCAGGTTAACCGAAACATTGTACCGGAGATCTATACTTCATGGAAGGATCAGCGCTGGATAATTGAAAGAGAGGAACTTCAGTCCCTTGCCGTTAAACTCGAACGACGGTACAATGTTAAATTCAGCTTTACCGATGAATCATTGAAACATTATGTATTCAGCGGCATTCTTAAGGATGAAACCCTGGAGCAGGTTTTGGAAGCCATTAAGCTTACCGCACCAATACATTACACAATTAATCAGAAACAGGTTGTATTATCAGAGAATAAATTCTACAAACGAAAACCATGAAAAACCTATGCCTATGGGAACGTAACCGATAACGAAAAAAACTGCAGAATGCTGCGAACACTCCGCAGTTTATCCTTAGCAAATTTCAATGTGAAACCTCTAAAAACACTACAAATTTATGAAAAAAGGAATAACCCTGAGTCTTTTTTCAAACAAAAGGACATTAACTAAACTCTTAATGATCATGAAACTAACGCTGTTCTTAATGATTTTCGGAGTTTTTCAGTTGCAGGCAACACTCTATTCGCAAGATGGTTTATTTACCTTAAACATGGAAAATACCTCGATGCGGAGTATCTTCAAAGAGATTGAAAGACAAAGTGAATTGCGGTTCTTTTATAACGATTTGCTGACCAATGTCGACAAAAACGTCACGGTCGTTGCCGAGAACCTTAAAATTGACCAGTTGCTGAACAGGCTCCTGGAAGGTTCCGATCTTACCTATAAGATCATGGAGAATAACCTGGTGTTGATATCTCCAAAAGCCCTGCTGCAGCAGAAAAAGGTAACCGGCAAGGTATTATCTGGATTGACCGGGGAGGCATTACCGGGTGTTAATGTGATGATTAAAGGCACCAACATCGGAACCGTGACGGATATAGAGGGTAAATTCTCTATCATCATTACTTCGGACGATGCGGTACTGGTTTTTTCATTTGTCGGGTATAATACAGAAGAAGTGGTGGTTGGTACACAGACCGATATTGCCATCAACCTCATTGAGAGTATTGAAGCCCTGGATGAAATCGTTGTCATCGGATACGGTACACAACGTAAAGGTGATGTGACAGCTGCTGTGGTCTCGGTCAAATCCGATGAATTCATTGAAGGTGCTGTAAAAGATGCCGGCCAGCTCATACAGGGCAAAGTCGCCGGATTATCCATAACCAATCCTTCGGGAAACCCGCTTGATGGTGTTCAAATCATGTTGCGCGGAAACAGCACCCTGAATGCAAGCACAGAACCCCTGGTGATTGTTGACGGTGTCCCCGGGAACCTCGACCTTGTGGCTCCCCAGGATATCGAATCCATTGACGTACTAAAAGACGGTTCCGCTGCTGCAATATATGGCACACGTGGAACCAACGGTGTCATTTTCCTGACCACTAAAAAGGGGAGAAAAAACCAGGCATTGACAGCTGAATACAATGCTTATGGAAGTATTCAGTCTATTTACAGAAAAGCGGATTTCTATGATGCCGGTGATTACAGGCGACTTATTGCAGCCGGAGATACTTCGCTTGAAGACCTTGGATACAGCACAGACTGGCTGGGTGAAATAACCCGAATCCCAATAAGTCATATGCATAACCTTAGCGTCAGCGGAGGAACAGAGAACACAAATTATATCGGAACGGTCAACTACACCAATACACAGGGTATTTTTCTCCACTCGGAGATTGAAAAGATAACGGCCAGGCTTGATGTAACGCACTCAATGTTTAAAAATAAATTATCCGTAAACGTTGGGTTACTGACCAGAATATCGGGTTATAATGACATAGATGCAAACGGTGCTTACCGTCAGGCATTGATCCATAATCCAACCGAACCGGTTAAAAATCCTGACGGAACCTGGTTTGAACGACCCGGTAAATTCCAGTACGAAAATCCGGTGGCCTTACTGGAAGAAGCGGAAGGAGATACAAAGGCAAGAGAAAACCGGATCTATGGCAACATAACCCTGGCACCCATCACCGGACTGAAGCTGAAAGCATTGGGATCGTATAATCACTGGAATTCGACTTCGGGATATTTTCAATCGCTTAATCACATATCTAATGTCCGTGATATGCAAAGCGGGTATGTTTCAAGAGATGCTTCCTTAACCGAAGACAAACTGCTGGAACTGACAGCTGAGTATACCCGATCGTTTGGCCAACACAGAGTTTCAGCACTTGTCGGTTACAGCTACCAGGACTATTCTTATGAGTATTTTGGTATGAACAACAAGTTTTTTCCAACGGATGCCTTTGGTTATAACCGGATAGTACTGGGTAGTGGACTGGAAGAAGGCGTAGCCAATATGTGGAGCGGTAAAAACATGTCAAAGCTTATTGGATTTTTTGGACGCATCAATTACAACTATGGTGAAAAGTACCTGTTTCAGGCAAGTATACGACAGGAAGGCTCATCGAAGTTCGGTGAAAATTACCAGTGGGGATCTTTTCCTGCTGTTCAGGCCGGATGGCGTATCAGCAAGGAATCCTTTATGCAGGGAGTGGATGTTATTAACGATCTGAAAATAAGGATTGGCTACGGTGTAACCGGTATTGAACCAACTGAGCCTTATCAGTCGCTGACCCTGTTGAATTACAGTGACCGTATCCTCATCAACGGCGAATGGCAGAGAACCATTGAACCTTACAGTAATCCGAATCCTGACCTGCGTTGGGAAAAGAAGAAAGAAACCAATATCGGCATTGATTTTGCCCTGCTCAACGAAAGAATTAGCGGAACAATTGATCTTTATAAAAGGAAAACCGAAGATTTGTTATGGGATTATACAGTCCCCAAACCTCCATATATATACGGCTCAATCTTTGCTAACGTAGGGGTAATGGAAAATAAAGGTATAGAGGTATTAGTCAATTTTGTACCGGTAAAAAAGACGAATTTTATCTGGAACACTTCTGTCAATTTCTCTGCCAACGATAACAAACTGGTGACCTTGAGCAACGATTTATTTAAGATGGAGAGCGGCTATATCGATGCAGGGTATACCGGTGATCCGATTCAACAGTCGACACACCGTATTTTCATCGGAGAATCCATCGGCGATTTCTGGGGATATAAAGAGGTAGGTGTGGATAATAACGGAGAATGGCTGATCGAAACCCCTCCGGATTCTCTTGGCAATGTTGATACCATTCCCTACCTGAGTGCTACCGATGCTGATAAACAGGTGCTGGGTAACGGTCTTCCGAAATTTTATCTCGGATGGAACCACACATTCCGTTATAAGGGATTTGACCTGGGCATCGTAATGCGGGGAGCTTTCGGTTTTCAGATTCTCAATTTTCAGCGTATGTTTTATGAAAATCCGACCATTACATACAATATGCTGGAAGGCGCACACGATCCGATATACGGGGGAGATACCTTACTGGCAAGCACACAGGCATATGTGAGCTATTACATTGAGGACGGGGATTACTGGAAAATTGACAATGTGACATTGGGTTATACATTTAACTTCAAGCGGAACAAAATAATAAAAAGTCTCCGGATATATGCTTCAGGTCTCAACTTGTACACTTTTACCAAATATAAAGGCATCGATCCTGAAATAAGCAGAACAGCTGAAACCAGCGATCCGGCTACCGGATGGGATCCGGGTAATGACAACAGGGATAAATATCCTACGACGCGGACATTTAGCCTTGGTTTAAGTGCTAAGTTCTAATCCATTAAAACTACTCATATGAACAAACATATTATTAAATACACGTTAGCAGCAGCATTGGGTTTGCTGCTGGTGATATCGGCCTGTACAAACCTGGATGAGGAAGTCTATGACCGTATTATTGCTGAAGAATTCACACCTACGGAAAGTGATGCTTTCGCCATGATCGGGCCTGCCTATACGGAACTTAGAACATTATTATTTGGATGGCACGGATATTTTGACTGCCAGGAAGAGTGTTCCGATATCATTGCCACCCCACGACGCCCCAACGGATGGGACGACGGTGGCGTTTACAAGGCCATGCACCTGCATATATGGAACAGCGAGCAAAGCCATACTGCCAGGTTATGGAACAGTTGTTATGCAGCTATTCCGCTGATTAACCAGAGCCTGTTCCAGATCGATGAAGGTTCATTGCCCCTGGGTGATAACAAGGAAAGTATTGAGGCGGAATTGAGGACCCTCCGGGCTTTTTATTATTACCTCCTGTGTGAGAACTTTGGCAACGTACCCATTACCACACAATTTGATGTTCCAAAGGATTATCTGCCTGATCAACATACACGGAAAGAAGTCTATGATTTTATCATCAATGAGATAAACAGTAACATTGACAAGTTGAGTGACGAAGTTTCAACCCTTTATTACGGGCGTATGAACAAATGGGTGGCTCATATGATCCTCGCAAAAGTCTATCTTAATGCTGAAATCTATACTTCAGTCGTAAACCAGGATCTGTCCATAACTCCGGGAACACCTGAATGGGACAAATGTATTGAGCAATGCGATCTGATCATTAATGGCGGAAAATATGCCCTCGAGGCGAATTTCAGGGATGTCTTTAAAACTGAAAATGAAAATTCCACTGAAATTATCTTTTCCATACCGTTTGATAATGCCGTTGACTGGGAGTACGGTTGGTTTCACCTGCCCTGGAAAACACTTCATCCGGCAAACCAGGCAACGTATAACATGGAGCTTCCACCCTGGGGTGGCAGCTGTGCCATACCGCAATTTATCGACACCTATGATCCAAATGATAACCGTTTGAAAGACACCTGGATCATGGGACAGCAATATTCATCTTCAGGCGATACACTATATTGTACGATGAAAAATGAATACTCTTCTAAACCACTGGAATTTACCAATTTTCTTTATGCTATCTCAAGCAGGCTTACAGAAGAATGGGAAGGCTACCGGATCGGCAAATATGAAATTGCCATAGGCACCCGTTGGATGGCCATAAAAAATGATTTCCCATTTTTCCGGTATGCCGATGTGCTGATGATGAAAGCCGAATGTCTGATGCGTAAGGGATTGCCTGATGAAGCAGCGGCACTTGTAACGCAGGTGAGGACGAGGAGTTTTGATAATCCGGCCGATGCCACCGTTACAGGTAACCAATTGCTGGAAGGAAGCAAGTATAATTATGGACTTGTAAAGAAGGGAATACTCTCCGAACCCGAAGGTGGCGGAGCAGACATTCAATACGGCAGGTTCCTCGATGAACTTGGCTGGGAATTTGCAGCAGAATCACGCCGGCGTTCTGATCTCATACGTTTTGGAGTGTTCACTACCAAAAACTGGTTATCACACGAGCCTAACGGGGATTTCCGGATCATATTCCCGATACCCCAGAATCAGCTTGATGTCAACAGCAAACTTGTTCAGAATCCGGGATATTGAATGATGACTTTTTCTCATAGTGCATTTTGCTGATCAGTATGTGCAATTCATCAGAAATCTCTCAACTGGCAGCAAAAAGAATCAAGGGAGGATAATGTCCTGACCGGCCAAAGTCCTCCCCTGATCTGAATTAGGAGATTTGCTATAACAAGCACCGAAGTATTAAGAAATAATTCATATCATCGATGAAGGGTATTGTGTTGAAAGAACTTTTTTGCGTGGCATTAATATCTTTTTTAGCTCCCGGAAGCATCAGATTCCTGAACGGACAGGAAAATATTGCCCTGGTAGCTAACAGTCTGCTGACATCACACGTTTCACCCTGGGAAAACCTGTACGCCATCAATGACGGATTTGAGCCCTCGGGATCAATGGATCACAGTCACGATGCATACGGAAACTGGCAAGCCGGTGTATCGAATCAATGGAACTGGGTTCAGTATAATTTCGATCAGTATTATCAGATTGATCAATCGAATGTTTACTGGTGGACCGACCAGGCAGACAGTACCTCTGTGGTTGGTGTTCAAATGCCTTACGATTGTTATCTCGAATACTGGGATCCAATAAACAGTAACTGGATGGAAGTAAAGAATCCGGTGGGATATGGTGTAAAACGAGATCAATACAACATAACCACATTTGATCCGGTGCTGACCAACAAAATAAGGCTTCATTTTGTAAGTGTTTCCGCCCAGGGAATTATTGAATGGCAGGTAATGGGAACATTGGGCGAACAGATCCCGGTTCATTCCACGGCAACAATAGATCCGGTGCTTGCTAAAGACACCATACATACCGTAACACTGACTGCCAAAGACGTGAATGATGTTCCAAAAGAAGGATATGTCTTCCGTGCAAATATCTTGACAACCGATCGGCTTTCCATTACCAACGAAACCTATGTAATAAACGGACTTTCAATAACTGCGGACACATCAGATCTTCTGCTCTCTCCCACCAGTGCCGATGGGATGGTCAGTTTTGTCATTACAACACCTGCAGTGATCGACCCTACCGACGGAATCCAAATTGACATAAAATTTAACAACGGCCTTACAACCCTTGCATCCTGGTCACTTTATGAACCCGGTCTGGTTTCACCACTACTATCTGCCGATACCATCGACAACGATGTCGATCATACACTTGAGATTGGTTTTATGGATGATATGGATTGGCGAAATGCAGTAGATGAAGTAATCGTAAATGATTTATCGTTAGTCATTTCAACCGACTATGAAATTGAAGCCGGCAGAATCATTCTAAAGCCTTCAGGTGGAAATGCGGCTATTACAACAGCCGGTTCAAAAAGGATTGTTGTTACTGCACCCGGATATGAAAATACCGAAGTTAAACAGACTATATTGGCCGGACAAGTCAATACCGAGTCATCGGGTTTTCTGAAGACTTATAAGCTATACAAAGGCAGTACTACCACCATTACACTAATGGCCAGGGATTTATATGGTAATGCCATCAGTGGTTATCAATTTAAGTGGGATGCCGAAGTGTTTGACACAACTGCAACAACTGCAGAAACATACATTATCAATTCAATAACTGTTAACAGCAACCTTTCGGATCAGTTATTGACCGCAACCGGTAGTGACGGCACCACAAGCTTTCAAATTGTAATTCCTTCACAGGTTGATCTGAATGATGGAGTTGCAATACAAATGCAACTGGAAGACGGTATTACCAATATTGATTCGCAAATACAGTATTATTCCTGTCCGGGTGAAAAGCAGGTATATATTGCCAATGACCTGAAGAACCATGATGAATGGAGCTGGGATAAAACGGCTCAGTCCGACAATTTTGTCTTGTTCTGGGGTGATCTTACGGGAAGTGATCCGTTGCATCCGGCTAACGGGAACAGTGGTATTGCCTTTGATCCTTCGAAAATACTGTCAAAGCTGGAAGGTTGCCTTGCCTTTTATGTTGACTCATTGAACTTCATCACCAACAAAGACGAAGGAAATATGGCACATTACAAGTTCATCATCGTGATGTGCAATACCTGGGCTGATGGCGGCTATGACGGATATGCAACCGGCGGATCCTGGGACGGTGTGATCGGTGCCATGTGGATCCATCCCAGTGCAACGGGAGGAAGCGGATTCGTGCTGGCCCATGAATTTGCCCACATGTGCCAGGCAATGATACCGATACAATATCCAGGTCATGGATTAAAAAACAAGCCGGGATACGAAAATGTGGGGATGTTCTGGGAATCCCATGCCAATTTTATGGCACTCACAGCTACCGGGGAAATTTCTTCGGTACAGCCTTCCCGCTGGGTGAATACCGCCATGTTGCATTACAGTTCTACCCGGCATTATTACCAGGCAATTTACCTGCCGCAATACATCGTAGATGTCTTTGGAATGGAGGAACTGAACCTGATCTGGAGAAATGCCGAAGAGGGCGATCATCCCCTGGAATCATTTAGAAACAACAGGGGGTATACCCAGGAGCAATTGAATGATGAAATCGGTCACTATGCAATGAGAAATGTTACCTGGGATTATTCCATCGGCGAAATGATCCGTGGATATTTCAGAAACCAGATTGACCCGATATATGTCTGCCGGGAATTCACGATCATGGATACCATTCCCGGCAAACCCGGCTATTATATTGTTCCGAAATACCTGGCTCCCCGTGACTATGGGTATAATATCATTCCCCTGTATCCGAAAGAGGGAGCCAATACCATTACCGTAACTTTTTCGGGCTATGATAATGAACCTGCAGGTGGTGCTGGATGGAGATACGGGTTTGTAGCTGTCGATGCTTCAGGCAGTTCGCGTTACAGTGAACTTTATGCAGAACAGCAGTCGGAAGTGAACTTTGCCTTGGATGCCGGAGATGAAAGAGTATTTTTCATTGTAACCGGAGCACCCAAAACGCATCATAATTACCGGGCATGGGAGCCGGGGGATCCCAAGATATACAGGTACCCGTATAATATTCAGGTCGAAGGAGCCTTGCCTGCCGGGTATTTACCCGGATACAACAGTCAAAAAGACCAGTATCCCGGTGCACCCCATTCCAACGGAGGAGGTTGGGTAGCATCAACAGCTACGGTGGAAGCCTCAGTATATGTAGGTCCTAATGCCCAGGTACTGGGTCAGGCACAGGTAACAGGCTCAGCAAGAATTGAAGATTATGCCATCGTGCAGGATAATGCCCAGGTAAGCGGGGCTGCTGTTATCAGGAGTAATGCAATTGTGGGGAAAAATGCCAGGGTACGCAATAATGCGATTGTAGAAAAAACAGCCAGGGTGTATTCAGGATGTAATATTTATGGAAATGCCATAATTACCGGAAGTGCTATTGCTTACAACAGCTCGGTACGCGAACATGCAATAGTTAAAGAACTGGCAATCATAGATGGCGCTTCCCTGTCGGGCGATGTGATTATAGGCGGCGATGCGGAGGATTTTACTGCATGCAACACAGGCACTTACCTGCAGTTATACAAAATTGCTGGGCGCAGTGGAGGTTGTGATGGAAGGCATGACCATCCGCTTAACGTCGATGTCAATCCGATTATCGATGACTATCCCGTTGATACGCTGGTACATATCCCTTCCGGTATCCATGAAATCACCTCAATTGACATACCATACACTATTTACTACAGGCCCGAAGACCAGCATCTGGTCATACAATCAAAGCTTCTCTATGATAACATAAAGATGATCCGCGTGCTGACAATCGATGGCAGAGTGCTGAATACTATTACCAATCCTTCATCGGATGAGATTGAAATTGAAACTTCAGCAAGAGGTATAGTATTGCTAATAATAGTCAGTGAAAAGGGAATTTTTTCAGATAAAGTAATCATTTCTGAATACAATTGAAGACCAACATGCAACAATTCTTTAAAATATATATAACCCATATTGATATCCTAAGTAAAACTTAAAATGAATGAATTATGAAAAACTTTACTAAACTTTTTGCCGGTATTGCTGGCGTTCTTTTTATGTTTTCCGTGTCGGTGGTTGCACAGGTAACCTATTCCGACAATTTTGATGCTGCCCATGATTATTTGTCAGATGGTGCCGCCGGGACTATCTGGGAAGACTTTTTTGTAAATCATGGTTCTGCCGATCCTGAAGAACAGTGGGGAGAAATCCTGGCATTAAACACCACGGACTCAGCCGGAGTGCTTACCTTTACAACATGCAGTGTCTGGTGGTCTGATTTTGACAACAACAACGGACCTCTGCTGTACAGGAGATTACCTGCAGGACATGATTTTGAGATGAGCGTGAAGATTGCTTCCGGAGATTTTGAATCGTTTAATGGTGTAAGGTTGGCATACCTGGCAGGAGGTCTGTACCTGGGTAATCCCGATTCCACAGTTCAGGATTTTATTTTCTATTACCTCTTTGACAGATCAGAATGGTCATGTATCTACAATTTTACTGATATTAATGATGGTGCAAGGACTGAAAACTTCACCAACGATTTTGCATTGAGCGGAGCCGAGTATCCATGGATGAAAATCACCAAAACAGGTACTGATCTTTACGGTTATGTAAGTACGGATGGAACTACCTGGGAAGAGCATTTTGCTGAAACCCGTGATGATCTGGATATGGATCTGCTGGTTGGCATTGCTGTCGCCACCTTTACGGATGACACGGGTACTGTGAAATTTGAAAGCTTCTCGCTAACAGACCTTGATGCTATTGACGCTATAAAAAATGTTGATATAAGCAACAATGTGAAAGTCTATTACAGCTCATCGCATCAGGCTATCATTGTCAATGCCGCTGATGCCAAGAACATTGACCTGGTTCAACTGGTTAATCTGGATGGAAGGATAATTAAAGATATTCGCAATGTTGGCACAAGAACTGAAATTGTTGTTCCCCAAAAAGGATTATATCTTGTATCGATCCAGAGAAACGGCCAATCATACACCGAAAAAGTCGTTGTAAAATAATACCGGGATACAACTGATGCCGGTGAAAATTCACGGTTGGGTAAACGATTTTTAAAAAGAACGAGTAATTAAAGGCTTTTTACTTGTGAATAATAAAGTTACCCAACCTTGAATTTTTAAGAATTTATTTGAACGCTGACCAAGGATTGAAGAGCACTGCATACTAAAGGAAAAACACAAATCCTGCTATCTTCGGTATTCAGTATTTCTGTCCCTAAGTATATTATTATATTGTCGCTAAGAGAATAACATATCGTTCTATCCAGGTTTTTAAATATAGTCCACAGTCAACGGTCAACGGCTTACTGTCGACAGTACATTCGTAATCGGTCTTAGATCTTAGATCTTAGATTTTAGATTTTAGATCTGATCTATTATCTTTTTTCTTTGTTCGCTACAGATGTGGACTTCTGGTAGTTTGTGCACTGATAAATATCAACAATGATGGTAAAAAAAACAATATTTTTTAAATGGCTCCTGGTGACTGGGTTTTTCTGGATAGCCTTAATTCCAAATACGGTCAGTAATGCCGCAAACCTATCTATCGTCCCCGTTCCAAAATCAACTTCAGGTGACACTACTACCAACCTTGCATTGATTGCCACAGCCTCTACATCATTTGTTTCTTCCTGGGAGGATCTGGAGGCCGTACACGATGACTATGATCCGGCAAGTTCATCCGACAAAAGAGGAGGAGCTTATGGCAACTGGAATGGCGAGGCATCTTACAATACTTATAACTGGGTTCAGTATGACTGGAACCTTGCACAGCAAATAGATTCGACATGGGTATATTGGTGGGACGATGGACAAGGAATCGATCAACCCACTGATGCCTATATTGAATACTGGGACGGTAATGAATGGATAAATGCCGGAAGTATTGGCCTTGCATTGAACCAGTACAACAAACTCGGCCTCGATCTTTGGGTTAACAAACTAAGAATAAACATGGTCAGTGCTATGGCAACCGGCATACTCGAATGGAAAGTTTTCGGGATTGAAAGTGAACCTTGTGATTCTGCTATACTAACCCCATACCTTGGGATAAATAACGATTCCATGATGATGGGCAATACAGCCATTGTCAGGGTTGGTGATACAGTGCATTTTGATTTATTGCCTGCCGACAGTACAGGCTGGAACTGGACCGGTCCGGATGGATTCAACGCCACAGATCGTGAAGTAATACTGGAGAATGTCCAGACCCATCATTCAGGCACTTATTTTGCAACCTATTTGAATGATTGCGGGGCATACAGCACACAATACTTTAATATTACGGTCCTTGAATCCTCTGACGGGGATCCATACACATGGCCGGCCTATGAGCCTACGCTGAATTATAACTTCAGGGATGAATTTCCGGCCCTGGACACCCCAACTATGGATCTGGACGACTGTGAAGGAGTTGTCGGCACACAGTCTTCGGGATGGTGGACATTCAAATGGGGCGCCAGTGCAAATCCTTTGGTCACAAGTGCCGCTATTACGCCGCTGTTGGAACGCATGAATAAAGACTTTGCCTATTTCCGCGATTCCATGGGGTGGCCACCTGACAAGCGGGCCAAACATGGTTATCGCAGTGCCATATATCTTTACGGATCAGGGCTTTGTACCGACGATGCTCCAAATACCGAAAAAGGAGGCTGGCAGAGCACTATCTGGTATAACGAGGAAAGCTGGCCTATGGTGCTGCTTTCGTATTACCCTGTTTATTGCTTCGATCCTTCCTGCCCATACAGTGATATTGAATATCAGACAGGGGCCTGCGTTCATGAAGGCATCCATGCCATTCTTGCTGACTTACCCGGATGTAAAAATGCAGCATGGTTTCACGAGGGTGGCAACACCTGGCTGCAACAGGAGGCTGATGCCCGTAGATCCGGTGATTACAGTACCATGGGATACCTGAACGGATGTACCTTCCTGGCTCCCTTTATGCCCATTGAATGTTACAGCGGCTGGTTGCAGGATAACAGCTTCGGTGGTCCATCGGCAGAAGGCGTTAATAAATATGAAGGCAGCACCCAGTTATGTACATGGCGTAACTACCTCGGGGGTAATCAGTATGGAAATTCATTTCCGGTTTTTCTTGGTATGACGCTTGGACAGGGCAGCATACCCTGGATATGGAGGTACTGTGAATCGAGGGTTCTGGAAGGCATTGCCGATTCGCTGGGAGATTCACAGATGCGCCGCCTGATAACGGAATACCGGGCCAAGCAAGCCCTTGTGGATATGGGTAAATGGACCGGCGCAATAAAAAAATTGCTGGATACCTATTTTTGGAGAGCCATAAGATCGGAATGGAAACCCACCTGGCTTAATCCGGAAGTATGGTATGCCACACCTTATGTGAAAACAACCAATGACGGAAACGGACTGCTTACGCCTGAATACCGTATAACACCCGGCTGGTCGGGTGCCAACCAGATCCCCCTGCATGTCAACGGAGATAAGGTGATCATAAATTTTCAGCCCTACGGCACTAACATGACATGTCAGCTTTGTTATCGGGACACCAGCGGATCGGCAGTATACAGCGCACCCGTATACGGTGGAGACTGTGCGTTAAAACTCGATAAAGTTCCGGCCAACGGTGTTGTTTTTGCCGTCATTACCAACACCGACTATATCTATAAGGGTGAAGCTACAAGGACTGCACATTATGATTACCGTATACAGCTGGTTGAAGGAGTGGAACGCACGGCAAGCGTAAACCTGAGATGGTACGACTGGACAAAGGTAATACTGGATACCGTGACCGTGCATACGGCGGTTGTCAGCACTGATCTTAATGTGATCATTTATCCCAATCCGGTTGCAAAAAACGGATTGCTTACAATGGAAATCCCGGATATTCATTATGAAACCGCTTCGATCCGGATCAGCAATATGCAGGGACAGCTTGTTTACAGCAACAAGATAAATCGCAGCCATGTTGAAATCAATACTTCGGCGCTGCTGAAGGAGGGTTTGTATATCATAACGGTTAAGACACCGACGCGGCAGAGATACTTGAAGCTGGTGGTGGAGTGAAGCCTCACCCCCGCCTGCACAGCGGGCAGGCCTGCCCCTCTCCTAAGGGAGAGGGGAATATAATACAGTGAGTGGAATCATTAGTGATAATTGATAAGACAGAATGTACAGATAAAAATATTGGTTTTGAACAGGTGAACGGAGAGCAAGGATTAAGAATTATTTATTTAAGGAGCAAAACTACAACATTTATGATATTTTACATTTCTTTCCCCTCTCCTGTTGGAGAGGGGCAGGAGTGAGGATAATGCTCAAAAAGAAAGTGATATGAAAAACAACATTGTCAATTTAACAGGTCTCTTGCTGGCAATTGCTTTCAGCAGCAATATAAAGGCTGATACCACCTATACAGCGGCAGGTAACCACAATCCGCTGATACCCGGATATTTTGCCGATCCCACGATTCAAAAATTCGGTGATACCTATTACCTGTATGCAACTACAGATGGCATCAAGCTTGCCTCGGGAGAGCCTCAGGTATGGATCAGCAAAGACTTTGTAAACTGGTATAACTACGAAATGGATGTTCCGCTACCGGCAGGACTCACAAACTGCTGGGCACCGGACGTGGTAAAGGGTAAGGATGGCAAATACTATTATTTCCAGGGAAACTGCCAGGCAGGCTGCAACATATACGGGTATGTTTCCGATTCGGCCATGGGGCCATGGACGAGGCTGAACAACGGGAAAGCCGTTATACCTGTCGGAACAGCCATAGATGGTCTCCCTGCCCTTGATGCACAATACATGTGGGATAATGATACCACCCTTTATTCCTTTTTCGGTACGTGGTGCACCTCTTTCGGCGGAATGGGATGGGCCAGGCTTGATCCGGATGATATGTTCACGATAAAAGAAACGGGGTCGATACCTACTGCACAGACACCGCTGGCTTTCGAAGCAGCCTATCCGCTGAAAAAAAATGACCGCTACATCCTCATGTATTCATCGGGCGATTGCCGGTTAAGCACCTATGCCGTGCGGTATGCATATGCCTACACTCCTACGGGCCCTTACAAGGAAGGATTGAACAATCCGCTTATGGCAACTAACGAGGACGGCACTATTGATTCACCCGGTCATCATTCCGTGCTGCAGAAAGGTGATGACTATTATATCGTGTATCATCGGCACGACAATCCGCACAGCACCGGAGGGGAGTTCCGCCAGGTTTGTGCCGACAGTCTTATTTTCGATAATGACAGCACCCTGCGTAAGATCAATGCCAGCCACCAGGGAATCGGTTATCTGGGTACCAACCAGGTGCCTTATCCAAACCTGGCTTATCAGGCCGGTACTTCTGCATCTTCATATTATCACCTGGTGGCTGCAGCAACACGTTTTGCTGCGGCATCGGACTATGAATACTTACCCCGGTATGCGGTGGATGATAATAACGGTACTATGTGGAAGGCCGGGAATGGCATGTTGCCGCAATCGCTGACAATCGATCTCGGAGAGATTAAAGCGGTTAAGCGCATTATGACACAATTTGAATATCCTACTTTTTATTATCAATACAAAATTGAATATTCATCCGACAGCACCACATGGTTGTTATACTCAGATAAAACCACCAACCGCAGAAGCGGATGTCCTATGATTGATGATTATAATGCTGACGCACGTTACATAAGGATCACTGTTACCGGAACGGAGAAATCGGGCATGTATGCTGCCATTTGGAACATTAAAGTCTACGAAGAATTATTTGAAGTACCGGCCAACCAGAACAAGGAGGTCGCAGACGGGCCGGGTATGGTCATCACCAATCGTTTGCTTGTTGACCTGAATATTGACACAACCACATTTAATACCGTCGTTGACAGTCTTCCCAATGCAGGTGCATTGGGTGGTATGTTCCTGAAGACCCGGACACCAACCATTGGTTGGATAGACAGTGTCAAGGCTGTTTATTTTGACGGGAAAAGTGCGTTAAGACTCAGTGAAACAGCTCCTTTGAGTCTTGACTGGAATTCAGCATACACAGCAGCTGCATGGGTATATAATCCGCTGGTTGGATCCGGAGAATGCCTGGTTGTATGGACGTCAAGGGATGACATGCTTCAATCCTCCTATGCCGCATTGATGTATGGTAAGGGATCCTTTGGTGCTGTTGCCCATGGTGATGGGTATGTTGATCTTCCCTATAAAACCTTACCGGAAAGAGCCAAATGGCATCATATTGCTGTCACATTCGACGGGATGCTTGAAAATGTATACGTTGATGGAGAATTAAACACACAATTGCCCATCAGCCTGTTTGTAACCAGCAGTACAATAAGAATAGCTGCATCGGGGGCCAGCGGTGAGTATTATTCGGGGTATATTGCCAATATGCAGTTGTATGATTCTGCTTTCACGTCTCAGGGTGTTGTCGATCTGATGAATGCCACACGCCCTACGAAAGTGGATCCCCCTGTTTCCGGTCTGAATCCGGCCAGCAGCAGCAATCCTTTTAATGTATATTATGATTCTGCAAAAAAAAAGGTGGTTATAACGGGTGATGGTGATCATGCAGGCCTGAAGTCGGCCAAAGTGATCTCACTGGACGGTAAAGTGCTCCTTACCGGAAAGTTCAACAATACATCGTATGCAGAGATGACCCTGAAAGAAAAGGGAGCGTATGTTGTGGTTATGGAAACACAGCATGACGTGTTTTCGAAAAAGGTGGTGGTATATTGAGAGAGAATCAAGAATCAAGAGCCAAGACAAAAGATTAAAGATTAAAGATCAAAGAACAAAGATAAAAGAACAACGACTATGGGTGTATACGAATGTACTGTTGACCGTCGACCGTCGACGGGGGACCTTCCTTATCGGCAGTCAGGTGATAAACTAAATATTTTCCAATTATGACAAACAGAAAAAAGCGATTGATTCAGCTATTGGGCATGATCATGGTGATCATCCCGGGAATGCTGCAACTTAAAGCACAGGTATATGATTATCCAATCCAGCCGGTACCCTTTACCTCCGTAGCCATTGAAGACAGTTTCTGGTCACCGAAGATAAAAACCAATCATGATGTTACCATCCCTCACGGATTTGAGCAGTCAGCCAACCGAATCCTGAATTTTGAAATAGCTGCGGGTATTAAAACTGGATCTTTCGCTTCCAGCTACCCATTTGATGATACGGATATTTACAAGATGATCGAAGGGGCAAGTTATTCCCTGTATTATTTTCCGGATGCCGAACTTGAAAAATACATCGATTCCCTGATTCTCATTGTTGGTATGGCGCAGGAAGATGACGGTTATTTATACACGAACCGCACCATAGCCAATATCAACGGCACACAACCCCATTCTTGGGCCGGTAATACCCGCTGGGTGAATGTGCACGAACTAAGTCACGAACTTTACAATCTCGGTCATCTGTTTGAATCAGCAGTTGCCTATTTTCAGGCTACAGGCAAGAGTAGTCTGCTGGATATAGCTGTTAAAGCCGCCGACCGTATTGATCAGGATTTTGGATGGGGCAAAATTGAGAATTATCCGGGCCATCAGATCGTAGAAGCCGGGCTTGCTAGATTATACAGGGCAACAGGTGAAACCCGGTATCTTGATCTGGCCAAGTTTTTTCTTGATGTCCGGGGACCGGGAGGAGAAGAGTATTGCCAGGCGCATGAAAGGGTTGTTGACCAGACGGAGGCTGTCGGTCATTCAGTCCGTGCTGTTTATATGTATGCAGGGATGGCTGATATTGCGGCATTGAAAAACGATCCTTCATACATAGCCGCAATTGACAAAATATGGGAAGATATCGTGCAGAAAAAAATATATGTTACCGGGGGCATTGGAGCATCGGGGGGTAACGAAGGCTTTAGCCTGGCCTACAACCTGCCAAACAGTTCAGCTTATTGCGAAACCTGTGCATCCATTGGAAATGTTTATCTTAATCAACGTTTGTTCCTGTTACACGGAGATGCAAAATACATTGACGTATTGGAAAGAACCCTTTATAATGCTTTGCTTTCAGGTGTTTCCCTGTCAGGAAACAGGTTCTTCTATCCCAACCCGCTTCTTTCAAACGGCAGTCATCAGCGCAGTGCCTGGTTCGGTTGCGCCTGCTGTCCACCCAACATCACACGGCTGATTCCTTCCGTTCCCGGTTATTTTTATGCTGTTGCTGCAGATACGCTGTTTGTGAACCTGTTTGCCAGGAATTCAGCCAGCGTTGACCTGCAGGGAAATACCATCGGTATCACTCAAAATACAAATTATCCCTGGGAGGGTGATGTGAAAATTACGGTTAGTCCTGCAACCGAAACTACCTTTACCCTGCTGGTGCGTATTCCGGGCTGGGCACGGAACGAAGCCATACCCGGCGGAATATATCAGTTCTATGAGAATGATCCGTCAGCTGTCATCATAACCCTTAATGGAGAAATCATCAATCCGGAACTTAAAAAGGGCTATGCTGTCATTACACGAACATGGAAACCGGGAGATGTCGTCTCCCTTACATTACCGATGAAAGCACGCAAGCTGATTGCCGACGAAAGAATAGCAGAAGACAGACAACGGATAGCCATACAACGCGGGCCCATCGTATTTTGCGCAGAAGGGGTTGACAATGATGGTGAAGTTTTAACATTGAATTATGACAAAGACGAAGTACTTGAAGCAGTGTTTGATTCTTCCTTGCTGGAGGGCACAGAGGTAATTCAGACTCATGCTATTCATGCATCGGGAGAACAAGGCCGAGCCATAAAACTTATACCGTATCACCTGTGGAACAACAGGGGTCAATCGGAGATGCAGGTTTGGCTTTCTGTAAGGGAACCTAAAATCATACCGGATTCATTGATTCTTATCGATGAGAACGCCGGTGATTTAGCCACAACAAATCACGTTTCCCCTTGGGAAAGTCTGAACAGCATATATGACCTTTATGACCCGCAAAATTCAGGTGACAAAGGTCCGGGTGCTTTTGGTAACTGGATGTACGATGGAGGAACCGTGGGAACATGGAACTGGGTTCAGTATAACTTTCACGAAACTATGAACATCAGCACTTCGGAAGTATACTGGTGGGACGATAACCAGGGGATTACATTGCCCGATTCCTGTTATTTGTCATACTGGGATGCTTCCAGCAACACTTTTAAAATGATACCCGGAACAGCTTGCGGAAAACAAAGCGGGTGTATCTTGTTTGACCAGTATAACAGTGTACATTTCAACACGGTCACAACGAATCAGATTCGGCTGAATTTTATCGGATACCAAAAAGCACAGGGTATTCTGGAATGGTCGGTATTTTCACCGGGTAATCCATCAATCATTAAACCTGAAGAAAAAAATGAGGATGCAATAGTTATGGTATTCCCAAATCCAACCGATGATACGGTAAATATCCAAATTGAAAAAAACACACAAGCAACCGTTTCCATTTACAATTCTCAGGGTAACCTGGTCTATCAGGATACCATCGAGGAAAAAACCTCTATCGAAAAAAGCAGGATCGGTGCCAGTGGTGTTTATTTAGTAGTAATAAAATCCCCTCAATCGGAATACATCAATAAAATATTAATTCAATAAGTGCACACTCTCAGCCAACGAATGAAAACAATTTATTTTTTTATTGCAGGCACATGGTTACTGTTTGTTCATAACACAATACAATCACAAATAGATATACCGTTCAAGTCAACCTGGAGATATGTCAAAGGCAAGGATGCAACAAGCCTTCCTGCAAACTGGCATTCCGTTGAATACAGCGATGCCGCATGGAGTGAAAGTGCAGCCCCTTTCCGCTATACAGATGGCACAGGAGGAACCGTATTAAACGACATGAAAGATAATTATTCAACCATATTTTTACGTAAAAGCTTTGATGCCGAAGCCATTGCGAATATCTCACGGCTGTACCTTAAAGCGAATTATGACGATGGCTTTGTCCTTTGGCTAAACGGAAATGAAATAGCTAGGTACAACACCCCGGACGTATTAGCGGTTAACGAAACCGCACCCGTAGCAAGGGAATCGGGAACCGTCAGCAATTTTATTGTGGACATCTCCGACGTCCTGTTGCTGAAACAAAATAATGTTATCGCAGTGCAGGGTTTTAATGCAGCTCTGTCCAGCTCAGATTTTTACCTGGATCTATCTTTTTGGGCATATCCTGAGATTGTACTTACTGACTCAGTCGCCGTCTTCTTCAGCCACGATGCCGGTTTTTACAATGAGCCTTTTGATCTGACCATCACAGCCTCTGATGACTCCTATAAAATAATATTTACTGTTGACGGCAGCAGTCCTGTAACCTCTTCAACCGGTGTCACGGTGACGCATTCGGCTGTTATTCGTGTCGATCCGGACCTGACAACGGGGAGAGGCAGGACTCCCGCCTTCATTGTGAAGGCAAGCCTGCAAAAAGAAGGCTACATGCCATCACTGCCCCAGGCCAAAACCTATATTTTTACCGAAAAAGTAAAGACGCAGACATATCCGGGCGGCGAATGGCCGTCGGGCAATGTGAACTGGCAGCGGATCGATTATAACATGGCTTCCGATGTGGTTAAAGACAGCCGTTACGCCTCGCTTATCGATGATGCCCTGCTCGAAATCCCTTCCGTTTCGCTCACCACCGATATGAAAAACCTGTTCGGTGAATCAACCGGTATTTATGTGAATGCCGATATGCAGGGGAAAGAATGGGAAAAGGAATGCTCTGTTGAACTGATCTATCCAGACGGGTCTGAAGGTTTTCAGATCAACGCCGGAGTGAGGATCAGGGGCGGGTCGAGCCGTGACGGGAGCAATCCGAAACACTCCTTCCGGTTGTTTTTTGATGCCGATTACGGGACATCGAAACTGGAATATCCACTGTTCGGGTCCGAAGGTGTTTCGACCTTTAAAAACCTCGACCTGCGCACCGAACAGAATTATTCCTGGAGCAAGGACGGAGGTTCAGACGGTGACCGCAACACATTTGTAAGGGAAGTTTTCTCACGCGATTGTCAGCGCGATGAAGGGCAACCTTACACACGGAGCCGGTATTATCATTTGTACCTGAACGGCATGTACTGGGGACTGTATCAGTCGGAGGAAAGGCCTGAAGCCAGTTATGCAGAATCGTATTTTGGGGATGACAATGACGATTATGATGTAATAAAAGTTGAACCCGTAGGCTGGCCGTTTTACAATACAGTAACGGATGGGAACATGGATTCGTGGATTGAATTGTATAACCTGTGTGAAAAAGGATTTGCCGGCAACAAGGATTTCTTTGCCCTGCAAGGCAAGAGTGAAAACGGGGCTCCCTTGTTGAATACCCGTGTACTCGTTAACATCGACAACCTGATCGATTACATGCTAATGATATTTTATACCGGCAATTTTGACGCCCCTGTTTCATCGTGGCATAACAACGATATGCCAAATAACTTTTTCGCTATTTACAACCGTAAAAACCTGAGTATGGGGTATAAGTTCATTGCACATGATTCCGAGCACTCCTTGTTTATTGAAAACAATTACAGCGATGGCATTCATGAAAACCGGGTGGATATACCCGATATGTACTGTGACGATGAATACAGCTTTCAGCCTCAATGGTTACATTACCGGCTCACCGAAAATGACGAGTACCGGTCCTTGTTCAGGGACAAGGCGTACTCGCATTTCAGCGAAGGAGGCGTGTTTTCACCATCGGCAGCCGCAGCACGGTTTCAAATCAGGGCCGATCAGATCGACATGGCCATCATTGCAGAATCTGCACGCTGGGGAGACGCCCACGTGTCGCCTTCGAGGACAAAAGATGAAGACTGGCTTCCTGAAATTGAAGCCATGGCTGGCCAGTATTTTCCACAGCGCACCGGTATTGTCATTGAACAAATGCGTGATGCCGGTCTTTATTCGGACTTTGAAGCCCCGGTTGTTTCAAGGTCGGGATCCGTCATAACCAGGGAATATCACTTCACAGTTGCCTTTTCGGCATCAATCGTCAACCCGAATTCATCCGGTGACATTTATTATACACTCGATGGTACCGATCCCAGGCAGATTGGAGGAGCAATATCGGCCACAGCATACGCAACCGGTAGCAGCTCAGAGATACTCATTGAAAACTCAACGATCCTTATGGCCCGTGTAAAGACAGGCAACGACTGGAGTCCATTGAGACACGTCAGTTTCTATGCATCCGTTGAAGACTTTTCCAGCCTAAAGGTAACCGAACTTGCCTATCATCCCCTGGAATTAATAGTTGGTGCGGATACAATATCAGGAAAGGAGTTTGAATTTATTGAATTGAAGAATACGGGTCATACGGCATTGAATATTTCGGGACTGAGACTTGACTCGGCCGTATCCTATACAGTACCGGATAACACATTGCTTCCTCCCGGGGGATTCTATGTGGTTGCATCAAAACCCGAGAGCTTTTATCGCCGCTACGGAATGGCGGCCAGCGGTAATTTCAGCGGTCAGTTTGACAACGGAGGAGAATATGTTTTGCTGACCGACAGGACTGGCAAGCCAATATTGTCTTTCACATACGACGATGTCCTGCCCTGGCCTGAAGAAGCGGACGGGACATCTTCACTGGTCACAATAATCCCTGACCCCACTGGTGATCCAAATGATTATACTTACTGGACAGTATCAGAAAACACATACGGATCCCCGTTTTCTGACGACGGGATTTATACCTCTGACGTACCTGCGGAAAACGACCTGCACTGGTTGGTTTATCCCAATCCGGTCCGCGAAGTTCTGAATATTGCCTGTTCTGAAATAGTAACAATCGGTTCCATGTCCGTAGGATTATACAATCAGGATGGCAGGATGGTATATTCCCGTGAATTCACAGGAAACACAGCGACAGTCGACGTAATTTCAGCCGGGCTTATGCCCGGGTTATACTTCCTGAAGACAAATGTCAACGGGAACGCACATGTTAAAAAAGTAATCCTCATTAACCAATGAAACAGAAAGTAAGCCCTGCCATTGTTGTACTGCTGATCTGGTATGCGGCATTGAACGCCCAGCCTTTTGAAAGTCTTGCCCCTACCCCGCCCATGGGTTGGAATAGCTGGAACAAATTTGGCTGCAATGTGAGCGAAATCCTTATTAAAGAAATGGCGGATGCCATGGTGAAGAGTGGCATGCGTGATGCCGGTTATAACTACATAGTAATTGACGATTGCTGGCAGGTCGGCCGTGACAGCGCGGGAAATATTATCGCTGACCCGGAACGTTTTCCATCGGGGATGAAGGCATTGGCCGACTATGTTCATTCAAAGGGATTGAAATTTGGGCTGTATTCCTGTGCCGGATCAAGCACCTGCCAGGGAAGGCCGGGAAGCCGCGGTTATCAGTTTCAGGATGCCCGGCAATATGCAGCATGGGGTGTCGATTACCTGAAATATGACTGGTGCAATGAGGAAGGACAAAATGCAAAGGCAGCCTACAAAACCATGCACGATGCTTTGCAGGCATGCGGACGACCTGTTGTTTTCAGTATCTGTGAATGGGGTGAGAACAAACCCTGGGAATGGGCGAACGGTATCGGGCATTTATGGCGCACTACAGCTGACATCAGGGATTGCTTCGACTGCCAAATTAACTGGGGAGGATTGGGCGTACTGCAGATTCTGGATAAACAGGCAGGACTTGAAAAATTTGCCGGACCCGGGCACTGGAATGATCCGGATATGCTGGAGATAGGCAATGGAGGGCAGACTATAACAGAATACCGTACCCACTTTAGTTTGTGGTGTATGCTGGCAGCGCCGCTAATGGCCGGGAATGACCTCCGAACAATGGATGACAGCATCCGCGACCTGTTGACAAATCCGGAAGTCATAGCTGTGAACCAGGACACATTGGGCTTTCAGGGATTTAAATTCATTGACAACGGAGATCTCGAAGTCTGGGTGAAAGCTTTATCCGGTAGCGAGGCAGCTTTCTGCTTTCTCAACCGAACCAGTCAGGTGGTTGATCTGAATTTCAACTGGAAGAAAATGGGCATTTATCATTTTTCGATTGCCAAAAACGGATTCAACCTGTGGAAAAATAATTATCGTGTCAGAGACTTATGGAGACATAAGCAAATCGGAACCACAAAAGAAAACCTGAAAACAAAATTAGCGGGACACGGAGCGATTCTTGTGAGGCTTAGTGCTATTGATTTTTGAGTTTCAAA
This sequence comes from Bacteroidales bacterium, assembly GCA_016928305.1. Taxonomy (GTDB): domain Bacteria; phylum Bacteroidota; class Bacteroidia; order Bacteroidales; family UBA10428; genus UBA5072. The sequence goes on from JAFGKY010000165.1 coordinate 76,628, forward strand.
ATTCAAAACCGGGAGCCAAGATAAAAGACAAAAGAATACAGAACAAAGAATAAAGATTAAATAACGTTGATTAACAGTAACATTATTCACTAACCCCAGGCTTTAGTCTGGGGGAACAAATGCAAAAATAATCATGGGCTTTAACCTTCAAAATAAAATGAATACATCCATGAAAAAAACAGTATCGTTATTTACATGCCTGTTTTCACTGCTGTTGTCTGCCCAGACCCATGTTGATTTTAACCGGTATTTCCAGGATCAGACACTCCGGATTGATTATTATCATTCGGGCAATGCCACTGATGAATGGATTACGCTTGATAACATGTATATTCAGGGCACCTGGGCCGGGAATCCTGCCGGACTTATTCAATGGTATAATATGGGCAAGTATGCTGCAAAAGTGTATGATCTTGTTTCCAATAATTTGATCTTTTCAACAGGATACAGTACAACCTTCAGTGAATACCAGACAACCGGACCGGCAATTTCAGGAACAAGCCGGACCTATCATGAATCGGTTCTCATACCTTGTCCCAAAAAACGGTTTCTGTTCATAATTGAGAAAAGAGACAAGTATAATATTTTATATCCTGTTTATAAACTTGTTATAGATCCAAGTGATTATCATATAATTAATGAGTCAACAAAAAGAACAGATGATGAAATATATCCTGTTGTTAAAAACGGAGATCCACACAAAACCGTAGATCTTGTGATTGTTGGTGAAGGGTATACTCAACAGGACCAGGAGACCTTCAAAAAGGATCTTGATTATTTTGTCCATGTGTTTTTCTCGGTTGAACCTTATAACAGCCATCGCAAGAAATTCAATATCACGGGCATATATACACCATCCCATGAAAGTGGCACCGATGAGCCACGGCAGAGAAGATACAGGAATACTCCATTGGGCAGTTCATTCAATACGTTTGACTCCGATCGCTATTTGCTGGCTGACAACAATAAGGTAATTCGTGATGTGGCTGCCCAGGTTCCCTATGATGCCGTTCTTGTAATGGTAAACATTGACCGTTATGGCGGCGGAGGGATCTTTAACTGGCAGACCGTATTTGCAACAGGATCCCCGTTGCGCGATTGTGTGTTTCTTCATGAATTTGGACATGCCTTCGCCGGGTTGGGTGATGAGTATTACACCTCCGATGTTTCGTATGAAGAATTCTATCCTGCGGGCATAGAGCCGACCGACCCAAACGTAACGGCATTACTTGATCCGCAACAACTTAAGTGGAAGGACCTGGTCTCGCCCGGGCTTGAAATCCCGACCGAGTGGGGCAAAGCTGTATTTGACAGTCTGAATCATTCAATGGCCTTACTATCTAAAGAAAAGGCAAGTGTTATCCAGCGTTTGCATGACTCCAATGAAACTCCTGGTGCAATAAGAAATGCTGAAAACAATTATAATAACAGGATATTTTCATTGCGTGCTGAAATTGACTCCTTCCTGTTCAACCATCCGCTCAAAGGTAAAATCGGAGCATTTGAAGGAGCCGGGTATCAGTCGGAGGGACTTTATCGTCCAACCGTCAATTCCATGATGCATCGTTTTGACATGAATGACCGGTCTTTCGGGAAAGTCAATGAAAGGGCCATTATTAAAATGATTGAATTTTATACGGAATAGACAAAACAATCAACCAACAAAATACCTGAATATGAAAGCTGAAACAATTAAAGAAACCGGAATATTGCTTGCCGGAATGATTTTGATGTTTTCCTGTGCGCCAAAGAAAAAGTCGGATCATTACCTGATAGAACCCGTTCCATTCACCGCGGTCAGCATTACCGATAACTTCTGGGCACCCCGGATAAAAATCAACCATGATATCACCATCCCCATTGCCATTGAACAGTCCACCCTGAGCGGCCGTATAAAGAATTTTGAAATTGCCGGCGGGCTGGCACAGGGAACATTTTGTTCAGAGTATCCATTCGACGACAGTGATATCTACAAAATAATAGAAGCGGCCAGTTATTCGCTGCAGACCTTTCCCGATACTAATCTTGCAGCCATCCTCGATACACTCATTTATAAAATAGGACTGGCCCAGGAAAAGGATGGATACCTGTATACTACCCGAACCATTGCTGAAAAGACAAATACACCGGCACATGAATGGGCCGGTAGCAGCCGGTGGGAAAAAGTAAACATTTTAAGCCACGAACTGTATAACCTTGGGCATTTGTATGAAGCTGCGACAGCTCACTTTCAGGCGACCGGAAAAAGAGAACTGTTGGACATTGCCATCAAATCAGCCAACCTGGTTGACAGCGTATATGGATGGGGGAAGCGCGAAGACTACCCGGGACACCAGGTTATAGAAATCGGTCTGGTGAAGCTTTATGGTGTGACCGGTGAAAAGAAATATCTTGACCTGGCTAAGTTCTTCCTTGATGTCCGCGGGCCGGGAGGTGAAGAATACAACCAGGCTCATGAAAAGGTAGTCCAGCAAACCGAACCGGTTGGTCACGCTGTCAGGGCAACCTATATGTATTCTGGAATGGCTGACGTAGCTGCTATTTTTAATGATACCTCTTACCACAATGCAGCCAAGCGTATATGGGAAAACCTGGTTACGCAAAAAATGTATATCACCGGAGGTATTGGTTCGGGCAGTAGCAATGAAGGTTTTGACCCTCCGTACGTATTGCCGAATATGTCAGCCTATTGTGAGACCTGTGCGTCTGTGGGAAATGTACTTTGGAATCAGCGCATGTTCCTGCACGACGGTGACGGAAAATATTACGATGTACTCGAACGTACGCTTTATAATGCATTACTTTCAGGTGTTTCGCTTTCGGGTGACCGGTTTTTCTATCCCAACGTTCTTGAATCATTTGGCCAGCACCAGCGCAGTGCATGGTTTGGTTGTGCGTGTTGCCCACCCAATGTTGCCCGTCTGCTTCCTTCGCTTCCGGGATATATTTATGCCAAAACCGAAAATGAGATCTATGTAAATCTTTATGTTGATAACAAAGCCGTGTTTCCTTTTCAGGATTCTGATATCGAGATCATCCAGAAAACAGACTATCCCTGGAACGGTATTGTTGACATAATACTCAATCCTGCTGAACAGAAAAAATTCACACTGAAGTTAAGAATTCCCGGGTGGGCGCGTGATGAAGTACTCCCCGGAAACCTTTATAGTTTCAACGATGAGGTAACATCCAAAGCTGTTCTGAAAGTCAACGGTAAAAAGGTCAACCTGAATCTCGATAATGGATTTGCATCGATAAACCGCAAATGGCAAAAAGGCGATAAGATCACCTTGGAATTGCCTATGGATGTGCGAAAAATCGTTGCGGACAACCGTGTACAGGCAGACAAAGGTAAAATAGCCATCGGGCGCGGACCGATCATGTTTTGTGCCGAATGGCCATACAGCAAAGACGGCCGTGTATTGAACCTCCTTTTTAACGAAGATGCCGCTTTCACTCCCGAATTTAACGATACACTGCTTAACGGCATGGAAGTTGTTAAAACAATTGCCAGACCCGTAAGGTATAACAACAATAAAGAAATCGAAAAGGATGATCCGCAAGAGGTCGTGTTGATTCCCTATTATGCATGGAATAACAAGGGTGCCGGCGAAATGACCGTCTGGCTGTCTGTAACCGATAGCAGTGTGAGACCTTTACCTGCTCCTACCATCGCAAGCAAGAGCAAAGTAAGCGCCAGCGTACCGACAAAATCTTTGATGGCCATAAATGATCAATACGAACCCAAAAAATCAATCGACAGGGAATGGCCCTTTTATCACTGGTGGCCAAAAAATAATTCATGGGAATGGATTCAGTATGATTTCTCGGAAGAGACAACGGTTTCATCTTCCAAAGTCTATTGGTATGATGACGGTCCGTATGGAGGCTGTCGCATTCCTGAAACATGGTACATTGAGTATCAAACAGGCAATAAATGGACTCCTGTTAAAGCCACCACTGAATATCCTGTTGTGAAAGACAATTGGTGTATTATTGAATTCGAACCCTTAAGGACAAAGGCCTTACGGTTGAAAGTAAAGCTCCCAAAGCAATTTTCAGCCGGAGTGCATGAATGGTTGGTGGAATAAAATCGGGTCGTATAGGCAGAATCTGACTCAGTGCGTCATTGCGAACCATGCGTTCAGAATGTTAGAATATTTAAACAGTATGTTTTTGCATGGTGTGGCAATCGGATCGAAATGGCAATACTTACCTGAAATGCACAAGTAAAAATCGACAGGTAGGGATTTCAGTTTTCTTTTTTCTAACACGAACCGATTGCCTTCCTGACAACAAGTCAGGCTTCGTCAAGCATAGATTTAATCTACCCCCACTGTCTTTCTGGCCAAGTTCCGCGTAATGACAGCTCCGGTGAGCTTTTGCTAATAATGACCTTAAACTTTACATTAGTTGAAAATATGCCATAGCGTATAGTTCATTATTTTTTGTACTTTCGAACTTCGCTTAGTAAAAAAGCAATCTCAATGATTTTCTTTACACCTACACGATATAAATCAGGAACACGATAAGACCATTATAAGCCATGAAAAAATTGTTATCATTAGCATTTATTATAGGCTATATAGCTGCATGCTTTCGGTTGAACGCGCAGGAATACATAGTCAGTTCACCCGATAACCGGTTGAACGTGAACGTTATCTTCGGTGAAAAAATACTATGGACAGCTATATACAAAGAGCAGGTAATTTTTGAGAACTGTCCGATATCCATGACCATTAATAATGATAAGCACTTTGGATCAAATCCCAAAGCCGTGCGAAAGAACACACGTCATATCAGTCGTGAAATCCAACCTGTCATTGCAACAAAACGAGCGATCATAACGGACAACTTTACAGAGCTTAACATTGCCTGTAAAGGAGGATATTCCATAACTTTCAGGGTATATAATCAGGGTGTCGCATACCGTTTTGAGACATCCATTGAGGGGGATATTGTAGTCAATGCAGAAGAAATGAGAATCCATTTCAGCGATGATGTAATTTCATATTTTCCCGAAGAAGAGAGTTACATCTCGCATAATGAAAGACTCTATAAAATAATGAACATAAAAGAAATATCCTCCGGACAGTTTTGTTCATTGCCTGTTTACTTCAGAAGCCCGGATAACGTGAATATTCTTTTTACTGAAGCTGATCTGTATGACTATCCGGGGATGTTCCTGTATGGCTGCAACATGAATGCCCTGAAAGCCGGCTTTCCAAAGGTTGTTCTGGAAACTGCTGAACCGGAACAAGGTAAAGACAGAAATGAGATCATCACCAGCGAAGCAGATTATATTGCCCATATCAAGGGTCCGCGTAGCTTCCCCTGGCGCGTTTTTTATATCACTGACAGGCTTGCTGAAATTGTGGAAAACGATTTGGTATACCAGTTGTCAACTCCGCTTAAGATTGAGGAAACCGAGTGGATTAAACCGGGTAAGGTGGCATGGGACTGGTGGAATGCCAATAACATTTATGGAGTTGATTTTGAATCGGGTCTCAACACGCAAACCTACAAATACTATATTGATTTTGCTTCGGCTTATGGACTGGAATACATAATACTTGACGAAGGATGGACAAAGACCAGCACCCATGTGACGGAATGCAATCCTGATCTCGATGTCCATGAGCTGATACGTTACGGAAAAGAAAAAAACGTAGGCATCATATTATGGCTGTTATGGAAACCCCTGGACATGAATATGGAACAAATTCTGGATACCTATGCACAATGGGGAGCTAAAGGCATCAAGGTGGATTTCATGCAGCGCAATGATCAATACATGGTTAAGTTTTACGAACGTGTGGCGATTGAAGCGGCAAAAAGAAAACTGCTGGTTGATTTCCACGGTGCATTTAAACCGGCCGGGCTTAACAGGGCATATCCCAACGTACTTTCACATGAGGGAGTAAAGGGACTGGAGAACAGTAAATGGTCGAAGGATATTACGCCCGAACATGATGTAACATTGCCTTTCATACGGATGGCTGCAGGACCAATGGATTTTACTCCCGGCGCTATGGATAATGCCCAGGAAAATGATTTCTTCCCCCGGTTTATGGTACCCATGAGCCAGGGAACACGTTGCCACCAGGTTGCCATGTACGTGGTATATGAAAGTCCGCTGCAAATGCTGTGCGATAATCCTTCAAACTATTACCGTGAAAAAGAATGTACTGAATTCATTTCACAGATCCCTACTGTCTGGGATACAACGGTTGTCCTTGCAGCTGAAATTGCAGACTATATTATAATAGCCCGAAGGAAGGATGATAAATGGTATGTAGGGGCCATGACCGATTGGACAAGCCGGGAATTTGAAATCGATTTTGGATTTCTGCTACCAGGATCTTACCCTATAGAAATAATGCAGGATGGCATAAATGCCAATCGAAACGCTGTTGACTATAAAAAGACTACTTCATCCGTTACCCATAATACCCGTATGAAAATTAATCTGGCTAAAGGAGGAGGATGGGCGGCTATTATTACGAAACCATAAAAGGATTATTCTTTTCTGGAAAGCATTTTAATTATTAATCCTGGTTTCTCATTTTGAGAAATATTATTTAAAAAAGGAATTTGATAATTCATTATCCTTTTACTTCTATTTGCTTAACATCGAATTAGATATAAGCCAGCACCCAATAATTGAAAGGGTCTGGCATGTTTTTAGGAAACATGGGTGAATAATAAAACTCTTTCACAATGAAAAAAGTAATTAATGTTCTCGTGGTCGACGACAATGTGTATTTCAACAGCCTGCTTTCTAAAACACTCAAACAGAGCAATCACACCTCAGGAACGCAGCATAACTGTCGTGTGATACTTCACTCTTTTACCGATTCACGTGAATGCATCAGGAAGATCCGGTCCGGTGAGCTGGCAAATAACGACACCATAGCTTTTATAGACTATTACATGGGAAACGGTATCAATGGAGCTCATATCATTAAGCTGTTAAAAGAGCAAAACAAGGATACCATTGCTGTATTGCTTTCCCAGTCAAAGGCAGTTGAAGAAAAAACCAACCTGAATCATACGGACTATGTTGTTATGAAAGATAAGACCACACCTGCACTTTGCCGGCTTTATCTTGAGCAATTTATTGAGAATAAAATTTTGTAGATTTGGAGAAAAAGAAGTTTTATTTGTCTGTCTGTCGTCAGATAGGTTGAAAATGTCAGGATTGAATTCGCCTGTTACTAAAACCAATGCTCATCATCAAATCGTTACATAATGCCCCTTAAAAAACCATCCGTTCAGATTAAGATCGGATTATTAATGATGCTTGCAATCGCACTGCTGACAACTACCGGCTACCTGTCATACCGCAGTCTTTCCTCTATTGTATCTTCCCTGCATATCGATACAAAACCCGATCTGAGGTTGCTCAGTATAAGAGAAATCTCACTGGACCTCGAGAAAGCTGAGAACAGCATTCGTATATACACCATCACCAAAGACCCTTCCGATCTGCGACCTTATTACACCATTATATCCGGCATCGACGAAAAAGTAGATCAACTGCGTGCAGAATGCATTAACGATTCACTGTTACTTAAACAAGTGGATACCGTCGTTGGTTTGATTGAGGAGAACATTGTTATCTGGAATAAGTTGTTGTACCTCAGCCATAATGATCATGTAAATGCATACCTTAAACAATTGTCATTTCAACTTGACAGTGCTTCAGTGGATGACCGGAAAAAAGACAAAGGTATACTGAGCCGTGTTTTTACAAGGGGTAAAAAAAGCATGCTGAATGAGCACGAACTACTCGATAAGCTCAACAAATTAGAAAAACAGGACAGCATTACGAACGAAAAATTAATGCAGCGGGAAGCACAATTAGCCGGCACCAGCGGTGAAATTAAGGAACAGTTTTATGATTTGATCACGAATATGGAGAATGAAGTTATCGGGCAAATAAATGCAAAAGCCTCTGCTGCTGATCAGCTCGCAGGCAGGACCTACCGGTGGCTTACCATGATAGCGATAACGGGGACGGGTCTGGCCTTACTGGTATTATTTATTATCATAAGGTACGTGCGAAAAACCTATGCTTACCAGATAGCCCTTGAGAATGCCAAAGAAGAAGCCGAAAAACTGGCCAAAACCAAGGAAATGTTCATGGCCAATATGAGTCACGAAATACGTACACCAGTGACGGCTATTTCGGGATTTACCGAGCAACTCCTAAATGAACCCCTGGATGACAATACGAACAGGATACTGAAAATCATCAAATCCTCCTCCGACCATCTTGCGAAGATCATTGACGATATTCTTGATTTTTCGAAATTGCAAAATGGAAAACTGGCACTTGAAAATGTGCATTTCAGCATCCGGCAGATCATGGAAGATGTTTATGCATTGTTTGAAAAACAGGTTCTGCGAAACAATACCCGGTTAAACTATTCATTGGATCCTGAAACTCCTGCAGTTTTGTTAGGAGACCCTTATCGTCTGAAGCAAATAATGATTAACCTGGTCAGCAATGCCGTTAAGTTCACCAAAGACGGAGAAGTTCATTTTTCCACGGCTTGTCGATTTATTAAGTCAAACCGTATAGAGCTGATGCTGGAATTCAGTGACACTGGTATAGGGATTGATGAAAGCAAGCTGGATTTCATCTTTGAAGATTTCACCCAGGCGGAAATGAGCACGACCCGCAAATATGGAGGAACGGGATTAGGGTTATCCATCGTTAAAAAGCTTGTTGAGCTGCATCATGGCAACATTGATTGTAAAAGCAGGAAAAATGAAGGTACCCGAATAACCTGCCGTCTTCCTTACCTGATTGGAGATGAAAAACAACTAAAGAGAGACGTAAAACTTCCGCTTTCCATTCCCGAGGATATCGGAAAGCTGAGCATATTAATCGTTGATGATGAAGAGTATAACCGGCTACTCTTTAAAACTATACTTGACAGGTGGAAGGTAAATTATCGCGAAGCGAAAAATGGAGTGGAAGCACTGGAGATGGTGAAAGCCGAACGCTACGATCTTCTGTTCATGGACGTACGTATGCCAGGGATTGACGGACTTAAAGCAACAAAATTCATCCGAGATGAGTTGAAAATAGCACGATCGGTTATGCCTGTGGTTGGTATTTCGGCTGCTTGCAGTAATGAGGACAGGCGAAAATACGAACAGGCAGGTATGAATGCTTTCCTGCCAAAACCTTTTACAGAAGAAATGCTATTAACCGTCATTCTTTCTGTTGTCAGAAGTGATACACCTGCAGCAATAACAGATGCCGGCATTGCAGAGAAAAGCAAATCGGCGGAATCCGATAAAATTGATTTACATAATTTGTATCATATCGCTGGTGGTGATGAACAATTTGTCAAACAAATGCTGGTCACTTTTATTGAAACTACGGAAAAAGGATTAAACGATATGAATGAAGCCGTCATAACAGGGAAATGGGAATCTGTGGCCGGACTGGCTCATAAGATATCACCGCCTTGTCGCCACATCGGTGCTGTAAATTTGTATGGTTACCTGAGAAGGATTGAAGAAAATATACGGGATAACGGGGACATTAATGCTGTAGAAACACTAACAGGTAAATCTGTCAGCGAATTCAATACCGTTAAAGAGCTCCTGATCAGTCGAATTGCAACCATCAAATGAATATGACATATGCCTTTGGGTTCGTATTTCTGGTAAATCGCATTGCTTATTTATTATTTTGTCGGGTGTCGAAACGGATTACTAAACTATAACCAATCATACATGACTGATAAGCCTTTTAAGATTTTTGTAGTTGAAGATAATGAATGGTACAACAGGCTTCTGGTTCATACCCTGTCCTTAAATCCCGATTATGAAGTACAACATTTCTTTAATGGTAAGGATTTTTTAAATCGTCTTCACGAATCTCCCGATATTGTAACACTCGATTACAGGCTGCCCGATATTACCGGCCTTGAAATCCTGAAAAAGATACGGCAGGAAAACAGCGATATCCAGGTCATTCTAATATCCGAGCAGGAAGATATCAATACCGTAGTTGACCTGTTGAAACTCGGAGCTTACGATTATATCACCAAATCGGATGACATTAAAGACCGACTTCTTAACACCGTTCAGAATATCCGAAACGGTATCGGCCTTAAAAGAGAGATATCCTCGCTTCGCCGGGAAATTCAAAAGAAATACAGCTTCCGTCAGCAGATTCTTGGTGAAAGTCCTGCTATTAAAGGGATTTATGAACTAATTGATAAAGCGCTTACCACCAACATTACGGTAGTCCTTTCCGGTGAGACAGGAACCGGAAAAGAACTGGTGGCCAAGGCCATTCATTATAACTCAAAGAGAAAGGACAAAGCATTTGTAGCTGTTAATGTGGCGGCAATACCTTCCGAACTGATCGAGAGTGAATTGTTCGGGCATGAGAAAGGCTCATTTACAGGAGCTTCTTTCAGACGCATAGGCCGGTTCGAAGAAGCTGACGGGGGAACATTATTCCTTGACGAGATTGGAGAAATGGAATTGGGTTTTCAGGCAAAATTGTTGCGGGTTCTACAGGAAAAAGAAATTGTACGTATCGGCAGCAATAAGCCTGTAAAAACTGACTGCCGTATAATTGTAGCTACAAACAAAAACCTGAAAGATGAGGTAAAAAAAGGCCATTTCAGGGAAGATCTTTATTACAGGCTTCTGGGACTTCCTATTGAGTTGCCTTCATTACGCGAAAGAGCGAACGATATACTGATCCTGGCGAGACACTTTATCAGGCAATTCTGCATTGAAAATGAGCTTCCGTTGAAAAAACTGTCCACTCAGGCACAGAAAAAGCTTTTGCATTATCCTTTTCCGGGAAACATCCGTGAACTGAAATCCGTGGTTGAACTCGCAGCGACCCTGTCATCCGGAGAGGAAATTGAATCGGCTGACCTGGTGCTCAATCACGATGATCCCCTATCAACCATGGCACATGACGATTTAACGTTACGGGAATACGAAATGAAGATCATTAAAGTAACCCTTAAAAAATGCAACAACGATATTAAACTAACCGCACATATGCTGGATATAGGAGTGTCTACTATTTACAGGTTGTTGAAAGAAGAGAAGGATTAATTGTTAATGGTTAATTGTTAATGGTTAGTGGTTTCGATTTTTTCTGTTATTCCGCTGCCTCTGATTGAATCCTGATTTTGTGATTTATCTATTTTCTTTTCTCAAATCGGGAAATTATTTCTCATAATGAATGTTGACCACCCCTCACAATGTTTCTTAATTAATTAATAATAAGAGCTTTAATGTTTTATTCGTTTTCGGAATGATGTTTGAATGAACAATTGCGGTTTTGAAAGAGCGTAATTGTATCAGGAAAATGTGCTGACCGGTTTGATCTTCATGAATCTGTCAATCTTTAGAGCTTAGGTGAGGTTATTGTTTAACCCGATACAGATCAAACCGGCAACACATTTCAGAGTAATATCAGCAGGACAGCATTGACTTTTCCCAAAACCACAGAATTTTGATGTTTCTGATAAAAACAGAAAATTAAACTAACAAATATCAGGAGGAACATACCATGAAAAATGAAGAAACCAATAACAGGAATTCGAACAGCGGTGCCTCTTTGTGGCAGCGCGAACAAGATGCAAGAAAAGAAGGCGTTGCAAAGGGAGCTGTAACTACTGCGGTAATCGGACTTATTGTGCTGGTTGCAGCCGGTATTATCGCATATTCCTTGTATAACCGTGAACACAAAAAACAGCTCAGCCAGATGGAGGATCAACGGCAAACCTTCACCGAAGAGCTATCTGCCCGTGACTCGGCTATCAACGAGTGGGTGTTAACTTTTGACCAGATCGAAAAAGATCTGAAAACCATAAAGCAGAAGGAAAACCTGATCACGTTGCAGGCATCGGATGCAGAATTCTCAAAGGACAGAAAACAACAGATTCTGGAAGATGTCAGGTATATCAATACCTTGTTGGATCAGAACAAAAAGAAAATAGCATCATTGAGTGCACAGCTCAAGAGGTCCGGTATTGAAATCAAGGGATTGCAGGACAAAATAGTTGAACTTGAAGCCTCAATGAAAGAACGTGATAACGAGATATCGGAACTGAAAATGGCCCTGGTTGACAAAGATTTCGAAGTGGCTCAGCTTAACAGCCGGATGACCGATCTGCAGATGACTGTCGCCCAGCAGGATGAAAAAATCAGCAAACAGCATGATGAACTGAATAAGGCCTTTCTTGTTTATGGCACATACAAAGATCTCAAAGCCAAAGGTCTTGTCTCGAAAGAAGGAGGATTTCTTGGCCTGGGCAGGAAAGAAGCTTTGATCGAAGATTTTGCGGACAGTACGTTTAAGCAGATTGACGTATTAGAAACAAGATCCATTCCTGTTAATTCAAAAGATGCGAAGCTAATTACCGAACATCCTACTGCTTCTTATGAAATGATCAGGGATGAAGATAACAAGATTGCCTGCATTGAAATAAAAGATCCCGATCAGTTCTGGAAGATTTCAAAGTATGCGGTTGTGGAAATCAATAAATAGAGAACTCATTGCGTGCAGAAACTTAATAATATCCATCCCGTCTCAATTTAAAATACCAGCATGCATCACGCTGAGGATTCATAGGATCAGGTTATAACAGGTTAATTGAAAGACCCTGCAGGGATGAATACCGGCAGGGTCTCTTTGTCTATTGGCATGTCGTTTACCTGTCGCTAATGAACCAAATTTGAAATTAGAGTTCGATGAGAGTCAATTAATCAAAAAATTTGTGTGCATTCTTATTCTGAATAAGTAAATTTAATCTATGAATAGTATGCCATAACCACGGCTAATTTATAAAACAACTAAATTGATACTGATGAAAAAAACATTAATCGCATTTGCCATTGCGGTCGTGTTGCTGGCCGGATGCACAGGCAAGGCTGCCAAAAAAGAGGCTGCCAGAGCCCAGGAGGCTGCCGAAATAGAGCGAATTGACTCTGTCACCAATGAAATAAGCAATATCAAGAGTCAAATTGACAGTTCGGCCAAAGTAGTCGATGAATTAATGAATGATTTGTAAATCATTAAAAACAACAATCATGAAATACACACAAAGATTGGTATTGTTCCTGATGATCGTTGGTTTGATTTCATTTGCTGAAATTGATGTCATAGCCCAACCCGGGAAAGGCAAGCCAAAAAAAACGAAAGGAACTGAACAAAAGGAGTTAAAGGAAGTCAAGCCGATAGGTCAGGAGGCGCAACAAAAAGACCAAAATGTTGAACAGTCGATCGGAGAAAAAGAAGATGAAAAGGACAAACCATCCCAGGATACCTTGAAACTAAAACGCAAGTCGGTTCCCCCAAAAAGTGAAATGGGACCAGGTAAGAAACCTGAGTCTGGTAAAAAGGATACCAAACCCGGTGAGAAACGTGAATTAAAAGATAGTATGAAGTCCGAAATAGAAAGCGAAGGTCGTGGGCATGCTTACGGTAAAGACAAGGGTGAACTGGAAGGGAAGGAATTTGGGCATTCAAGGGCTGAACAGGCCAGGTTGCAACAGATGGAAGAAGTGCAGGAACTTGAAACTTCTGTCACGGAAGGTGAAGCCAAGGTAAAAGAAGCAAAGGAAAAGATAAGTACTGCAAAAGAGCAACTGGAGAAGGACAAGAAGGCTAAAAAAATCAGCGAAGCTCAATACAGAGAAAAGAAAGAGAAAATAGACAAGGCGGAACAAGCTGTTAATGAGCTGGAGAGGAAAGTTAAAAAAGGAAAAGAACTGAAATTAAAAGAATAGACCCTATATATAGGGCGAAAAAATCACATCCGATGAAAAAGATTCTGGTTTATGTTGCAGTATGTTGCAGAGAGCTTACTACCCTGATCCTTTTACTGGTTTTTTCATCGTTGCAGCTGTTTGCCGACAAAATTCAAACGGATGTTCCGGCATTAAAGGATGTCTATATCCATGATTTTTCAATTGGATGTCTTCTTTCCTATAAACACATTGGCTTTGCGGATGATCCGTATGTGCCCGGGCAATCCTATGTGGTTGCGCCAGAGGGGGGATACCTTATTCAATATCATATGAACTGCATGTCTCCGGGTAATAATATGAAACCCCAATATACTATTGATATCACAGCCAGTGCGGCGGCATACATAACAGCAACACCAGGTACTGAACGAGATTCGGTTGAAACGCATCCGGTAGTGAAATTCAACGGTGATCTTATAGCTCAACTCAACTGGGCACAGCGGCAAGGTTTTACTTTTCGCGGACACACCCTGGTATGGCATAATCAGACTCCGGCTGCTTTTTTCTACAGCGGTTACTCAACTTCAAATATACGCCTGACAAAAGAGGTAATGATCCAACGCATGGACAATTACATTCATGAAGTGATCCGGTTGATCCATGAAAGCTGGCCCGGATTATTGTCAGCCATGGATGTTGTCAATGAAGCTGTTAACGACAACACAGGCACCGATCGTACCGACAGTGAATGGTACCTGACTTTTGGTGATAATAGTTACATAATGAAAGCATTTGAACTGACACGTAAGTATACCGTTCAATACGGAGAAACTCAGATGAAACTGTATTACAATGATTACAACACACACAATGCGAACAAAGCCAACGGGATCGTGAGGATTTGTTCTCCGGTCTTTGAAGCAGGCTTTCTCGACGGGATAGGCATGCAGGAACACGATGGAAATTCCTATCCCACAGCAGAACAATGGATTACCAGCTATGACAAGTTCGCTCCAATCTGCCATGAGATGGCAGTGACCGAGTTGGATGTCACTACAGGCAGTGCAACACCAGGTACTGAGTTATTAACCACACAAGCCAATCAATACGGTGCGCTTTTCAAATGTTTTGTTGAACGGAGTTATTATTCGGGGCGGGGCAAGATTATTAATGTTTCAAAAGACGGATTAAATGATCAGTTTACCTTCAAGACCAATCAATCGTCCTCATTATGGGATTCCGACAACCAATGTAAACCTGCGTTTTATGCCGTTGTAAATGTCGGAAGATACTTTAATGCACTGGATAGTCTTATAACTGAGGCAGGACAATTACAGGAAAATGAATATCCGCCTGAAAAATGGGTTGATTTAATTTCAGCATTGAATATTGCAAACCAATTAAGTGCAATCAACTATTCATCTTCAATATCTGCAGCTGAAGCATTAGAAGGTGCCTATACCAGTCTGAAAGCTGCTATCGATGGATTAACAGGTAGCAGCATTGAAGATCATGCCCATTCGCAACAAAATTTAAAGACCTATACGTATATCAAGAATGGCAACCTGCATATCGACAATATTCCAAACCGAGCCAGTATTTATATTTACAATTATGCCGGCAGACTGCTGCATGCCTTCTCATGCCAAAACAATACTGTTTCGATCCCCATTACCGGAGGAGGTATTATTTGTATTCATTCCGATGAGAAACCAATGTTCTTCAAATTCATGTATTGAATAAAACGACTTTACCCTTTATAATCCCGTCTATACATTCCTGATATTTCCGGGCTATTTTCTTAAATACATAAGGCTTCGGGTGCAGTTCATCATACCAATCGTTCCGGCTGGTGCAGATCCGCCTGCAATCGATATGATAAAGATTCGGATAATCCGACTTCATGGCGATCTTTATAAGCATTTCATTGAAATCAAAAATCATAGTCTTTACAATCTTTCGCTGCAATTCTTCCATGGTTATACCTTTCAACATAAATGACTGGTAAAGCCATTTGCCCGTGCCGGCAGCAAGGTTCAAAAAAGGCTGATGCCAGTTACAAAGGTTAATACCAAAATGAATCCGCGGATCAGGGCAGGCATAATCGTAGCCCTGGGTAATGATTTTCAGGTTAGGGTATTTTGTGAAAATATTAGAAAACATCAACTCATACTGAAGCCGTATAACATTGATAAAGGAAGTGAACTCCCCTGTCAGGTATGGTTTCCCCTCTATGATCTCGTTGGCCTCATGGGTATTATCGGTGCGGTTCCTAACAAAATCAACATATTCATTCGAAACATCTGCCAGCTTCTCCGGATTTTTTACAGGATTAACCAGCATGGTTGTTAGCCTGTTACCTCCTACCATATCATTACCTCCGCCACTAATAAGGAAAACATCCGGATCATGGATCGGCAATCCTTCAATGTATTCACCCTGATACATAATGTTGGCCAGCCAGTCGCCTCCATACGCCAGGCTGTAAATGGCATAGTCTTCTCGTTTTATTAACCAATCGATAATGTCTTTTATAAAGATGGGAAATTCGAACCACGAATCGCCTTCAGCAAGAATTACTTTGTTTTGAGGATTGGAACGAAAACCCTTCCTGATTTTTCTGATATAGGCTTTGTTCCGTTTACGTTTGCTTCGCCTGTTCAACCTGCCTATCATTCCTTCACTGGCGTCAGAGCGGTTAAGGATGGTGTTTTCATTGATATCAAATATCCGGCGTATAATTTTTGAAAGCTCCCGTGTGGTGATCTTATCTTTAGGATTCGCCGGTCTCAACAGCTGATCCAGGTCTTTTTCAGTGAATGCGGCCTGATTTTTCAACAGTTTGGTGATGAGTTGTGCTTTTAACATAACATATAACTTGAAGTAATCCACGAAATTTAGGCAATATAATCTATGCCACCAAAACACCAAAGCACTAAAAGTACATTATTTGAATCCGTTTTGCGTCAGAGCTATTTTTTTTCAAATTAATTCTGCTTTGACATATTGAAAAATCACTGCAATTCATAATCTGTTAAAGTAAAATTTGTAATTGTCTTTATTTATGCGCTGATAATTTTTATAGTTTAGCAGATTGAAAGAATAAATTCAACATTCCTATGCGACATGAATACCATTAAACCAAAAAAATTATATCGGGGCATGGTACTGATTATTATTTTGTTAAGCCAGCCCCTGATCGCCCAGGAATTCCTGCAACACAGGGAGCATTTCACCCTGGATAAATGGAAATTCTATAAAGGAGAATACCATTCAGCCGAAAACGCCGGATATATTGATGAAACCAGCTGGCAGGATGTAGTTGTTCCGCATACCTGGAATGCACAGGATGTTCTGACAGATGGCCCACGTTATTATCAGGGAGTAGGATGGTACAGGACTGCATTCAACCTTACCCGGAACGAAAAGTCAAACCGTTATTTTATCCGGTTCGAAGGAGTATCACAGGTTGCTGATGTATTTTTTAACGGCAATTACCTGGGCACGCACAAAGGCGGATATTCAGCCTTTATATATGAAATAACAGCCTATATCCGGAACGGTGAAACGAACTACCTCGCAGTAAAGGTTAACAATATAACGCAATTGGATGTAGCTCCGTCAGGCACCCATCTTTATCCGATTTTTGGAGGCATCTACAGGCCTGTGACCCTGTTCAGCACCGGCGAACTTTGCATTTCACCGCTCGATTATGCATCAAGCGGTGTCTATATTTCACCCGTTGACGTCTCAGAAAGCCAGTCCACTATAGAAGTCAAAACGCTGATCAGCTATAATACGCAACCCATCATTCAAACCCGTTCACAGGAACTACTGCCTCCAAAAGGAATAAAAGGGACCGGATTATTCGGAGAGTATTATTCCAATATCGGGTTCAAGGGAAAGCCTGCTCATAAGCGCAAGGATGAAGAGGTATCTTTTGATTATGCCACGGGCTCACCTTTTAGTGATATGCCGGCTGACGGTTTTTCAATGATCTGGATGGGGCGTTTTATACCTGCAAGAACCGGAAATTACAGTTTTGTTTTAAGGAGTGATGATGGCACGCGATTGTATTTCAATGATAAGATGGTGATTGACCATTGGGGCATTCATGCTGCCTGGGAAAAAACCTTTGATACGACATTGCAGGCGGGAAATGAGGTGTCTTTAAAAATTGAATATTATGAAGCAGGCGGTGATGCATCGGTTATGTTTGGCTGGTGGTATCAGAAACCGTATGATGCACCTGTTAATGCTTTCCTTGCAGCCGAAATCCTTGATGGCAACGAGACAGTTGTTACTACAGGCCGGTCAAAAATATCCCTGCACAGCAATACAGAAATAAGCGAGACCATACGAATGCAGATCAGCAATCCTCACCTGTGGGATGCAAAGAGGGATCCATACCTGTACAAGGTAAGAGTCTCCATTACGGATACTGCAGGAACCATGCTCGATCAACTTGAACAGCCGCTGGGAATAAGGTATTTCAGCGTTGAAAGGGATAGCGGACTGATATTGAACAGGGAATCCTATCCCCTTTATGGAGTGTGCCGTCACCAGGAATGGAGAGGTAAAGGTCCTGCCCTGTCCGATCAGGAACATGAAAAAGACATTGCATTGATCAGGGAAATCGGAGCCAATGGTATACGGTTTGCCCATTACCAGCAGGCAGACATCATGTACCGCCTATGCGATGAATACGGGCTGGTAGCCTGGGCCGAGATACCCAATACACCGTCCTACCGGGGTGGTATTCCCTCCTACCTTCAGAATTGCCGGCAGCAGCTGATCGAGCTGGTGAAACAGAATTACAACCATCCGTCTATTCTGTTCTGGGGATTGTACAACGAGATACCCATTCCTGCCGCCGATGTAAAATTGCTGCACGAAACCGTGAAGCAGACCGATCCATACCGCCTGACCACGCAGGCGGACTTTGCACAGCCGGAGGCAAGGCATTATGTGACCGACGTGGCGGCATGGAACTGGTATTTTGGCTGGTATTACG
Organism: Bacteroidales bacterium; assembly: GCA_016928305.1. Lineage (GTDB taxonomy): Bacteria > Bacteroidota > Bacteroidia > Bacteroidales > UBA10428 > UBA5072. Next base: position 95,391 of record JAFGKY010000165.1, read on the forward strand.
GCAATTTGGGTGACTATTCACCGTGGTACGACAGGCTGCACGCTGAACATCCCACCTTAGCAGCAGGTCTGAGCGAATACGGCGCGGAAGCCTGTATCACCCAGCAGCAGGATCCTCCCCAGCGCCCCGACCCGGCCGGGCGGTTTTTCCCGGAGCAATACCAGATCCTTTACCACGAAACGGTGTGGGATGAAATAAAAGACCGCCGTGATATCTGGTGCAAATTCATCTGGAACATGTTTGATTTCAGCTGGACCACGGTTACCCGCGGCGATAAGCCATATATGAATTATAAGGGACTGATAACGCATGACCGCCAGGTAAAAAAGGATGCCTTTTATTTTTATAAAGCCAACTGGTCGGAAGATCCGGTATTGCATATTGTGGGGAAAAGGGATTCCGTAAAAACCAACCCGGAGGTGCAGGTATTGGTATATACCAACCTCCCCGAGGCTGAGCTGACGGTCAACGGTAACCGAGTATCGAAAAAGCCTATGGAATCAGACATTCATAAGATCACCTGGGAGAACATTGTTCTGAAAAAAGGATTGAACCAAATAACTGTGGTTGGAATTTCAGAAGACAGAATATACACGGATCATTGTGAGTGGGAGTTTAAATAGGCTTGCTGAATCTGTGTCATCTGTGAAAACTGTAAGTTGCTTTCCCTTCTTTACCAGGGTTATGTTCAGCAGTGTTATATCTTACTACATTTTGTTGGCAAAGCCGGGTAAATAATGGATTTCTTTCATTTGCCCAAGAGTAGTCAGGAGAGACTATAAAACCATCAACTCCCTTGTAAAACCAGTCAATATCTCAGCGGATTCTTCTCTGATCCATACAGTATCCTCGATCCGTATCCCTCCCCACTCCGGTATGTAAACGCCTGGTTCCACCGTCAATACCATATCCTTTTCCAGCATCGTCTCCGATGCCTGCCCGATAAAAGGTTCCTCATGAATCTGAAGACCTACGCCATGCCCAAGTCCAGGATAATAATACGGTATGTATTGATCCGGAATATGCTTTCTGACTATCTCATCAGGCCTTCGACCGGATACATCGGGCATGACCGAAAGGACACCAGCCATCTGTGCCTCTTGTATTATTTCGTATAATTCCTTTTGCTGTCCGCCGGGTTTTCCTATAATAAATACACGGCTGATATCAGCATGATAGCCCTTGTAAAGCGCACCGAAATCAAACAGTACCAGGTCTCCCTGTTTAATGATATGATCTTCAGGCTTACCGTGCAAAAGGGAAGTCCTTGCACCGGTCAGCACAATCGTATCAAAAGATATTGCATCGGCACCCTGATCGCGAAGGTTGTAATCGAGCTTTGCGGCCAGTTCCCTTTCGGTGATTCCTTCCTTTATCAAAGGTAAGGTAACTTCAAGTGCTCTGACGGATATCTCACAGGCTGCCTTCAGGAATCCGATCTCATCCATATCCTTTACCCGCCTTAACTTTTCGATACACCCCTCGAGGTTAACCAGTTCAGTATTGACAAGACCTTTCTTCAATGACTCATAGGAAGAAAAGCTCATGACCTGGCCTTCAAAACCCAGCCTTTTGATGTTCAGCTCGTTGACTACATATTGGTATGTCTCTATACCAAAACGTTTGTTATTCAGCCATTTCATAATTTCAATCCCCCCGGGGCATTCCTGTCGTGCCTGTTCGGTGTACCGTCCGTCGGTTAATAATAGATAACGGTCAGGGGATAAAACAAGAATTGACGAATCTCCGGTGAAATGGCTCAGATAAGTTACATTAGGCACCGATGAAACAAGGATCCCGTCAATATCCCTGTCTTTGATAGAATTGAAAAGTTTATTGATCCGCTCCATGGCAGCTTATACATTCTGTAGTTACAGGAAAGTAATCCGCAAGAATGGCATATAATTCCGGATCGTATTCCTTCAATTCAATCCGTGTATTCACATGATTATGTTTTCCATCTGGTTCGGGTACTTCAGCATTTACATTGAACCAGTCCTGTGCTCCTTCAGCCCAATACTCAAAAATGTTGGTAGCAGCATAGGTACCGAAATACTTTCCTGCGGCCAGTGCCTTATCAAGTGCAATTTGCAGCCTTGTGTTAATAGAAGTATCAACCTGAACAATTCCTACCAGGTGAATGGTATGAGCAAATTCATGAATCAGAATATCTTCTGCATGGTATTTATCAATCTGATAACATAAGAGATTTTCCTCGGCACAGGTGGTCAGTGGATTATCAATGGATCCTCCCAGGCCTCTTGCTCTAACATCCCAGTTGATAGAAGTATCATTAACCAGAAACCTGTGTTCGGGAATATCAGTGGTTCCTTCATACCGTGCCATAACACCAATCCGAACACCCGTTGTTCTCATCTTTTCAACGACATCTTCAGGAAGCCTGCTGGTAATGTAAGCAATAATATCATGTGCTTTTAAGAGGGCACTATCGGGCACCCTCCAGGATGACAGAATAGGAAATCCATTGGCATCAATATATTTTTTATAAAACGGGTCAAGGTTCAGATCGGAGGGAGGTACAGTGATCTTAACCTCCTTTTTGAATGGTTTTGAAGTCTGACTTGTCTGCCCTATAAGCATTAAGCTTAATGTTTGGGCAACAAAGAGACATACTAAACAAAGGTGAATCATTTTCATACTTACTTATTTTTTACTGTTGTTTGAAAGTACAAAAAACATATCATATTACAAACTGTACATGCTTAAAAGCAAAGACCATAGATAATACGGAATCCTAAATTTTTTATATTTCTTGTCATCCTTATTCTCACTTAACGGGTCATAATTACTGATATCTGTTTGGGCCTATGAACATCTTTACTAACTTTTGTCCTATGAAGCAAAAACTGAAAAGCATATTACTTTACTCCTTCTTTCTTTTCTTCTTATATAATTTACAGGCTCAGGTAACTATAAACGATTATAAAAGGGCCGATTCCGTTTCAAAATTCAATGACCTGGTATATCACGCGGTATATTCACCGGCATGGATCGACAGCACACACTATGTCTGGTATAAAATAAAAATAAAACAGGGAGATGAGTACATGCTGGTTGATGCAGATAAATTGAAAAAGACTGTTGCATTTGACCAGGAAAAACTTTGCACACAAATTAACAAAATCATCGGTAAAACATACAAGCCATATTCGATTCCTCTTCACAACATATCATTCAGTAAAGACCTGAAAGAATTATCCTTTATGCTGGATAGTTTTAACTGGACATGCAATTTGCGCAGTTATAAACTGACAAAACTGCAAAAAGAAGAACCTGAAAAGGATCGGGGATACTGGGGTGAGAGTATTGATGAGCTGGGTAATCCTCCCGTTATATCACCGGATAGTGGATGGACTGCCTTCATTAAAGAATACAATGTCTTCATCAGGGAAAGTAAAACCAATACTGAATATCAGCTCAGTTACGATGGTTCGGAAGGAGAATTCTATTCATCATACATAGTCTGGTCACCCAATTCCAAAAAACTCGCAACCTATAAAATAAGAGATAATAGAAAAAAGTATATATATTTTATTGAATCTTCACCTGCAGATCAATTGCAGCCGATATTGCATAAACGTGAATACCTTAAACCCGGTGATGCACTTACCCGGCGAAAACCTTCCTTATTTCTGGCTGATGAAAAACGACAGGTTGAAGTCAACTGCACCGCATTTGATAATCAATACGAATTATCGAACATCGAATGGAGAAAAGACAGCCGGAGCTTTACTTTCGAATATAATCAACGCGGTCACCAGGTGTATCAGGTTATAGAAGTAGAAAGCACTACAGGTTCAGTGAAGGTGTTGGTCGATGAACGAAGCTCCACATTTATTGACTACAGCAGCAAGAAGTACCGTTATGATGTGAATGACGGAAAAGAAATAGTTTGGGCATCTGAAAGAGACGGGTGGAATCATTTATACCTGATTGATGGGGAGACAGGAAAAACAAAAAACCAGATTACCAGGGGTGAATGGGTTGTAAGAGGGGTTGAGTTCGTGGATGAAAAAGCACGTCAGCTTGTTTTCAGAGGCAGTGGAAGAAATCCGGGAGAGGATCCTTATTTTGTCCATTACTACCGTATTAATTTTGACGGATCAGAGCTTACTGAACTGACTTCAGAAAAAGCTAACCATAGTGCAGTCTTTTCTGCTGATCACCGCTATTTCATCGATAGCTATTCGACTGTCAGTCATCCTCCGGTAACACAAATCTGCATCACCGAAAGCAGTAAGCCGGTTATGCAACTTGAAAAAACTGATATAACAGAACTTATAGCCAGCGGATGGTATGCTCCGGAAGCATTCGTTGCCAAAGGCAGGGATGGAAAGACTGATATATGGGGGAACATTTACCGTCCCGTTAATTTTGATTCCACCCGGAAATATGCTATTGTTGAATTTATCTATGCAGGGCCCCACAGTTCTTTCGTGCAGAAATCTTTCCGACCTTATGTTCATTTCAATAGCCTGGCCGAACTGGGATTTATCATTGTACAAATTGATGGAATGGGCACGTCAAACCGTTCGAAAGCTTTTCATGATATTTGCTGGAAGAACCTGAAAGATGGTGGTTTCCCTGACAGGATATTATGGATAAAAGCTGCAGCTGAAAAATATTCATATATGGATACAACGCGGGTGGGCATCTTTGGTGGTTCGGCCGGAGGCCAGAATGCCATGGCAGCTTTGCTTTTTCATCCTGGTTTTTACAAAGTAGCTGTTGCATCATGCGGATGCCATGATAACCGTATGGATAAAATATGGTGGAATGAACAATTCATGGGTTATCCCATAGGGTCGCATTATGCTGCATGCTCCAATGTTGTAAATGCAGGCAGTTTAAAGGGTAAGCTATTGTTATTGGTGGGTGAGGTTGATGACAACGTCGATCCGGCATCAACGATGCAGGTGGTAAATGCCCTGATAAAAGCAAACAAGGATTTTGATCTGGTCATATTGCCTGGGACAAATCACACTTCGGGCGGAAAATACGGTGAACGGAAACGCAGGGACTTCTTTGTCCGGCATCTCCTGGGTGTGGAAACACCTGAATGGAACATGATAAATAATAATGCAGAACCAATAAAAACCATAAAATGAGAACACTTATCAGATCGTTTGTTGTTTCAATTACTTTCGTAAGTCTTTTAATCTCGTGTAACCTTTCCACGGAAAGCACTATCAAAACCACAGGACCCGAAGTAATTGAATTCGGAGTATTACCATTCGATATATCGGATGTTAAATTACTTGATGGACCTTTTAAAAAAGCAACGGAATTAAACATCAAATCATTATTGAATTACGAACCCGACAGGCTGCTGGCAAAATTCCGCATTGAAGCCGGACTGACTCCCAAAGCCGAACATTATGAGGGATGGGAAGGAATGACAATTGCCGGACATAGTCTGGGCCATTACCTGAGTGCCTGCGCCCTGATGTATCAGACCACCGGAGATAAGCGGTTTCTCGACCGTGTAAACTACATGGTAGCAGAACTCGATACCTGCCAAATGGCTGACAAAGAAGGTTATATCGGAGCATTTCCTGATGGAAAAAAGATACTTGAGGAAGAAGTGGCGAAAGGTGATATACGTTCTGCCGGTTTTGACCTGAATGGAATATGGGTTCCATTTTATACTCAGCATAAGGTCATGATGGGTCTCAACGACGCTTATCATCTTTGCGGGAACAAGAAAGCCCTCGATATTGAAATAAAATTTGCAGACTGGCTGGAGGGAATCGTCATTAATTTACCTGACACTTCGGTTCAAAAGATGCTGCATTGTGAACATGGAGGCATCAATGAAGCTCTTGCTCAGTTATACGGCGATACCGGCAACGAAAAATACCTGAAGATGTCCCGTATTTTCCATCATAAGGCCATACTCGATTCCCTTTTGATAGGCAAAGACGTATTACCCGGAAAACATGCTAATACTCAATTTCCTAAATTGATAGGCCTTGCCCGACGTTATGAACTCACCGGGGACATGGATGACCGGAAGACAGCTGAATTTTTCTGGGACAGGGTTGTTAATCATCACTCGTATGTTACAGGAGGAAACTGCAACAATGAATATTTCGGCCAGCCCGATAAATTGCGTGACAGGCTCGGACCGAATACAACGGAGACCTGCAATGTTTACAATATGCTTAAACTTACCCGTCATCTGTTTATGTGGAGCCCGGAAGCTGAAAAGGCTGATTTCTATGAACGGGCGTTATTCAACCATATTCTTTCATCACAGCATCCGAAGGACGGGCGTGTCATATATAATTTGTCACTCGACATGGGCGGGAGGAAAGAATACCAGGATCCCTTGTGGTTTACCTGCTGTATCGGAACCGGGATGGAAAATCATTCGAAGTATGGCGGAAACATTTATTATCATAATAATGATGAAATTTATGTGAGCCAGTTCATTGCTTCCGAGGTTAACTGGAGGGATAAAGGTGTATTCATTAAACAGGAAACCGCTTACCCCGAAGAACAAGGGACATCATTCACGGTTGACTGTCAGGATCCGGTTAAGTTCACCCTGCAAATACGATATCCTTATTGGGCAGAGAATGGAATTTCCGTAACCGTAAACGGTAAAGAGTTCCGAATAAAACAACATCCAGGCAGTTTCGTTCCGGTTAAAAGAACATGGAATAGAGGTGACAAAGTGGAAGTCAAACTGCCGTTTTCACTCAGGCTCGAGACCATGCCGGATGATTCAAACCGCGTAGCCATATTGTATGGTCCATTGGTCATGGCCGGTGAACTTGGACCTGATCGGGATTCAGCAGTTTTTGATCCGCTGTATGTACCTGTGCTGATGACAGGCGACAGGAATCCGGCTAACTGGATGGAAGCTGTTCCGGGAAATGCCAACTTCTTTATAACCAAGGGTGTGGGGAAACCACGTGATGTTGAATTAAGGCCATTTTATGCAATGCATGAGCGGCATTATTCGATATACTGGGATATGTTCACGGAGGAGGACTGGAATAAAAGAGAAGCTGAATACAAGGCTGAAATGGCACGTATAAAGGATTTATTAGAGAAAACCATTGATTTTGTCCAGGCGGGCGAGATGCAACCCGAACGCGATCATAATTTCAAAGGGGAAAAAACAGAACCCTATTACTTCAAAGAGAGAGCATTTCGTGAATCGCGGGGTGGCTGGTTTTCTTATGACATGAAAGTCCTGCCTGATCAACCACTGGCACTTGTGGTTGACTACTGGGGAGGATTCCCGGGGGCAAAAACATTTGATATACTAATAAACGATAAGATCATCGCAACCGAAAACATTTCCAATAAAAAAGACGGACAGTTCATCAGCCCGGAATACAAAATTCCCGGAGAACTCACCAAAGGAAAAAGAAAAATAACGGTAAAATTTCAGGCTCATCCCAGAAATATGGCCGGACCGGTGTTTGGCGTACGGGTCATTAAAACAGAAGAATAGGTAGTCAGTTAGTTAGGGTTAATACTTGGCAAGAGGCTGTTTTATAATGAAACGGCCTCTTTTTTTGCATCAGCAAAGACAGGCTATTTTTCGGGACAGGAGTGACAGCCGTTTCCCTTTTTCCACATCATATAACATAATGTGTAAATAACGCTATGTCATAAAATAAAGACAGTTTACCGGATGGTAAACTGTCTTTTCAAGCCTGATCTATTAACTAATCCTATTTCCTGATTTCAATAAAAAAAACATTACTATTTATTGGTATACAAAACAGGCATAAATTAAAATACAATTAAAACCAAAGAAACCGGTCAAGAAAGCCTGACCGGTTTTCTCTCTGCATAAAGCAATTATTGCTTTATAAACTTACTCATATAAAGCTGTCCGTCGTTTGTCTGCAGCTTTATAAAATAGATTCCGCCGTTCAGATTGGATGCATCAATGGATAGTCTTGTACGGGCGTCATTTCTGATTGTCTTAATCACACTACCGTTCAGTCCCACAATTTCCACTTTTTGCACCAAAGTTGTATTCTCAAGATTCAAAACATCGGTAACCGGATTCGGAGATAATATAATACCTGCATTGGATATGTCAGTTATTGACCCTCCTGTGCTGATCAATATTGTTTTTGATCCCGATTTACCGGAGCCGTCATTGGCTGTTGCAGTTACAACAACAGATCCGTCGCTGACAGCCGTCAATAAACCATTTGCATCAATGGTTGCAACTCCTTCCGGAGACAGGCTCCATGTTACAGATATATCATTGGCACAAGCCGGCACAACGTTCGCTGTCATCTGTTTTGTACCTCCGGCCTGGGTTATGGTGTTGCCATCAGAAGTTACTGAAACTGAAACAACCAGGTAGGTCTGGTTGGACAGTGTTACCTCATATTGTTCACTATATGCACCATAGTCATTAGCAGTTGCGGTAGCATAAACAGTACCATTACATTCTGCACTCAAAAGACCGGTTTCGGAAATAGTTGCGATTCCGGTTCCGTTTACAACACTCCAGGTAAATTCTTTATTCGTGGCCTCTGCAGGTAATGCTTCAGCACTCATCTGAAGCGTGCCTTTATCGGTTGTGATGGTATTAGCCCCACCGGCTCCGGTAATATTAAAGTCTTCAACCAGGTCCAGATCAGCCCATCCTGTCAGGGTAATATCAGCAAGGATATTCTGGTTTATCACCCCGTTTTTAAAGCATATATCCAAAACTTCCCCTGTATCCGATGCAGGAAGATTAACGATAGCATAGGTCCACTTGCCGGGTTTTCTTATTCCTGCATAACTTGCCGTATCGGCCAGCGTATTCCAATCCCCTCCATTGATCCTTGTAGTAATCCCAAAACCGGATATCGTACTGTCAACAGGCGGATCAGGCGGAGGAGCGGCATTGGATCTTTTAACAATCCCAAATGCCAGTGCCATGTCCATGAAACCATCAACATCAATACCTGTCCAGATCAACGTATCCCAGCTACCGGAGTACCTGAAGGGAGGTGCACCAAAAACAACTCTGTCGTTTGAAGCGTCAGGCCAGGGTTCAGTAGTTTCATCAATTCCCCCATAAGTAGAGATAAAAATCCTTATCGACGAATCGGACCCGGTTATCCAGGTGCCATTTTTAGTTGTAAAAGCACCGGCTTCCTCAACATACGACCAGGGATAGCTATAGTTCGGAGGGCTACCCCAACCAGGACGTGCCCATAATTTAAAATCCGTATCAAAACTTGCGTTGGCGCCGTTAAAAGTCTCTCTTGAAATCACAACAGAGTCAAGCCCTTCATGCTGAGCTTTCAGACCAGAAAACCCTGCACATAAGAAAAAAATGAGAATTAGTGCTTTTTTCATAGTTCACAGATTTAGTTTACAATAATGAATTTTAACAATATTAAACAGTACATTTTTAATGATATATAGTGTATGTAATAGCCAGCAGTATTTACTTTCATGGCATGAATTATGAAAAAGAATAATGATGAATCACTACTCATTGTAGTATCATCGAAAAACCGCCGTTGAGTCCGATCTGGGCCCAACATCAACCACCCTGAAATCATCAAACATCAACACAGCTCCTTCGTTAATAGGAAATCCAAAATTAACCTGTAAGCGCATGACTGTCCACCTTTGTTCCGGAGCGTGCCAGATTCTTGTGGCCCATTCATTCCATCCTTTCTTCAAGTTTAAGGTAGTATCACCTCTCATGTCAGAGTAACCGGGTAAATGAACACCTCCGGTCACCCTTATCTGGCGTCCTGAAATGTCCGACCAGACTTTTCCCGTATAAAGAAAACACCGGTTAGAATCACAAACATAACCTTCATTCACTATCTGGTCGCTCCATTCTGCTTCACCCATTGCAAGCACGGTTGCTTTCAATAATTTGGTTCCCAGGCCCGGATAATTTCCGGGAGAGGCAATGATTTCATATTGTACCCTTGTGCCCGATCCGGCAAGCCACCATTGTGATCCTGCACTACCAGGAAGGTCCGATCCGATCAATCCAACTACAACGGCTGTATCCTCGAAATTGCCATTTCTTGGCAAGGTATCAGCCCCTAAAAGGTCGGGCAGGCATTCATAATAAACGTCATCCGGACAGGCTATGAACAAACCTTCACTGGTTGCTATTCCTGCATCGGATTCCAGATAGATATAATCGGTAACAGCACCTGAAGGAATTGAAAATTTGATCAACGTCTTGGATTTTTCCAAGATGGTACCTTCAGCTTCTCCAATCTTTGCGGAAGATACGATATCGAGGTTAGTACCATGCACAGTAATTACGTCATCTTCACTCCCGTACAAAGGATCAAACCACAGGATCGTTTGACGAGGAATAACATCAACAGAAGTAAAGGCCCTGTCTCCACCCGGGAAGACAAGAACAATCTTGTTTTCTCCCAGAGGTGCAATAGCCGGAGTATTAAATTTTATGCTCGTTTCCGTAACCGTCATTTCAATCCTTCGCACAACCACATCTCCGAAGATAATCCGCTCAATATTCTGAAGCTGGGTACCGTTAATTTCCATTTCAGCGCCTGTACCTGTAAAATCAGGCATACCAGTGATTCTGGAACTAACATCATGAATGGTAATCTCGATAATTCCTTCCTCTTCTTTACAGCCGGTTGCAAGCAATCCTAAGATGGCTGCAACAAACATGGGATATACTATTTTCTTTATCATAGTTTTAATCATTAAGTTTTATTTAGTAACCGTGCTATATCCCGGATTCTGAAATTTTTCTCTCTCCGGGTCATTGATGGCGTCAATCTGGGCCTGGGGTATAGGTCGAAGGTTGTATTTACCTGTGGACTCACCTATAAGACCAGTAACATCAGGATTATGTGCGAGCGCCCGTTCATACAGTTTTCCTCTCACAGCCAGATCAGACCATCTTACCCATTCACCGGCCATTTCGCGTGAACGTTCATCAAGAATGAAGTCGAGGTTGATATCAGCCTCTGTTACGGCAATATTTGCGTAACGCGCATCAACAGCAGCCTGATTCAGTCCTGGTTTATAAGCTGCACGCCTTTTCAAGACATTAATCAGGTCGGCAGCTTCAGCATTGCGCCCCAATATCATGGCTGCCTCAGCGGCCAACAAGTATGTTTCAGCCAATCTGCAAACCGGGTAAGGCCTTCCGGAGGCATCATTAAAAGTAACCCTGAGTGAATCAATAAATTTTATCAGGGCAGGGTGCATCATAAAATCCCTGTTCTGGTTGGTATACCAGTCATCCGGACCCAGCACCCTGTACCGAACGTTGAGTGCATTAATTGCATCAGCTTCTTCTTGTGTATCAGGCATATACCATGCCGTATCACCAATTTCAAATCCATTTTCCTGTAAAAGTATAACAAAGTCATCGTACGCCTGTGTACCGGGTTCATTTACACTTGCCGTCCTATAAAGGGTGCGAAAAGTGCCATGATACCTGCTGTCGTTGACTTTGTCAGCAAAACAAGTCATGGTTAACCATTTGGTAGGGGCTATTTTTCTTAACGGACGCTGGTATGGCAAAGGCCTGCCGTCAATTAAAGACAATCCTCCAATAGCCTGTTGATAATTGGGAGTGAAGTTATTATTGGCCTGGCATTCGTACCCTCCTATCCCGGTTGGATCAAGATACATGTTATTCACGTTATTTCCCGAAATGCGTTCCACAGCATATAAAATTTCCGTGTTGTAGTCATTACCCTGCTTGAATACATCGGCAAAATTCTGGAGTAGCTCCACACCATAGGTTCCCAGGTTATTTATTAGTTGCATCGCAGCCACATAAGCACTGTCAACATCACCTGCCTGAGCAGCAAGGGTATAATGACGGAAAATATAGACTTTTGCCAACATATGAAGGGCTGCCGCTTGTGTAAGCTTATAATTATCAGGTTCTTTCATTGTCGGCAGGTGTTCACCCGCAAAGGTCAGATCATCGATCATTGCCTGGTAATTCTTCACCAGAAGCTCATCAGTTGGCAGCCTGTTAAAACCAAAGAAAGGAGTTGTATTCAGTCTCAGGTCCCCGCTTCCAAGGTCCAAAGGCGCTGCTCCATATTGTGTAACGAGGTTAAAATAAAAAAGAGCTCTTAAAAAATGGGCTTCTCCCAGAATAGTGTTTAGTTGTTGTTCCGTTAGCCCGCTTGCATTCGGAGCCAATTCAATGATCCCGTTGCACAGATTTATCGCAGGATAGGAATTATTCCATATTTGCGAGATTGCCCCGTTACCTGATGTTAATGTATAACTGCCGCATTCTTTATGCTGCAGGTTATCTCCGCTTGAATTGTTATAAGGTTGCTCTCCGAAGGTCCATTCATCCGTTCCCTCATGGAAAAGAGCCAGTGCTCCGTTCGGGGCATAAATATACCTTTGATAGGCATAAGCAGCATTAACAGCATCCTGTATCCCCTGTGGCGTTTCAAAATAGGCTGTAGTAAAAACCGTTCTGGGACTTTCTTCCAGGTATTCCTCGCAACTTTGCGAAAACAGGAAAAATACAACGGCCACAATCCATACAGCTGGTATTTTATATATTGTTCTCATTTTCATCTTTTTTAGAAGGTTATATTTAAGCCAAACATATAGGAACGTGTCGGGGGCGTACTGCCTCCTATTACCAAAGCAGGATTATTCCCTGAGTTACGCAGGTTATCAGCCTGTCCGACAGCGCCGATAGTACCGGTTCCGGTAGGTTCGGGATCAACACCATTCCATTTGGTTACATAGGGTGCATATATCAGGAAAGGATTTTGAGTGGTAAAATAGAACCTTAAGACATCAATCTTCACAAAATCAAGAAGCTTCTTGGGAATTGAATATCCGAGACTAATACTTCTCATTTTCACAAATGAGGCATCATAATAACCAAGAGTCTGCCATGCAGCGGATGCATTTGGAGGATTGATGGAATAGTTATTTGCAGCCTGAGGCAAGGTGAACCAATCTGTCTCATTCTCAGGTGTCCAGTAATCCACTTTCAGGCCATTTCTTCTTCCGTCCATAATTGTATAATAGCCCCTTGTAGGCTGGTGGAGATAACTGACAAGCGTACCACCAAAGCGGGCGTATATAACAAATGAAAGATCGATTCCTTTATAAACGAACCGGTTGGTTATACCACCCTGCCATTTCGCTTCCCCACTGCCGATAACCTTCCTGTCAAGATCTGATGTTATATCACCATCATTATTCTGGTCTTTTATTTTTAATTGACCGGGCAGCTGACCAAAACTGGCAGCTTCTTCCGCTTCCTCCGTTTGCCAGATTCCCAGTTTTTCGTAATCATAAATAGCATTAAACGGATGTCCGACGTGAAGCTGACCCTGAACATCCCTTTCAATATCGCGGTATAATTTCAGAATCTTATTTCTGTTTAAAAATATATTAAGATCCAGGCTCCAGGTAAAATTACTCAACTGAACCGGAATCGCGGACACTGTAAATTCAAATCCTTTATTCTCCATTTCACCCACATTTGACAGGAATGCACCTGTGATTCCCGATGAAATAGGCAGGGTAACATTATACAAAATATTATAGGTCTTTGCATAATAAACCTCAAAAGTACCGCTTATCCGATTGGCCAGGAAACCAAAGTCCAATCCTGAGTTAATCGTACGAGTGTATTCCCAGTCTAAGGTTTTATCGGGTATTTTATTTATGTAATAACCCGATACAAGCTGGTCCACCCCGTAATTATACCTTATGGGAATAGGAGAAGTACCTGAGTAAACATAATTGGTTACTCCTCCAAGCGTGGAATAAGGATCGACGGATTGGTTTGATGTTTCTCCCCATCCGGCCCGTAATTTCAACGTTGACAGTATATTCTGATTTTTCATGAACGCTTCGTTATGGATATTCCAACCCATGGATACAGCCGGATAATAATGCCATTTCTCGGCAAGACGTGATGATCCGTCAGCTCTTCCCGTGAGGGTAAGCAGGTACCTTTCTTTGAAACTATAATTAATACGCAGCATAAAAGAAAGAAGTGACCAAGAAGCTTCATTGCCACTTAATGTCAGCGTTCCTTCGGGATCGGATTGATTGATATCATAGAACTGAATAAAATCAGCAGTAATTCCTTCTTTACCAACCACGGTATTATGAACATGATCTTCCTGCATGCTGAAAAGACCTGTCATATTTAGGTTGTGCATTTCAGCGAAGGTATTTTGATAGCTAAGAATATTCTCAAATGTATAGCCCCAACCGTCACCATTGTTCACCCTTGCCCGTGCACTTTGATCGCGGGTACGGAAATAGCTGTCCCTGCCCTGGAACTGGTCAAATTCCTGCTGGCGATAGTCGAGACCAAGGTTCAATCTGTATTTCAAACCTTTAACTATGTCCACTTCAGCATAAAGTGTATTAAATGTGCGAAGCCGTCGTGTTCTGTCAACCCAATCATTATTATTTTCTTTCAACATCAAAGGATTATACTGGTTCTCACGGTCTTCAGAATTGCCTCCGGGCCTGATAAGAATATTACCAAGCGTGTCATAAGGAGGCATCAAAGGACTAAGTGTTAATATGGGAAACATAATACTGCCACCAAAGGGTGAATTTGAGAAACCTGAGGTATTCGGTTGCTGATTTATAAATTGCGTGCCGTTACTGACATTCACACTGTTCAAGGTATTCAGTCCGATTTTAACTCTTTTTCCCAATTTGGTTTCCACGTTAGCTCTAAGGGCATACCGTGCAAAATCCTGTCCGGGAAGAATGGTCGTTTCTTTGTAATAGCCTCCGCCGACAGAGAACTGGACATTCTCAGTACCTCCGGTGATCAAAAGGTTATTATCCGTTACATATCCATCCTCATACATAAGATTCTGCCAGTTTGTTGACCTTCCCATTTCCATCGATTCAAGCTCCAGGGGCATATAACCCCATGAACCTGTTCCTGCATCTCGCATAGCAGCATATTCTTCAGCATCAAACATCTTGTATTTTCTTGCAACCTGGGTTATACCTAAATATCCATTGTACGACAAAGTTGTACCTGCAGTCGAGCCACGTTTTGTGGTAATAAGGATCACCCCGTTAGCACCCCTGGATCCGTAAATTGCAGTAGCCGAAGCATCCTTCAGCACTTCAACTGAGGAAATTGCATTCTGGTCAATGTCATTCAAACTCCCCCCTTCATACGGAATACCATCCAATATAATTAAAGGATCATTAACACCGGTTATTGAGCGGTCTCCACGAACCCTTATCCGGGCGCTTGAACCCGGAGCAGTGCCAATTTTCTGAACTTCCAGTCCCGCTGCTTTACCCTGCAACGCCTGCTGCAAATTAGCTGCCGGTACCTCTCGCAAGGCTTTCTCGTTTACCGATACAATAGCACCGGTAACATCACTTTTTTTCATGGTTCCATAACCAACAACAACAACTTCGTCTAGCTTTTCAATACTTTCAATCAGTGTAATGTCAATGATGACCTGGTTTCCTACAGTCACTTCCTCAGTCATGTAACCTACATAAGAAAAAACCAACACTGCATCAACCGTAGTGAGCGCTATCGAATAGGCGCCTTCAATATCCGTAACCGTTCCGTTGGCTGTACCTTTTTCAACAACATTCACTCCAGGTAATCCCTGACCGTCTGCATCAATCACTTTTCCTTTAATACGATCCTGTTGTGGTGAGCCTGTTGCCATGGTATGGTTAACCATTGTAACCATGCACAATAAAAAGCACAGTTTCCTTAATAACAGTAGAATTTTTAATCTCCCTCCCGGATGAGAGTCAATCGAGTTAAGGTTAATTTTCATAGTTTAATGTTTTTTTGGTTAAACATTTCTGTCATCTAGGGTTCTCAATGTATTGCACCGGTGGTAATATTTTTGAACACCGGCTGTTTTGTTTTCAGTATATCTTCAGACGCACTTCATAAGCAAAATGTATCAGTTTATAACTAAAATAAAATGTAATCGATTGCATTATCAGTTAAAAGTTTTAAATGGTTTAGTTCGCAATCGATTGCATATAAATACAAAAAAATATATTTTTATATCAATGTAATCGATTACACAATTCGTCAAAAAAAATACGCTTTCAAATGAAAAGTTGCAATCGATTGCATAATTAATTAAAAAAAATTAAAGAATCAAATATTTCATCTTAATATTGATATTTTTTTTGAATTTATTTCCTCAATATCATTCACAGGAATAATTCATAAATAGCATAAATATTAAACCGCCAAACATTCACATAACGTAATTAACAATATAGCATAATACAATTTGTCATGGATTTAATAATATTGAAAACAGGTCAAATGAAGGTAATGCTTGCAACTATTTTACTGGCCTGCTCAACTGAATTATACAGCATAAGTTTTCTTTCTTTTGTTGATACGGTTTATGCCCCCGGATATTTTTTGCTGGCTGGTCCTGAGAATACCGTGCCGTTGTATATAAGCAACAAAGATTATCCCGGTGTTATACGATCGCTGAAGGATATCAAAGTGGACATCGGCAGGATCACCGGTACTGAACCATCACTTATTACTGAAAGTATTCCGGAAGGTGAAATTCTTATTGCCGGAACAATCGGAAAAAATCCGGTTATCGATGAACTAATCAAGAACGGTAAATTAGATGCTTCAGGACTTTCAGGAAAATGGGAATCATTCATCATCCAGGTGGTTGAAGAACCGTTACACGGAGTTGATCGAGCGCTGGTCGTTGCCGGAAGCGATAAACGCGGTACCATATATGGAATATATTCCATTTCAGAACAGATAGGAGTTTCACCCTGGTACTGGTGGGCCGACGTTCCGGTTAGAAGATGTACCCGCCTGTATGTTAAACCCGGAATGCACACGATGGAGGAACCGGCCGTCAAATACCGCGGCATATTTATCAATGATGAAGCACCTGCACTTTCGTGTTGGGCACACGAGAAATTCGGTGGCTTTAACCATTTGTTTTATGAAAAGGTTTTTGAATTAATCCTTCGGCTTAAAGGCAATTTTCTCTGGCCAGCCATGTGGGGAAATGCCTTTTATGACGATGATACCCTTAATGCCAGGCTGGCAGATGAATACGGAATTGTTATCGGCACATCCCACCACGAGCCTATGGTGCGGGCCCATGATGAGTGGAGGCGATACGGTTCGGGTGCATGGAATTATGAAGCCAATGAAACCCGGTTAAGGGATTTCTGGGAAAAGGGAATTCGCCGTACCGGAACAAAAGAAAGCATTATCACCCTTGGAATGAGGGGAGACGGTGATCTACCCATGACAGAAGAAAGCAATATTGCCCTGTTGGAAAAAATCATACGGGATCAGCGTGAAATACTGACGGAAGTTACAGGCAAAAAACCTGAAGATATCCCACAGGTATGGGCTTTGTATAAGGAGGTCCAGGATTACTATGATAAAGGTATGCGGGTGCCCGATGATGTCACCTTATTATTGTGTGATGATAACTGGGGGAATGTACGAAGACTGCCTCCAACCAATGAAAAAGAAAGAAAAGGTGGATACGGGATGTATTACCATTTTGATTTTGTAGGAGGTCCAAGAAATTATAAATGGCTGAATACAAATCTCATTCCCAGGGTATGGGAACAGATGCACCTTGCATATCGGTATGGTGTTGACAAGATCTGGATCGTTAATGTTGGTGATATTAAGCCCATGGAACTCCCGATCTCTTTTTTTCTTGATTATGCATGGAATCCTGACCACTGGCAGGCCGAAAGGATCAATGAGTATTATCGACTATGGGCTGAACAGCAATTCGGCAGCAGTTATGCCACAGAAATATCGGATATTCTTGCGAAGTATACAAAATATAATAGTCGACGTAAGCCTGAGTTGCTGTCCCCGGAAACCTACAGCCTCATTCATTACCACGAGGCTGAAACGATTGTTGCTGAATACAACGAACTTTCCGGCAAAGCCCAGCGAATATATGATTTGTTACCTGCTGAATTCAGGGATGCCTATTACCAGCTTGTCTTATTTCCTGTTATGGCCTGTGCCAATTTGAATGATCTTTATGTAACCGCAGGCAAAAATCAATTGTTTGCCATGCAGGGACGTGCATCAACCAATGTTATGGCTGAAAAGGCAAGGGAACTATTCCTCAATGATTCAATCCTCATCGGCTACTATAACACCACCCTGGCTGGTGGCAAGTGGAATCATATGATGGACCAGACGCACATTGGTTATACCAGTTGGCAGCAGCCTGAGAAGAATGTGATGCCCGGGGTTCGTTTTATTGATTTGCCGGTTGCGGCTGATATGGGGATAGCCATTGAAGGCTCAGAAGCCTGGTGGCCGTATGAAAAATCTCAGGCAGTATTACCTCCGTTTTCGGTTTTTGAAAAAAACACGCATTACATTGAAGCTTTTAACCGGGGCAGGAATGCCTTTAAATATTTGATTGCATCACCGGTTAACTGGATGAAAATCGTACCTGCATCAGGGACGGTGCGAACAGCACAACGCATATGGATAAGTATGGACTGGGAGCAGGTTCCTGAGGGACATCATACCATACCCATTACGATTACCGGCAATGATTCGGTTGCTGTAATGGTACTTGCCAATATCAGCAAACCCTCTCATCCAAAGGAGCACGAGGTCAGCGGTTTTGTTGAGAGCGCAGGATATGTATCCATGGAAGCAGAGCACTTTACACGGGCTGTTAATACATCCCGCATTCATTGGCAGCTAATACCTGATATCGGGCGAACCCTCTCGGGCATGACACCTTTTTCTGTAACTGCTAACCGTCAGATCGCCGGAACAGATTCAAGTCCCCGTCTTGAATATGATGTTTATTTTGTCGATACAGGCAAAGCAGGAATACAGTTTTACTTCTCTCCTACCCTAAATTTTATGGGGGGTGATGGATTGTTTTTTGCTGTTTCAATGGATGATGAAGTGCCCAGGCTGGTTAATCTGCATGAGAATGAGACCATCCCTGACTGGAAATATCCCAATTATTGGAAGCAGGCTGTCAGTAATAATATTAAAATAAAAACAACGGAACATTTGATCAGCAAACCGGGAATACACACCTTGAAGTTCTGGATGGTTGATCCGGGCATGGTATTACAGAAAATTGTCGTTGATATGGGTGGTGTAAAGCCTAGTTATCTGGGGCCACCGGAGAACAAATGCATTCCTCTTGAAAAAATTCAGTAATGTACAAGCAATAAGGATGAAATTTGGATTAACAATGTGAACTAACTTTTTTTGCTATGAAAGAATGTAATCTGAAATTCGCTGGTAATTATTATATTATCCGCATTGTGAGCGTTATTGTTATGGTATGGTCAACCTGGTTTCCGGCAAGTGCTCAAATGGCAAAAGACAAATGCAGTTTTTTCGGAAATATAATTGCATCGAGCGTACCTTCTTCATTTGCAACCTATTGGAATCAGGTTACACCGGAGAATTCCGGGAAATGGGGGTCGGTTGAGAAAACCCGGGACAATATGCAATGGAATGATCTTGACATAGCTTATAATTATGCAAAAAACAACGGTTTCCCTTTTAAACAGCACAATTTTGTGTGGGGTCAGCAGCAGCCTCAATGGATAACAACACTGACACAAAATGAGCAAAAGGAAGAGGTCGAGGAATGGATAAGACTATACGGTGAAAAATATCCCGAGACAGCATTTATAGATGTTGTAAATGAACCATTGCATGCCCCGCCTTCCTATAAAGAGGCACTCGGTGGTAATGGTACAACCGGTTGGGACTGGGTCGTTTGGACATTCGAAAAAGCCCGCTATTACTGTCCCAATGCCAAGCTTATTCTGAATGAATATGGCGTACTTAACAGCAACTCTGCAACAGATAATTACATATATATTATCAATATATTGAAAGACAGAGGATTAATTGACGGCATTGGAGAACAAGGTCACGGTTTTGAATATGCAGACACCAGTACATTGCATGCAAATCTGAATAAGCTTGCTGCAACAGGATTGCCTGTTTATTTGTCTGAATATGATGTAAACGTGGTCAATGATGAGGAACAGCTCGCCATCTGTCAGAAACAAATTCCTTTGTTTTGGACGCATCCTTCTGTGCAAGGAATCACCTTATGGGGTTACATTCAAGGTCAAATCTGGAAAACCAATGCATACCGGTTATATGTCAAATGAAAGTTTACCTTTTGATTGAATTTTCTTTAAAGAATTTCGGTTAATTAAAAACGGAAATTCATGTATTAA
>JAFGKY010000022.1 GCA_016928305.1 Bacteroidales bacterium
GAGCTACGATGCAACAAAAAAGCAACTCACAATGGGCAACGTTGTTGTTTGCGTTGAACGCGAAGTCGATTGGGAAGCCACCCCACGCCGTGTAACATTTGTATATGCCGGAACTGAAAAAAATCTAAACGCAACCTATTGGGGTAAAAAGACAAAATAATATGGAAGTCAGGTGAATATAATTTCCATGTAGAAGTTATTATTTATCAGACCCATAAACATGATTAACACAATTTGATTGATGCCATGCGTTTAACGGATTTGGTTAAGAAGCAAAGCAGCTCAGATTGACATTCACAGGTACCATGGGTATCTTAATTATCGCCAAACAAAAAGGATTGATAAAATCTCCGACGGAGATCATAACAGATGTTCAGAAGACTGATTTTGGTTTGAGTGATTCGGTCGTTAATGAGCACCCTGAACCAGGCAACGAAACATACCCGAAAACGTTGTCAATATTTCTGACTTTTGTCTTTGATCTTCCATCTTCCTTCTTCGATCTACGATCTTCCTTCTTCCTTCTCTTCTATCTCCCTCAAATTTGCATTTAAAATTAGATCATGCATTACAGCCTAAATGAAATTCCACATTTGTCCACCATTTTTATACAATCCTGTACCAACAAAAGCTCTGCAATGAATAACTTTGATAAGCACAGTGCTGCCTTTATCAAATGCATGGGATTGGGAAAGAAAAACCCCAACCATCATAGCCACAGGGATTAATACCGGTGGTATAGTGTATAGGGTAAGAAGCTAAAATAATAAGTATGAATATTTTGACAAGCAGGCACAAAATAATGCAAATATTCAGATCACACCGGGTAAACATCATTCTGTTGTTTTCATCGGTTATTTTTTCTGTGAACACATTCTCTCAAAAACAAACAACCGTACACGACCCTGTTATGATCAGGCAAGATAGCATGTATTATCTTTTCTGCACAGGGTGGGGAATATCAGTATGGTCATCCTCCGATATGATCAACTGGGACAAGATAAAACCTGTGTTCAGCAAAGCGCCGGAGTGGGCTCTGAACCTGATACCCGGTTTTAAGGGACATATATGGGCGCCGGATATTTCTTTTCATAACGGAAAATATTACCTGTATTATTCGGTATCGGCATTCGGTAAAAACACTTCATGCATCGGACTGGTTACAAATACAACATTGCACCCGGATGATCCGGCATATCTATGGGAAGATCAGGGTATGGTGATTCAATCGGTTCCGGGCCGCGATCTTTGGAATGCCATTGACCCTAACATGGCTTTTGATGAAAGCGGAACACCCTGGCTTGTATTTGGCTCCTTCTGGAGCGGTATGAAGCTGGTCAAAATGAATGATGACCTGCGATCGCCTGCTGAATCCCAGGAATGGTATACCGTTGCCAAACGTGAACGCAACTATAAAACTGAAGATGCTGATCCCGGAGAAGGCGCTGTTGAAGCCCCATTCATTTTTAAAAAGGGAAAGTATTATTACCTCTTTTTATCATTTGACTTTTGTTGTCGCGGTATGAAAAGTAATTACAAGATAATGGTAGGGAGATCTGAGAAAATAACAGGGCCATACATTGATAATGAGGGCAAACGCCTTGATCAGGGCGGAGGCACACTGGTGTTGAAAGGAGATGAATCATGGCCCGGTGTCGGGCATAATTCAGCCTATACATTCGATGATAAAGACTTTCTTATTTTTCATGGATATGATGCTTCCGACAACGGTAAGCCAAAATTGCTGATCCGGGAAATCATCTGGAATGAAGCCGGTTGGCCCACAGTCTCATTAGGTAATTAGCTATAGAAAAACAAGCATATTTAGAAATTAATCTTAAATAAATGAATTATGATACCCGATAAATTGTTTCGTTCAATTCTTGTAATCGTTGCATTCATATTGATTGCATCGGAGGTAATGGTTGCACAAAATGCCAGGATTAAGATTGATATCGACCGTAAGATTGGTGAGATCGACAAAAATCTTTACAGCAATTTTGTTGAACACCTTGGCCGATGTGTATATGGTGGTATTTATGAACCCGGTTCACCTTTATCGGACGAGGATGGATTCAGAAAAGATGTGCTGGAAGCTGTTAAAGGGTTAAATGTAACACTGGGCCGTTATCCGGGTGGCAATTTTGTCTCCAATTATCACTGGCTTGACGGTGTGGGTCCGGAACGCATTCCCCGTATGGAGCTGGCATGGGCAAGATTGGAAACAAACCAGTTCGGGACGGATGAATTCATGAAATTCTGCAAGAAAACAGGTATTCAGCCTTATTTTTCTGTGAATATGGGCACAGGTACCATCGAAGAGGCACGGCAATGGGTTGAATACTGCAATGTTAAAGAAGGCCCGTATTACGCCGAACTGCGTAAAAAGCACGGCTACCCCGAACCATACGGAATAAAATACTGGAGCCTGGGCAATGAAATGGATGGTTTCTGGCAAATGGGAGCCCTCAGCGCCGAGGACTATTCCAAAAAAGCACGTGAAGCGGCCAAACTGATGCGCCTTACCGATCCTTCCATTAAACTGATTGCTGCCGGCTCTTCCAACTACCGACCCAATGCCGATCCCAATGAGTGGAACGCAAAAATCCTCGAGGAACTGATTGATATTGTCGATTATATTGCCCTGCATATCTATGTTGGCAATCCCGATAACAATTATTATAATTTTATGTCCACCCCGCTTGTACTGGAAGAGCGTACACAGATCGTAAAAGGGATGATACTGAAAGAGATGGATAAAGCGCATCGGGGAAACCGGCCCCCGGTTTATATCGCATGGGATGAATACAATGTCTGGTACCGGGCACGTACCAACGAATCCATGCAAGGCACAAGAGCGCTGGAAGAACATTACAACCTCGAAGATGCACTGGTAATCACCGGTTTCCTGAATGCTTTCGTACGTAACGCTGATATTGTTAAAATGGCCAATATGGCACAGCTGGTTAATGTTATTGCTCCCATTTTCACGAATGAAAGCGGTTTGTTTAAACAAACCATATATTTTCCGCTGGAATTATTTGCTAATCATATGCACGGGATGTCCCTTGATGTATTTGTTGAATGTGAAACCTATGATACCGATGCGTTCTATATCGGACTTGGTGAAAGTAAAACAAAACAAACCGATGTGCCCTATCTGGACGTATCCGCATCTTACAAAGAAGGAACTGTGGTGATCTGTGTGGTAAACCGTAACAAAGAAAAAGCCATCACAACCGATATCATCAGCCAAAATGGTGATTTTTTGGGTAATTTTACGGTTGCAGAGATCAATGGTCCGGATATCAAAACAGTGAACGATTTCGGAAAAGAAATTGTGAAAACTCAACAGAAATCTGACATAAAACCGAAAGGAAAAATACTGACCTATTCATTCCCGCCTCATTCTATTACAATGATAAAAGGTTCCATAGAAAAATAAAACTTCTATACGATTTATATTAAATATAACCATTTGGATATTAGATGATTAAAAAACTTGCTTTTATTGTTGCAGTTTTTGTGTTGAGTTTTGTATATGGTTTTTCCCAGTTTGCCGGTCCGACTTATCCGGATACATACCCATCATTGATTAATGTTTCGCAGAGGATCAACTGGGGTCCTTATAATGTTCATGATCCATCTGTAATAAAAGAGGGGGAGTGGTTTTATATGTTTTCAACCGATGCCATGGTGGCTTATGATCCTCCTGCCATTGTTGGCATCCAGGTACGCAAATCAATGGATCTGATTAACTGGCAGTTTGTTGGATTTGCGTTTGACGGTATACCCCAGGAAGCCAACGATCACCTTGCTGCAAACGGAAAGACAGCCTCCTCCATCTGGGCTCCTTATATCACTAAATATCAGGATACATTCAGGCTGTATTATTGCGTTTCTGCTTACGGGACCAGGATTTCGTACCTTGGAATGGCCGTAAGTGATTCGTTGGAAGGTCCATGGACTCAAAAAGGATGCATCGTGAAAACCACAGATGCTGATGCCATGAATGCCATTGACCCAACAGTTGTAACAGGTAAAGATGGCAAACAATACCTGGGATATGGCTCATGGTTTGGAGGCCTTTATATGAAAAACCTGGTAGACAGCACCGGAATGGCAGAAAGCGTAAGTGATAAAGGATGGCTTATTGCACGCCGGTCTGGTTCCGGTCTCGAAGCGGCAGAGATCGTTTATAATCCGGTTGAGGATAAGTACTATCTTTTTGTTTCGTATGATCCCCTGCTGAACAATTACAATGTGAGAGTCGGCCGTTCTGACAATCCTGCGGGTCCTTTTTACGATATGGCCGGCAATGACATGGCACTGACCACCGATAACCTGCCCATGATACTGAATCCCTATAAGTTCATGGATCACAGGGGCTGGCAGGGAACAGGACATTGTTCGGTGATACAGGATAATGACCAGTTTTATATTATCAATCAGGGACGACCGGTTGCCGACATTTATATGATGGTATGCCATGTCCGCAAAATGAATTGGATCGACGGCTGGCCGGTTGTCTCGCCCGAAAGATACGGAGGCAATCCTGCTGAATATGCACCTCCTTTGGATTCAGTAATGACACGCTGGGAGCACATGGTGCTGGGATACAGTTTATCGTTTGGCCTGGATGTTTCCACCCTGATTGATCTGAGACCGGATGGCACTATCAGCAATGATGCAGCCAGCACCTGGTCATATGCAGACGGACAACTTTCGTTGCGCTGGAATAACGGACAGTATAATGATACATGCAAAGTATGGTATGAATGGGATTGGGAGAACAAACGGGTATGTATGGTATACAGTGGTATTAGTAACAATCATGTTTGTATTTGGGGAAAAAGCTCTGTTAAGCCCATGCCTTCGGGAATGGATGATCATTATGCAAATGGTGATGTCATGCGCATTGAATTGTATCCCAATCCGGCGAAAGAAGGCTTTGTTTGGCTGGAAATTCCGGATTTACCTGAAAAAAAGCTGGGAATACGGATCCTGGATATGAACGGAAGGATCATTCGCAGCTATCGGATTGAACAGCCGGGCAAGATGCCACTTAATACCTGTGGCTTAAAGGGATTGCATTTTATACAGGTGATCTCGAAAAAGGCAGTTATTACGAAGAAAATTATTGTGAATTAAACCGGCAGATTTTACTTTCGCATTAAGTATCGTATATTAGACGGCAACATTCCACAAAAAAACTTTTATATCATGAAAAGAATCTTGTTGGTTTCCTTTGTTGTGATGAGTTATTCCGCTTGTCACATCATAGCCCAGAATGAATCCGGGCAGGCAAAGCTGGTGATCCAGTCTGATCTTGGTAAATACACCATTTGCAGGCATATCTATGGCCATTTCTCCGAGCACCTGGGCCATTGTATTTATGGCGGTTATTGGGTTGGAGAAAATTCATCCATCCCCAATACCAGGGGAATCCGGAATGATGTCGTTGCCGCCCTGAAGGAAATCGGGATACCTAATCTGCGTTGGCCCGGTGGTTGTTTTGCCGATGAGTATCATTGGCGCGATGGAATAGGTCCTCGTGATACCCGGCCAAAAATGATCAATACACACTGGGGTGGGGTAACCGAGGACAACAGTTTCGGCACACATGAATTTATGGATTTGTGTGAACAACTGGGAACCGAACCCTATATATGCGGCAATGTCGGAAGCGGATCGGTCGAGGAGATGTCCAAATGGGTCGAATACCTTACATTTGATGGTGTCAGTCCGATGGCCGACCTGCGCCGGGAGAACGGACGTGATAAGGCCTGGAAGGTTCAGTACTGGGCTGTGGGCAATGAAAACTGGGGCTGTGGTGGTCATATGACACCGGATTATTATGCCGATCAATACCGTCGTTATGCAACATTCTGTAGGAATTACGGGGAGAATAAGCTGTTGAAAGTTGCCGGCGGAGCCAATTCAGAGGATTACAACTGGACCGAAGTACTGATGAAAAGAATTCCGGCCTGGCAGATGTGGGGATTGTCGTTGCATTATTATACGACTGACTGGTGGAATAAGGGACCCGCAACAGGTTTCAGCGAAAAGCAATATTTTGAGACCTTGGAAAGATGCCTTAACATTCCAAAGGCTATTGACAAGCATATTACTATTATGGATAAATATGATCCGGAAAAAAAGGTTGCCCTGGTGGTTGATGAATGGGGTACCTGGTTTAACGTTGAACC
The DNA here is from genome assembly GCA_016928305.1 of Bacteroidales bacterium. Lineage (GTDB taxonomy): Bacteria > Bacteroidota > Bacteroidia > Bacteroidales > UBA10428 > UBA5072. The sequence goes on from JAFGKY010000022.1 coordinate 6,210, forward strand.
CGGCACCAATCCCGGCTTTCTGTTTCAGCAGAACACCCTTCGTGATGCCTTTGTGGCCGGCATACACCTCAATGAATTCAACAAACGATGCGACCGCGTCAAAATGGCCAATATTGCACAAACGATCAATGTACTGCAGGCCCTGATATTTACACAGGATGATAAAATGATGCTTACTCCTACGTATCACGTGTTTAACCTGTACAAGGTGCATCATGATGCCCTGCTTCTTCCTTCTGACCTTACCTGTGGCGATTATGAACTGGACGGGAAAAAACTCCCTGAGCTGAATGCTTCTGCATCAAAAGACAAAAACGGTTTTATTCACGTTTCGGTTGTTAATATTAACCCGAAAAAAGATGCCTCGCTGACAATTGACCTCAGGGGAATCGCTGTAAAAGAAGTGACCGGTAAAATTATTACAGCACCGGAGATTACTGCGATGAATTCTTTTGATAGTCCTGATGCGGTTGTACCTGCCGATTATAATAAGGCCAAAATCGGGAAAGACGGTATAAAGGTTCAGATTCCGGCTAAATCCATTATAGTATTGGAGCTAAAATAAATCAAAAGCTGTCGGGTATTCACGGAAGTGCCTGACAGCTTATAACAACCTTTTGGTAAGGAGACTTTTTATTGGTTAGTTCTCATACCTATCTGCAGGTATTGTGAAATGAACACAGGTTCCTTTGTCAATTTCACTTTCATACCATATCCTGCCTTTGTGTTTTGCTATGTATTCGTGACACAGAATAAGTCCAAGTCCTGAGCTTGTTTCTCCTTCCGTTCCGGGAGTGTGCACAACATTGTTGATTCGGAAAAGCTTGTCAAGGGTATTGTCATCCATCCCGATACCATTGTCGCGTATTATTATTTCAATGAAATGATCGGCTTTTTCACCTGTAAATATTTCAACATGCCCGTTACGAGGTGTGAATTTTACAGCATTCGAAAGGAGGTTCCGGACGATGCTCGTTATCATCTGATAATCAACAAATACAGTAAGTTTGGGTGGTATAGTACGTACAATGGTAATTTCCTTATTACGTGCCAGCTGTTCCATTGTTCGCATGCTATATTCAAGGATGGCATTGAAATCATGGCTTTTTGGCATGTAGTTGACATAATCCCTTTGCATCATCGACCATTCCAAAAGATTCTCAAGCAATTCATTCAGATTCAGTCCAATTGTCCGGATCGTATTGGATATGTCTTTCAACTTATCCAGGCTCAGTTTATCAATCCGGTCGGCCATATACTTGGAATATCCGAGGAAACCATGCAACGCACCCTTAAGGTCATGTGCAATGATCGAAAAGAGCTTGTCTTTTTCAGCATTCAATAGCTCTAATTTTTCATATTGCTGCCTGATTTTGATTTCATCTGCTTTACGCTCGGAGATGTCACGAGCAACCCCCTGGAAACCGGTCATATTGCCCAAATAATCGTAGATTGGACTGGATACAATCTCTGCCCAGAAACGATTTCCGCTACGGTGAATTACTTCAACTTCATAACGTGCACTTTCCAATTTCTGATTTTTACCGGTTAACGTAGTACGCATATTGACAAAATCGGAAATGGTTGCATACGATTCAGGGGTGACGATTTCGGAAAAATTTCGATTAAGTAATTCTTCGGGTTTGTAACCCAATATCTTGAATCCCGATGGGCTGACATAGGTAATTCTTGATTGCAGATCAGATTGCCACAAGACATCTTTCATGTTTTCAGCCAGCGATTTATACTTCATCTCTGTTAAGAGGGCTTTCTGTTCATTCAGCCATCGGCCTAAAGCAACTGCTGTCACTCCCGAAAAACTTTTAAGATCCTGAAGCAGTGGTGGATCGGTTCCTTTTCTGCCGATCAGAACAGCAGTGCCAATCAGCGTATCCTGATCCTGGAGGATCATGCCGGAAAACCATTCCAAATGAAAGGCTTTTTCAACGATTTTGCCTATCACGGGGGATATAGCTCCGAATGTCACTTCATTGAGGGTAGTTACATTTTTCACCCATTCAGATGTCATTGTGGTATACAGATCCTTGCTTACCTTAAACTTCATTCCTTCAAGGTTTTGACCAATCAACCTGGCGGCTTTTTTTTGCTCATTCTCTGAAAGCGTTGAATATTGAAGAATCAGTTCGGAGGTTTCAGCATTATAGGTTGTTATGGTTACACCCAATGCCCCGAAGATACGTTTTAGCTCTCGTGCGGCAATGAGGTAAAAGTTTTCCGTAAAAGGAATGCAGGAAAGCCTGACAGAATAATCGAAAAGCTCAGTTAATAACTTGTTTTTCTTATCAATTGCTTCTATGGAATTTTTTTTTTGCTGCAGCAATGGGTCAGCAGGTTTCTTCTCCTCCTTCATTATGGTTCTCACATTAATCCCTTTTTCATTCAATAATGTCCATGTTCAGAAAAACATCATCCCGTTTTGTATGGCTTACATGAACTGACAAAACAGATTTCACTATTAAATTTAAAGGTAATGATAAAAAAAACAGACAGGAAATAAATTTTTCTTAATTTGTCAAAGAAAATATAAAGGACACAAATCATCTAGGTTATTCACCATACATCCTGCAATGAACTCTCTATTCAGGCGAAAAAGCATTCAACGCATATTAGATTATGATAGTGCTGTACCAGCGGATTCGGGCCTTAAAAAAGATCTTGGCGTTCGCGACCTGACATCCCTTGGTATAGCGGCCATAATTGGTGCAGGAATATACAGCACAATTGGTAATGCCGCCGTGGCCGGTGGTCCGGCCGTATCACTGCTGTTTGTGCTGACAGCTGTCGTTTGTGGTTTTTCTGCATTGTGCTATGCTGAATTTGCTTCCCGGATCCCTATGAGCGGAAGTGCCTATACATACGCATATGCCAGTTTTGGTGAATTCATTGCCTGGATCATCGGCTGGGATCTTATTATGGAATATTCAGTTGGAAATATCGCCGTAGCCATTTCATGGAGCGATTATTTCACCACATCACTTGCCAGTATGGGCATTCAAATGCCGGGATATCTGGGTATGGATTACCGCACTGCATTTCATGGTTTCACCGAGGTTACCAAAATGATGGTTGCCGGCACGGATATCAGCAACCATACCACCCTTTTAAGGGAAGGTTATAATGCATGGATGCAGGCACCCCGTATTGCCGGTATCCCAATTATAATGGATCTGCCTGCTGTGCTGATTACTTTTTTTATTACATGGCTGGTGTACGTCGGGATACATGAGACAAAAATGGCCTCCAATGTATTTGTGCTGATCAAACTTGTGATCCTCCTTATGGTGATCGGTATTGGTGCTTTTCTGGTTAAACCGGGTAATTGGCACCCCTTTGCCCCCAACGGCTTTGCGGGCATGATGAAAGGCATTTCAGGCGTATTTTTTGCATACATTGGTTTTGACGCCATTTCTACTACGGCAGAGGAATGTAAGAATCCACGCAAAGATCTGCCCCGGGCTATGATTTATGCACTTCTTATCACTACTGCCCTTTACATTGCCATAAGCCTTGTGCTTACAGGCATGGTGCATTATTCCGAACTAGGGGTAGGGGATCCTTTAGCTTATGTCTTTCAGAAATTTCAATTAACACGGTTGTCAGGAGTTATTGCCGTTGGTGCTATTATCGCCATGGCAGGAGTATTGCTTGTCTTTCAGGTTGGACAGCCACGCATCTGGATGAGCATGAGCCGTGATGGCTTATTACCGCCTGCTTTTTCAAAACTGCACAGGCGCTTCCGGACCCCGGCCTTCGCAACGATAATCACGGGCATTCTTGTTGCCCTGCCAACTTTTTTCGTTAATCTTTCGGAAGTCACCGACCTCACCAGTATCGGTACCTTGTTTGCTTTTGTATTGGTATCAGGAGGTATTTTGCTGCTTGATAAAAAAGAGACAGATACACATAAGGGATACAGGATTCCATACCTGAACAGCCGCTATTACTTAATACCAATATGGATAATTGTGTTGGGAACAGCGCTTATAATAAGTAATTCCGGGAAACCTTCTTTTCATGAACTGGTTCAATCCGTTGCAATAGCACCTTCTGCTTTTGCAGAAAATCCACCTTTTGGTATTTTTGTCGTAGTAGCAATCGTATTCAGTATTATCAGCATTATCAGGAAATTTTCGCTAATACCGGTCATAAGTGTGCTGGCTAACCTGTACCTCATGACCGGCCTGGGCAATCATGCCTGGATGCGTTTTGGAATATGGCTTGCCATCGGTCTGCTGATATATTTTCTGTACGGCTACCGGAAAAGCAAAATGAATCCGTAGTATGTATATAACTTAGGTTGCTACATGTAAAGATTACATTAAAAACAGATTTACGATTGCAGATTAACGATATAAGATTGAGTCCACTCCGAAGAGGCCTAGTAATCCTGTCATCAAGGGCTAAAGCCCCAAGGATGAACTTCATTGACTAACCCCAGCCTTAAGGCTGGGGTTATTGAGAACCAAAGCTTTAAAGGGCTTTAGCCCTAAATCAAAAATCATCATTCTCTGTTCGTAACTCGTATTGATAATTTATTACTGATAACTTGAATTAATTGCTAAAAAGACAGCCACTGAATAACCTAATACTGTATACTTACATAAAGGCTATTTAAGCACCACTACCTTCTGTTCAGCAACATTATAGGAATCGCAGTATCGGATTATATAGAAACCTTCCTTAGGGAACATCTCTTTTCTAATTTCAATGGAATGACTTCCCCTTTTCTGCTCCCCGTCAATCAGTCTGTGAATTATATTTCCTGTTATATCAAAGACAGAAATATCAACATGATTTCCGTTTTCAACGCGATAAGCAAGCAATGAATTGCTTTGCAACGGATTAGGATATACATGCATGGACATTCCAAAAGTATCATGGAAACCATCAAAGGCTGCCGTAATATAAAAGCTGTCTGCTATCAGATCCATGCTTACCAGCCAGTTCTGACAGTCTCTTGTCCAGTTGGCAAAATCGGTACCGACAGCCTTGCATATTCCTATGCCATGTCCTCCGTTCGCGTATATATGTAATGCTGAACTTACGCCGGCATTTTTTAGCGCCTCATCAAACCGGTTGCAGTTTTCCTGGTTAACTCCATAATCGTCAGCTGCCCTGGCCATAAAAGTGGCCGGAGTATTAAACGTAACATGCTTTTCTGCCGAGAACTCATCCAGCAGTTCCTGCGTATAGACTGTCCCCAGCAGATTCTGCCTTGATCCGGTATGGGTAATGGAGGAATCCATGCTGATGACCGGATACAATAAAACCATAAATCCGGGCCTTGCACTGATTGAATCAATCGCGTCCAATGGAGCATATACGAGCTTATCGAAATCGGTCCCCAGCGAAGCCGCCAGATGCCCCCCTGCTGAGGCGCCCATAATACCAATTTTTGTTGTGTCTATGCCCCAGGTTGCTGCATTTTTTTTCACAAACCGCATAGCCCGCTGGGCGTCCTGAAGCGGTACGTACATGCTTTCCATATGTTTATCGACCGGTAGACGGTATTTCAATACAAATGCGGTGACTCCAAACTGATTATACCATCGTGCAATGTCACAACCTTCAACATCATACACTACACGCTGATAAGCACCTCCCGGACATATAACCACGGCCGTTCCATTCGGATCATCCGGTATAAAAGGCGTTAGGGTCGGAACCGTAATATGCTCAATCGCCCGGTCAATAGTACAGGCTCCTGTAAGCACCCTGTGGGTAACTGTTTCTTTGATGGTAAGTGTATCTGAACCGGGACCTGTGCTGTCCCAGATATTTACCTGTTCAGGATCCGATGCCCGTAAGGCATAACTGTTATATAAAAAAAGTCCTGCACAAAGAAAAAAAGTCAAAAGGGCAGGGAAGTGATTGTTTTGTATTGCTGTATTCATGAGTTATGGTGTTAAATTTACTTTATTTATTGCAACCATCACAGTATATCGGTCATTGTTGCATAATGAATAGTGTTTTCTTGCGGATCATGCGCTTTCTATATTTAGCCGTGTGAATATGTACCAGAAGCTTGCTGATATAGTAAACAGCTTTGGTATATCTGCATATGTGTAAACAATACTATTTAGCCGGAGTAATTTTGGATTTCAACTGATCTGCTTTTATAAATAAAAAAGAGGCTTTTTCTTTATCTCCCATCTGCAATGCAGTTTTCCCCATTAATTGGTATATGCTGGCATCCAACGTATCAAGTTTCAGGGCGTATTCAAGCCAATACATTGATTGTTTATAATCGCCGGTCATCTGATAAGCAACACCCAAGCCCTTGTATGCTTGCTTGTAGGTTGGTTCCAATCGGACAGCTTCTTTAAAATATGCAATGGATAAGGAATAGTCTTTTTTCTCCTTCCCGTAAAGTACTCCGAGTTTAGTATTAATATCAGGTCGTTTCGGATTTATTTTTAACAACTCTTTATAAAGTTCGATTTTATGTTCTTTGTTATTGTATTTCAATAATATGAAATGAATGTTGTTATAAGATGTTTCGTCACCCGGATTGTTCCGGATCGCACTGCAATAATACCAGAATGCTTCAGGAACATCGTGTGTTAACTCATACTGGGCTGTTCCCAGCTTCCGCCAGACATCGGAATAAGTAGGATCAATAACAGTCGCCCTGGTAAGATATTGAACTGCCCTTATCAGATCCTCCTTTTTCTTCTGAACATCAGTGCATGCAAGTGCACGATCCAGTAAAATACCTCCGGCTGCGCAATTGCTTTTTGCACTGTTTGCCGAAGTCTTTACATCCGTGAGAAATAAGGTGTAATCATTTTTCCAGGCATAATTGCGTGCGAACGTTCGTATTGATAAGGCAAGAATTACGGCAGCAAAAAAAGCAATTTTAATGGATTGTCCCGAAATAATTCTTTGTATACCCGGCCAGTCAAACAGTTTAAATATGATCCAGGCAATTCCGGTCGCAAATGCAACAGAGGCCTGGTACACAAACCTTTCATTCATAAATGTGCCCATATTAATGAGCAAATTCGAGACCGGGATTACGGATATAATGAAAAACAATATGGAATATACTGCCGGATTTCTTCTCGAGAGCTTTATGATGGCATACAGAAACATAAAAATGTAGAGGATCAGAATTATGATGACCCATTTGTTTGACCAGTCTGTAAGCTCAATGTGGTAAGGATAGTAATCAAATGTCAGCGGATGAGGCCAAAACAGTAGTTTCAGATAAAGACCCAGGGTCAGCAGTATGGTAGGGTATTTTTGATTAACCGTGGCATATAAAAACGGATTATTCATTAATTCTCCGGCAGCACTGACCTGAAATCCACCGGTAATGGAATTTCGGATCAATAAGAATACAACAGCTGCAGATAATACAGGAAAAAAGGCTGCAATTTGCCTTCTGAAAGGGACTTCCCGAAAAAACCAAATGGATAAAGGGATGATAAGAACAAAGGTAATGGCATTTTCTTTCGACAGCAAGGCGAGAAAAAAGCTGACAAAACCGATGATCAACCAATAAAATCGTTTTTTATCGATATACAAAATCACTGATATCAGTGCAATCAGCGCAAATAACAGTGAAAGTATCTCGTCTCTTCCTTTTATATTGGCTACAACCTCAGTATGAATTGGATGGGCCATGAAAATAAGTGTAGCCATTGTAGGAACGCTTATCAGTGCAGTTGTTCCATCCTTATTGCCGAAAAATAATAGCAACATATAATATAATGACAAGCCTGTAAAGGCATACAAGAGAATATTGACCAGGTGGCTGATATGAGGGTTAAGACCAAAAAACGCGTACTCAATAGCATAAGTGGCAATGGATAAAGGCCGGTAACGACCTCCCGGGAGATGAACCTTTTTTTCGAGATAAAAACCGGCAAAAGAGTCTTTGGTAAAAATATCCTTTAAACCGGAAAATCCTTTCAGTGTGTATTGATTATGCGTAATCACCATTGCATCATCAAGGGCATAATCGTGCCTGAGCGTATTGGAATATATTATCAAGGGGAATAACAGAATGACAACCTTAATCCAGAATTTGTTCTTTTCTTTTATTACAGGTGTGATTTTCATTCCTGAAAGGCATGTTTTTTGTATAAAAATAAATAAAAAGGTTGAAGAAATGTGAAATCCGGCTTATTCATGAAATTCAAATATTCGCATCGAAAAAAAATAGTTTCCATTTTGATACCTCGACAGCGTACTACGAGGTGTTTCATTACTGATTAAAAGAATTAATTCGTTTTAGGAATATTAGAATTTAAGCAGTAGTTTTGGCTGGGATAAATTTAAATGAGTGGTGTTATGAGAAAAGTTATTTTGTTCGCTGTGCTTATCATTATTTTTATTAATGGTTCCTCTCAGATTATCAAAGAACATGCCTTCGACGATCAGTCATCGGTCAACATGAACATGATCCGGCTGGAAAACTCAGGTCAGAAAATATGCATAGTCAACAGAACAGACAGTATATCTTACCAGGTTGTATTCTACAACCTTAACTATAGTGTATTTCAAACAGTGACCATTGACCTGAGTCCGCTTTTTATTGTACAGGATTATAATTTTCCTTCTCTTTATGTAAGTTACGTTGCTGAAAGTGTATTTGATCAGGATCCCGATATTGATATATTGTGTCAATTGACCTATTATGATAATGCAGATGCTGAATATTCCCAGGTTATTGTTTTTAACCAGGATGGAAGTACCCTTTTCAAATCGGACGTAATTAACTCAAATGCCTGGCTTTTAAATCCATCTGCAGCTAACTCAACCATAAGGTCATCCCTTGTTAATACTGCAGAAGGGGCAAAAATGATTCTCGATGTGTATTATTTTAACGAAGAATCATACAGTTATGATGTATATGACCTTCCCGGATCACTACCTTCTGTGATGCCCGATCAAAATCCCATGTATGAACCGGAAGGTAATTATTTACGTGCTTATCCGGTACCTGCCAGTGACCTTTTGAATATGGAATACAGATTAGCCAAAGATCAGAACGTTGGCATCGTGGAGATCGTTGATGAACAGGGCAGGATAATTCAGCGTATTAAGGTAAATACGAACAGGGGAACGGTAAGGGTACCTGTCACAAATTATAATAACGGCCTTTATTTTTTAAAAGTAAATACTGCAAGAGGAGTACCAAGGTCAAGTAAGGTTATAATACTGAAGTAAACCTGATGAAGTTACATAGACAGTTGGTTTATAGATTCTCAAATCGGTTACATAGTATGTTTTTGTCCGGATTTTTATCGAAAGGGCCTGCAATCGGAACAATTATAGTATATAAAATATGGATCCCTTGACAATTGATAAGGAACATAATCATTTTGTAAGCGGTCTTTTAGTTTTTCTATGTCACCAATCATTATACAATAAGAATAACGATTAATCGCTTAATACCATGACGAGAAAGACGCTGTTGTTGTTAATAATTATCTCAATCTTTGCAGGCACAGGTAATGCTTATTCACAGTGTATGCCTGATACAATTACATGCAAGGATACACTTGAACCGGGGCAGATATGTCCTGCATTATTACCTGATGGCTATCTGGGAAAAGCATACAACCAGACTGTGACTATATTGCCTCCCTCATTGGCAGTTTTCAGTGGAATTCCCCTTATTATTGTTAAGATCAGGGTAGATACCATTGTAAACCTCCCTCCGGGCATCACATATGAAATGAATGCGGATGAATTATACCCCGATACTGCATATTGCATACTGCTCAGCGGAATACCATCAGATACCGGAGAGTTCAAAATTGCTATCACTGTTATACCTTATGTTGATATACTTGGATCCATTGTTGAAGGACCTCCTGTTGTCAATGACACCTCAGTGAAAATATATATACATGAACAGGGGACAATGATAAAAACACATTTTACGGAATTCCTGGTTATTGTCAACGGAAAAAATCCGTTTACTGAATTTACGATGATAGGATGTATGGTTGATCAGGTTTCTCCTGTAAAACTCAATATCTACAATTACATGGGTGTACTGGTATACAGTGAAATCCTGGAGGCAAAACCGGGTAGAAACTGGTTCAGGTTCACAGGCGGGGAATTAAGACCCGGATGTTACATCTACACTGTCTGCAATAATAAAATTATTCTTGTGGATAAGCTGATAAAGGCCAGGTAGTAAGCATCAAGGTATAATTAAAGATCAGATACACAAAACCTGCTGATCAGTCAAAAAAAAATCTTATCCATTGAACCTGTCTGCAAGATTAACATGGTTTTGGCAAAGAGTCACAAATTATTTGTAATCTGCCGCCATCCTGTGTGAAACGGATGCATATTCCGGATTACATGACAAAGCCGAAACTTTAGTTTATCCGGTTTATCATTTCATTGATCTTAAATTAACGCTGATTTATTTTATTTGTAATTATTAAATATAGTAATAACTTTAATAAAGTGTGTATTGGATAGCCCCGGAGGATTGGATGAATAAGTTACCAAATCTATATGACGTACTGACACGGATAAGAATTCTGTCGTTTTCCGGTATTGTTTGTGTTTGTGTTGGTTTTCCGTTGACGGGTTGGCCGCAGTTTAGCAGCTTTAAGTTCGAAAACATTTCGACGCTTAATGGTCTTTCTCAGAATACCATAGTATGTATTGAACAGGATAAATATGGATTTATGTGGTTTGGTACATTCAATGGACTGAACCGTTACGATGGTTACGATTTTAAGGTTTATTCAAATGATAAAAGCAATCCTAAGAGTCTGAGTTCAAGCCGGATAACGGATATGTGTTCCGATACATTATGTAATCTATGGATTTTAACCATTGATGAAGTATATAACCGCTATAATTATGAAACCGACGATTTTGATCATTTTACTTTAGACCAGGTACCTCAACAGGTAATTGGAAAATTTAAACAGCGAAACGAGCCACAAATTTTTACTTATAAAAATCACAGGTTTCGATTCTTTTATAATGTAGACCGCATTTTTACCTATACCAATTTATTGACCGGTGATTCCACGCGAAGTGTTATTAATCTGAATGATCCATATGGAATTCGTGATAATTACCTGATCAGTTTGTTTATTGATAAATATCATTCGTTGTGGGTTGGTTCTTTTAGTTCGGGAGTTTATTATGCCGATTTACAGCGTAAAAGGTTTAACCATTATATTGTGCCTGGAGGTTATGCAATTGAAAATAATATTCGTTCGATCTATCAGGATAAGGATGAAAAAGATGTTTTGTGGATAGGTACAAGAGACCAGGGAGTAATTGTATTCAACAGGAATACCAAAACAATATTGCATCATTATAAACATGACCCATTAAGAACAAATTCATTGGTTCATGACGATATACGTAAGATCTATAAGGACAGCAAAGGCTTTTTATGGTTTGGTACCAAGGGCGGCGTTGATCGTTTTGATCCCAGTACAGGACGTTTTTATAATATCTTAAGAGGTTCAGGCAGTGATTACAGGTTTTACATATTTTATATTTACGAGGATCATTTCGGAGCCATTTGGATTGCTACTTTTGATGGACTGCACAAATACGATGAAAAAACAAACAGTGTGATCCGTTTTGGAGAAGAAGATGGTGTGTTAGTTCAAAATTCATTACGGTTTATATACGAGGACAACAGCTATAATTTATGGTTAGGAACCGAGGTAGGCGGATTAACCATGCTTAGAAGGAAACCTGATATAAACAATAGAGAAAGGTTTGAATCGGTAAGGTATATGAATGATCCCTCTGATGACAGAAGCCTGAGTGATAATCGCCTCTATTCGGTATGCAAAGATGAGAACGGTACAATGTGGTTTGGCACAGGTGCTGGTTTAAACAAATACAATCCATCCTCCGGTAATTTCACCGTAATTGGTTTGAAAGACGGATTACCCAATGACATGATTTTAGGCATACTGAGTGATAATATGGGTCATGTTTGGGTTAGTCACAAACGGGGGATTTCCAAAATTGATCGTCAAACCAGTGCAGTTGTGAATTATTCATTACGTGATGGATTACAAGATAATGAGTTTAATGAAGATGCCTACTTCCGAAATCCAGGTACGGGAGAAATGTTTTTCGGCGGTCCTAAAGGATTCAATGGTTTTTTTCCCGACAATATAATAGAAAATAACATTCCTCCAAAACTAATGATTACAAGTTTGTTCATAAATGGTGAACCGGTAAATATAAACGATACCATCAACGAAAGGATTATTTTAAAAAGGAACCTTATTTTAACGAACGAAATAACTTTAACAAATAAAGAAAAATCATTTTCCCTGGTATTTGCCGGTTTAAATTTTGCAAATCCGACTAATCATAAATATGCATACATGCTTGAAGGATTTGATAACGATTGGATTGAAGCAGATGCAAAGATGCGCAGGGCTTCATATACGAATCTGGCTCCCGGTAATTACACCTTCAAGGTGAAAGCTTGTAACAGCGACGGTATATGGTGTGAGGAACCTGCTGTTTTGCGTATAAACGTTTTACCTCCATTTTGGATGACCTGGTGGTTTCGTTTAGTTTTTATTATACTCATTATGGGTATGATAGGTTTGATCTTTTATTACAGGTTGAACCATTTAAGAAAAACAAACATGTTACTGGAGAATAAAGTGACTCAGCGTACACACGAATTGAGGGAAAGCAACGAAAAAATAACTGCACAATACCAGGAGATAATCGATCAGAACAAAGTAATACTGCAAAAGAATGAGGAAATTACAGCGCAGGCAGGATTACTGGAAGAACAAAAAAGCAAGATTGAAAAAGCTTACACCGAATTAGAATTATATCGTGAAAATCTTGAAAAGCTGGTAGAAGACAGAACCAGGGAATTATTACTTGCAAAAGAGAAGGCCGAAGAATCCGACAGGCTGAAATCATCCTTTTTAGCCAATATATCTCATGAAATCAGGACTCCGTTGAACGCCATTATAGGTTTTTCATCAATGTTGGGCGAAAAAGATGTCACTGATTCCGACCGTGATCTATATAATTCAATCATTCAAAACAGCAGCAATAATTTACTGGAATTGATCAGCGATATTCTGGATATATCGCAGATTGAATCCGGCCAGTTGAAGTTGACTTACAAGCCGGTACTCCTGAAGACTGTTGTTAATCATATCAACGAATTATTCAGCGTATTAATGAATCGGTATGACATTGATTCAGCAAAAAATGTTGTATTTAAGGTTAATATTTCAAATACCTTATTAGAAACTGATGTTGTCACGGATGCTTTCAGGCTGGAACAGGTAATATCAAATCTGGTAAGCAATGCAATAAAATTTACCCATGAGGGATATATTGAGCTGGGTTGCACGCGGTTACCAAACACCGATATGCTTGAGTTTTATGTTAAAGATACGGGTATTGGCATAAAAAAAGAAGATCAAAGTGTAATATTTGAACGCTTCAGAAAACTTGAGGATGACACCTCTCAAACACAAAGAGGTACAGGTCTCGGGCTGGCCATATCCTCCCAGCTGGTTAACCTGTTGGGAGGAACACTTCATTTTAGATCCAAGGCAGGAAAGGGCTCTACCTTTTATTTTACTATCCCGTTGACAAAAGCAGAAACACCTGGTATTTCATTCCGCACGAAAATGCAAACAGGTGTCATACCTGATTTGAGCAAATACGTTATCCTTGTTGCTGAAGACGATATCTCAAACTTTCTGTACATTGAAAAGTTGCTAAAAAAAACTCAGGCACGTATATTGCATGCATTAAATGGCAAAGATGTATTGGACATTTTGCAAAACAACAAGAAAATAAAACTTATTCTGATGGATATAAAAATGCCTGTGATGGATGGCATTGAATCCTTGCATGAAATTAAGAAAAGGAACATTCAAATTCCTGTCATTGCTCAGACAGCCTATGCGTTTTCCGATGAAATTGAAAGAATAAAAATGGTTGGATTTGATGATTATATAACAAAACCCATTGTTGCTGCTGATTTATACCAGGTTTTGACCCAGTTAAGGACTTTTTAGTTTACTTAATTCTACTTTGACAGATTGAAAAATCAACCTTTTTACCCTTAATCCCTTATGCGCTTCGCTAAAGCTACGCGGCAGCGAAGAAGGGAACAGGTTGATTTTTCAGCTTTCTCCCTTTAGGGTCAGGGGTAAAAAAGCTGAAAAATCACAGAAATTCTTAACCAGTCAAAATGGAATTAATATAATTATACCAAGCTTCTCTTTTACTCACCGGGTCTGATTTTAGAAATTCACCGATAACTGAATTGTGATATTCCTGGGCGGACCAATATCTCCGGGCCTTCCAATGTATTCCTCGTTCAAAATATTTTTAGTAATGATCGCTATTCTTGAATTACCTGTCAGATTATATGAGATACGGTGATCAATTACAACATATCCCTTTTGGTGATTTATGCGGTATTCCGGATAACCCGGTAATATCAGATTCCCGATGACAGGGTCGGTAAACACCGGATCAACGTTTTTCATAAAGCTATTATAGACAAAAGAGAATCCTGTTGTAAGCTTTTTCCAGCCCAGCTCAGCATCGACTTTTACAGAATGCTGATAGCGGTATTTTAATATGTTATTATCCAACAGGTTGCTTGTATCCGACGAATTATAGTCCATGTCAATCGGATAGATGTATGTATAACCTGCCTGAACGGCAAAAGGAAGCCCAAGGATCTTTCCCTCGCCGGTAAGAGAGATTTCCACACCGGTTATCTGTGCGTTTCCAACATTCAATGCTTTGAATCCTACGTGTTCGAATGTAGGATTTACGATTGAATCAGGCTTATAAATGCCAAAAGTATACTCGATCATATCCTTGTATCGGGAACAAAAAAATGAAACATCTAAAAAACCACTTAAATTTCTGACAAGCAGTCCCTGCTTTATTCCAAACTCAGCTGTCCATCCGGACTCTGAGTTTAATTCAGGATTTGGAAAGATGTTAACAGAGCTTAGGCTTGTGGCAGTGTATTTTTCTGCTATGGACGGGAACCTGTATCCTTGCCCGAATGATGCCCGTAAAAAGGTATAATGGGTCAGATGATAGTTGATGCCTGCCCTGAATACGGGTTTTGAATTTTCTGTGTATTCATCAAGCCGGTAAATTTCATACCGTGTGCCCAGGGATATTCTTAACTTTTTTTGTATATTACCGTCCAGCTGGGCATAAATCGAACTGTTCAGACTTGAATGGTCCTTAAAAAGATTCGAATGAATGTTGGCATATGAAAATGAAGTACCTGCAGTAAGATCGATCTGCCATTTAAAGCTTTTATGATATTTGTATTCACCGTAATAAAGTCCTGCTTCATTATCCTTATCCGGAGCTTCTTCATATTGATTAATGACCTTGAAATATCGCGTTTTCAATGTATGTTTGCTTCCTTTGTCATTAAAATATTCCACGTAGGGATCAACGTTCAGGCGAAGGCCTTTCAATGCAAAAACTGCTGTATTGTTCTGTCTGTATGCTCCCGAATCGGCATTCTGCCATAGGAAAAAGTCAATCTTGTCAAGTACCATTATATTTGAATTGATTCCAAGAGAAAGGCCATCTGCTTTTTTAAATCTGTACAAAAGGTTTTGATTGATCCGATGTCTTTTTTCCCATTCGTTTTCACGGTAACCTTCGTCATGGAAACCATTGTATCCGAAAACCAGATCAAAATTCCCCGCTTTGCGGGAATGATAAAAACTGGCCCCCCCAAACAGCTGCTGGTTATCCCACCAAATCAGTTCTTTTCTTTGCGGATTCAAATAAATACCATTGAAAAGCATGAGTTTTGTAGAAGGTTTACTTCCCGGATATGCAGTGCGTAAATTGATGACTCCGTTTAATGCCGATGATCCATACAGGGTAGAGGAAGCTCCTTTAATGATCTCAATCCGGGAAACATTCTCAACCGGCAGATAATCCCATTTGACATCACCCGCATCGGGTGAAAGAATAGGCAAATCATCAACCAGCACCAATACCCTGCTGCCGGCACCATAACTGTATCCGCTTCCGCCTCTGATACGGGGTTGTCCGTCCAGTACATCTATGCCCGGAGATTTACTGACAAGGGATTCCAGGGATGTGGTATTCGTTTCTGCAATCCTGTCGGGTTTAATAATATCCATTGAAACAACTACGTCGGATAGCTTTTGTTCATATTTGCCGGCACTTATAACAATTTCATCAAGCAATTGTAATGCAGTTTCAAGGTTTATATCCATATAAACCGTATCATTAGGAAGCACGTTGATGACCATGTGCTTCGTGTGAAATCCTAAAAAATTGAAATCCAATATATGTCTGCCGGGGGTAGTCTCAAACCTGTATAAACCAGCCATATCCGAAACATCACCCCGTACAGAATCAAGCATAACAGTTGCACCTGCAAGCGGTTGGCCGGAACCGGCTTCAATGATCTTTCCCGTGATAAAGGATGTATTTTGCGAAAATAGCGAGATACAAAAGAAGGAAACAAATATGACTGCTGCAAGACGTTTCATATTAATATAATGAGAACGTTTTTTCTGGATCATTTCTTGCAATAAATTGTCATGAGTAAATTTATGAAAAACAGCATGAATTTTTTTTCTTTGCTTCTTAATCTTGCAGAATACGCAAAAATCACTGTGAACAATTCTTGTATCAATCACAGGACCGGGGACAGTAATCTTGCAATTCTTTCTGCCAGCTTGATATATACCGGCCGCATTTTCCAACGGTCATAGCTTACTTTTTCTGCATCCAGTATATCAGTATGAAAAACTTTGCTCACATTTTCAGAAAAATTCACATTGTAAATGATAGCATTAACTTCAAAATCTAAATTGAAGCTCCGGTGATTCATGTTAGCGGTTCCTATAACGGCGAAAGAATTATCAATAACCATGGTTTTTGCATGGATAAACCCCTTTCGGTAGAAATAAATCTCAACGCCAGATCTCAGCATTTCTCCGTAATAAGATCGTGCTGCTGCATTTACTATTTTTGAATCGGAAATACCGGGGACCAATACTTTTACAGAGACACCTCCCAGCGAAGCCATTTTTATTCCATCCATAATGCTGCCACCGGGAATGAAATACGGCGTTGTGATTAGAATCTCCTTTTTGGCCATTGTAATGGCTCTCAGCAAAGACAACATTATTGTAGAGTTTGGAGAATCGGGCCCACTGGATGCGATCTGAACATAAACCTTTTTGCCAGGTCGTGATTCAATATCGAAAAGAGTAGGTTCGGATTCAAGTTTCTGCCTCGAACAAAAGTTCCAGTCGCACAGAAAAATATGTTGCAAAATAAGGATGCCGGGTCCGTCGATGCGAAGATGTGTATCCCGCCAATACATTTTACCTTTATCATCAGGTTTGTTAATATATTTGTCAGAAACGTTTATACCCCCCGTAAAACCTGTCTTTCCGTCAATAATGATCATCTTCCTGTGGTTCCTGTAATTTATACGGTTAGCAAAATATACAAGCCTGATGCGGTTAAAAGGATATGCTTCAACACCACCTTCCCTCAGCTCTTTTACCAGTTTTTTGCGAATGGACCGGCTGCCATAATCATCGTAAATAAAACGTACCTTAACACCTTCACGGGCTTTTTCGATAAGAACATCCTTGATCATGTTGCCAATAATATCGTTTTCATAAATATAATACTCAAGATGTATATGTTTCCGGGCTGATCTCAGAGCATCAATAACTTCGGGGAATTTCTCCTCACCGTTAATGAGGAGCTTTACCAAGTTACCGTTAGTAAGAGGACTTAAATTATCACGGAGTAACAGGTTAACCAGGCCTTCTTCATTGCCGATGCCATCTGCATCCAACGCAAGATTTCTTTTTGTTGATGCAATAATCCTTTTATTCAACTCTTCATACCGCTTTTCATCGGTAGTTAACTTTTTACTGTATAGGATACGTTTGCGGTAGTTTATTCCAAACATGAAATAGAAGAGCATACCACCGAAAGGAACAAAGACAGCTAATAAAAGATATGAAACCGTTTTGCTTGAGTTGCGTGTATCATATATAATACGAAGACAAACCAGCGCCAGTATAATGCCATAGCAAATTTCAAACAATAATATCCAGTTCATCGGTGACGTATAACGGTATTTAAAATTAAGCGCATTTGTTTCTTAACCTATTTTCCGATACAGAAATTCTTAAAAATGTACCCCAGTATATCATCTGTGTTGATAGGGCCGGTGATCTCACCCAAATAATACATACATTCTCTTATGTCCTGTGCCAAAAGGTCTCCGGGCAATCCGTTTGCCAGTCCTTCATGGGTGCGTTTGATGGCCTCTTCGGCTTTCACCAGTGCTTCGTAATGGCGAAGGTTTGTAACAATCACGCTTTCATTGCTTATGTTGCCGATACCGCTCAATTCCACAAGCTTGGCCTCCAACTGATCGATGTGCTGATATTTTTTGGCACTGATGGCAAACAGTAATTCATCGGGCATCAGTTTTATAGCTTTTTTCAGGTTTTCAAGCTGATCCTTGGATATCAAATCGATTTTGTTTAACAATACGATCAGTTTTTGTGAGGTGATCCGCTTTCTTATTTCAACCAGTTTTTTATTCATGTTATCTGGGGGTGAATCGATTCCGGCAAGAAACAACACGATTCGCGCTTTGCTGATTGATTTATAGGTTCGCTCAATACCCAGGGTTTCGATGGCATCTTCTGTATGCCGTATACCGGCTGTGTCAATAAACCGGAACGTTATTCCGGATAAGGTCATGGTATCTTCAATGGTGTCCCTGGTAGTACCGTGAATCTCAGAAACAATGGCCTTGTCATCCCGCAGCAGGGTATTTAAAAGTGTTGATTTCCCCACGTTTGTTTCGCCGACAATTGCAACCGGAATACCATTCTTAATAGCATTTCCGGTCTTAAAGCTTTCCGTAAGTGTGGTTATTTTCGATTCTACCTCCTGAATCAGGTTAAATAGCTCTTTGCGATTGGCAAACTCGACATCTTCCTCGGCAAAATCGAGTTCCAGTTCGATCAGGGATGTAAACTTTAACAGTTTTTCACGAAGCTTTTCAAGGGCCATAGAAAATCCGCCCCGCATCTGATCAATGGCAAGCCTGTGTGCTGCTTCGGAACCGGCTGCGATAAGATCTGCCACTGCCTCTGCCTGGGAAAGATCCATCTTGCCATTCAGAAAGGCACGTTGTGTGAATTCACCCGGTTTAGCCATAACAGCTCCATGTTTGATCAGTAATTGCAAAATAACTGACAAAATAAATGGTGATCCATGGCAGTAGATTTCCACCACATCTTCACCCGTATAAGAGTGGGGAGCCCTGAAAACCGTTACCAAAACCTCATCCAGTATTTCAGTCTCTTTTCTGATAGTGCCATGGATAATATGCTGCGACAAATGGCGGGTCAATTTTATTGCCTTGCCTGATGCTTTAAAAACTTTATCGGCAATGGTAACGGACCTGGGGCCGCTCAGCCTGATAATACCTATAGCTCCTGATCCCGGAGCTGTCGCAGGGGCACATATGGTCGATTCGTATTTCAAAAGTTGTTTTTGCAAAGATAATCATAATAGAAATGTAACCTTTTTGGATTGTTTAATTACCTTTTACTCCCCGATAAATTCTTCAAGATACGATGCACTTTTATTATCCGGATCAATTTTTCTGATCTCATCCAAAATAACTTGAACCTCTTTTTTCATTCGGCCATTCAGGTAGAGTATCCCCAGGTTATAAAGGAAATTAACATCTTCTTTGTATTCCGGATAAGCTTTCATATAGTATGATATTGCGCTGCTGTCTCCCTTGGAATATAGGATATCCCCAACAAACCGGTTAGCCAGGGCGGTCTCTTTTATTTCAAGCGATTTCAGGAATCCTTCCAGTGCAGCATCAAGATTTCCGGCTTTACAAAGTTCAATAGCTTTATTAACCATACCCTCAACCTGCACAGGAATATAATTTACATATTTCTTCTGAGGTGGAATTTCAGGTTGATAACCGGGATTGATTTTTCTAAGTTCACGCAGTGTTTCCTGTGATCTGGCCATATCTCCACTGACGTAGTATATTTTGAAAAGGTTTGACAGTATCTGAACTTTGGCCAACTTATTGCTGTCAATTTCAGATGCCTTGATGAGTGCTTTTTCAGCTTCAGCATAATCACCTTTCAGGAAAAGTATTTCACTTTTGATACCATTTGCATAATAAGTCTGCTTTAGTTCCAGGGATTTCTCTATCAGCTTTAAAGCTAATGGAAGATCGTTGGTGTGCGTAAGGCAATCAATGGCTTTATTGTAATAGGATACCTGAAAAGGATCGCATTTGATGGCTGCATAATACTCCCTGAAGGCATTGAAATAATCACCTTTGTTTTTATACGCAGCAGCAAGCTTTACATGTGCTTCACTTATGTTTAGTACAGGCGATGTGGCTACCTGAAAGGCAATGGAATCCACCAGCGATCTGGGCCGGTATGTCTTCTTATAAGTATCCGCTGTTGCCTCATGGGACTGGAAAGGCCAGTAGCTCATGAGAATATTTACCTTATGCATGGCATAAAGGCTGTCCAGTTCTGTAAAGCCCCAGTTTACCCTGTAATATGAGGATTTATTGTAGTGAAACGGATTCAGTGGTTCTCCTATTACATTCGACCCTGTTATAACCTCATAAAATGCATCGGCCATCAAAAAATATCCTTCAATATTGGGATGCAAATGTTCTGTGATCAGGTTATATCCGATCAGTCCATTGGGTGAGGAATCCTCGAAGATGCTTTTCATGGGTATAAGAAAAGCATCGTATTCAATTGCAAGCTCATGAATAATCGCGTTTATTTCTTCAGAAGCCCTGAATCTCAGACAATCCAGATCTTTTGCAAGGTATAGATATTCTTTTGCCTGATCATAATTGCCCTCCCTTTCATATTTTAAACCGCTGTAATAAACATCCGATGAGGCAGGGAAACGGGTGGACTTTTTTGAGCACAAAGGCTTCTGATTTTTTACATTGCTAACAAGCTCACTTATAAAAACAGGCACATTTTTGCGTTTCACCTTTCGTAACAACTGATCCATGTTCTTCCTGTAACTTTCAATGCCTATTGAATACGTTTTATCTTGGTAAATGATTTCTTTATCATCAACAATCACTTTCATAAAAGTACCCAGGACATCCTCATCGGTTTTACGACCGGAAAAGAATAACATTATCCGGTTAATACCATCGCGCAGGAATTGATACATTCTGAAATTCAAAAGTTTTTCATGTAAAATGATTAAATTCCTTGATCGGTTTGACTTTTCAACCGATCCGATACCAAAAGCACCATAAAATTCATTGTGCCCTGCATAAATCAATATGGCATCCGGATCTTCATCCAGAACATCATTGATAAAATCAAGCAATGTAAAGCTATTTACTGCAGTTATTGCCGTATTAACAATTTCGATCTTCTTGCCCGGATAACTGTCCTGGAGTCGTTCCTGCAATATCCGGGAGAACATAGCATTGTGATAATAGGGAAAACCCATGGCTGTCGAACTGCCCATAACAAATAACCTGAAACCGTTTTCGGGTTTTTCTTTGCAGAACATATCACCACCAGGCGTTGTATAATCAAGTTTCTGAAAATATTTTTTGCCTATTTTCGGATTAATGTATCGGTATTCACTAAGGCTTTTATCGGGAAAATCGAGAAACAAACTGTAATTACAACCATAATCAATGACCCGCAGGAAGAACTCCAGCAAGATGAGCAGCAAAACCGGAATACATATCAGTATAAGATTATACAACAGCTTTCTCGATTTTGGATAGGGTACCGATCCTTTACTTTTCAATGTGCCCATGCGAATGATAATTGTTTATTTCAACTATTTCAGGATTCACATACCGTAAATCCTTTATTTATTTCTCGTGGAAAATACCGCGAATGTCATAGGTTATGTCCACGAAGTTAAAAAAATTATGAGACGTACTGTTTTGATTATTAAATCAACGATTGAACTGTATACTTTCCATGCAAAAGCAATTAATATTTACCCCAGAATGGTTATATTTAGTGCCGTTTTAATATCTTTCTCATGAGCATACTGGTTAATAAACATTCAAAGGTACTGGTCCAGGGATTTACCGGAAGTGAAGGTACATTTCATGCGCAACAGATGATTGAATACGGGACCAACATAGTTGGAGGAGTCACTCCCGGAAAAGGAGGGCAGCAACATTTGAACAGACCGGTGTTCAACCTGGTTACCGATGCTGTAAAACAAACCGGAGCTGATGTCTCGGTCATTTTTGTTCCTCCCATGTTTGCTGCTGATGCCATAATGGAGGCTGCTGATGCCGGTATTCGAGTAGTCGTATGCATCACCGAAGGAATTCCCACTGCCGACATGATCAGGGTAAAGCATTATCTTGAGGATAAGGATTGCCGTCTTATCGGGCCCAATTGTCCCGGCATCATCACTCCGGAAGAAGCCAAGGTGGGTATCATGCCCGGATTCATTCATAAAAAGGGGAGCATCGGCATTGTTTCCCGTTCGGGAACACTAACCTATGAAGCTGTTGATCAGGTGACAAAGGCGGGATTGGGACAATCCACCTGCATGGGTATCGGAGGAGATCCCATTATCGGCACAACCATGCTCGATGCTGTAAAACTTTTTATGGCTGATACAGAAACCGAAGGCATTATAATGATCGGGGAAATCGGTGGAAGTATGGAATCAGAGGCATCAAGGTGGATTAAGGATAATGGTTCAAAACCTGTAATTGGATTTATCGCCGGTCAGACTGCTCCGAAAGGGAGAAGGATGGGTCATGCCGGAGCGATTATCGGTGGAAAGGATGATACTGCGTCCACCAAGATGAAGATCATGCGCGAATGTGGTATCCATGTCGTGGAATCACCGGCCGACATCGGTATAACCATGTTCCTTGCACTTAAGAAGTAGACAATTCACGTTGATTGTAATATTAATTATAAAGTTTATATCTTCGCACTCCAAATTATTTTAACTAATAGCTGAATTCATGAAACTACTCGAAGGCAAAACAGCAATCGTTACGGGCGGTGCCCGGGGCATCGGGAAGGCAATTGCCCTGGCTTTTGCCGGTGAAGGGGCTAATGTGGCCATAACCGACCTGAACCTTGATGAACAAACAGCATCGGTGGAAAAACAGATTGTTTCGCTGGGCGTAAAATGCAAAGCCTATGCATCCGACGCCAGCAAATTTGACGACACTGAAAAAGTCGTTACACAAATAATAAATGATTTCGAAACCGTTGATGTTTTGGTAAACAATGCCGGAATAACCATGGATAACCTGCTGCTGCGCATGACGGAACAACAGTGGGATGTTGTGCTGAATGTTAACCTGAAGTCGGTTTTTAATTTTACCAAGGTCATTCAGCGTATTATGCTCAAAAAACAGTCAGGTTCCATTATTAATATGAGTTCTGTGGTTGGTATTGGCGGTAATGCAGGGCAGGCTAATTATGCTGCATCCAAGGCCGGTATGATCGGATTTACAAAATCCATTGCCAAGGAGCTGGGATCGCGCAATGTCAGGTGCAATGCGATAGCGCCTGGATTTATTATAACTGAAATGACCAACAAGCTGCCGGAGGATATTAAAAAGCAATGGGAGAACGATATCCCCATGAAACGAGGTGGCACACCTGAGGATGTTGCAAACGTTGCCATATTCCTGGCATCTGACCTTTCTTCCTATGTCAACGGTCAGGTTATCAATGTTTGCGGTGGACTCAGAACGTAAGTATTTGTTGATTTAATGATTTGGTGATTGACAGTATGGTGGATTCTGAATTCTTTTTAATTGTTTTCCTACTAACTACTAACTACTAACTACTTTCTACTATCTACTTATAAAATGCATAACGCATTGTTTTATATTATCCTGGCAATCATCATTGTTGATTTTGTCTTAGAGCGATGGCTCGATTATCTCAATGGTAAAAAACTTTCAACCGAACTGCCTGAAGAATTAAAAGATGTTTATGATGCTGAACAGTATAAAAAATCACAGGAGTATAAAAGAGCCAATGATCGTTTTTCGTTGATCACCAGCACTTTCAGTTTTCTCCTTATCATTGGCATGTTGCTTTTTGGTGGTTTTAACCTTGTTGATACATGGGCACGATCCGTCACGGAACATCCGATTCTTGTTGCCTTGATATTCTTTGGCATCCTGGCCATTGCATCCGATATCCTTAACCTGCCCTTTGCCATATATGATGTTTTTGTGATTGAAGAGAAATTCGGTTTCAATAAGACCACACCGCGCACATTTGTGCTGGATAAGATTAAAGGCTGGCTATTGGGTGCGGTTATAGGAGGAGGTTTACTCTCACTGGTGATCTGGTTTTATCAATTAACCACAACAACCTTTTGGGTATATGCATGGATAGCAGTTAGCTTGTTTACTGTATTCATGACCATGTTTTATTCCACACTAATTGTGCCGATCTTTAACAAACAGAAACTGCTTGATGAAGGTGAACTGAGAGATGAAATCCAAAAGTTTAGCGGAAAGGCAGATTTTAAACTGGAGAATATATATGTAATTGATGGATCCAAGCGTTCAACCAAATCCAATGCTTATTTCAGTGGTCTCGGAGCCAAAAAAAGGATTGTGTTATTCGATACCCTTATCAACGATCTTACTATCCATGAAATTGTTGGGGTACTTGCACATGAAATAGGACATTATAAAAAGAAACACATGCTCACCGGTATATTGACCGGTATCATTCAGACCGGAATTACCCTTTTTATATTTTCATTGTTTGTCGATAATCCTCAGTTATCAATGGCATTGGGATCCGAAAAAACAAGTTTTCACCTTGGGTTGGTTGCTTTCGGGATATTATACAGCCCTATTTCGATGATCATCGGCCTGTTTATGAACTATTTTTCAAGAAAACATGAATATGCAGCTGACCGGTTTGCCAAAGAAAAATATAACCGTGAAGCTTTAATTCAGGCATTGAAAAAATTGTCATCTAAAAACTTAAGCAATCTCACGCCGCATCCGCTCTATGTCTTTTTTCATTATTCGCATCCGACACTGCTTCAGCGTATTCGGGCTTTAAAGTAAAAGGAGTTTCCTGTCGATGCGGAAAATTAATATCTTTGCAGCTGTTTATTGCATAGGTTGCTAAAATGCCTCTTTAGCTCAGCTGGTTAGAGCGGCGGTTTCGTAAACCGCAGGTCGGGGGTTCAAATCCCCTGAGAGGCTCGGAAGATTTGTTGATTTGTTGATTGGATGATTTTGTATTAGCAACGTGTTAGTCGATTATTTGAGATTGAAGTATTTTATATTGTTGTTTATAGGTTTTGGAAATATTCTTTAAATCTATAAATCAATAAATCATCAAATCGAAAAATAATAATGCGGGAATAGCTCAGTTGGCAGAGTGAAAGCTTCCCAAGCTTTAGGTCGCGGGTTCGAATCCCGTTTCCCGCTCTCATCCGCCGAAGCCTTGGCGAAGAATGGTCTTTTTCTTTCCTTCTTCTTGGTTCTTACTTCTTATATTACTTGTCACTAGTCACTAATCACTAATGGTTGTGTGCCAAATAAAAGTTTACCCTAATGGGTAGACAAAGATGCTAAAAATTAATTACGATTTATCTTGTATTTTTGGGATTA
>JAFGKY010000166.1 GCA_016928305.1 Bacteroidales bacterium
GCTATCCGCAGTAAACCAGCAACTGCGTTCAAACCAGATTATTAATGTAGTCTCAGAGGAACGTATACGCGAACTTCCCGACGAAAACGCTGCACAGGCTATCAGTCGATTACCCGGTGTACATCTGGATGGTTCCAGGGTAGTTATCAGGGGTATTGAATCAAAGATGAACAAGATCATGATCAATGGCATAGAGATGCCCGGTACCGAGGAAATCAGCAGAGCTACTGATCTGGGAATAATCTCTGCCAATACGCTTTCCGGGATTGAGGTTTTTAAAACACTCACACCGGATATGGATGCCGATGCTGTGGGTGGTGTTGTCAACCTGAGGTTACGCGAAGCACAACCGGGACTTCATTACAGTATCACAACGCAAGGTGCTTATAATCAACAGGAGAAAATATCAGGTGGTTATAAATTCTGGGGGGATATCGGCAATCGTTTTTTTGACAACCGTTTGGGTATAGTGATAAATATCAACTACGAGAAATCTGACGGAGGTTATGATTATATACGCCCGGGCTATTCTCAGCACGATGCCGGTGATATTGGCGAAGCCAAATATAAGTTTAAAGAAATCAGCGTTTATGATCAATTGAAAAAAACTAATAATATTGGCGGTTCTGTTGTGATTGATTTTAATCTGCCCAATGGGCAGTTGATCTACTCAGGTATCCTGTCACACTCTGTTGCTGAAGAAACTCTCCACCGGGAATATATTGAAGTTCAGGACGGGCATCACCAGATTACAATGGACCGGTCAAAAAACAAACGAGTACTTTTAAATAATTCTCTGAGATTAGAGCAACGAATCGGGATTGTAAAAATAGATGCAGGCATCGCGAATGTTTCCAATGATTGGGATGATGAATTCAGGTATTTTTATAAATCAAAAGAATTAAATGGTCGTTCTCCTTTAATGATAGATAAACTGACCGATTCTCTGAGATTGGTGATGGAACCCTGGCAGACTTATGCATATTTAGACACAAGTATGGTACAAATATACCGGGGACATGATGCTGCATTAGAACCCAGGAATTATGATGAAAAACAATGGTTAGCCGACCTTAATCTTCAGGTGCCTTTGCAACTATCCGATAATATTGATATCAATTTCAAAATAGGCGGTAAATATAAGTTTATGGATCGCTTTTATAACAAGGATGAATTATCATATGACTACCTTAATGTAAGTGATGTTCATGCTGAAATTATCCCCTGGCTGGAATCCATTGGCCATGATGATTGGGAAACAGATCTTTACTTCCATCAGATTCGCGATTATGATTATAAAACCAATAGCGGCTTCATGAACAATCAACCCTATTATATGGATTTTATACTTGATGCCGACATAATGGACGAGTTTATGGTCAGACAAATCGATCCGTCTACTCTCATTACATATAGTGAACATGGTAAAGATGATTATTGGGGTGATGAAACGCTTCTGGCCGGATACATTATGGCAGAGGTAAACCTTGGAAAAAGAGCAGTCATAATCCCCGGCGTAAGGTATGAAAGAGTAAAGAACAATTATTACGCCCCGGAAATCGAACAGGGAACAACAACCTATTGGTTTATACGTGATACGTTAAATGGAAATGCCGAACATACACACATACTGCCCCATTTACATATCCGTTACAGAATCACCGATTGGTGGGATCTTCGTTTTTCCTACAACAAAACTTTAAGCCGTCCTGATTATAACCATGCACTCCCCCTAGTATTTTACAATACTATAAATGGTAAGTGTGAAGCCGGCAATCCAAATATCCGCCCTGCAGTATCTGAAAATTTTGACGTAAATTTCACCTTCTTTTCTCCGAAACTCGGGTTGATTGGAATTGGCGGATTTATGAAAAATATTAGGGATATTTTTTATATGCAGCCAACGCTTTTGAAAAACATACCTGATTCTTCGATCCTTGAAAAATTTCCTACAGCATCATATCCTTCTCTTTTACAAACCACACAGAATTTTTACGTTAACAGTCCTTACACTGCCTATGTAAAAGGTCTGGAGGCAGAATGGCAGTCAAATTTCAGCTGGTTGCCCGAACCGTTTAACGGCATAGTGTTGAATGCCAATTATACTCATGTATGGTCTAAAACCAAGTATATGCAGGACCGTATTCGATACGAGCGGGTTCCCGGTAGTTTTCTACCCAAACCTGTTGAAGTAGATACGTTTTACATAAACAGGCTCCTTCATCAGGCAAATGATATTGCCAATGTATCCATAGGCTATGACTGGAAAGGATTATCGGCGCGTCTTTCATTCCGCTTCCAGGGTAACGTAATCAGCAAAATAGGTACACGTCCGGAAGAAAATGAATATACAAGGGATATTTACGCGTATGATTTTGTAATAAAGCAAACCATACCAATCAAATTTGGCGAGTTTGAAGTTTTCTTAAATGCGATCAATTTCACAAATGTACCTAGTTCGCGTTATACAATTTATCCGAATAAAGGGGAAACAACAACTTATGAAAGGTATTCAGGCCGGCAGTTTCAACTGGGGCTTAGATTTAAACATTAGTTAAACTATTTCAGTGAAACGAATTATTTATGCGGATTAAGCGTAAAATACGAATAGAGAATTGATTATGCTTATATAAGGCACAAACCACGTAGTGCTTGCTTAAGCAATATCCAGTTATATAGAAATTAATACAGGATAAATGATTTCAATTCATATTCGCATTATTTACTTATTAACTGGAAACAAAAGCTGATACTTTGATCAGGTTTGATACCCAGACAGAAAAAATAAAAAGAATGATTTTATATTTGAAAAAAGTTAAATCATAGTTATTAAAGTAGATAATACCAGAGAGTTACCAAGTTTAGGCAGGTAAAATATTTTATTGAATCTATCGGTTTCTATTCTGTTTTAATTTTGTTTTTATGCTTTTTTATTTTGTTTTTATTATTTTTTATTTTATTTTTAGGTTTCTTTTATTTAATATTAACATTTCTTTTTATGTTGTTTTTATTTTTTCTATTAGTGAATTATCTGATTAATTAATGAACTAACCCAAAATTATACCATTATGAAAAGATTTTCTTTACTATTGGTATTTATGCTATTTTCCATATTAGTGATAAATACTGTAAGTTCTCAATCCCTATTCGTAAAAAAAGCGGCATTGGTTGCTTCTAACGCCGAACTAACAGTCGGTTTTGACGAAGCAATTTTTGACAGGCTTCTGTCCCTTGGCTATGATGTTCAGGTGGTAACAGGAGCGGATGTGAAAGCCGGTGCATTTACATTGGACGATGCC
>JAFGKY010000167.1 GCA_016928305.1 Bacteroidales bacterium
GTTTGAAAGTTTGAAAGTTTGAAAGTTGAAAATTCGAGGTTTTAGAATTTACCCTATACTTTCAACCATGAACACCTGGATAATATTAATTATAATTCTATAAACCAGCTTTCTATGATCTGTCAACCCGAAACCGCAGACCCGGAAGGAATTCCATATTGTTGCGATTAAATCTTATAAAAACAACTAAAAAACAATTAAATACAGAGACAATACCAAACCATTGTAAAAATATGTCAGGTCAATTTTCGGAGTGAACACAATCAATAAAATTTTGTATTTTTACCGCTCATTTAAAACAATTAACCATGTCAGTTAATAAAGTTATTTTAGTAGGTCACGTTGGTATGGATCCGGAAGTCCGTTATATTGAAAGCAATACTCCGGTTTGTAATATCAGACTTGCCACAAGCGAAGTGTATAAAAACAAAAATGGCGAAAAGGTGACCAATACCGAATGGCATACTGTGGTTTTATGGAGGGGACTGGCTGAAGTAGCTGAAAAATACGTTAAGAAGGGGACACAATTGTATATCGAGGGAAGAATACGCACCCGCTCATGGGACGATAAAGACGGTAATAAACGTTATGCAACGGAAATTGTTGCTGATGTTTTACAGCTTTTGGGGAAACGGGATGATTCATCCGCTTCTGCCCCACCACCAGGAGCACCGCGACCACAAGAAGCCCCTGCCCCGCCTGAACCAGGCCCTGAAGCTGATGATCTTCCGTTTTAGCTTGTTTCGGTTAACCAACTAGTATCCTGAATTGGAAACAGATTCTTACCAGGAGGTTTTTCTTCCCATTCTGCTGATTTACGCAAAACCTTTCAGCATACAGGTTTTGATAGCTATTTTGGCAGTTTTGTTCTTACTGGCCTCGAGTGCACTGTTCTCGGGATCCGAAACGGCTTTTTTTTCACTTACACCTGCTGACAGGGAATCACTGCGTAATTCCAAAACAAAAAACAGCACAACGGTTCTAAAATTATTGGATATGCCCAACCGTCTGCTGGCCAGCATCCTGGTAGGCAATAATCTGTTAAATGTAGGCATTGTAATTATTACCGCTTTCATCACCAATTCACTGTTTGATTTCAGTGAATCACCTGTGCTGGGATTTATTATTCAGGTAATCGTTATAACTTCTCTTATTGTTTTCGTCGGCGAAATTCTTCCCAAAGTTTACGCCAGCCGGCATGCTGTTGGATATACCAAATTTATGGCCGCTCCGCTGGCTTTTTCCGAGAGGATTTTCCGGCCTTTGAATTTTATTCTCATCCGGTCTACATCACTGGTTAACAAAAGATTTTCACAACGCAGAAAAAACCTTTCCATCGACGAGTTATCCGATGCTTTGGAATTAACCGAACAAAATATCGAAGAAGATAAGACAATCCTGAAAGGCATTGTGAAATTCGGCAATATCGATGTAAGGGAGATTATGACATCGCGCGTGGATGTGGTGGGCGCCAATACGAAAACATCTTTCCGGAAGCTGATTACCCTGATCGTGAATTCCGGGTATTCCCGTATTCCTGTATTCGCCAATGACCTCGATAACATTAAAGGGATACTTTATATTAAAGATCTCCTTCCTCACCTCGATAAGCCAGGCTCCTTCAAATGGCAATCGCTTATCCGTCCACCCTATTATGTTCCGGGGACAAAAAAGATCAGCGACCTGCTGCGGGAATTTCAAAGCAATAAAATACATATGGCCGTCGTAATTGATGAATACGGAGGCACATCAGGCATTATTACACTCGAAGATATTCTCGAAGAAATTGTCGGTGAAATTACGGATGAATCCGATAAAGAAGAGCCTTTTTACCTGAAAATCGACGATAACAACTACCTCTTTGAAGGAAAAATTTCGTTGAACGACTTCATTAAAATCATGAATGAAGAGGAAAATATCTTTGATGATATTAAAGGTGAAGCCGACACACTTGCTGGGCTGGTACTGGAACTGAAGGGAGAAATTCCAAAGAAAAACGAGACATTTTCGTGCAAGCACTATAATTTTACCATTAAATCGGTAGATACAAGAAGGATTAAACAGATACAGGTAGCGTTGAAAAAACCTGAAAAAAGTAATGAGGGGTTTGTATAATTCAATATCATTCTGTCATGCATTACTGCCGGCATTGTTGGTTTTATACACTGCAGGCTGCACAAAGACCTATACACCAAAACCCAGGGCATATTTCCGCATTGATTTTCCTGAAAAAGCATACCGGACTTTTTCAAGTGACTGCCCTTTTTCTTTTGAATATCCTGTTTATGGCAACATCACTGCGTATACCGGAAAAGATGCCGAACCCTGCTGGTATAATATCGAATTTCCGCAATACAAAGGAATAATCCATTTAACCTATAAACCGGTCAGCCATAACCTGGCAATGTATCTCGAGGACATACGGACACTTGCTTACAAGCATATCATCAAAGCCGATGATATCATCGACAGACCTTTTTATTATCCCGACCGGCACGTTTATGGAATAATGTACGATATCCGGGGGAATACCGCGTCCTCCCTGAGTTTTTTTGCTACCGACAGCATCCGTAACTTCATCAGTGGTTCTCTCTATTTCAGCGTTCCGCCAAATATTGACTCGCTTGCTCCGGTGGTAAACTTCTTTAAAAAGGACATTGTTCACCTGATTGAGACATTAACGTGGAACTAAAAACCTGAAACCGTGGCCCTGATTCTGAATGAACATCTTGAAAGTGAATGCCAGCTTGGCATCTGGGAGATTCAGGAAGACTATGATAATCTTCTGAACAGGCTGGCGCTTCTTCCGGAAGAGATAAAGGTAGTGGAAAACTTCAGGAATTATGACCGCAAACTGGAGTGGTTGAGTGTAAGGGTTTTGCTCAACGCAATGACTCAAAAAGAACTGACCATTACCTATAACGGTAACCGGAAGCCTTACGTGCAGGGAGACCGATACAACATCAGCATTTCGCATTCCAAGGATCTGACAGCCATCTTACTGAGTCGGAAAAAACGCGTGGGTATTGATATGGAATACATGTCGCATCGCATAAGCCGGATTGCCCACCGGTTTATCAACAGCGATGAAATAATATCCGAAGAACCTGATTTGAGTACATTTCACATGTATATTCATTGGTGTGCAAAGGAAGCGCTTTACAAAATATGTGACAAACAGGACATTCAGTTAAAAGAAAATATAACCATTGAGCCTTTCTACCCAAAGCAACAGGGGACACTTACCGGATGGGTACGCAACAGGTTCCGGAATGACCATTTTATGATGGAGTATATAAAAATCGATAATTATGTAGTCGTCTGGAGTTCGAAATAATTACACATGATTTACAATACATTACTTTCAAGCCTTGCGAAGAAATTTGCCCTTTTGATTGATCCGGACAACCAGACCGAAAATTCGCTGGTTAAAATCCTGTCTTTTGCTAATACAACCGGCATTGATTTTATTATGGTCGGAGGAAGCCTGGTGTCAAATCCAATCGACCAAACAGTTGAAATAATTAAAAACACAACGACAATACCCGTGGTTTTATTTCCCGGCAGCCTCCTTCAATTATCGGAAAAGGCCGATGCAATTCTTTTATTAGCACTGATCTCAGGACGGAATCCCGATTATCTGATTGGCAATCATGTGCTGGCAGCCCATTTTCTGAAGAAATCGGGGCTTGAAATTATTCCTACCGGGTATATACTTATTGACGGTAAATCAGTTAGTTCTGTCGAGTATATCAGCAACACACGTCCGATTCCGATCGAAAAAGCCGATATTGTCGTTGCAACCGCACTGGCCGGTGAAATGCTGGGACATAAAATGATCTATCTTGAAGCCGGCAGCGGCGCTGACCGGCGGGTAAGCGAACGTGTGGTGGCTGAGGTAAAAAAGAACATCCGTGTCCCCCTTATGGTTGGAGGCGGTATCCGGACACCTGAAGATGCACTTAACCTTTATAAAGCAGGAGCCGATATCATCGTTGTAGGCTCAGCCGCAGAAGATGACCCGGAGATATTGAAACAGTTGGTGGCAGTGAAAAATAAGTTTGTATAGTATTGATTATTTTGATTTATGCATTTTATTTCTTAAATCTTAAATCAATGTCGTTTAGTTAAGCATCTTCATATTAGTTTCACCTCCTGTTTTTTTTTAAATTGTTTGGCGTCTTATACGAAATGCAGTAAATTGCGCACCATTTAATTTAAAACAACCGATATGTTACATTATAAGGAATTAGGACTGGTTAACTCAAGAGAGTTATTTCAAAAAGCGGTAAAGGGAGGATATGCCATACCGGCATTTAATTTCAATAACCTCGAGCAATTACAGGCTATCATTGCTGCATGCGTGGAAACAAAATCCCCCGTGATCCTGCAGGTATCCAAGGGAGCACGCAAGTATGCCAATCAGACCTTGTTGCAATACCTGGCCAAGGGTGCTGTGGAATATGC
Organism: Bacteroidales bacterium; assembly: GCA_016928305.1. GTDB lineage: Bacteria > Bacteroidota > Bacteroidia > Bacteroidales > UBA10428 > UBA5072. Next base: position 4,468 of record JAFGKY010000167.1, read on the forward strand.
AAAAGAACTTGGATATTCCATTCCCATCGTTTTGCATCTTGATCATGGTGATGCCTTTGAAACCTGTAAATCGTGCATTGAAACCGGTTTCTCATCGGTTATGATTGACGGGTCGCACCACAGCTACGATGAAAATATAAGGGTCACAAAAGAAGTGGTTGAATATGCGCATCAATATGATATTACCGTTGAAGGTGAACTGGGTGTATTGGCTGGTATTGAAGATGAAGTCTCTGCTGAACATTCCTCCTATACGAGGCCGGAGGAAGTTGAAGACTTTGTAAAGCGTACCGGTGTTGATTCATTGGCTATCTCGATCGGGACCTCTCACGGGGCTTTCAAGTTCAAGGTTAAGCCAGGTGAATTACCACCTCCCCTGCGATTTGACATCCTCGAAGAAGTAGAAAAAAGGATTCCCGGATTTCCAATTGTACTGCACGGAGCTTCATCCGTTCCCAAAAACATCGTTGAGGAGATCAATAAATACGGTGGCAAACTTGAAGATACGGCAGGTGTTTCAGAAGATCAGCTGCGCAGGGCTGCCACCTCAGCCGTATGCAAGATCAATATCGACTCCGACGGTCGTCTGGCAATGACGGCTGCCGTTCGCAAAGTGCTGGCCGAAAAACCCGGTGAATTCGATCCGCGTAACTACCTCGGGCCGGCACGCGATAGCCTGAAAGAGCTTTACAAGCATAAGATCATAAACGTGCTCGGAAGTGCTGACAAAGCATAATAAAAAAGCAGGGTGAGAGCCCTGCTTTTTTTGTCCTGTAAATAACTACTATTAATCCTAAATCTGAACATGAAAGAACCAATCCATAAACATTTTCTGATACTTGCCTAACTAACCCGTTATAGTTAAGACACTCAAAAACGATATGACCCTATTTTAATTACAAAAAAATGAACATCCAAGACACCCTGACAGGGTGTCCTGAGTTTCTTTGAAGGGTACTCAGCCGGGTACAAGCAAATCCTTTGATCTGCAGTACTGATGCTTGCGTTAGTACGAGATTCTGCAAATTCTGTATTTCAGCAAATGTGATATTATTTTGACAATTGCCTTAAAACTTTCATCGCCCTTTCTGCATCTTTTAACGGCACGAATATATGATCATGGTAATTGGCAGCCACCATATTGCATGAAATGTTTTCTTCAGCAAGGGCTTTGGAAACGGCTGCAGTGAGTCCGACAGCATCCAGTGATGAATGAACATTCAATGTGATCCACGAGAATATGCCATTATAGGGCAATCCATAGCTATCAGCAACAGATCTTTTAAGAATAACAGTCAGCCCCTCTGCTTCCCTGAATGATCCCAGAATGTCATCAGAGTTGATTTCCTTTTCTCCTGATACAGTACAAAAAACATATTCCCCTTTGTTACGGGTTGGTGTTAATGCTTTAAGAATGGTTTTTAAATCTGTTTCTCCCTGCATTTTATATTAGTTGATTTTGTATGTATGGTCCTCTAGGCAAGATAATACATCTGTCTAAAGAATATTTGATGTAATCATTTCAAAAAAAATCTTTGATGTATAAACGCTTTGATGTCAGAAAATGCTTCAATCAGGTTGTTAATAGCAATCCCAGATTACGGGCCAGCAAATTATAATCTTCTGTAAGACTCAACCGGTCAAGTTTCTTTCGGGTATCTGATTTCAGCGTATCATAGGGTATACCGTTAAGAATGCATAGTGTTTCCTCTTCAGAAAAGTGTTCTCTCACCTCTACCCATTTGACAAAATCTTTGTTCTCAGGACAAACCTTCTGGCATATCATGCATCCAAGAAGGCAGTGGTGCATGGAAGGATGAACATATTCGGGGATTTCTTTCAGATGTTCATTATGAAAAGTAATACACCGTTCAGCATGCAGCAAAAACCTGTCCTCTCCGATTGCGCCGGTAGGACATGCCTTTATGCAGGCCTTGCATTTCAGGCATCGTTCCATCATTTCTGGCTGAATCCATTGACTATCTTCACAGGGCAGATCGGTATAAAAAGCCGCAGGTCTGTGAAAGCTCCCCATGTGCTCGGCATATCCTATGTTATTCCGGCCATATCGCATAAGGCCACTATGAGCTGCCAGGTTTTTTTCAGGCAGTCTTGCCCGTTTGAGCCTGTACCCGGCCGGATTTAAAATGCCTTCAACAGACTCCATTATAGCCCTGTCTGTTTGCTGGTCATAAGTCGGCGGTAATGTTACCGGGTGTTCTGAACCTTTATATACAAAACTGATGATCAGTGCAGGCTGTGGCACAGCAACCATTAATACAGATTCTGCATTGTTAAAATCATCAGGAGGATTAAATCTGAAAGAAGTCAGGCGTTCCCGGAAAAAACCTTTATCAAAAAAACCCTTCGAATTCAGATCCTGTATTTCAGACTCAACCTGAGACAGATAATCAATCTTTATCATCCGGTAAACAGCCTGATGATTATTTATAACATCATTTAATTGTACATAGATGTTATCTTTTTGCATGCCTGTAAGGCTTATTTTATAATTAAAAGGACAATCCAGTTTTACACTTATCTCCTCATTCTCATTCCCATTCCCGCTCTGTTTTTAGTCAGGGTGTCTTCCCCAGAATAATATCAGAAAGCTGTTCCTTCTCCTTGGAAATAGCCTTACGCTTGATTAAGGTATAATCGCTGATCCCTATTTCCCCGAACCATTCACTCCACATTTCCATAATATGATCCCATTCCATGTCCTTTTCACGGGGAGCAGCCTCAACGAGAACAACTTTAAGATCGGGGAATTTGTTTTTAATGGGTTGCAGCTTCTCCTTATCCTTCCCCACTATCGGATAACCATCGGTTAAAATGATCAGGAAATTCGTTGTTAA
>JAFGKY010000168.1 GCA_016928305.1 Bacteroidales bacterium
AACAGGCCCGTTAAAATTGTCTTTTTCATAGGTTTATTTTGATCTGACCACCCGAATCATTCTTCATCACAATGATGAATCCCGGAGAGGGGCTGTCTCAAAAATACAGATTTTATTTTTTTAATCCGCACTGTTCGGCTTCTGTCGCCTGTTACCGGTTAAGAAACCCATATTCAAAGTAGATGCCTGCAGGATCCCTGAAGAAGAAAAGGAATCCTTTATCAGGGCTGACGGAGCGATTGGTCTGCCTTAGCTAAAGCTACGGAGGATGAAATCGATTGATTTAAGAACACCGAATTGGGTTTACAAAAATGTGCCATAATTTATTGTTAAACCTGCAGACATATATCAGGATAAGACAGGTCTGTGCAACCGTAAATAGTGAACCAGGTTTCGGATTCCTGTTCAATCTGTTGATATATAAATTCGAAAAAGAACGCTGCAAATTATCTCCAAATTGATATATTTGCAATGAAGCAATCCCCAATTATTTGATGTTTAGATTCTTATACATAGTCTTCCCGGTTCAGGTGGTTTTTAAGAACAGTAAAAAACTCTTTAGACATTGGCTGGTTAACAGGAGCCACTTCTTTTTCCTGTATTTTGCTTCAGTTTTCCTTTTCTTATTCTTCTCAGGTTTTTTGTGGGCATCAATCCCTCAAAATATTACTTTCCGGAATTATAAGATTGAGGATGGGTTGTCTCAAAGTTCTGTATTTGCCATTACCCAGGATTCGGATGGCTTTATGTGGTTTGGAACGCGTGATGGACTGAACCGTTTCGACGCAAGACGGTTTAAGATCTATCGAAATGTTAAGGGTGATTCACTGAGTCTGGAGAGTAACGAAATCAATTGCCTTGTCATAGATAAAGAAAACCGGTTATGGATTGGAACGAGGCTTGGCTTACACCTTTATAATAAGACATTGGATAATTTTATTCGTGTCAGTTTAGCGCAACCAGATGGAGGATATGCACCTCAGGAATCAATTCGGGGATTACTTTCAGATTCGAATGGACGCTTATGGGTTCTAAGCGGGACACGGGTTTTTGTTTCAAAAAAAGAAGACCCGATGTTGTTTGACCTGCTGGAGATTCAAAACCCAACTGTACCTGGAACCAGGAAAAGCGTTATGAGGAATATTTTTGAAGACAGCAATGGCACGATCTGGATTTCTAACAATTTCAATTTGTATAGAGTCACTTCAAATAAACTCGGAGATTATGAATCTCACATCGTCAAGTTTCCCCTTGAACCTCAAAGCAATAGCTTTAGAGTAAACTCAATTGTTGAATACCCGGAAGGGAAGCTATGGATGGGCACTGAAAGTTCGGGAGTAATACTATATGATATCAACAGGGATATTCATAAACAGTACCAGCACCTAAATAATGATCCGAATTCTCTCGTAAGTAATAAAATAAGGAGTATTGTCATCGATGAATCAGGAATGATCTGGATAGGAACCGTGGAGGGATTAAGTATTCTGGATGCGATAACACAGAATTTCACAACCATTAAAAGTAATCCAGAAAATGACCTGAGCCTAAGCGCTAATTCCATCATATCGATGTATAAAGATTATGCAGGTTCGATTTGGATTGGAACATTTTATGGTGGAGTAAATCTATTCAGCCGTTATCATTTTAGTTACAATTATTATAAAACTCAAAGGGATGGTACAGGACTCAGCGAAAAAATTGTGAGTAAGATAGTTGAAGACGAAAATAACAATTTGTGGATAGGAACAGAAGGCGGAGGGTTGAACTATCTTAACAGAAAGTCAGGAAGGTTTGAATATTTTACGGCCAGTAGTACAAGGAACCCTGTCAGCCATAACAATATAAAATGTCTTTATTTTGATTCAGATTTAATTTTATGGATTGGGACCAGTGGTGGCGGATTAGATATCCTTGATACAAAAGCCAATTCGATTAGGAATTTTAGGAATGATCCAAAGAATAATAAATCGATTGCAAGCAATTGGATTTATTCAATCCTCGAAGATAAGGACGGGAGTGTATGGCTTGGAACCTATGGCGACGGACTTGATCGTTTTATAAGGGAAACAGGAGAATTCAGGCATTATAATAAAAACGACGGAGATAGTAGTATAAGCTCAAACTCAATCAGGTCAATGCTCCTTGATTCGCAAGGGCGCATGTGGTTTGGTACCAGTAAAGGTCTTTGCCGGCATGAAGCAAAAGGTGATCATTTCAAAAGTTACTTTGCTCTAAACTATGATACGACTACATTATCCTCTGACGATATTTACTGTCTTCATGAAGATCAGAATCATCGGTTATGGATTGGAACCTATGGGGGCGGATTAAACTATTTTGATGAACAGAAACAACAGTTTTCATCCTTTACAGTTGATGACGGATTACCCGGAAATATCGTTTACGGGATACTGGAAGATAATTCAGGATATATATGGCTGAGTACCAATAACGGATTGACGCGTTTTGATCCGAAAGAGAAGATATTCAGAAATTTTGATAATGACGATGGGTTGCCCGGTGATGAATACAACTATAACTCTTATTATAAAACCCGAAATGGTGAGCTGTTTTTTGGAGGGAAGAATGGACTTATTTCATTTGACCCGGAACAGATCGCAACAAATATATTTAAGCCAAATGTTAAATTTACCGGTCTACGGCTTTTTAACAGACAGATTCAAATTAGCGACGATTCGAAATTGCTTTCCGAAAATATTAATACAGTGAAGGAAATTAAACTTAAACATAATCAGAAGATTATTACGTTTGAATTTTCAGCACTGAATTTTGTAAATCCCTTGAAGAATAGATTTGCCTATAAACTTGAAGGTTCAAATGAAGATTGGAATTATACATATATTCCTGAAGCAACATACATGAATTTGCATCCGGGCAAGTACACACTACTAGTAAAAGGATCAAACAATGACAATATTTGGAATGAAGAACCTGCACAGCTGAACATCCTTGTTTTACCTCCCCCTTGGAAGTCATGGTGGGCATATTTAATATATACATTGGCCTTTGGCTGTGTATTATACCTGATCATTAATTTCCAGCGATCGAGAAGCAATTTAAAACACAGACTCGAACTTGAACGCCTTGAACTGGATCGGCAAAATGAATTGCACCAGTTAAAATTGAAATATTTCACAAATTTATCCCACGAGATCAGGACTCCGCTTACTTTAATTCTAACACCTCTTGAGAACCTGCTTTCCGGTTTTAAAAATGATTTCCCTGTTTATAAGCAATTGCTGGGCATAAAAAACAACGCTGACAGGTTGTTACGACTGGTCAATCAGATTATGGATTTCAGGAAACAGGAAATGGGAAAGTTGAAACTTTCTTTTGCTGAAGGAAACATTGTGAAATTCTTAAGAGAAATTTATCTGGCATTTTTTGATGAAATCAAGAGAAAAAGCCTGACATATAATTTTGAATCTGTTGAAGAATCTATTCTTGTGTGGTATGACAGGGATGAGCTGGAAAAAGTATTTTTCAATGTTCTTTCCAACGCAGTAAAGTTTGCAGACAAAGGGGGAAAAATTACCATAAAAACTGCTGTTTTACCGGGAAATACAGAAACGGAATATCCCGGATACATAGAAATAAAAATCAGCAATACAGGAAAAGGAATTCCGGCTGAAAAACAGGCCTTGATTTTTGACCGTTTCTACCAGGTAGACAAACATGGATTGACAGAATATGGAACAGGAATCGGATTGGCTCTTTCAAAGGGAATCATTGAGCTCCATTCAGGGAGGATCAGTGTTGAAAGCAAGATTGGAGAGGACAATACACAAGGATATACCTGCTTCACGATTTTGCTTCCCCTCGGAAAGGATCATATTCCTGATGATCAGATTATTGAAGATTTTAAAAACAGTGAATCCGTTGAAATATACGAACTGTTAAATGAAGAAGAAAGTGAACCTGATAAAAAATCCGGGAATGTCATTGATAAGGAGCTTCCCAACATTTTACTGGTTGAAGATAATGATGAGATCAGGAAGTTGATTTTTGATTCATTAAAGTCGGAATTTAAGATAATTGAAGCAGAAAATGGAAAAATAGGGTGGCAAATAGCCACTGAAAGTATACCCGATCTGATTATCAGTGATGTGATAATGCCCGAAATGGATGGCCTGGAACTATGTGAACGATTAAAGACTGATGACCGGACCAGCCATATTCCGGTAATTCTGCTTACAGCAAGAACATCCATCATCCATAAATTAAGCGGATTAAAAACCGGAGCTGATGATTACCTGACCAAACCATTCAATATCCAGGTTCTGCGTGTAAGAATAAAAAACCTGATCGAATTACGGAAAAAACTAAGGGAAAAATTTGGCAAAAGAAAAAACATGATACCTGAACTTGTGAACCAAGAATCTTCCCGGGATGATATTTTCCTTAAAAATGCAGCAGAAATCATCAATAATAAAATGATGGATCCCGACTTTTCTGTCAATAAACTGGCCGTCGAGGTCGGGATGAGTCAATCTGTACTTTACCGGAAATTAAAAGCATTGACTGATTTAAGTCCGAATGATTTTATTAAAAATATCCGTCTCAATAAAGCGGAAGAACTTTTATTCAAAGATGATCTTACGATATCCGAAGTGGGTTACAGGGTTGGTTTCAATGACCCTAAATATTTTTCAAGATCATTTAAAAAGCAATACGGGGTCACTCCTTCGGATTATTTGCGCGAAAAGAAAAAATAGCACTCCCGGATCAAAAAGAAACATAATTTCGTTTTTTATTTCTCTTATATTCTGCTATTTAAATTATCTATGTCTTTGAGATTTTGACAGTGAAATGTAAAAATCCCATGATTTTATGAATGAATTATCTACCTTTTATGAATGGATTTTCTTCCTCTCGCCCATTTAATCTTACTTGAAAGAATATATAATCTGCCCCCGACTGCTTTGAATTGCCTAATTTTGTTGAAGTGTTCTGATATATAATTAAATAAGAGGAACATTCCCAAAAATACGTTTTCATAAAAAGATGAATTAAACTAAGCTGACTATGCTACTTAAATTTTTAAAAATCAAAGAAGTCATCATTATTACTGGTGTTTTATTTCTTTTTCCTGCATTTGCTTTTGGTCAGATCATCAGTGGTACTGTCATTTCGGGTGAAGGGGAAACTCTTGTGGGTGCTACAGTTCTTGTGAAAGGAACTGAAATAGGTACAATAACAAATTCAGATGGATTTTACCGTATAAATACTGAAGGACAGGGTGATATATTGGTTGCATCTTATATTGGCTATATTTCACAGGAAATAGCCATTAATAACCAAACAGTTATAAATTTTACCCTGGAACTGGATATAAAGAGCCTGGATGAAATAATTGTTGTCGGTTACGGTACCCAGCGGAAGAGTGATATTACCGGTGCAGTAGGTTCTGTATCCAAAGACCGAATTGAAACTGCTGCTGTTACAGATATTGCTCAAATGATCCAGGGTTCTGTGCCAGGATTAACTGTAATGACCACTGCAGCGGGAGCCGATCCGGAAGGTCAGAGTGGCATAATGCTGATACGGGGCAGGAACTCCATTTCCGCAAGCTCTGATCCTTTACTGGTAGTGGACGGGATTCCATACAACGGATCAATCTCAGATATTTCACCTGAAGATGTAGCTTCCATAGAGGTTTTGAAGGATGCATCTTCTGTAGCCATTTACGGTTCGCGTGGATCGAATGGCGTCATCCTGATTACGACCAAAAAGGGAAAGGAGGGTAAAACGCAAGTAAAATACGATGGGTTCTTTTCGGTTCAAAATGTGGTCAATTTCCCACATATCATGGATGGTGAGGAGTATCTGAATTATAAGAATAATTGGACGGATTTTGATGAACCTGACGATGCATTATCCGCACTTACAAATTCTGAGCTGGAGGTATATGAAGATGGCAGCTGGAAGGACTGGACGTGGAGGGAACTTATTACCCAGCAAGGGCAAAGCACCCGCCACAATCTATCCATTTCAGGTGGTACAAAAGATTTCAGATATAATGTAACAACCAGCTATTTAGGCACAAAAGGTATTGTACTTAATGACGAATATAAACGTCTTACAAATCGTGTAAACCTTGATGCAGAACTGACCAATTGGTTAAGTATGACGTCGAGTACTATGCTGACTTGGAAAGACAGAAGTGGCGCCGTACCTAGATTTACAGATGTATTTAATAAATCACCCCTTATGAGACCGTTTAATCCAGACGGTTCGATCAATATTCAACCTGATGCAGATAATGAAAAAAGAATAAATCCTATTGAAAACCAACTATATGATGATAAGAATGTGGGATATAATCTATCATCTATTTTGTCTTTTGAAGTCACAATAATAGAAGGGCTAAGCTACAGAATTAATGGGAATATTCAGTATGGAAGATCAGAACATGATGAATATCAGGGACGTAACACAGCAGTAGGGAAGAGTATAAATGGATGGGGATCCATGGATAATTCAGAAAGTTATTCCTATGCAATTGAGAATTTATTGAATTACAAGCGTGATATCGGTGAACACCATCTTTTTTTTACAGCGCTGTATTCCTTCGAAGAACTGACATCCAGGAGAAAAATTCAGGAAGGAGAAAACTTTCCAAACGATTTGCTCTCATACTGGGGCATGCCATCTGCCGGATTGATTACCAATTCCTATACGAATTACCTGACAGCTCTCATTTCACAAATGATTCGTATAAACTATTCGTATGGAAGTCGCTATTTAATAACCGCAACTGCCCGCCGAGACGGGTATTCGGGTTTTGGTTCAAATAACAAATACGGTATATTCCCATCAGTTGCCCTGGGCTGGAATATTGCTAATGAGTCATTTTTCGAACCTGTGAAAGACATAATGAATATATTCAAATTGCGCTTTTCACTTGGTGAAAGCGGTAATCAAGCCATATCAGCCTATCAGACAATCTCAAAACTGGAGAATAGCGATTATCTGATAGGAAGCAGTCTGGCTGCAGGTTACACTCCGTCTACTTTAGGAACTCCCAGTCTGACATGGGAAACTACTCGTTCATACAACATCGGCATCGATTATGGATTTTTAAAATCCCGTATTTACGGAGCTTTTGACATTTATCAAAATGATACACGCGACTTATTACTTAAAAGAAGTATATCTGCTGTAAACGGTATAACTTCCATCTATGAGAATATAGGTAAGACCCGAAACCAAGGCGTGGAATTTACTGTGGTATCAGATAATATTCGTAAAAATAAATTCGGATGGAACAGTGCGTTAAACCTGGCACTTATTCGTACCGAAATAATAGATCTCTATGGTAATAAACTTGATGATATAGACAACGGATGGTTCATAGGATATCCGATTAAGGTATATTATGATTATTATATTGTCGGTGTATGGCAAACCAATGAAGCTCAACTTGCCGAACAATATGGTGCTTTGCCAGGTTACGCCAGATACGATGATTTAAATAACAACGGGGAGTATGATGCAGGTGATCGCCAGATCATTGGTTCAGCAGAGCCAAATTTCACGTGGAGTTTAAATAACATTTTCGACTATGGACCTTTCCAATTAAGTATTTATCTGTACGGTACGAAAGGAACTGTTAAGCCGGATCCTTTCAGGGCGAAAAATTATTATGTTTCTCAGGATTTCTGGAGAGAAGATAATCCTTCCAGTGATATGTGGTCTACGGAATCAAATTCGAATCAATATATTGCTGCAAAGACAATTACTCCGGATTATTATGAGGAAGCCGATTTTTGGCGTGTTAAGGATGTAACATTCTCATACATGACACCACAGGCATTGCTTTCAAAAATTGGTCTAAATGGACTGAAAATCTATGTTACCAGTAAAAATCTTTTGACATTCACGAAGTACAACGGTATGGATCCAGAACTTGGTAACCAGCGAGCAATACCACTCCAGCGAGAGTTTATTTTCGGACTGAATTTTACATTATAAAAAAGTAACATTAAAATATATATTCCGATGAAATCCAAGAAAAATATAATATTGTTTTCGGCTCTCTTTGCAGGATTAATGATTTTCCCGAATTGCAGTGATGACCTGCTTGAAGAACATCCCGATACGTTCCTTACTGCTGATCAGTTATATAATACTCAGTCGGGATTTGAATCCGGGCTCAATGGATTGTATGCCCTGGTACGAAACGAACGTGAAGGTCAGGGTTATACTAATGGTTTTGGAGAGACAGGATTACGTGCTCTGATGAATATCGGAGGTACCGATATTTATAATAGTGGTGCTGGAGCAGGCGGTGAATTCTCAGCGATCTATGAAGATTGGGCAAAAGCAAACGTCCCTACGGATAAAAGCCTTGAAAAAGCGTTTAATTGGTTATATCAGACCGTATTGGCTGCAAATCTCCTAATTGAACGCGCTGAAAATCCAGACATAAAATGGAATGACGATGCAGTGAAAGATCGCATTGTGGCAGAAGCCCGGCTGGTACGTGCATGGTCCTACCGACATCTGTCCTATATGTGGGGAAATGTACCACTGGTCCTTAATGAAGTTACAGGTGATAATTTCCGGACAGATTATGTAAGGGAGGATATCCATGTCATTCGTCGGAAAATTATCAATGACCTTCTTTTTGCTGAATCCAAAATGGATTGGTATCCTTCTCAAATGGGTCGTGCGACCAAAGGGGTTGTACTGAATTATCTTGCTGAAATGTACCTGGCAGAGGCCGGTAAAATAGAAGGTTCCTATAACAGGACCATGCTGGATTCAGCTTACTTGTATGCTAATAAGTGCATTGAAGAAGGTCCTTACAGCCTGGTCAGGGAAAGAATGGGAAGCGGGCCCGGAAATGCTTTTATGGATATGTTTAATCCGGCTAATGTAAATATGGAGACGGGTAATACAGAAGCTTTATGGGTATTGTTATGGGAAAAAAATGTTACCGGCGGAGGTGCTAATTTGATGCGTTTTTCCTTCCGCCCTAAATATGATAAATCAGGCAGTATCGGGCCCGAGATCGCTATTTCATACTATGATGAGTCACGTGGAGGCAGGGGATTCGCCCGCACAGCACTTACTAAATGGGCTTTATACTTATTCAATTTATCAAGCGATTATGAGAACCAAGTTATTGACGACCGGGGTTCCGAATATGCGATTGCAAAGTATTACATCCTTGGAAAATACGACACTTACTCGGGAAATAAAAGCCTGACAGGAGAACCCTGGCAAGAAGGCGATACTGTTTGGATTGGCTGCCCGAATATTGATCAATGTGATGACCGAAACCAGGGAACTATTAATGGTTTTGATAACCTGGAATCCGGGGCATCTGAAGGAGATAACAACAACTGGCCTTATACTTTGAAATATAGTTTCTGCGATGTGGGTTATCCAAAAAACAACGCATCTCATTTCGACCAGGTTTATGTCCGCCTGGCTGAAACCTATTTATTGCGAGCTGAGGCTGCAATGAAACTGGATAATATACCTCAGGCCACAAGCGATATTAATGAATTGCGAACACGCGCACATGCACTTACCGTTTCGGATTCCGATATTTCACTATCGCTTATACTTGAAGAGCGTGCCAGGGAGCTAATGGCCGAAGAACAACGTCGTTATACGCTTCTGCGTACGATGCCAGGTCCCGAGGTGATAGATTGGATCTCATCGCGAAATGGCAGGGACCAAAACATAGCACTGCGCGATACCCTGTTCCCAATTCCACAAAGTGTGATTGATGCAAACGTAGATCTCGTAATGGAACAAAATCCAGGATTTTAATAGATCCATGGCATTTAATTCGATAAAACTGAAATGACATGAAACAAATTACAAATAGAATTCTGACCCGGGTTATGATGGCTTCCTTATTTGCGATCATTATCGGAATATGGTCATGTGACCCTGTTTATGAATTGCCGGTTGAGCCAACACTGGGTACAGATGCAAAATACCTGGTATTTGGAATGGATGGTGGCAATCAAAGTATAACTTTCACTGCCAATCGTGCCTGGACAGCCAAACTTCTGGACAATCAACTCAACGATACCGTTGAATGGTGTTCTATATCATCTACTGAAGGGAAAGAGGGAACTCATACCATATCCATTTCTGTATTGAGTCTGGAAGGAGATTATCGTGAAGCTTTCCTGCTTTTAAATTGCTCCGGTGCTGGTGCGGAAATACCTGTCATGCAATCAGGGATCCCAATTGTAACCGCTGAAGAAGCTGGAAACATTTATGAGGCAGGCGCAACCCTGACCGGGAATTGGTATTACTCGGGAGAAATTGATGTCACTGAAATTGGTTTTGCGATAGCAGAAGAATCTACAGGGAATTATACCAATATTATGCTCGAACTGGACTCAATTTCACAGGGAACTTTTTCAGAAAAAATCAGTGATTTGCTAAGCGAGACAACGTATTTATTTAAGTTTTATGTAAAAACTGCATCTGGTGAGTATTACTATAGTGAAGTCAAAACATTTACAACGGATATTGTTCCCGTGCATCTGGCAGTAAAAGATCTCGTGGCACGCGGCAAAGCATTGGCAGTGGGAGGTTCACAGGAGCAAACCTTAAGTGAATTTATCGCGGTTTCAATTTCTTATGTGGCTGAAAGGGATAATCTTATTAGACTTTCCCTGGTGGACAGCGATTGTTCTACAGACATCGGATCGGGAAAGAGTGTAGCAAATTATGGCATTACTGTGACAATTCCTTCTGATTCAACAATGCTGGGGATTTACAAGGTTGGTGACGTATTGAAGGTGCGAACAAAGGGAGCTCTTCTTTCCAATATAGAGGGAAATCCGCTGTTAGCCATAAAAGACCCATCCTCAATTGAGAAAACCTCCACAGGATATACTCTGGACCCTGTTACGGTTGCACATAATGAACTAAACAACTACCTGGCCATGTATGTGGCTATTGAAAATACCCAGGTTACAAAATCATATCTTGATGCAGAATCGTATCCTTCCTGGTCCAATACGCTTTTCACTATGGAAGTAAGTGGAAGTGATCAATCTTACTCGATGCAGATCCCGGATGGGGCGTCTTTTGCAGATGATCCTGTGTTAACAGGCAGTGGAACGTTAAAGGGTATTGTTAATCCCGGGCAGGTTGGTTACTTAGTGAACCCGAGATCGGCTTCGGATCTGGCCGGTTTATCAAATGATCGTTTCGTTTCATTGTTGGAATTGCGCTTTTTAGACCCTGTTTTTGTTGGTGAATTAACAGTAGGGAAACCATCAACAGCCTATATTTCTCTCCCCTATATAAATGGAGATGGGAGTACCCTTACGGCTGATATTTCTGTGACAATGACTGGCAGCGGTGTTGATAGCCTTGGTGCGGATCCCCTGAAAGTAATAGGGATTACTAATCCAACCGTTGGGATCGGGATAGGAGAATTGAAACTGGAGGTTACGGGAACGCCAGCAATGAAAGGTGAAATTATCTTTACAATTGTTGGTTTTGATGCATATTTATCTAATACATCGGTAAATACAACAGTTGTTACAGAATATATTCCTGTTGTAGGTAATTTTGAGGTGGTGTGGGATGTATCCACCTGTAATTATGCAACTTCAATGGCATATACTACCAATACGAATCCATCGATAACAGTAACGGACCTCATAGGGGTTAATTTTAATGGTTCAGGAGAAACGACACACTATACACAGGATTTTGCCACTACAGGTTGTGATGCGAATACGGATGAGAACAGGATCTCAGATCCTTATGTATATCTTACAACTAGCTTAACAGTAGCAGCTGGTAAAGTTCTACATCTAAGTGGTATGGATATCACCTGTCGAACCAATGGTGGCGATTCCAAGGTTAGTTTCCAATACTCTTTTGATGGAAACAATTTTACTGAATTTGATTATTTCTACATAGGATCAATTGAACCGACAACCCTTAAACTTGGCGAGATCGATGCACTGAAAAATGTAGTAGAGGGATCAACAGTGACCTTCCGTATTGTACCGGTTAATCCGATCAGTACAGCCAAGTGGGGAATAAGCGGAAAAAGCACAGACCGTGGACTGGCAATTTACGGGGATGTGGAATAGATGATGGATAGCAGGTTAACTATTTATGATCAATCATGAAGAAATTATTATATCCCCTCCTGTCTCTTTTGCTTATCAGTTGTAATGCTTTTACCCAAAACAGTGAAACAAAGGATCCTTTGGTCGGGGACTGGCAGGTATCAGATGGTCAATATTTTGCTAAGGTTTATCTGACACCTGAAGGTATCTACCGTGTGGCGCTTACAAAAGACCTTACTTCAAGAAAAGTTCCGGAGGCCATTCTTACCGGTGAAAAAGCCGATGATAATGTACTTCAATTAAGCGGTGAAGGTTGGACCGGCCAGATTAAAGACGGTAAGCTCGAGGTCAGCAATGGGATTGAGAAATTGAAAATGGAGCATTTTCATCGGACTTCACCGACTTATAATGCGACTCCTCCTCCGGAGGCCATTGTGCTGTTTGATGGAAAGAACCTTGATTCCTGGACTAAAGTTATGGAGAAAGACTGGCTGGTTGGCGGAACACCTGCAGATAACTGGAAAATTGTAGATGGTGGATTCCTGGAAGTGGTTCCGCATCCGGCAGGTGAATATGAATCCATCATCACAAGGAAAACATTTGGGGACATCAGGCTGCATATTGAATTCCGTTTACTTGGTCCCGAGACAAATGGTGGTGTTTACCTGATGTCGCGCTATGAACTAAATATTAAAGATGCCTATAGCCAGATCAATGGCACACCCATTGGTTTTGGAAATATCGCTGATCCGAAAGATCTTTATCCGGATTTTAATGTCGCTTTCCCTCCTATGGAATGGCAGACCTTTGATATTGATTTCAGGGCTCCTCGTTTTGATGTTTCCGGAACAAATAAGACTGAGAATGCAAGAATTGCAGTCGTGCATAACGGGGTGCCCATTTACAACGATATAGAGATAAAGGCTGTCAAAGGATCTGCATCAAGATTGGGAGAAGCCCCCATGGGGCCAATTTATCTCCAGGAACACGGAGTTCCATACCAGTTCCGCAACATTTGGGTCCTTGATAAAACAAGATCAGGTTCCCCGGAATCTAAAATAATAGGGAATGGCCACTCTAATAATAAAAATACAGACAATAAAAGGGGAAATGGAGGGAAAAATGTTTATGCCAGCTACCTTGAGGAATTAAATCCGGCATATGCTGACACATTGGTTGACCTTACCGCCAACTCGACAGGCATACCTGCACCTCCAAATGGTTTTAAACATCCGGGTGTCCTGGTCACCAAGGGGCAGTTGGATGAGATCAAAAGAAGGGTGAAAAAAAGAATTGAACCTCAGTATACTGCTTTTAGAGAATTGGAGGCCAGTCGATATGCTGATCTGAATTATAACCCTAAACCAATAGATACAGTCCGTTGTGGGCCTCGATCCAATCCTAACATTGGATGCAAGGATGAGCAATCTGATTGTGCCGCCGCCTATTCTCAGGCATTACTATGGATCATCACAGGAAATAATGCTTATGCTGAAAAAGCGATTGAAATTATGAATGCATGGTCTTATACCCTGGTTGGTGGTCATAAATATGCTAACGGACCCATACAGGCTGCGTGGTGTGGAGCCGTTTGGCCACGAGCAGCTGAGATCATACGCTATACTTACGATGCCTGGTCGGATGAGGATATTGTTAAATTCCAAAATATGCTCCGACTGCACTATGTCCCCTCGATAATGCATGGCGATTGTGAAAACGGGAATAAAGAACTGGCGATGTGTGATGCATTGGTAAATATTGGCGTATTTCTGGATGACAGGGATATTTTTGATCTCGGTCTGAAGATTTGGCGGACACGGGCACCTGCATATATTTATTTAAAAAATGACGGTCCGACACCCATAGAACCGGTCGGATGCGGACCTGCCATTTGGGGAAATAAAGGACTTACACCGGAATTTGTGGATGGATTACTGCAGGAGACTGCCCGTGATTCTCATCATGCCTGTTATGGATTCGCTTCTATGACTAATGCCGCTGAAACAGCTTATCACCAGGGAGTAGGTTTGTACGAAGAACAGGCCGTACGAATGATGGCGGCCATTGAGTTTCAGGCTCAGTTCCTGGCACCAAACAAAACCCCGGTCCCGGAGAATCTATCTTTTGCTCTTCAGCCTACCTGGGAAATTGCATTCAATCATTTTCAAAACCGCTTGGGATACACATTGCCAAAAATGGCTGCCGTAATCCCTACAAACCGTCCAACTGGTGTTAATCACTATATGGTCTGGGAAACTTTAACGCATGGCGCAATGGGAACAATAGGAATTACCTCTGGTGCGAACAAGTGATAGGCCATCAGCTTGCATGATGAGAGTAGAGAACTTTGTAAACCAAATAAGATAAATCAGGAATATTATCATGAAACGTAAATCTATTTTTAATTCATCATTACTCCATATATTTCTTTTGTACCTGTTATCAGGTTCATTAGTTAGTGGACAGCAACCAATTGAGCGCGCAGGTGGTTCGTATGTGAAAACCAGTCTGAATGCCTATTCCTTTAACACCCTCCTCAGGGAAGGGATGGAGGATGAAAGCAAAGGTATTACATTGTTCAGGCTCCTCGATTTTTGTGCCGAAAATGATTTTGATGCCATTGATATTACAGGGTATTATTTTCCGGGATATCCGGAAGTGCCCTCCGATGAGTACATTAACAATATAAAAAGGAGGGCATTTCAGTTAGGCCTTGATATAAGTGGAACAGGGGTAAAAAATGATTTTGCAACACCTGATGCTGAAAAACGGGCTGCTGATGTAAAAATGGTTAAAGAATGGATTGATGTGGCTGCCAGACTTGGCGCCCCGGTGATCAGGGTTTTCGCTGGAGAGCTTCCAAAAGGATATGAAGGCAGACGCGAAGAAGTAGCTCAATATATGGCAGAATGCCTGAAAGAGTGTGCTGATTACGGAAAGCTGCGTGGTGTGCTGGTGGGCGTACAGAACCATGGTGATTTTTTAAGCACAGCAGAACAATGCATCGATATGGTGAAACGTGTTAATTCTGATTGGTTTGGCCTAATTGTCGATTCGGGCAAATTTCTTAGCGAGGATCCATATGTTGACCTTGAAAAAGCCATGCCTTATGCAGTTAATTTTCAGTTAAAGGAAAGTCCGATTGGTCCCCGTAGTCCCGTAAAAACTGATTTAAAAAGGTTAATGAAAATAGTAAATGAAAGTGGTTACAGGGGTTATTTACCCATTGAGACACTGGAAATTAAAGGAGAGCCCCGTCCGGTTCCGGATATTCCTTATGATCCGTTCACACTGGTGCCGGAATTTCTTAAAGATGTTAAAGCAGCCATTGCAGCAGAATATAAATAATGCTAAACCTGATGAATCAATTTAAACGAACTATTAATCATATAATACACTTGTGAAAATATTCATGCCAAGGATTTTAACCATGTTGCTGTTAGGTTTATTCATCATCAATGCAATCGGACAGCAATCGAAAAAAAGAGGCGAAGTTACGGGCGGACTTCCCCCGGATGCAGATATTCTGAACATAGGTGACAATGCACCCGATTTTGAACTTCCTGGAATCGATGGTAAAACCTATTCACTTACCGATTTTAAATCAGCAAAAATCCTGATGGTAGTGTTTCTCTCCAATCATTGTCCCTATTCACACGCTGCTGAGACACGTCTGATACCGATGGCAAAGGAGTTCAAGTCGCTGGGTCTGGAGGTTGTAGCTATTAATCCTAATAACCCGGAAAATATCCGGATCGACGAACTGGGCTACTCCAAATATAACGACAGCTTTGAGGAAATGAAGCTTTACGCAGAGGAGTCCGGTTTTCCATTCCCATATCTTTACGATGGAGAATACCAGGTCACAGCCAAATCTTATGGTTGCCTGGCAACACCGCACGTGTTTCTTTTCGACCGGGATCGAAAATTGAGGTATGTGGGCCGGGTAGATGACTCCCGTTTTCAGGATCCTTCGACCGTTACTTCAACGGATGCCAGAAACGCCATATTGGAGATGTTAGCCGGGAAACCTGTAACAACACCGAAGACAACAGTTATGGGTTGCTCCACGAAATGGAATTATAAACGCGAAGATGTTATAAAGGCCAATACCAAAATTGGTACGGGACCTGTAATCCTTGAAGAGATCAACGTTTCTGGCGTGTCCGAACTCGCCAGGAATACCTCGGACCGGCTTCGCCTTATTAATGTCTGGGCAACCTGGTGTTCACCATGTGTTTCTGAATTTCCTGATCTGATTTCAATTTCACAACGACTTGGCAACCGGCCATTTGAAATGGTTACGATTTCAATGGATAATCCTGAGAAGCAGTCGCAGGTGATAAAATTCCTGGAGGACCACGAGGCCGTACCTCCCAATGCGCTGAAACGACGTCTGGATAAGGAAGGACGGAAAACTTTAAATTTCATTTACACCGGGGCAAGCACTGATGCCATTATAGAAGCCCTGGATGCAGAGTGGCAGGGACCATTACCCTATTCAATTCTAATCGCACCGGGTGGTAAAATTATTTACAGGCACAATGGTCCGGTTGATCCGTTGGAATTGAAAAATACAATATACGATTACCTTGGCGGGTATTATGATAAATAAATATTTGCAGCTATTTCAACTCACATTGGAAACATAAAATACTTAAAAATGAAAAAAAATTTATTTGCTAAACCATTGACAATAATTATTGTTATGGCACCCATTATAAACCAGTGTTATGCTCAGCCTGTGGAGACCTGGGAACCCATATTTGACGGTAAAACATTAAACGGTTGGGAACAGGTGCAGGGTAAGGCAAACTACGAAGTGAAAGACGGAATGATAGTAGGAACAAGTGTTCCCGATTCCCTGAACAGTTTTTTAGCAACAATAAAGACTTATGGAGATTTTGTTTTGGAATTGGATTTTAAAGTTGATGAGGGGCTTAATTCAGGGATCCAGTTTCGAAGCTCGGTTGATAAGAATTTCAAAAACGGGATCGTTCACGGTTACCAGGTAGAGATCGATCCGGCTCAGAAAGAGTTATATACTAAAGAACCTTTGAATTACAGAAGCAATGGTGAACCCATTCCAGCCGGTACTGAGCCCAGAAGATGGACCGGCGGTATATATGAGGAAAAAGACCGTAAATGGCTGAATGATCTGACACATAATGAAGAAGCCAAAAATGCATTTAAACCGGGTGAATGGAACCATTTTCGAATTGAGGCCACAGGTTACCGCGTCTATACCTGGCTTAATGGCGTTCTGGCCAGTTCTTTATTCGATGAAAGGGCGGCTTCAGGATTTATCGCACTCCAGGTCCATTCCACAAAAGAAACAACCCCAATGCATGTTTACTGGAAAAATATCCGGATACAGGATCTTGCTATTAATTCAGCTTCCATAAACAAACCGAATCAGGATCTTTTTAAAAAATCAACCAATTCATCCGTTAAAACCAGTCTGAATGCATTTTCATTTGCGAAAATGTTAGGGAGAGATGAAATGTCTCTTTTCGATCTTGTGGATTATTGTGCTGAACATGGTTTTGATGCTGTTGATTTAACTGGGTATTATTTCCCGGGTTACCCGAAAGTACCAACCGATGAGTATATCTTCGATCTTAAATTACATGCTCATAAGTTGGGAATTGAAATTAGCGGTACTGGGGTAAGAAACGATTTGGCCAGTCCGGATCCGGCAAAAAGGGCTGCTGATGTGGAACATATCAAAGAGTGGATCGAGGTGGCAGCCAAACTGGGAGCACCGGTTCTCAGGGTTTTTGCGGGTCCGGTGCCTGAAGGATACGAAGACAAATGGGATGAGGTTGCCGCCTGGATGGTTGAAAGCTACAAAGAATGTGCGGAATATGCTTCCAGATACGGGGTGATTATTGGAATTCAAAATCATGGTGATATGCTAAAAACGGCAGATCAGACTATTAAAATGGTGGAAATGGTTGATTCAAAATGGTTTGGAGTTATCGTTGACGTCGGTTATTTTCTTACTGATGACCCATACATTGATATTGAAAAGGTAATGCCCTATGCCGTCAACTTCCAGGTGAAGGAAAGCCCTTTCGGCGTGTTAAGCCGCGTGAGAACCGATATGCCACGATTGCTGCGCATAATTAACAACAGCGGTTATCGCGGGTATTTACCCATTGAAACCCTGGGTGATAAAGTGATGAAAACACAGAAAAAACCTGATTACCCTTTCAGGCCATATGAACCCGAGAAAATGGTCCCTGCATTTCTAAAAGAACTCAACGCTGCTATTGCAGAAGAATACAAAAAATAGGCGAGGTGAACTAATTACCTACTCATTTAGATTGAATTGTCTACCTGTCGCATATTTTACACCACTTTGTAGAATTAATATTAAGACTTGCTTTCAAAAATGACAGGTAATTTTACTTTGACTTTTAGAAGAACCGGATGGTTTAAAGTATCAGAAATTCAAACAAATGATTTAATCTATAAAGAAATACAATATGAAAATTAATAAACCACTGAAGAAATATATATCAGCATTCATTATTCTGGTCGGATTTTTTAATTCAGGAATGGCACAGAGGAACGGAAGTGAGAAAGGACTAAAAAATATGGTCTGGGAAATGCAGGTACACAGTATTTCTGTATCCTGCGACCTGGATAAAAAAGAAATTTCAAAGCTGACCAACGCCTATCTGAAAGTGAGACAGGATGTTGAGAAACAAAACAAACAGATTAATCAGAAGACTGATCCAGATGCCTATGTAGCAAATACCATAAAAAATGAAAATGAGGGACGAGAACAAATTAAAAAAAATATTGATAAAATTCTGGAAGGTGAACAGGCGGAAGAAGCACTGTTATTACTTGGGAGCTTTAACTCCCGATGGGATACCTATCAAAAAATACTTCTTGATTTCAATCTTGAAAAAGAGCAGCTTGAAGCTTCTTCAAAGTCATTGGCCGAATATATGAAAGTGTATTTAAAGGAGAGGAAACTGGCTGAAGAAGAAGGAGAAAGATTTTCGGGACGTATAGCGACTGAATTAAAGAATAATCTTGATAAATCGCTTTCTTCTATCTTAAGTCAGGAACAAATGGATGAGTGGATTTCGGCCACAAAATTTAAAAAGAAAAATGGCTAAGTGAGATAATTTATTTATGATGATTCGATAATGGAAAGAAAAGTTTTACATGCAGGAATTATCGGTTCTGGATTTGCTGCCCGGTTTCATTTCGAAGCTTTGCGTCGTGTATTCAGTACAAAAATAGAAATTGTCGGAGCCTATTCAAAAAGCCCTGAGGAGTTAAAAGAATTCACCAGAGCAAGAGGGATCGGACTTTTTAACAGCATGGAAGAATTGATTGAAAAGTGCGATGTCCTGCATGTATGTACCCCTCCTGTAACACACGAGCCGATTGCTGTAGCTGTATTAAAAGAAAACAGGTACGTCATTATTGAAAAACCGTTTACAGGTTATTTCGGTGATGGCAGTAAAGCGTTTAACGGAGATACTTTTTCACGGAAAGAAGGATTAAACAAAGCGGTTGAAAGTATTAGAAGAATGCTCGATGCTGAAAAAGAAAGCAAAGGTTCTATCATGTATGCCGAAAACTGGGTATATGCTCCAGCCATCCAGAAAGAGCGAGAGGTCATAGAAAAAACCGGTGCACAAATTCTCTGGATCCAGGCACAACAATCCCATTCTGGTTCCCATTCCCTGGATTACGGGAAATGGAGGCTAGCCGGTGGTGGTTCTCTAATGGGTAAAGGGGTGCATCCCTTATCAGCGGCTATTTATTTGAAGCATGCGGAGGGGATCACTCGGAATGGAAAACCTATTCATCCAAAAACAATCTCAGCACGGGTTCATGCCATAACGCGTATGCCGGGATTTCAAAATCAGGGGCATTTGAAAGATACATATACCGATGTTGAGGATTATGCCACTACGCATATTGTTTTTGAAGACGGCACCATTGCGGATATAACTGCAAGCGAACTGCTTCATGGCGGTGTAAAAAATTACCTTGAGGTGCATGCCAATAACCACCGGACCATATGCAATATTACACCAAACAATGCCATGCAGACGTATAATCCGGTAGATGAGAATTTCAAGGATATATACGTCGTTGAAAAAACAGGAACCAAACAGGGATGGTCATATATTTCACCGGATGAAGCATGGTTCAACGGTTATCAGCACGAAATGGATGCATTTTATCATTCAGTAGCCACCGGAACCCCTGTTGACAGCAACAGCAGCCTGGCAGCAGACGTAATTGCAACAATTTATGCAGGTTATGTTTCAGCCGAACAAAAAGGTGCAGAGACTAACATAACAGTCTTTTAAATTAATGGAAATCAGAAGTGATTAATAACATTACAAATAAACCTTGATGAAAAATTGAATTTTGTTTTAACCTTTAATTATTACTATTATGAAAAAAATTTACTTATTGTTAATTGTTCTCCTGGCAGGAAGTCTTTCTTACGGGCAAACTCTGATTGTCGGTCAGGATTTTGACAGTGATGCTTCCTGGGCCTTTACACCTGACCCACAACCTTACAACGAGGATGGAGGTAAAGACGTATGGGATACCGTCTCTACCCTGGGAACCTCTAATAATGGACTGGATTCAGCTCAAAATGGCGTTTATTTCTGGGGAATGCGTGATCTTGATAATCCCTATATTGAAACTTCTCCAGATTCCGTACCTCCCGGACTTGGATTAACCAATCCTTATAATCATACTCTGGTTTTTGATAAGGTATCTGTTACCGGAAGAACCAGTGTCGAGGTTTCTTTTTATTACAATGCCTACTCTCTGAATGACGGTTATTTGAAAGCTGAATTTTTCTATGATAACGTTAGCCAGGGAGAAGAAATTATTTTTAGTGATGTCAGCGGCACAGCAACTGACGGGGGTTGGGTAAGATATTCAAAAGGTATTCCCGATGGAACAGATACATTGGGTATGACTATACATGCCTATAATAACCAGGATTATCTTGCACTAGATAATATTAAACTTGAAGGCGGAGTCGCACCATCCTGTGAATTAGTCATTGGAACAAAGACTGCTGTTTGTGATGCAGTAACTGAAGGAACTGACACCTATACGGCAACCATTGATTACACAGGCGGAGGTTCTGAAACATTTTCAGTCACATCCACAGGTGGCACTGTTGGAGGAGATGATCCATCATCGGTGGCAGCAGGTTCAATTATTATATCCGGGGTTGAGGAAGGAACCGATATCACCGTAACCATTTCAAGTACATTATGTAATGAAGAAGTAACCATCACAGCCCCAACATGTATTCCGGAGGTTCCCCTTCCTAAGTTTCCAATTGTCGAACATTTTGATTACACTGAAGGAACATCTCTTCTGGATGCGGACTGGTGGTCCATTGCTGATTCTGGGGATTCAGTGAAAGTTGCAGCAGGTAACCTGTCTTATCCTTTTCTGGAAGCTTCTTCCGGTAACTCGGTTACTTTCGTTGGAGAGGGAAGTGAAGCAGAATTGAATTTTGACACGGTTACTGCCGGGAAGGTATACTTTTCATTTATTTTCAAAGTTACCGATATGACCAACTGGACGAAAGGAGGATATTTTGCTGTTCTGGGTGAATTCGATGCTCGACTTAATATTCAACCCATTGGAAATCAATTTGGAATCGGTATTGCAAAGAAAAATAGTCTGGAAACCGTGATATGGTTGCTAGATGGGGAAGACTCGGTAAAATTTGACTTAAATAGTGAAATCTTTGTTGTTATGAATTATGATGTGGAAGCGGGCACTTCCGACGTATGGATTAATCCGGCCGAAGCAGAAATGGGAATCGAAACCGCACCAGATTATGATATCCGGTTGCCGGATGGCAATATTGTTGGCATAAGTAAATTCATGATCCGCCAGGATTCTGATGAAGAGACACCAACAATTGCGATGGATGAAGTCCGCGTTGGATCATCCTGGTCATCAGTTACACCAAAAGGTGAAAGCAATTTTATACCAGAATTGAAAAACTCTGGGTTTACAGTTTACCCCAATCCGGTTTCTGACGGATATTTCTCAATTCAAACTCAATCCAATTCAGATAAGAATTTGAAAGTTTATGACGTGGTAGGAAAACAGGTTTTTGAAAAAATCATACAGGCCAATCAAAGAGTTGATGTAAGCAGCTTAAAAACAGGCATGTATTTTATTTCTATCGAAGAAGATGGTCAGACTTTGACCGGCAAACTGATTATTAAATAGCATTTTACAGGGATTATTTCGATAAAAAAGGGGCTTCCCCAATAAGGGAGGCCCCTTTCAGGTAAATCAGTTATATGTAGTTATTTCTATCTCCGCTATCGGTCCGAAAGTATCTTTTTCAGGAACTGATATCAAACAGGAAACAATTGGAAAAGAAGGAGCAATAGGATCTTAAAGGTTGGTTATTCCTGGCAGTGATCCCTGCATGTCAATGGAACAAATTATGATGTAGCTCATAAACCAAAAAACACTGAAGAATGGAAAATCAGGAGAAGATTGTAAAAGGGATGCCAATGTTTGCACCGGGCGACCCGGAAATCCTCGAAAAGGAAGTTAAAGAATTAAGGGAACTGCAGCATAAGAATTGGAGGGCAAGATTAAGGTGGTATTTTTCCAAATCGGGACCAGGATGGATGCAGAGTGCCATGACCCTTGGCGGGGGAAGTGCCATGGCCTCTTTATTTGCAGGCGCATACCTGCAGTATAAGATTCTCTGGGTTCAGCCCCTTGCTATGCTACTGGGTATCATCATGCTTTCAGCCCTGGCCTACCAGACCCTTACGACACAAACGAGGCCATTCTATGCTATGAAAAAGTTTTTGCATCCCGGCCTGGCATGGGCATGGGCTATTTGTACACTCCTGGCAACATTGATCTGGCATTTCCCACAATATGCCCTTGCTGCAGGAATGGCCGATGACATCATAAAAGCGCTTACTGGTGTAACTTATGAGTCGGAAACTACACAAACAATCGTACTCCTCGCACTGGGATTGGTTTTTCTGGGCATCGGCATCAGTATCAGCTGGAATTATGGAAATGGCCGTAAGGGAATTAAAATATTTGAAAACATCATTAAATCAATCATCTGGTTCATTATCTTCGCCTTCGCCACAGTCGTTATTATGAGCAGCCTATCAGAGAAAGGGCTGGAATGGTCAAAGGTATTTGCAGGTTACCTGCCGTTCTCCATTTCCCATGGCCATTTTACCTGGAACATCCCAACGGACAGGACAGGAATCTCGATTTTAATTGCAGGATTCAGTGCAGCTGTGGGTATTAATATGACTTTCCTTTTCGGATATTCTTTCCTGGCCAAGGGTTGGGGGAAGGAATACAAGGGGCTGGCCGGTTTTGACCTGATCACAGGCATGCTAATTCCATACACGCTTGCCACATCCCTCATGGTAATAGCGGCAGGCACTACAATTTATGGTACCGGCACAATTGCTGAAGGATCAACAAATATCTCGCCTATCGAGGCAGCCGGGATGCTTGAGGCGGCCGGAATCCCAGCCCTCTTTTCCCGGTTGATTTTTGGATTGGGGATCATAGGGATGGCCATTAATGCAATCATCCTGCACATGCTTGTATCAGGATTTGCGGTTTGCGAAATCTTCGGAATAGAACCAAGGGGATGGAAGTATAAGCTCGCCACACTGATTCCGGCCCCCGGTTTCCTTGGGGTAATACTCTGGAGCAAGATTGGAACATGGATCGCCATCCCCACATCCGCTATCAGTCTGATCATGCTTCCCATTGCCTATATCGGGTTTTTCCTTTTAAACAATAGTAAGAAGTACCTCGGAGAGGATAAACCGAAAGGTAGAAGGGCATTCTGGTGGAACCTGGGAATGCTGGTAGCCATCATCGTAACATTCGCAAGTGTAATCTACTTTATTATTACAGTGGTACCCGGATATTTTCAAAAAGTTATTTAATTCATATCATGATAAAATTCAGTGCGTTTGCAGATGAGGTAGCAACAGATTTTGAAGAACAATTGAAATTCCTGGCTTCTGAGAAAGTACAATTCATTGAGATCAGGTTTGTAGACAGAAAGAATATCATGGACCTCAATGAAAAGGAGCTGCTGCGGGTAAAAGAATTGCTTAAGAAATACCTGATCAGGGTAAGTGCAATTGGATCCCCAGTTGGGAAGGTAAGTCTTGAAGTTCCCAATTCCGAACATCTTGAAACTTTCAGACATGCCTTTTACCTGGCAAAATATTTTGAAACAAAATTTATCCGTGTCTTCAGCTATTATGCGCCTGATGGCGAAAATATAGACGATTACAGGGATGAAGTGATCCACAGGATGAAAGAGAAAGTGAGAATACTTAACGGCTCTGGGATCATGATGGTGCATGAGAATGAGTCGCATATTTTCGGTCACAGTGCAACCAATTGTGTTGACCTGGCTAAGGGTGTTAACTCGATGAATTTTAAGTTAGTCTATGATCCGGCAAATTTTGTATGGGGTGAAGATATTGCCAATAATATGGAGGTGTGCTGGCCGCAAATGAAACCGTATGTGGTTCACATACATATCAAAGACTGGAAAGTTGGAAGCAGGGAGGTTGGCAGTATGCCAGGTAAGGGAGATGGCCAGATACCGGAGTTGTTGAAAGAACTTAAAAATATGAATTATAAAGGATTCCTGACAATGGAACCACATTTGAAATCAGGTGGGCAGTTCGGTGGTGATACCGGGCCTGAACTCTTCAGTGAAGCAATGGCGTCAACAAGGAAACTTTGTGATGATGCTGGACTTGGTTACAAATTAAAAATTTAACTTCTTTGCCATAATAGTTATAAATAATAAGGGACAGGAAATATGAAGAGAAGATCCGTCAGTAACATGAAAATAGCAAATGCTATTCTCATGACATACCTTCTGGCATATGCTTATCCAGTATTATCGCAGTCCGTAGTGTATGTTGAGCCGGGATCTGGAACGCTTGAAGCAGCCATTCAGTCTGCAGTGCCTGGTGACACCCTTGAGTTAACTTCCGGGGGGGTATACACCCTTTCTGCGGATGTCTCTTCATTCGGAAATATCGGCATGCCTCTTACCATCACTGTTGAAAATGGAGCATCTGAAAGGGCCGTTTTGCAGTTGGGACCCGATGCCTCTCTCACAAAAAAATATTATTTCTTCAATATCAATGATAGTGCAGCGTTGACGTTACGTGGTCTGGAAATACACGGACTTCTGAATGATAGTCCAGTGGCAGCCAGCATGCTGGTTTTTGATTGCCGGCCGGATCCATCAACTGCCAGGATAGGGAACTTCAGGCTCGAAGATTGCATATTTCATGATTTTACAGATTATATCGTTCATGGCATGAAGGACAGTTATGCGAGGGGTGCCATTCAGGATACAGTCTTCATTAATAATGTTACCGTTTATCATGCCAAACACTTCCTTCAGTATAAACATGTCTCACTGCATCACCTCGAAATGACTAACACAACCGTTTATGGCCTGCAGGGTATGGCACTGAAAATCGGGAAGATTGGTTACCGGACCGTAGCAGGTGTAACAGATCCGACGATCACCCCGACAGGATTTATTGACCACTGCACGCTGGATGACCTCGGGGATATTCATGGTCATATACAGGTCGATGACGCCTATCACCTTCTGACTATCTCAAACTGTATCATCTCACACCAACAGCAATATGACCAGCCACCCGTATATTTTACCGGGCCGGCCGTTAACCCGGCTGTAAGCATTCAGAATACTGGGTTCTGGGAGGTTGGCCCACCCAATGCGGAGGTTGGAGGTGAAGACTGGATCGGATATGAATTTTCGGATACCACATATAAAGATCCGAGATACCTGGGTGCGCCTGGCGGAGATTTTTCCTTGCCGGATAATTCCATTTACCTGTCATGGTCCTCAGAAAACGGTCAGATCGGGGACACGAACTGGGGTACCTACGTGGCAACCGGATTATCCGGGGACAGAATCTCCGGAGAGCAGGAATTGCAGATCCTTCAAACCTACCCGAATCCTTTCTGCAATGAAACAACTATTCAGTACCTCTTAACAAAAAAGGAAATGGTTTCTATAAAAATATATGCCGCTTCAGGCAAGGAAATTATCACTCTTGAAAATACAGTGAGAGATTCGGGAATCCATATTAAAACCTGGTATGCTAAGGAATGTGAGGCCGGAATTTACTTTTGTATAATGGAGGCAGGAGAGACATCCGGAGTAAAGAAACTGATACTGATAAAATAGAATCCATTTCCCGGCATTAAATTCAGATCGATTCCAGATAAGAAAATGGAATTTCAGCAAAATCCGGCTGAATGCAAATTTGAGTCAAAAAATTCCCATTTTTTCTTGCATCCTTTCTTTCAATCCCTTTGATTTATCTATGTCGATCTTCGACAGGGAAAAAGCATAAAGACAGTAAAAAAAATTCATCTTTTACCATGTAATAACAGTAATTATGAAACAGGGTATTCTCTTTACCGGCATTTTATTCCTGTCCGTCATGACGGGTTGCAACAAAGATAACCTGACGGTTACAGGCAGCGGAAATATCAGGATAAAAGAAACAACTATAAATTCCCTGGCACTAAAAAATCATGATTTATTCCACCACTATTTAAAGATTTAGATTCTTCAGTTTGGTTATCAATGCTTTCCTGTATTACCTCATAATCTTCATATCCTTTTCGTATGCATTTTGCTTCCCAGTCAAATGAATAGGTCCCTGTTCCATTAAAAAGTTCTTTCACAGAAAATCCATTTTTGCTTTTATCAACAACGGCTAATCCTTTTGAATCTGCCGAGAGCGGCGTGATAAGTACAGTCATACCGGTTTCGCTCGCTACAACCTGAAAATGATCAGGGAATATTATTTCTGCAGTACCGTTTGATAATTCGGCCGTTCCGCGAACATAGGCTGCTGCTTCAGGGCCTTCAACACAGCTGTAGACAATATCATAACCCGGCTTGCCTAGATGTGGCATTCTGAAATTCTTTATATCTGCATCAAGAACACCCTGACCAGAAGCATTAACATACATCCTTGCCTGCCAGTTCCCATATTGATCGTTTACCGAAGCATAGCCATTGTTGGGATAGCCATAAAGATAGGTTGCGACAAAATTCGTATAATCATTGGGGCCCTCTCCATAAAGAATACCGGTACCATTTGAATTTACCTGCATACCGGCTCTGAAATTGCTGCCGTTATTTAATACGGCAATAGATCCAAAATCCGGATAACCTGTTACATAGCCAATTACTGTATTAAATGAATCACCCGGTCCTTTCGTGGCTATCCAGCCCGGATATCCTATGGAGTCCAATAACCATACTTTACGAACGCCTTCGGAAGATATTAAAAATGAATTATAATCGATTTCCACAAATCCATTTTCATCCTGGATCGCAATACCTAAACCGGCATCGTTGTCTTCTGCAAAAATACGTGTGCTGTCTGTCGTAACTCTCAGATATTCATGTCCCGTTGCCTTAGCGGTATTTCTGTATCCACCAACAGCAAAACCTCCTTTTACACCCTTTGCCAATGGATCATCGTCAATATAAATCCTGACGCTGTCAGGACTGACCCTCAAGTATTCATTACCCGTTAGACCTTTGCTGGTTTTCTGGTAACCTCCAACAGCAAAACCTCCTTTAACACCTTTCGTAGTGCCTGCCTCGTCAATATAAAATCTTATGGAGTCGGCGGTTACCCGCATATACTCCTCTCCAATTCCCTTGCTGGTTTTCCTGTATCCACCTACTGCAAATCCTCCTTTGACTCCCTTACCGGAATCCACGGTATCGGTGAATGCATAAACGCCATCCTCGTACACGGCAAATACCGGGTATCCATCTTTTCGTGCGACCATAAACAGAGGTTCATCGACAGTTTCGTCTACCCCCTGGATGCTGAGTCTTCCTTCAGGAGTAATGGTACCAACGCCAACATTACCGTTTAAATAGACCACGTTATCTTCATCGGTTTCCCATCCGGCATTATTGGTGATCATGGCACCAATATCTATGGGGGTTGCACTGGCATTTTTGGTTATAGTAATTACATCGTTGCTTATCTGAAGATCCTGGATTTCATTCTCAGGATTTGCATCAGCGTCGTTTACGTCGTCAAAGGGTAAGTCAACATATCCACCCCCGTTGGATAAAGAGATCGTTTCATCTTCAATGGATAGTAATTGTATCTCGTTTGTTGAACTTACATCGGGCAAAGTAATCCCTGATCCTCCACTTATTCCAAGGCTTGACCCTGTTAAGGTCAGATTCTGTAATTCGTTCGTAACCGAACCATCAGCCTCAGAGGTCAGGTATCCGTTATTTGCAACGAATGCATCCACTTCGGATTCTGTGAGCTTCGTGTCTGTATCATCCAGGTATGGGCTCAGATCGATCGGGGTTGCACTTCCGTTCTTTGTAATGGTCAGGAGATTTCCCGTTAACTGCAGATCCTGAATCTCATTGTATGGATCTGCATCCGCATCGGTACCGCCGGTTGGAATGAATATGCTGTTCCCATTAGATATGGATAGCTCGTTTTCAGTAATGGAAAGATTCTGAATTTCATTGGCAGGATCAGCGTCTGCATCTTCAACATTGTCTGGTATTGTAACTTCTCCCCCTCCTCTGGAAAGAGAAATAGTATGACCTGTAATGCTCAGATCCTGTAATTCGTTAGAAGCGTCTGAATCCCCGTCAGATGTTCTTTCTGCAAACAGCGCATAGGGTACGCTCTGTAATTTTACCGAAACGGGGGTTTCAAAATTTGGGTCCTCCGACTTCTTATATTTTATGCGCAAATAATAATTACCCATACTCCAATCAATCTGATCGAATGAGGATCCTTGAGGATTTCCCTCTCCGATTACAATGGTAAATCGTCCAAGTTTATCTGTAGTAGTGGGTGAATGAGTCTCCGTGTATACTTCAGTGGTTCCATCCAGGATTGAAATTTCCATATCAAGGTCAGTTTCAGCAAGAATAATGGGTTGAGACTCATTGTTTTGATAGGCAACTGCCTGATATGTAAATCCTTGAGGAGCCTGTGACAAGAGGGTTAAAGTGAGTAACAGCAGGAAGGAAACACCTGTTAATCTGGGTACGGAAATGGATGGTTTCATGACGAAGAACAGATTGGTAACAAGACAAGTTACGCAGACTAACGGGAATTGTCAAGAACTTGCAAGCTGTGGATACATTTATAAAAGACTTCTAACGTGTTAAAACCCTGGTTAATGACCATAGAGTCATTGAGTTTATTCATTATACAACCAATATAGCCAGGCATGTAATCAATCAGTATCTTCAAATCATTAACAATTATGTTAAAGAACTCGAATTTTTTTATTTACCCCTTGCAATGTCAGGTGGCATTTACTTAAAAAGGGGGAGACAGGAGAGGGGTTATTTGTGTACCCATGATTGGAATTTCTAATTTAAACTTACATTGTAAGTTATTAGAATAGTAATCTGACCTTTTGGACATCCCCAGTCATCAATCGGCTGACGGAGCGATTGGTCTACCTTCGCTAAAGCTACGGAGGATGAAATCGATTGACTTATGCCTTCTGGATGTGGCTCTGTTCCCTTAAGGTTGGGGAACCAAAATTGGTTGAAACGAATTATCTTTATAAATATTTTCAGGTTCTTATGATGCTTCATGTTTGTCCTGTTATCAGGAAATTAAAGAACATCATTGTTCATCAGGGGAATCAATCCACCATACTTTAAAACATAATGAAATACCGGATCATTATTCTTCTTACGGGAATCGGTGCTTTTGTAAATGCACAATTGCCCGTTGCGAAAATCGATATCAACATGGAAGGCCGCAGAGAATCGGAAGTGAACACCGAGGGTTATACCCCATGGTATATCCCGAGGGTTCACAGTCATTCCATTACGGTTTCGGGTGTGACCTTCGAACTGGTTGCAACCTCTCCGGCCGACAGTGCCACCATGCGGACCAGCTGGTCGAAGGCCCTGGTCCAGTCACCCTATTACATGACACTGGTAAACGATGGCGTTAAGGTGGACAACGACAGCCTGCTGGCCCATCCCGGGGAGGGTGGTGAGCTGGAACTGCACATCACCGGGCTGCCTGAAGGAATGCATGCCCTGCAAACCTATCACAACATCTGGGAAGACACCACAACCAGGGATCACTGGCCCATCAACGTCTACCTGAACGATCAGCTGATCCACGAAAATATCAAGCGATCGGTCCGGGTTTTAGAGACCTCTGAAGCTACTATTTTGCTTACGGAGTTGAATGTCACCCGGGCGGACCAGGAGATGGTCCTGCGGATCGAACCGGTCAGGGATTTTGTGGCCCCGGAAGGGAAAACAACCGATCTCAATGTCCATATCAATGCGATTGAGCTCAACACCAGCCAGGTTTCCAGGTTGGCACGCGAACCTGTGCCGGCAGACGGGGACCTGCATGTGGATGCGGATGAAGGATCCTTCACGCTTCAGTGGAAACCTGCTAAAAACGGCTATACACGGAGTCATCACCTCTATTTTGGTATAGATTCACTGACCGTTGCCGGAGCCACCCCAGCCAATGCCGGAGTTTACAGGGGTGAGCTTCCTGTCGACTCTGCAGGGTTTTATGTTAAAGGGCTTTACAATCTGGATACCTATTTCTGGCGTGTCGATGAAACCGACTCCGCCGGGATCACCACGAAGGGCAATGTCTGGAAATTCAAGCCCAGGCATCTGGCTTTCAGGGGTGCCGAAGGTTATGGCCGTTTTGCCACCGGCGGCCGCGGCGGAAAGGTTGTTTATGTTACCAATCTGAATGATGCCGGTCCCGGCACTCTCCGGGAAGCCATCACCCATGATATCGGGCCGCGCACCATCCTGTTTGCAGTGTCCGGGATTATCAAACTGGAATCCAGGCTGGTTCTGAATGACAGGTTTGTGACCATAGCAGGACAGACTGCGCCGGGGAAGGGCATCTGCATCCGGTCGGCTCCCCTGGGTGTGGGCACAGAGACCATCACGCGCTTTATACGGGTGAGGCTGGGAGCCGGTCCGACGTTTGACGGCATTGGCATGAGAGGGAACAACCATTCCATTGTCGATCACTGCTCCATCAGCTGGACGATTGATGAGGCGTTCAGTTCCCGGGACGCCCTGAACATTACACTGCAGTGCACCCTGATCTCTGAAGCCCTTAATATTGCGGATCATGAAAACTACCCCGAGGGCAAGGCCCATGGTTATGCGGCAAGCATTGGCGGCGACATCGGATCGTTTCATCACAATCTTCTGGCCCATTGCAATGGCCGGAACTGGAGCCTGGCCGGCGGTCTGGATGGAGCCGGGTACTATGCCGGGCGGCTTGATATATTCAACAACGTGGTGTACAACTGGGGAGGAAGGACCACAGACGGTGGCGCCCATGAAGTGAATTTTGTGAATAATTATTATAAGAAAGGAGTCGCCTCCACCGAAAATATGATACTGACTGCCCAGCTGGAAGGAACGGGAAAAGGGACACAGAGTTATTATTACTCGGGCAATATCCTTCAGAATACAAACAGCACCTTTGCCTGCGACGGAACCGATAACAACTGCGCGCGGGATTATCAGCTATCGGGCGGACAGATCCTCGATTGGGATGTGTTTGTGGATTCAGTATTTTTCCCTTCATATGCCCGGATCCAGACGGCCAGGGAGGCCTATAAATCGGTCCTGTCCGATGTCGGTTGCTCCATGCCTCTCTTTGATGAGCATGATCAGAGGATCATCCGGGAGACGTTAACCGGCACCTATACCTATACAGGCAGTAAGTCATTGGTGGGAGGGATAATCGATCACCAGGATGATGCGGGAGGTTACGAGAATTACCCGGAAGAAACCCGTCCCCCGGATTTTGACTCCGATATGGACGGACTGCCCGACTGGTGGGAAAACCTGTTCGGGAGCAATCCGGATTCAGATCAGGGTGACTTCACCGATTCAAATGCCGATCCGGACAGGGATGGCTACACGGCACTGGAGGACTACCTGGAATGGTTGTCGGTGCCTCACTATTATCTTAAAAAAGGTGAGGGAAAGACCATTGAGCTTTCCGTTTTTACAGCAGGATACAATGATCCGGCTTATAGCTGTGATATTGCCGGGGGCTTTGACCTGGCTTTTTCGGGATCTTCCGTCACCATCACACCCACCGGTGCCGGGAACGGGATCAGTTACCTGGATATCACAGCCACGGACCGGGAGGGATCGGTTTTCACCCGGCGTATCGGGATCTGCCTGGGTGCGGAAACACCCCTGGGTGAGGCGGAAATTGAAAAAGAGGTCAGCTGCAGGGTTTACCCCACCCTTTTCGACTCCCATCTGAATATCGAATTGTTTTCAGAGGAACCGGGTTCCATCAGTGTGCTCCTGTATGACCTGACCGGAAAGCTCCTGTTGCAGTCCATAAAGGATGTCCGGGCGGGTCAGAACCTTCTCCGGCTGGATTGTCCTTCAAATCTCCCGGCGCAGATGTATGTTTTGCTGGTAACCGACTATCCTACCGGGGAGAAAGTTGCAAGGGTGAAAGTGATGAGAAAGTAACAGAACGGGGATGTCCGGATCCGCAACGTAATGAACTACCTCGCAGCAGAGCTGTCGAGGTATCAACAAAAAATGTATTTTATCGATGCAAGCATCGGAGTATTACACTCATTTATCCCGACGTGCGTCGGGCAGTTTAAACTTCGGCATCATTCAATGCAACACCGTCAACTGTACCATCTCCGGGAGTGGGGATGCGACCGTGTGGGCGGTCAATACGCTCAACGTAACCATTAGCGGCAGCGGCAACCTGTATTATTACGGCAATCCAACCGTGCATCAAACGATCACCGGCAGTGGCAAGGTGATTAAGCTGTGACTGAATTCAGTCGGCAGTAAATTACCAGCGAAGCCGGAAATCCTGAGATCTAACGGTAACCAGTTAGATAAAAGTCCTCAGTGAGACCTGCAATACAGAAGCGGAGGGAACTGTATTGCTTAGTTGAATTATCCCGATGTGAATGTCATCATATGGTCGTGGTGCGGCCAGGTATCTCATGCTTCGGAGGAAAACATCAATACATACCTCGGCCCGATGTCGGGACTGGAAGAGGAT
>JAFGKY010000169.1 GCA_016928305.1 Bacteroidales bacterium
CCTGTTAATATACTATTTACAATAAAAAAGGGGATCAGTATAAACAGGAAAGAGAATGCATACCTGTTCAATAACCCCGATTTATCGGAAAGCGCAACTATCAGAACCACAATTAAAAGACCGAAATTAAACGAGGTATAAGTAATAATAAAGGGGTCGGACCAAAGTATATTATTGATTTATAGCGAAATGACATTAAAAACATACTCGTTTTAAGGCTTATAAGGTTGTTTTCATATCAAAAACAAAGCCGTTTATGAGAATTTGCCCATAACTGACATAACTGATTTTCATGTTTGCCTCCGCCAGCCGGATCAACCCACAAACGTATAAGCCTTGCCGCTCTTTCCGGCTCTTCCTGTCCTGCCAATCCGGTGTATGTAACTATCCATATTCTGGGGCTGCTGATAATTGATCACATGGGATACATTGACAATATCGAGGCCCCGTGCTGCTACATCGGTTGCAACAAGCACCTGAATTTTTCTGTTTTTGAATGCTTCCAGGGCATTTATCCGGTAGTGCTGCGATTTGTCGCCATGAATTTCATCGGCCCTGATCCCGGCCTTGCGAAGTCCTTTGCATATTTTGCTCACACCGCGCCTGGTATCGGCAAAAATGAGGACTTTTTTAAAAGACGGATCCTTAATAAGTCCGAGCAATACCTCCATCTTATTTTCACCTTCTGAAACCCTTATGATCTCCTGGTCAATATTGTCACCGCTCAGATTTCCGTTTTTGAGCCGGACTTCTACCGGACTTTTTAGCAACCTGCTGATCAAAGGCTTCTGACTTTTATTGTCAGTGGCAGAATAAAGAATGGTTTGCCTCCTGTTCAACATTCCATCGACGATTTTCAGGATATCGGGGGAAAATCCCATATCCAGAAGTCTGTCGAATTCATCCAGTACAAGTGTGGAAAAACGATTAAGGTCTATAGCATGCTGGCGGACCATGTCTAAGATCCGGCCCGGAGTGCCAATAACAATATGATAAGGTTTTCTGAGCTTCATAATATCCCTTCTTACATCGGTACCTCCGATAAGGCATTCACTGTATAGCCTGAGCCCTGTTGTAATACTCCTGAACTCCTGTTCTATCTGAACAGCCAGTTCGCGGGTTGGTGTTATAACCAGTATCTGGTAAGCCGGATTTTTCCCGAGTAAATTATGAACCAGCGGGATTAAATAAGCCCCTGTTTTACCGGTTCCTGTCTGTGCCAGTCCCAAAAGATCAAGACCCTTAAGAATGGGTTCGATAGACTTATCCTGTATTTCGGTTGGTGCGACATAACCTTTTCTCAACAGATTGGAAATGATCGATTCATTTACCGGAAGATCAATGATTCTACGGAGAGATTGATATTGGGTTTCTTTGACAGGCTGGGCTTTTTTCACGAATAAATCCGCATTCAGTGGCTTTTTGCCGAATCTGTTCTTACCGTGTGGATTTTGCCTGGACGATTTATACCTGTTTTGTCGCCATGTTTCTTTTTGTAATTGCTTCATTTAAAATAATTTGGTTAAAATTCAGAATACCGACATTAACCAAATTAAAGCAATAAGGAGTAATGTTTTCGTTCTGTAAATAAACTTTTAGCCGTGATGATTGTAACTCAGACGTAATTGCTAAAAACTTTGTGCAAAGATAATGAATTAATTGAAATGAAAGAATTTATTTGTATCCAGGGGTTGGCCCAATCTATATAATTGATATGTGGTTAATTGATGCTAAAAATACATTCTTTTCAAAGCTTAGCGTACCGTTAATAAGCCAAAAAATAGTATTCCAGGAAATCTTTAGCCGGAGCGTTTGAGTCCTAATATGCTTAATATGGTGTTTTTACCCCCGAAAACGACCTTCTAAGGCTAAAAAATGATTAAAATATTCGATTAAATAATTTCTAATGCCCAAAATCACTTGCGCACAAGGTTTAACAGACATCGTCAGATATCCTGTCTGGCTCCCACCTTATGTTACCTGAGCAACAACATTTGACGTGATTGGCTGACTATTTCTCTTCCGGAATTGATTTCCATTCTGTAAATATAAGTACCGGAAGCTACAGGTACGTTGTTATCACTGCGCCCATTCCAGCTTATTTCAAAGGTGCCTGCAGATTGATGCTGATGGATGAGCGTACGCACCTTTTCTCCCTTCAGGTTGTAAAGGTTCAACCTGATATCGGCAGAAGCCGGTAGTGAATAACGAATGGTTGTTGATCGATTAAAGGGATTGGGATAATTCGCAAAAAGTATAAAAGTGTCCGGGATATCACCATTGCTAAGCTCAACAGCAGTTGGGGTATATTTTAATATTTTAATCAGCTCAATACCTTCACCGGCACCAAGATTGCGGCTGTATTGTTTGTCTGTAGAATTGTTCCAGTGCTCATGTACGCCCAGGCTCTCCAGGGGGATGCCGTCGTTTTCCGGGTCGTAGACCGTGCCCGAAGGCGGATTGTCGGCCTGGGCCGCTTCGTGGAGATAATTATCCGGTGTACCTGCGACCACCGCCCCCTCGGACCGTAAAAAGTCGAGCAACACGGACTCGATAGCGACGATATCCTGGCTCATGAATAAACTCGAGGCGGGCCCGCCATTGAAGGGTGGGGCAGCCCAGCCCTTATAGCGAATACATTCACCAATAAACAGCAGGGTTTTGCCGCCCAGTTCTTTGTGGCCCATGAGATCGACCAGGGCATTGTAGGATCCCATGGGGCGCATGGGAATGTCTGCGGCGAAATCGAGGGAAGCTACAGCCTTATGCATATAGAACGGGCACCAGCCATAGTAGTAATAGGCATTCCCCGGGGGGGGATTAGGATGCCATACCGATCCGAAGAAGTTCTTGGCGCAGAGGGTGACACCTGCCAGTTCATGAATACGCGGCAGGGCTACGTTGATGAGATACCTGGCCTCTGAGACAACCGTGGGCAGGCAGACCGTGCCGCTGCCCGGAACGAGGTCCGGATCGCCATAATGGACCACAGTGTTGGGATCGGGCACCACCTTTTCACGGGTGCCGGGGTTATCACCGGGGCCGTTTTCATAATCATGTCCATCAACACGATCCGTGGCATCGCCTTCGGCCCAGCGCACGCCGGGAAAATCGGCATGGCAGTATAGGTAGACCGGGTCGCCATGATAAAAGATGCAGTCATAGAGGGTGATGTCTTCTTCCGGTACGCCGGCCATGTTTACCAGTTGCCAGAGCAAGGCATGAACCATTTGCGGGCAGGGCCGGTTATCCTGGCTGTCGGTCCATTTGTAGAAACGGGAGAAGATGTTATTGACCTTGACGGCGATCTTGTCACCAGCCTGGTAGCCCCTATCGTTTTGGTTGTAATGCGTTCGGTTGAAGTACCTGAAGAGGGAATCCCAGGACTCAACCGGATCAGCTATACCGGTGAGATTGAGTAGCGCCTGCGTCATCATACGCCGGGCCACTTCAGGATCGGTGCGTTGATCTTCCCACCACCAGCCACTTGTGCTGCCCTGATCACAGAGCAGGCTGTCATAAACCCACACGACGCGTCCGGGATGAATCCCTTTACCAATGCCAACAGGACTGTTGGCCGGATCGGTGGGGACAAAGCTTGCAGTGTTCAGGGTGTTAAAGGCTGATGCGGCAACATCACGTGTGTCACTCAAGGTAAGGTAGTAAAGCAGGATCGCCGTTGCAAAACAGATCGCCCCCACCACATACTGTTGTCTTTGAAACAGGCGACGGGCCCGGCGTATGATCAGGGTGGATCCGGCCAGTCCCAACAACCAGGCAATAAAGCCGGCGGCCAGCGGTTGAGCCACTTTTTGGCAGGGATAGGTCGCACGGCTGGGTTTGGGCACAACCCGGATGAGAACCCAAATAACAGAGGCTATACCAAGAACAATCCAAAGCCACAACGTTTTTCTTTTTACTCTTTCAAGTCCGGTTTTTTTAACGGTTCGGGAGCATACAGTGAACGGTTTCTTTACCAGTCGTCTGATTTTTGAAAACATGGGTTACTTCTGTTCAAACAATACTGTTTTCGATTAGATTCTAAATGTATCAAATGTCTGTATTAAATACAAACTTTTTACTATCTATCATAAATTACTTCCAATTCAGTCTTTTTCTACAAAATCTTACCGATAAAAAATATGTATTATTTTTTGATTACCGGTGTATTAACGAAAAGGCTTATATCGTTGCAGGAATACTATGTAAATCACCCCAGCTGATTCGGACTTGCAGCCCGAATCTTGGAACAGACCACAAGCAGGTTGTACCTGCGGCAATTGCGAAAGCAAAAAAAGCATGAAACTAACCTGCAAGTAATTAAGTCTGTCATTTAATGATTGTATAAATACGGGTATGGGGGAGGGATGATGAACAGTGCAACCATTAATTAATTAAGGGATTTGGGGTACAATCTCAAACCAGCGGGATTATATCTTATTAATCAATTTACCTGCCTTTGTATTTAAGAAGATAAACCTGTATTATAATAATTCCGTCTTCAACCTTGTTATCGCTTACTGTATCTGTTTTGATAAGTTCCGATTCTGATAAAACGAGGTCAAGATTTTCTTTATTCAATTCAAGGTTGTTAAATCTGACGGCACAAAATACTTCTCCAGGCTCCAGAAATTCACCGGGCTGTTTGTATTGATGTGCCTGCGGGAAGGCATCAACATTCGACATTTCAGCCTTAAGCCAATAATGACTCAAACCTGAATTACCGGTGTATTCAATCATTGGGCCGGCAGTTATTTCGGTAATGTGTAAGATTTTACGAATTTCAGGATAAGTAGTAGCGATATATTCGATGGTTTGTTTATAGGGTCCGTATGAAAAATAAAAAGTGGAAACAGAAATCCGTATACCCAGGAATAAGATAATGGATATTAAAATCATTTTCAGCCATTCTGTCTTCATTTGGACAAAAAGAATCGTTGGCGGGATAACAAGCATAACAACTATGGCCACGACATACCTCGAAAATAAAACGGGTTGTGAAAACAAGGAGATAATCATTACAACAAACAACGTCCCTGTATAAATAAACAGCGACAGCCACAAAACCAATCGGTACTCAGAAAACGATTTTGCAGAGCTTTTGAAAAAGGTAAAAACAATAAGGCTGTAAATTAAAATAACAAATAAAACGGAATAAGTGGTTGTCCAGAATTGTTCGGTGAACGGAATTGCAAAACAATGAAGAACAGTAGTGAGACTAACTTCAGGAACCCAGAAAGCATGTTGAACTCTTTTTACCTGGACCATAAACATAAAGAGCCACGGGAGAAAGAGCAATGCTGCGAATAGTAATGAAATGAGATGATGAAGCCACTTTTTATTTTTAGTGAAAAGCAGGTACAAAAAAACAAATGCATTAGATACAAACGCGGCGACCATGCTATAATAGTGAATATATATGGCTACCACGGTGAAAATAAAAAGAAAAACCAAATCGCGGTTTTTTCCTGTTTTTATGAATAAGTAAGAATAGATAAATACCCCTGTTACTGAAAATGCAGCCCAGGTGTACATTCTGGCCTGGTGTGAGTATGCTGCCAGCATTGGAACCGAAATCAGCATCAGGCAAAAATATAGTGCACCCTGCTTGCCAAAAACACGTTGACCGGCAAAATACCCCAGCAATACGGTTGATAATACCCCCAGTACTGAGAAAAACCGTAATGATACAGGATTTAAACCAAACAAAGCCGTAAACAATTTTAATCCCAGGTAATACAGTGGCGGGTGTAAATCGTTTTTAAATCTAGCGTAAAAGTCCGATAAGGTACCTTCCAACATTGATTTAGTATATATCTCATCACTACACAAATCACTGAATCCGATATTGAACGAGTAGAAAAAAGCGGCAAAAACAAAAATCAGTATGAATACCAACAATTTATTCCCAGATAGCTTTGTAATAATATTTTTCATACTAAAAAATTGAAAAAATGAATATACAAATATTTTTCTGCCCTTTCCAATTATTCTGTTTTAATGCATTATAGCTCTTCATAGAATTGGCGCCAACTCATTTATGGAAACGATAAAACCTTTACCAATTGCCTCAAAATAAGGAAGACCGGACTTTGAGAGGCGGTTAGTAGCAGCCACTATTAAAATGAAATCTGATCAATGGGGTATAAATGTAAGGAAATCTAAATAATTGTTCAACTTATTTGGGAAGGCTTACAGTAATAATGTAATCAATGAATAATAAACATTATAATAAAAATTTAGGAAAAGAAAGTGTGCCGCAAACAGGTTGCCCCCCAGCTGATTCGGGGCAACGGGATCATTGACGATGCAACTGTCATTGAGCTGGGGGGATTTGGGGAACAATCCCAAACCAGCGGGGGGAGGTTTTTAATAAAGGTTTTCAGTAATTTTCCTGTCTTGAATAAAGAAGAAATTTTTCTCATTTCTTGTAGCTAACTTTGAAACAGATGAAAAGAAATGCGATCATATTTGCTTTTGTCACCTGTCTGGGTGTATGTTTTTTTTCCTGCGAGAGATCACCGCTGTTTAATATTATCGGAGAGGAAGCGCGCAGCTCTCAGGATTTTGTAATCAATCCTCCTCTGAATCTTGATGCCATTAAAAGAGTTGGCAGTGTATATGGCACACCCGGAGGCAGCGCAGACGGTACTCCTCATAAAGGTATTGACATAGGCGGAGACGAACTGTTGCAATTCATGTCGTCAACCGACGGGATTGTTATGATGGTACAGGAAACCCGGGATAATTATACCGTAAATACGGATGTAATTATCAGGTACAACAGTGAGTTTTCTGTTCTTTACACCTTTGAACCTGCAAGCAGGGTAGATGTAAGATACTTACAGCCTGTAAAAACAGGAGAACCTGTCGGATGCCTTGGTGTCAGGGAGACAGGCTATATTGACCAGTGTGTACACTTTGGCCTTTACAAAAACGGAGAGTTTGTTTGTCCCGTACCTTATCTGAGAGAGGACCTGAGACAAAAACTGAACGAGGTTTATAAAAGCGTGGAGGGCCGGTATCCGGAAAATATCTGTAATTGCCCGGAACACCAGCATTATTTTGAACAGGAATGAGGTACGTCAGGATGATCATATTGCTTTTGTTCATATCCAATACAGC
Source organism: Bacteroidales bacterium (assembly GCA_016928305.1). Lineage (GTDB taxonomy): Bacteria > Bacteroidota > Bacteroidia > Bacteroidales > UBA10428 > UBA5072. Next base: position 7,126 of record JAFGKY010000169.1, read on the forward strand.
CGGTGCAGAGATCATCAATTATTTCGGTTTGTATGTCGGCGGTGTACATGAAATCGGCAGTTTATCGGGGCATCTCAAAACGGGATTTCAGGCCGGCGCTTTCCTGGAAACAGGGAAAATACTTTTGTTACCGGCAGAGATAAACGCAAATATCATCTGCCTGGTGAAAACAGAAGATACACAGACCAGGCTGACAATGTTCCCGGTCAGCCTGTTGTTTGTATATGATCTGCAAAACATTATACAAACCGGAAAAATAAGGCCATCTGTCAAAGCCGGCCTGGGAGTTGTACCGCAATTATTAAACATGTCAGATCATACCGGAATCGAAAACGTAGATCCGTCCGTATCTTTAGCTATTGATCTGAAAGGGAGAGTAACAGATAAAATAGTTGTTCTGTTACAGGTTACCTGGTTGCATACGTTTCAGAAGAATTTGCAGGAAGCAAAATACAATGGCAATTTCTTATCTTTTACACTGGGTATTGCTATTTGATGTATAGCGAAACAGGGATAAGACATATCTGACGGTACACCATGCGAATATTCGAGACCGTCAATCGGAGGATGCTTCTCTCTGCCAGAGGTTTGCAACGGGATTCTTATCACCATCAGACTCTGACAGGTCTTACGGGCACTGTCAGGTCATGCCTTCCAGTCCATTGATGCAGCTTTGGCTGCCCGGGAACAGAACCCATTAAAAATTATATTTCACCTTAAACATAAACATATCGTAATCTTTCAAACCGGCAAACAGGTTGTCGCCTTTGCCGTCGAAAATGGCTGCTGACAGTGTTATTTCAACATCATCGGTGGCATTGTACGAAACCTGGGGAATATAGGCAAGGGCATAATTATCTTTTATACCGCTCCAGTCGGTTACAATAAAAGCGCCTCCTATTGGGGCAATCTTGAGCCTGTCGCTGAAAAACCTTTTCTCGTAGCGCATGAAAAAATAATCATCCAGGTTCTCCCCTCCCCTTTCATGGATGAAACCGTGAAGATATTGAACGTTGAGATAGGATCCGTCCGAAAAGTTGTAATCAGCGCCAACAATAAAGCGGATATAGGGTTTGTCAATGATTGTTGTATCTGTAATTACAGGTACCGGCGATAACGGATATAAAGCGGACAGATCGGTGGTCATTACCACATCTTCATCCGGAATAAATACTGCTGCTTCGCCCCAGAATCCGATGCCGGCAATGCTTGTGGCAAAATCAGCACCGATACAGTGTGTCCGCATAAAAGAAAGCTGTGAATTTATCGTCACGCCCCCGAGTGTATCTACCGGTGTAATTGTATTTTTTGTATTGACAGGTAATCCGTCATAACCCCAAACGTAACTCAATGAAAAATCAATCGCTTTAACATAACCTTTGAATCTGAGTCCGGCGGTGGAACTTTCACCTAAATTGAACCGGGGCATTTGCAAATTATCTGAAAATCCTGTTAACGTCATTCCCTGAGGTAGTTCCATTGGCTGACTCAGAATATTGGCAAACATTCCAACCGGCATATTTGCGGGTTGGAAAAAGGGAATATATACAGCCTGCAAAGAAAAATCATTGGTAAAATAATAATTTGCATTTACAGCATCGGAGCTGCGATGGCGGCCAAAATCCAAAACATCTTCCATATCATAAGGATTCAGATTGTCGGTCGGGTTTATTTTGTCGGCTGTACCCCATACAATACGCTGGCGACCGATTGTTAAATCGAGGTTCCTGGTGAGAAAACCGTATAACTGAATGTTCGCTTCCCGGATCTCCAGGTTGTAAGGATCAACGATCCCTTTGTTATACAGATCCGATGATGAAACAATGTTTGGTAAGCCTATATTGCGCAACCAGACCTCCCCATAGAATTTTGAACGGTCAGTAATTCTTTTGTTGAATTTTAACGTAAGGCGATTCTCATTCCATGCCCATTGGTTTTCATCTTTGAGCAGGAACCTTTCATCGGTGAGCAATTCTCCGGATATCTTCAACTTGTTTTCATCAGAATTTTGTCCGATAACAACACCATCCTGTGCTTTGATTATACCTGAAGCCAGTAAAAGTATAACCGTGAATAGATAGGTTCGCTTCATGATCAACCATTTTTATTGTTTTAACCTTCTTACGGTAAAATCATCATCTGTCAGGCCCATGTCATACTTTACATCAGACGTTTGCATCCTGGTTTTGCGGTTCGTTTTATGGTTGGTCATTTCAATCTCTGATGAATTCCAGTAGTTGCCAACTTTCTTAAAAGTATATTTTGCGGTTTTGATTTTGTTATTGCCCCTGTCGTAAAATTCCATTGACTCGGGATAATAATTTGTTTTATTGATGCCTACAATTATTCTGGAGTAATCAGACTGTCCTTTGGGTGTCAGCTCAAGAATATACACATCGGGTTCGGTTTTCAGTAATTTCGGTGTGTATTTTTCGGAAAATGACTTTGATTCCATGTCATCATAAGAAAAATCGGTGCCCGCAAAATTCTGATTTTTTGCGCTTGAAGCAATTCGTCTTTCCTTGCCATAGGCAGGCAGATAGAGATACATAATATCATCGGGCAGCGACAGGATCGCAATGCCTGCCTGTGATGCGGGTGATGTGAAGCGAAACATGCGTTTATCCGTTCCTTTTTGCTGTATCACGGCCTCCCGGATATCCTGTTTCCCGTTTTTGTCGATCATCACGACTCTCATTTTCCCTGTCATATCTTTGGGCGAAAACATTATGTCGTCCATTTTTTTCAGGATGGTGTTTGCATCCTGTGAATACACGGATAGCATACTTACTGCTAATGCTGTTACGGTTAATGATGTTTTGTGAATGATTGTTCTCATGGCACTGTATTTTGATTAATTACGCGGTTATTTTTTGTTTCCTGTTCGCTAATATTAACATGGCCGGCAACAGCGTAAGCGCACCGACACCTGCGCCGAACATATTGATGGCAACCAATAAACCAAAACGCTGAATGGGTAACATCTGGGCAAATACAAGCAAAAGAAATCCTGCTGCCACGGAAGCTGCATTGATGATCACCGCTTTCCCGCTGATCCTTATGGTGCTCTCGAGTGCCTTTTCCGCATCTCCGTTTTCTTTCAGATGGTTATTGAATCCGGAGATCACATGTATGGAATAATCGATACCTATACCCAGGGCAATGCTCCCTACCAAAACCGTAGCTATATCAAGCGGGATACCGGTCAGTCCCATAAAGCCCAATAATATAATGATAGTTGTTACTATAGGAATAGCGGCAAAAGCGCCTTTTGAAAAGGATCGTAATATGATTCCCACAATGATCAGGACCAGGATAACGGCAATGATCAGGCTGCTGTACTGGCTCTTTATCAGGCTTGCGTTGAGCTTATAATAAATGGATGGTATTCCGGTAAACGCTATTTTGCAGCTGTCGGTCGAATTTTCCTGAACATATTGATTCATTTTCAGGGTAAAGGCATCGATCTCTGCCGTTTCAATCGAGGCGAATTTTGACTGAATGATAGCTTTATCCAGGTCATCGGACACAAGTTGCGCCATAATATCCTGTCCGTCCAGAAGGAACCACAGCTGTTCGATCTTGGCTTTTTCATCGGGGATGGCTTTCCCTTCGCCCATCGCTTCGTTCATCTGCTCAACAAGGTCAGCGACCGATTGCGTAACAGCGATGTTCGGATCTTCTTTCATGAATTTTTCGGTCCGGATCATCATCTTCAACAATCCGGGCGATTGTATATCTCCTTCAAAGACCACATAGACGGGTAAAGAACCTCCGAACTTTTTCTGCATTAAATTCTCCGTTACTCGGGTAGGATTATCTGCTTTAAAATACGATGTAAGGTTTACGCTTGTTTTCATAAAGAAGATACCCGCTATGCTTATTAAAAGCAGGATACTCCATACGGCAACAGTAACCTTAGGATGCCGGATGATGATCTTTAGTAATGGCTCCAGGATTAAAGGATTCAGTATGCTTTTCTTTTCCCTGGTTTCCGTTTCGGATTTTTTGCCTCCCACGGATAATGCAGAAATAAGAGCGGGAACAAAAAACACGGATAACAGCAGGGCAAATAATGTACCTATAGCCGTGAAAATGCCGAAATCCCTGGTCATTTGAAGATATGATCCGAATATGAATGAGACAAAACCGATCATCGTTGTCACTGCGGCAAGTAATACGGGGATAAAAGTATAGGTTAAAGCCTGAATTAACGCCTGCTTTCTGTTTGTCAACCTGTTTATTTCATAGCTGTTCACAACATGTATCGTATAAGCGGTGCTGACGGCCAGTAATACAACCGGAATATAACTTGATGTAATGGTCAGTTCGTATCCTGTAAACGCCATCAATCCGAGTGTCCATATAACACTTATTCCTGCTATAAGCAATGGTAATACCACTCCTCTCAGGGATCTGAAACTTATGAACAGAAACAAAGCGATGATAATAAAGGCAAAAGGCAAAAGCCTGGCCATATCCGATAACATCAGATCGGTAACATCGTTGAGCAGAAAAGGCAATCCGCCGTAATACAACGTTTCGGACAGATTCATGGCCTGGGTTTTCTGCCTGATCTCTTTTGCCACCGTCTCCTTATCCGCATCATGGAGCAAATTAAACAGGATCACTGTTGCCGTCCCGTCTTCAGATACTATCGCTCCCCTGTACATATCTTTTGAAAACACATAGTTTCTGAGACTATCCAATTCAGATCGTTCGGTGGGCAGATCGTATTCATCGAGCAGTTTACCGATCTCAATTCCCCATGCTGAGCTTTTGATATCGAGAATATCGGTTATGCTTGTTACGGTTGAAATCCCCGCTGTAAATTTCACGCTGTCCGTAATCTGCTTTACGTGCCCGATCACTTCTGCAGTGAAAACATCATCGGTCTCCAGCACGATCATCCCGATCTCATTACCGCCGAACTGTTTACCTATATTTTTGTATAACAGCGCCGTGGGATCATTATCGTTTAATGAGTTTATTACATCTGAATCAATTGAAATATTCCTGATCTGATAACCAAAAAAAACAGTTAAGCTAAGTACAATTACCACGATTAACCATTTTATTTTTATTATTCTTTGTGCAAATCTTTCCATTTCAATAAGTTAAACATTGACTAATATTGTTTTCTGGTCAATTCAAAGAAAAATAAAATAAATTGACCAAAAAAGTTTTATAGTCAATTATATGTTAAAAAAACTTAATTGTTTTTCTTTTTTCTTAAGCTGTTCAATACCATCGTTGCAAGTTCTTTTAATGTATCCTCAAATTCAGCAAATTTATTTTGCAA
>JAFGKY010000170.1 GCA_016928305.1 Bacteroidales bacterium
CACCCAAATCAGCATATTACAAAACACTTTATCTCTGTTAATCAATCAATTAAAAAAAATAGCGATCACGTCGCGCATAAAACAGGAGAGAATTCTGATTCAGTAGACACGTGTTTTTCTGTATTCTTAATGATTATTTGCATATTTTCTTTGATATCAGGATATTGGCGGGAATATAGTATATTATTGCTCCTGCCAAAGCAACCAAAGTCACATCTTAAAGTCGTGTTTTTATGCTAAAAAAATGGCCGCTAAGGCTATAAAAAAACGGCAATAAAATCGGATCAATAAGCTGATAATTTTAGCTTTATTTCGGTCCGACCCCGAATCTTATTAGCCCCGAATCTCATTAACTCTGCGCACACATATTACATGTGTACCTGTTCACCGGCCTGGTACAAAAAGCAGGGAGGCTAAACTTCAGGAGCTACCCCTTTTTCCTTTTGCGGTAAGCCGAGGGTGTTTCCCCGATCACCTTCCGGAATAACCGTGAGAAATAAAACTGATCTTCAAAATCCAGCTCCGCTGCAATCTCCTTGATGTGCATCCAGGTGAAATCAAGCATTTGACAGGCCCGCTGCATTTTGATGGAAATAAAATAACCAATGGGCGAACGGGTAGTTTTTTTGCGGAACATCAGGGAAAAATGGGACACCGAATAGCCGCAATGTGACGCAATATCCTTCAGAACAAGTGATTCATTTATATGATCCTGCATGAAAAGAATGCTCTTTTTAACCATGTCATGTTTAGCCATTTCAATGTTTCTCTGATAATGCTCCCTGTATTTGAAGGAAGCAATCAATTGCCAGAGACAGGCACTGGCAAATTCCAGATTATCCATACCATATCCCATTTGCAGTGTATCGTAAACTTCCCCAAACAGTTGGGTTCTATCTCTTGAACCAGTTCGTCCAGGTGACTGAATGCTGATAACTGAACCCATGGTTGTGGCAAAATGTTGTGCCATGTCTCCTGAATAATGGAGCCAGTGAATGGTCCATGGGTTGGTATTGTCAGCTCCATACCGGTGCGGCATGCCTGGGGGGATAATAAAATATTGGTTTCTAACAACCGTCTGATGGATTCCATTCATATCTGCCCAACCCCTGCCATCAATACAATAGATTAATATATGCTGATCACAGCCATAGGGCCTTTCGCGAAAATGGTAACGGGCACAGGGATAGTAGCCGATATCCGTTGGATATAATAACTTTGTTAATGGATTTTTCTGTAGTTCGAGCTGGATATATCCGGGTAAAACTATGGCTAATTGGCCTTTAAATCCTTCTTTTTTCCGCATATGAAAATAATTAAATGAATTTAAAGTTAATAATAAAGTACATATTTTTAAACAAAATATCCATTTCACAGGTTGATATGATTGATTACTTTCGTCTAAGATTTGTGTAAGAATCAATCTATGACTGGTAAGTACAACTGGCGCTTCCTGATCATCACTTCCCTGGTCACGGCCATGGGAGGATACCTGTTTGGTTTTGATTTTGCCGTGATCACAGGTGGTTTACCTTTTCTGCGGGAACAATTCGGACTGGATGCGTACTGGGAAGGATTTACAACCGGATCTCTGGCGTTGGGATGCATTATTGGATGTTTGATCGCGGGTCGTATCGCCGACAGTTACGGGCGCAAACCCGGATTATTTACCGCTGCTTCCCTGTTCTTTATCTCATCCCTTTCCATGGCACTTGCACCTTCCCTTTCGTGGTTCATTACCTCCCGTTTTATGGCGGGCATTGGTGTAGGCATGGCCTCTATGCTTTCCCCCATGTTAATTGCCGAAATTTCGCCGGCTGAAACGCGCGGGCGGTTGGTTGCTATCAACCAGCTTACCATTGTATTGGGACAGGTGATCACTCATTTTGAGAATTTTCAACTCAGAAATATTGGGCCCGAAGCCTGGCGCTGGATGTTCGGAATGGGGACCATACCCTCTTTCCTGTTTTTAACAGGTGTGTTTTTCCTGCCGGAAAGCCCGCGTTATCTCCTGTATAAAGGAAAGGAAAGCGAATCACGCAAAGTGTTGGCCAGGATCGGAGACAAATACTTTGTGGAATCTTCCATCTCAGCCATCCTCAGTACCATGAACAAGGAGGTCCGTTCCCATATACGAAACGTGTTTACCAAAGCCATCATGCCTGTTCTGCTTATCGGCATTGGTCTGGCCGTTTTTCAGCAATTCTGCGGCATCAACGTGGTATTCAATTATACTACCAATATATTCAGGAGTATAGGTGCCAGCGCTACGGAGCAACTAATGCAAGCGGTGTATATCAGTCTCGCCAACCTTGTGTTTACACTCATCGCTATGACACTGGTGGACAAGTGGGGCAGGCGGCCGTTGATGCTTGCCGGGGCCGGTGGACTGGCCATCCTGTATGTAATTATCGGTTACCTGTTGTTCAGCAAAAACAGCAACGGTTTATCCTGGTTCATTCTTGCAGCGATCGGCCTGTATGCCATGTCACTGGCACCTTTGACCTGGGTACTCATCTCGGAGATCTTTCCCAACAACATACGCGGAGCGGCCATTTCCGTGGCTGTTATCGCCCTTTGGACGGCGTATTTCATTCTGGTGTTTACCTTTCCGGTTATTGAAAAGTACTTCGGGAATGCAGCCGCCTTCTGGGGATATGCCGTGATCTGTGTACTGGGATTCCTGTTTATTTTTTTCAAACTGCCGGAGACGAAGGGAAAATCCCTGGAGGAGATTGAAAGCGGATTTTTGAACAGGGGCATTGACACCTCACTGCCTGCCGCTGAATAGGGTTCGGAAGGTGAGGTATTAAAGGCAGGCATTGAAGCATACAGGTCGGGCAATGTTCCGCATCAGGCTGTGAGATGCTGGAACAAAAATGGTCTTCGCACCATGGATTATATTAAATAGTAATATCTGCTGACATGAAGACTTTATTGATTTCCTTACTCGCTATTATTTTTGTGACATCCTGTATTGATACCGGCCAGAAAAACATTCTCGACCTTTCCGGCGAATGGTCTTTCCGGATTGATCCTGAAAGCAAAGGCATCATTGAAAAATGGTTTGTATCTGCACTGCCGGAAACCATTAATCTTCCCGGATCCATGACGGAAAATGGAAAGGGGGACGAAATCAGTGTTAATACACCCTGGACCGGTGGTATTGTTGACAGTTCCTGGTTCCTTAGTCCCGATATGGAAAAATATCGTCAATCCGGTAACATCAAGGTACCCTTTTGGCTGCAACCGGATAAGTATTATGCCGGTATGGCCTGGTACCAGAAAAAGGTGAAAATTCCCGCATCATGGAAAGGAAAAAACATACAGTTATTCCTGGAACGTTGTCACTGGGAAACTATTGTCTGGGTGGATGACCAGCAGGCCGGAATGCAGAACTCGCTGGGCACACCGAATATCTATGATCTGACTGCATGGTTGACACCGGGCTCCCACACCCTTACCCTTTGTGTGGATAACCGTGTAAAAGAGGTAGATGTGGGAATGAACTCGCACAGCATCAGTGATCATACTCAATCGAACTGGAACGGGATTACCGGCCGGATGGAACTGCAGTCTCGCAATCCTGTGTTTATTTCCAATGCTTCACTTTATCCCGATGTAAAGACCAGGCATGTGAATATAAAACTGGAAGTGCAGAATACAACCGGAACCGATGGCCCTTTAAAAATTGCTGTAACCGGAAAATCCGTAAACAGCGATGACCATACCCCCGACAGCTTGATGCTGGATCAGCAAATTACCCCAGGCTCTAACGAGATCGATATAAAATACTCCATGGGCGATGATATCCTTTTGTGGGATGAATTTGCACCTAACCTGTACCGGATGAAAATTGAAGTTGCCGACGCAGCAGGGGGCACTGATGTCCTCGAAGTCACCTTTGGCATGCGTGAATTTGGCATCCAGGGCACACGCTTCACTATCAACGGCCGCCCGCTTTTCTTGCGGGGAACCCTTGAATGTGCCATCTTCCCGGAAACAGGCTACCCGCCCACGGATACTGCCTCCTGGACACGAATTTTCAGGATAGCCCGTGCGCACGGCCTCAATCATCTGCGATTCCATTCGTGGTGCCCTCCCGAGGCTGCTTTTACAGCGGCTGACCAGGCCGGTTTCTACCTGCATATAGAATGTTCTTCCTGGGCCAACCAGGGTTCGTCCGTAGGAGATGGAAAGCCGGTGGATCAGTATATCTATGATGAAAGCGAACGTATGGTGAAATCCTATGGAAACCATCCCTCTTTCTGTATGATGCTGTATGGGAACGAACCGGCTGGTGCAAACCAGGAAAAATGGCTTACCGGATTCGTCAGTTACTGGAAAAACAAAGATCCACGCCGTTTATATTCGGGTGGAGCCGGCTGGCCCATTTTGGATGCAACCGATTTCAACAGCACACC
>JAFGKY010000171.1 GCA_016928305.1 Bacteroidales bacterium
AGCAGAACAGGTTGTGAAATAAGATGCAAATTGAAATCCTGGTAAATAATATCGGGTTTATAAAAATCAATTATTTCTTTATGCTTGCTTAACCACAATGTTTCGTTTTTTTCTTTTCCTTGCTGCCCGTAAAGCTTTTGAAGCATTGTATCGTTTGTTTCAGGCACCGCTTCATAATAACCGGTTATGTTATAGGCATGATGCATGGAAAGGATAACCTTCATATCGTGTTTTCGAATGGCATCCGAAAGCAACCCGACCAGGTCTGATTTGGGCCCTCTATCGTTGGCGTTCCACGGATTTACTTTGCTTGCCCACATGGAAAAGCCATCGTGGTGTTCGGCCACCGGACCTGCGAATTTTGCTCCTGCCTCGGCAAATAGCCGGGCCCATTCTTCAGGATCGAACTTACCACCTTCCGATTTAAGTGTAGGGGCAAATTGTACAAAATTACCTTGTTTATCCCTGGCACCGTTAATGAAATTTTCGTAAGGCCATTCGGCAGGTTCCCCGTAAAGCTCAATGTGGTGCGTATTCTCGGCAGATCCTTTGATGTACATATTGCGTGGATACCACTCGTTGGAAAAGGCAGGGACAGCATATACACCCCAGTGGAAATAAATACCAAACTTGGCATCTTTGAACCATTCCGGCACTTCATATTGTTGAAGCGATTGCCAGGCAGGTTCGAATTTGCATGAGTCTATGGGTTCGTTACCTGACAGGACAGGCACCTGATAGCCTGACTGAGCCGGCAATTCAATTGCGAACAGGATGCATAAAATCATCAGGGCATTTGCTTTCATAATAATCAGATTTTAATGGTATTCTATTTTGACATCAACTCCTGTGCAGGAAACTTGGTTTTCAAATTTCCAAAGATCGGCTTCCTTATTTAAGTATTATAAGCCTTTTCGTATCATGGTACTTTCCGGCCTCAATTCTATAGAAATACACTCCACCCGGCAGGTCAGATGCATGGAATTGCACCGATTGATATCCTGCATTCTGGTATTGGTTGACCAGTGTTGCGATCTCTCTTCCCTGAAAATCAAATATCGTTAAGGTCACGAAAGCATTTTCCGGCAGTTGATAAGCTATGCGTGTAGTTAAATGAACCGGGTTAGGAAAATTCTGATATAATCGAAATGAACCTGCTATAACAGGATCAATTCCAACCAAAACCGAATCGTCAACATGGATATGATCGGTTCCCTTATCAATCAGGATCATCTGGACGGATCGTGCTGGTGAAGTAAATTTGATTTCTCTGTCAATAGTGTACATATTTGCCTTAATATCAAATAATTCATCGTAAGGGCCCCAGTGGTCTGTACCTGGACCTTCTCCATTTATGTAAACATCCGGCGAAAAATCATCATCGGTTCCTCCTGTAAACGAGTATACATAGTATTTCTCACCTACGCCAACTGAGTCGGTACTTACGGTGATAACTCTATCATCTGTACCGATGTTAACAATAATCATCGATGTTTCACCGGATGAATATTTTGATCCATAGCAAAGTATATCCTTATTCGACGACATTGCAGATATTGCATGATCGCCATAATATTTCTGCAGGTAAGTAAGGTAATAAAAATCTGCGTGAGGGTGATATAAATAGTCAGCATCCGAACCTCCATAAAACATGGTTGTTTCACCAGAAAGAAGCAGCCATCTTGCACCTAATCCGTAATTATTTTTTATGAATTCACTCCATAGAATAACGGCCTGCATGCCATTGATATAAGAAGTTTGCTGAGTGGCGGTCGCGCCCAGACCTATACCATACTCTGTCAACGCAACTGGTTTTGGATATGCATTATATTTGATGTAATCCTGCTTTAAAAAATCAATCTGCCTTTTAGGTTCAGAGGCAGCAATATCCAACAGATTTTTTACCTGATAATTCGTACCGAAATAGGCATGGACAACATAAAAATCTGCTTTATTGGCAGCCTCTTTAAAAAATCCTTCGTTCCAGTTTCTGTCAACAAAATTCCAGCTTGATGGACCATCAATGACAACCTGGCCACCTATATAAATTGCAGTGCCAATTTCAGCAGCAGCGGCTTTCATAGAATCAACAAAAACTTTAAAATGCTTTCCATACAGTTCGCCTGAAATTATTTGAGGTTGCCCGTCCTTGTTCAAAGCCGTATCAATCATCCACCCGTATTCCCACGGACCGCCATTTTCATTGCCGATTTCCCAGAACTTCGTCCGTCCGGCATCATAACGCACCCAGTCTGCGGCAAGATGGGCTGCTTGAGCAACAGGGTCCTCGCTCGTTCCATAACGTGCATATCCGTAATTAATGGTTATTAATCCTTCGTTTACACCGGTATTATTGCGAAGTGCATAATACTGCATGGCTGAAGTTACCCAACCCTCTGTTCCATCGTGTCCATAGAATTTGTTCTTTTTTGCAGTATGAGTCGTACCGTTGTATGTTGTACCATCATAAATGGAATCCGGAACATCAGATGGTACTCTATTCCAAAAATATCCGTTTGACCAGCTTCCACCGGGGAAGCGAATAAGGGTGGGAGCAAGCCGCTCAATACCTTCGATTAATACGGGATTATCATGAGCCCCTGCCCATGCTGCAATTGCATTACCATATACATTCCCCGAAACCTTACCAAGGGTATCGCCGGTAAAGGTGACTTTAACGGAAGGCCGTTCAACAGGTTTTTCTGCCTCCTCAGCCTCGGGTATCACTGCTGTCTTTGGTTCATGATCAATAAGGAAACAATTGGTATCACCCTGCCCGTAAAGGAAGGATCCTATCATACAAATCGTTCCCAGGAATGGAATGCATATCTTTGTATTCATATGGTTCTCTTTTCTTTGTTTAATTACTCATAGTCAATCTCTTTAATTACAATATTTGGAATCCGCTTATTCCAGCTCAATAAAATCCGGTTCATAGGGTGCTATGGTGAAATTGCCGGTGTAGTCTTTATCAAAAAGGATACTTTTTGAGTTCCCTTTCATTGGAATCACCTGGGATTTACTGCTGATATTCAGATATAAAAAGTGATTCTTATCGATTTGTCTTGCCATGATACCCTCAGGCACATCGGGGCCCTTTTTGATGGAAAGTTCACGGATCAGGTCATCCAATAATGGACTTAGTACTTCGCCTCTTGCAGGCAATCCAATATAAATTGCCCATCCTTTTCCGTAGGAATTGGAAGTTATTACGGGGTGGTTTTTATCAAAGCCGGTTATATTTCCTATGACATCAGCACCTTTGGGTTCAATTACATCGAACCGTGGAGACTCAGATTCAATATTTTTTCCTTTATAATTTACCTGTATTTGCTTTCCTTTATATGACATGGCAGAAATTTCATTCATGTTCTCTGTCTCTTCATAACTGCCCAATCGTATGCCAAAAACATCATCCAGCAAACCGGGACGCGTACTTTCAAATACTTTGTTTGTTGTATCTACAACTGCCGAATAACTTGTCATAATAACTGTTCCGCCGTTATTTACAAAATCACGGATTTTTTTTGCGGTTACCGGGTCTATTACTGCAAGACCAGGGATGATCAACAACTTATAATTTAAGTCACTGTGGATTATATCAAGCATCCTCACATCCATATTCCGGTCAAAAAATTGTTTAAAACAGGTACCTGCCTGGCCTTCGTGTTGTTCGGGAAACGAATAGCTGACAATCTGGCCCGGGAACGAAAAGGCTAATCCCACTTCAGCCTGCGGTTTATAAGGAAGATAGGACTCAATCTTTTTGAATTCAGCAGCAATTTTTCTGTATTCATCGTATTTACGGTTTGGAATACCATCCCAATCAACCAATCCTTGCAAATACTGTTCTTCGCCGTTATGCATACTCTGCCAGGTCCATCCGCAAACCATCTGGTTGCCAAACATCAGCGAGGCATACGCCTGCTTTCTGCAGGCACCCGGAACGGCATTCATAGTTGTAAATTCGTTGCACCAGAATGGATTTGTACTTTCATATTGGATGCGCATAATGCCAAACGAAGCCCACAAGATACCATCGTTGTTTACTAAAGAGTTACCTGCATAAAATCCTTCTCCTCCGCGGGTCATTTTACCGGAATAGGCAATGGGAGCATAGTCGAAGTATTTCAAATGGCTGAAATACCAAGCATTCGTATTTACCAGGGCATTCGGTGCATTAATGTTCACTTTATCAATTACCTTGAAAAGCAATTGATTGATCTCATCGGAGACAAACCGTCTGAAATCGAGCATCCTTTCAGGCACATCGTTATAATGGGTGGATACCGGGAAACCGATTTCTTCCCATTGATTAATCCTTCTTGACCAGCGTTGCCCTGCCCAGGCCTTATTCAACCTTTCAGGGGTTTGATATTTTTTCTTCAGCCATGCAATATATCGTTGTCGCGCGGTTTCGGAATACGAAATACGCCCGTCGCCCGATTCATTATCGATGCCGAAGCCCAGTAAAGCCGGATGATTTCCATATCGTTTTGTCAGTGAATCGGCATACCGCAACGCGTACTTCTGGTACATCGGATCCCCGATATCTTCCATGTAACGATGATTGGGATAGTGTATGTCGCCATTTGCATCGGTAATGTTAATGGAAGGATATTTATAGTGCAACCAGAGGGGTGCCGGGCGGATGGCAATATCAAGAATAACCCTGATACCGGCTTCGTTCATCATATTCATTACCGTATCGAACCAGCCGAAACTAAAATACCCTTCAGACGGCTCGTAGCTGTCCCACGCAAGATGCCCCATGCGGACCACGTTAAATCCGGCTTCCTTCATTAAGGCAATATCCTTTTTCCACTGATCCAGGTTGGAATCGTGCGGGTGATAATTGGCGCCTACAAAAAGAACCTGTGAATTTGCATGCTGATTTAACAGGAAAAGAATTCCTGTCATCAGAAAAATAAAGCGGATGACTTGTTTCATACTTTAAATGTTTAATAATTCAAAGCCTGATCAGATTAAAAAACAAGACGTCGTTTTCATGGATATCCATTTCTTTCATAAAAGGAATACCGGCTTTTACAGGAATGATATCTTTTAACAGGGGTGATCCGTCGTTCTGTTTCTTGATTTGTTCTACCTGCACTTTACTGAGTTGAGCAGGTTTGCCTATAGAGAGATAGGTAGAATAAGCATCGTTACAGTGATACCCTACTTTGATTACTTCCAGCGAGTAAGTTCCTTCTGGTATATTTGAAATATTGATCTTCAGCTTTCCTTTCGGTTTCGAAGGCAGATCCTGGTTATAATATTCCTGGTTATTGACCGAATCCCCGGGGTGAGTGTAAGTATAATCCCAGGCCAACACCTGAATGTTACTCTCTGAATCCTTACAAACCAGGGAAGTCGGATCGTTATTGGTCAGTTCAATGTTCCCCAAACGGTTCAGAAACTGGTAGGCATAAAATGCAGGTTTATTGATCCCCTGGATGGTCAGCAATCCAAATCCACCGTGGAAAGGTTCAAAACGGGGAGCTGATTCTTCAAAGATATCCGTAAATACCCAATATGACATTGAATTAGCTGCTGTACCGACCTGTTTGATCTTTTGCAGGATATAGGCAGCTTCGTGATAGCTGTCATGGATGGGATCTGAAGGAGTGTAGGAAGCGCTCCATTCTGTATAATGCAGCTCCAGACCGGGCATGGGTGAATGGGTTATTTCATCTTTTGAACGCAATACATCGCCGCTTACGGCAAATTCCTGCGGAGCCAGGACGGTACCTGAATTCCCGTACTCATCCAGGTATCCCTGGTTTACGCCGTAAGCATGTGTGCTTATAAAGTCGATCGGAACATCATTTTTAACACAAAAATCTATCAACTCAGGTTCCCAGGCAGCACCTGCCGTTGCCGGACCCCCTATGCGATATTCCGGATGGACGCTTTTTACAGCTTTAGCGCTGTATTCATATAATTTGAAATACTCTTCCTGTGTACCTGTCCAGAAACCGGGCGACAGGTTAGGTTCATTCCAGACCTCAAAATACCAGGTCTTTACTTCATCGGCTCCATAGCGTTCAGTAAAATGCTGTGTGAGATTACGAATCAACGCTTCCCACTTTTCGTAATCTTTCGGAGGTGTGACATTGCCCTGCCACCAGAAGATGGTTTTGTTTCCACTGGCCAGCGCCGAGGGCATAAAACCTAATTCAACAAAGGGCTTTAACCCGATACTTTGCAAAAAATCAAAAAGCACATCTACATACATATAGTTGTACTGAGGGTTTCCGTTACGGTCTTCTTTATAAACTCCCATGTCGTCTGTTAATAGCCCGTGCATGCGGATGTATCGGAACCCGCATTCTTTTTTCACATAGGTAAGCTGTTGCTGCCAGTCAGCCCTGAGCCCCTCATTGGCCCTGCCTGCACCGACACATTCGTTGAACATCTTATTCAAAGGGCCTGCTTCGCGGCTGAAATCAATGTTAATTACCCGTTCGGAAATCTCTGCTTTATGCTTCGTTTCACTTTGAGCATAAACCAGAGACATTATTGAACACGTAAACAGGAATAAACAAATACGCTTCATTTTTATTGGTTTAAGTTATGGCTACGATAGTATTTAAGAGACCTGTATCAAAGCTAAAGTGACCCGGTTTCAGGCGTCTTGAAAATAGTCTCAAAATTCTTTGGGATTCTATCATAAATCCATCAAAATTTAATGAATTTTGTGCGTAATATTTACCATTATTGTTTTTTTGATAGAAGTCGTTTACTGGATACATGACCTTCAGATATGGATTGATGGTTTACTATAGCTTGAAATGCAACTGTTTGTATTGAATAGAAGGCTGATTTCCTATTTCGTAATGTTCCTGATCACTTTACATAGTGTTTCAACCGGACAGGAAAGATATTTGCATTTTACAGAGATCGATGGACTGCCCCGAAACATTACTACATGCCTTGAACAAGACGAATATGGGTATTTGTGGATAGGTACGGCAAACGGAATTGCACGCTTTGACGGCAGGAATTTTTCCTGCTATGGCGAATTGTCAGGCGTTAGTATCATTTATCTTCTTTATGACTCCCGGAATAACTTATGGGCTTGTACTAATAAAGGACTTTATAAATATAACAGACTAACCAATTTTTTCGAGCGGATTGTGGAAGGTTTTATTGCAAAAGTCCAGGAAGATCACAATGAAATCTATTTTTTACTGAATGAATACATCAATAAGATCGCCGGAAATAAAATCGTGAATGTATATAAAGGATCTAACAATTCAGATTTTTTCATTTCTGAAGAGGGTATCTGGCTTGGGAAAACTGATGACGGAGTCAAGCTTCTGGGCCGGAAAAGCGGATTCAAAGAAATAACCGCTTCTTACCTTAAGGGTAAGTACGTTTCCATTATTAATAAAATTGACGATAAAATGTTTTTTGGCTGTTTCAATGGTCAATTGTATTCAATTCCGGGTAATGGTGAAGTAAGGCAAATCGATATTGATAATCATTATTATTTTAAAAAGATCATCAAAGTAGGACAGGAAATCTGGCTTGCAACAGATGGTCACGGGATTATCATCCTTGATAAGAACCTGCATTTTTCAAGGATATTAAACAGAAGTTTAAAGTCAGAAGTTTCCATCCATAGCAACAGCATATATGATATTTTATACACGAAAAACGATGAAATCTGGCTTGCTTCTTACGGCGGCGGGATAACCTGTATCTTACCTGACAATTTATTATTTCAGAATATACTTCCCGAAAAAGGGAATGATAATTCATTGGTTGCCAATGAAGGTGTTTCTGTGTTTGTAAAAGAAACCGTCGTATATTTTGGTACGAATTACGGATTTTCGGAGTGGAATGAAAAAACACAACGGTTCAAAAATCTTTCCAGCGACAGATTATGGAAAGATTTAAAAGGGACCAAAGTTACCGCAATCAGTACAGACCATAATCATCATATTTGGATCGGTACCTACGACGGACTCCTGGGGAAGTACTCTTCAGATTACCGGCTTTTGGCTACCTACCATCCCAGTAGCAAGGGCCCTTATGAAATGCAGCAAATTGTTCAATTGCATGAAATAAGTAAAAATGATCTGTTGATTCTAACTCAATTCCAAAGCAGGATCTTATTAAAATTCGATCCTGAAAAAGAAACAACAGGGTTATTTGAATTATATGCAAAAGGAAGCAACATAACCTATTGCTTATTAAATACTGTAAGAGAGAACCAACAGGGCGAATTATTGGCTGTCATTTCAGATAAGGGCTTATTTCATGTAAACTGGAAAGATAATGTCCTTGAAAACAAATTTTCGGAAATGAATAACCGGATCGGCAGTTATATTAACGATTTCTACCATGATAAAAGGGACAATTACTGGCTGGCTTCTTCCACTGATGGTCTGATATGTATTTCAAAGAATGGCAAAAGCTACAAAAGATATTCGGTTAAAGAAGGATTACCCTCCAACACACTGGTCAGGATTGAATCAGCAGATGACCGTTATCTTTGGATATGCACTATTTCAGGAATTTGCAGGTTCGATACCGAATCGGGAGAGGTGCTGAATTTCAATCATAACGATGGTTTGCCGGCAAACGAATTTAAGGAAAGGGTTTCGGCCAAAACGGGTGAAGGAAAAATAATTTTTGGTTCCGTGATGGGATTCACCATTATTGATCCTTCGAAAGTAAATACAGATGATTCAAGAACTGAAATAATCATCTCCGATATTACCTTTCAGAACCAAAGTATCAGAAGTCCGGCCGGAAAGCAATTCCTGAAACAACCCCTGGAGGAAACAAAAGAAATACGGTTGCCCTTCAATAAAAATTCGTTTTCGATCCATTTCTTCGCTAAAAACAAGAGCTTTTTAAAATATCATAATTATGCCTACCGGTTGACAGGATTGGAAAATGACTGGACTTACGTTGCAGAGTCTAATCATGCCAATTACACCAATCTGTATCCGGGTACCTATGTTTTCGAAATCAAAACGGCTGATAAAGCCAGGGAAGGAATTCCTACACGGCTTAAGATCCGTATACAATCACCATGGTATTTAAGCTGGATTGCATTTGCCGCCTATGCGATCATATTTTTTGCTATCCTGACGCTGTCTGTATATGCCTACTTAAAAAGAATTGAGTTAAGAAAAGAGAAAGAAATCTCGGAATTCAAGATTCAGCATGAACATGAACTGACGGAGAAGAAACTGGCTTTTTTTACCAATGTATCCCACGATTTAAAGACTCCTTTAACCCTTATCGATGCTCCTGTAAGTGATTTAATGCGGTCGGGGAATCTCAACCAGGAACAGCTTAATAAGCTTACGATCATTAACAGGAATGCAAAACGACTCTATAAATTAATTACGGATCTGCTTGATTTCAGAAAAATAACACAGAAGGAAAATATTCTGGAAGTCAGGGAAACTGTAATTTCTGATGTAATTACTGAGGTATCTGAAGCATTTAAGGAAGAATGCAAGAACAAATCCGTTGAATTCAGATACCATGCAGACAGGAATATAATTGGTTTTGTCGATGCGAAAAAAATTGAAAAAATACTTTGGAATCTTTTATCCAATGCATTAAAATTTTCAAAAAACGGAGGAGCCATTTCAATAACCGCTGAAGAACTGATAATCGATGGAATAAAACATGTAAAACTTGTTGTTAGTGACAACGGCATAGGAATACCCGAAAAGGATAAAAACAAAATATTTGAACGGTTCTATAAGGTTCAGAATGCCCGGTCCGTAAATCGGGAAGGTACCGGAATAGGACTTTCCATTGTTAAGGAACTGGTTGAAATACATCATGGAAAGATTCAGGTAGAATCAACCTTAGGGATTGGTACAACTTTTATAATGTTGCTGCCTTCCGGCAAAGAAAGTTACGCTGACCATGAAATAGAGGGTTATGAAAAAGCAAATGATCAAATAGCCGGAAGTGAAAACGGTGAAAATCTGGTATTTGCCCCGCAACAGAATGCCGGGCGATCCAATAAATTACCGGTAATTTTACTGGTTGAGGACAACCAGGAGCTCCGGGAATACTTAGCCGGGCATTTTGAGAAAAGATTCAGGATTTATATGGCAGCAGATGGTTTAGCGGGATTGAAACTAAGTAAAGAAGTGATTCCCGATGTTATTTTAACCGATGTGCAAATGCCGATTATGAACGGATATGAATTTTGTAAAGAAATCAGGCATAATTTTGAAACCTCTCACATCCCGGTGATTATGCTTACAGCCAACAATACAGTTGAACATCAGATTGAAGGGCTTTCAACCGGTGCTGATGCTTATTTAACCAAACCTTTCGATATAAAATTGCTGGATGCACAGGTATACTCAATATTGGAGAACCGAAAAACACTCCGGAATAAATTTCTAGGGATTGACAGCGCTGAAAATCTGCAAAAAATTCTGCCTCAGAAAGACATTAATTTTGTACTTGAACTAAAACTTTTTATTGAAGAAAATATAATGAATCAGGAGCTGAATGTTGAATTGCTCTCGGATCATTTTGCGGTCAGTCTTCCACAATTGCACAGGAAAATTAAGTCGCTGACAGACTGCACTCCGAATAATTTAATAAAATCCATCCGGCTGAGAAGAGCTTATAAGCTTATTTACAAAGATGGTTTAAGGGTTTCTGAGGCAGCTTATCAAACCGGGTTCAGTGATCCGAATTATTTCACTACCTGTTTTAAAAAGGAGTTCGGAAAGAATCCATCGCAGATTGTTTCTTCTGATAAGATCTGAAGGGTAAAACCAAGGGGTATTCTTATATTACTAATGCGAATTAAGAGTTGAGTAATAGATTTCATGTTATTTTTCACTTATATCATTAGCCCCGACCTTCAGGTCGGGGTTCAAGAGATTAATCTCCGTGAGGGCTTCAG
>JAFGKY010000172.1 GCA_016928305.1 Bacteroidales bacterium
AGGGCTGAAGCCCTCACGGAGATTAATCTCTTGAACCCCGACCTGAAGGTCGGGGCTAATGATATAAGTGAAAAATAACATGAAATCAATTTTCAACTCTTAATTCACATTAATAGCTAATCATGTATAATTAAATATGATGGGGCCCTTTCAATAACAATTCTCAGCGTCCTGTTATAACACTAAACATCCAGGTTTAAGGCATTCATACCTTAACCTCCCCGCGGGTGTACAATTCATCCCCCGGGTAAATATATTCCCGTAAGTGAAATTTACATCAGGCTGTCTTCCAGTTTTGTAATAACTTCTTTTCCGAATTTCTTGGGATTCTTTTTCTTAACTTCCTTGAGCATCCCGAGGGCGATCTTTCCAAATTCAATCAAACCAACCGGGTTTTTGTCGTAATCATAACTGCCAATAACAAATTCTAATTTTGAGATTATTTCATGGAACGCTGGATTTTTTAATTTCTTGAAAGTGTCGTGTGCCAATTGGCAGGCATCTCTTAATTTTTCACTTTTGTTTTCCATAATAACAGGTATTTTTTAAATTACAAATACATCTACGAAAGTTAGATTATTTTTATAACTCTTGCAAAATTAACAATAAAAATAGACATTTATGAGCTGTATGGATTTAATATGAACGGTAGAATGGAATTCAGATTTACGATTTAAGATTGAGTCTACTCCGAAATGACATAAGAATTTGGATGCCACTAAGACACCAAGGCACCAAAATTCACAAAGAGTTAATAATTAACCATTTATCTTCGTAAGGCCTTGGTGTTTTAGTGCCTTAGTGGCTAAAAAACCGCTTTTCAGAGTCGACTCAAGATTTATGATGTAAGAAGGAGGTTTTGTCATGATATTCGCTTTGGCATCACTCGGTTTCGGCTGAAGTAAGGATATTGAAAAGGGATTTGAAGCTGAATAACCGGGTGATAAAGGAAAACAGTGCTCCTGACAACAGAAATAAGCCAAAGCAGTAATACCAGTCCCATTGAATTTTTCGTGCCATTATACCTGCAAAGATTAAAAAGCCAATAAATAATAATAATTGGAACAGCAGGGAATAATTTATTTTTAACCTGAATAGTTTCACGGCAAGCAGTATTTGCACCAAAGAAGTAAAAAACTGGGTGGAAACGTTGGTGATGGCCGCTCCGTAAACGCCCATCCGTGGTATAAGGATAAGGTTAAGGGTGAGGTTTAACAAAACGGCCGCAACAGCCATTATGTTCAGTTCCTTCAGGCTGCCGTTGGCTGTAAGAAGCGTTCCGAATATATACGTGGTACACATGCCGAGAAAACTAAAAATCAGAATTTTAAACACCTTTGATGAATAGGCAAGATGAGCGTTGTAAAGAATATCCATGATTTCACTGCTGTAAAACATACATCCCATTGTAATGATAATAGCCGGAACAAAAAGAAGAAGAAAGGACAGTTTCGATAATTGTTCTACCGATTCATTCTTTTTTATCATCCTGGAAAAAATAGGCAGAAGAATAATGGTAAACAGGTACCCGTAATTGGAAAGGATCTCGACAATCCGGAAACTTTGCGCGTAGATACCGGCCTGTTCTTTTCCGTCGGGCAGCAATTTACCAAGCAGAACGGAATCAATCCGCAGGTAGGCTGCCATGAATAGTATGAGCAAAGCATACGGGAAGCTTTTTCTCAAAAAACTCAGGTTACTTTTCAGGTTAAGATGAAACTTAAAAGAGGTGGCTTTCGAAAAAACCACGGAGAAAGCTATGGCGGCACTGATGATATAAGCAGCCGTCTGAGAATATACGAACCATTCAATGCGGAAAGCTTTTTTCGTAACCGGTTCAAGCAGGAGAAATCCACAGATTACAATAACAACAAACCGGTCGAGAACAGAAAAAAAACTGTCGATTTTGAACATATGCAGTCCGCCCAGGTTCGACCTGAGGTATAAAATAAAGCTGGCCAGAAACTGGTTGAACAACAATACCCATAACAGTTTGAATTCCTGTGCCCTCCATCCCAGGAAATATCCGATTACCGTGCAGATGATGAAATAAATTATACCAAGAACAAGTTTTAACGGGAATAAATGTGAAAAATAACGGTTTAAAACCTGCTGGTGCCTGGCAATCTCCCGACGGTTAAAATTTTCAATACCCAGATCAAGGATAATGGAAAATATCAGCGAAAAATTGAGTAAAATAAAGAAATTACCATACAATGTCGAACCTACAGCATTCTGAACAGAAACATCTATACCGAAAGCATATACAGGTTTAATCAGCAGATTCAGGAAAAGCAGAAGGGCAAGATTGGTGACAAATTTCCTTTTCAAGGCAATATTCCTTTATTTCCTGCACAAATGTAACAAGATTTCACTATCCTTGATTACTTTAGTTCCCTATTTTGTGAAACATTACCTGGCTCATGTTGAAGAGTTGCTATAGCCCGCAGGGTATTGAAGCAGGGTGTGATGAAGCCGGAAGAGGATGCCTGGCGGGCCCCGTATATGCGGCGGCGGTAATTTTACCGTCGGATTATGACCATGTGTGGCTGAATGATTCCAAGAAACTTACGCAGCGAAAAAGGGAATTCATGAGGTATGAAATTGAAAAAAATGCCTTGTCGTGGGCTGTTGCTTTTGCCGGCAATGATGAAATCGATGAATTAAACATCCTCAGGGCATCGGTTCTGGCCATGCACAGGGCACTGGACAAGCTGACTGTGAAAACAGACCGTATTCTTGTTGATGGCAATCGTTTTTTCAGCTATAAAACCATCGCCCATATTTGTTTGATTAAAGGGGATACAATCTACAAATCTATTGCTGCGGCCTCAATTCTTGCTAAAGTATACCGTGATGAACATATGCAGCAGCTTCATCTTCTTAACAGCAATTATTCCTGGCACCGGAACAAAGGATATCCTACCGAAGAACACAGGCGCGCGATAGAAAGATACGGGATTACGCAATACCATCGAAAGTCATTCTTATTAAGAAAAAGACAATTATCTTTGCCGTTTAATCTTAATAAATGATCGTGAATAAACATCTGAACCTATGAAGAAAGTTTTTGCATGGATGGTTGGTTTTTTGCTGGTCGGAACGACGTCGCTGAAGGCCGATGAGGGCATGTGGTTGTTGCCTTTGCTTGAAAAATTGAATATGGATAAGATGACTTCCATGGGATTGAGGTTATCAGCAGAAGATATTTACAGTATTAATCACAGCAGTCTGAAGGATGCCATCGTGATTTTCGGTGGTGGATGTACCGGTGAGGTTGTTTCTGCAGAGGGTTTATTGCTCACCAATCATCACTGTGGTTTTGATGCCATTCAAAATCACAGTTCGGTTGAACACGATTATCTTAAGGATGGTTTTTGGGCCATGAGAAGAGAGGAAGAATTACCTAATCCCGGATTAACGGCTACTTTTCTGATCCGTATCGAAGATGTTACGCAACAGATACTTGCAAGTCTTAATGATTCTGTGCCCGAAGACATGAGAAGTGAAAAAATCAAACAGGTCAGCAGGGAAATCATCAAGGATGCCACAGCGGGAAATCATTACAAGGCCACGGTGCGGTCATTCTTTGACGGCAATGATTATTATCTTCTTGTTTATGAGGTATATAGGGATGTCAGGTTGGTTGGTGCCCCTCCTTCATCCATCGGTAAGTTCGGATATGATACGGATAACTGGATGTGGCCAAGGCACACCTGTGACTTCAGCGTTTTCAGGGTATATGCCGGACCCGATGGGAAACCTGCCGAATACTCAACAGAAAACATTCCTCTGAAACCAAAACATTTTTTCCCGGTTTCCCTGAACGGTTATGAAGAAGGTGATTTCGCCATGGTGATGGGTTATCCGGGTAATACCGAAAGGTATATGACGTCCTGTGAAGTCAGGGAACTGATGGAAGTCGTCCATCCAAACCGGATTGCGATACGGAATTTGCGGCAGGATATTATGATGAAAGATATGCTGGCCGATCCGGCCATTAACATCAAATATGCTTCAAAGTATTCCCGGTCGAGCAATTACTGGAAATTCTCGATTGGTCAAAGCCAGAGTTTGAAAACACAGAAAACATTTGAGAAAAAACAACAACTCGAAACATTGTTTACTGCATGGGTCAATGAAGATGACCAGCGAAAATCGACATACGGTGATGCATTGAACCTGATCTGCAAGGCGGTTACAGCGCGAAAACCTTACCAGCACGCTCTGCAATATACCCAGGAATGTCTTTATTATGCTACTGAGATAATCGGATTTCCCGGGAAAGCCATTGGATTATACAATGCATTACTCATTGAACCGGACAACAGTCAAAAAATTGATTCGCTTGCCCGTGAACTTAAAATACTGGGTACTGATTTTTATAATGAATACAGTGTGACTATGGACAGCAAGGTAACGCCTGCCATACTGAAGTTATACAGGGAGAAAGTGCCTGAATCCTACCGCCCGGAATTCTTCAGGGTAATAGAATCGAAATATAAGGGAGATATTGACAAGTATTCCAGGTATCTGTTCAAACGGTCGATATTTGCCTATTACGATAAATTCAATGCTTTTATTCAGGATCCTTCACGGAAGGCCCTTGAGAAAGATATGGCCTTTGTTGCAGCTCTTACAACACAACAAAAGCGTGGGGAGTTGATGCAGCAACGTACGCAGATAAATATGAATTATGAAAAAGGGCAACGGTTATTTATTGCAGGATTGATGGAAATGCAGGATGATAAAATTTTCTATCCCGATGCCAATTCAACCATGCGCCTTACTTACGGCACTGTGCAGGATTATTTTCCAAGGGATGCCGTACATTATGATTATTTTACAACGCTTGAAGGAGTCATGCAGAAAGAGGATCCTGATAACCGGGAATTTATGGTTCCCGATAAACTCAAAGAACTATATAAGAACAAAGATTATGGCTTATACGGGGTGAATACCATGATGCCGGTATGTTTTATAACGAACAATGATATTACCGGAGGGAATTCAGGAAGTCCCGTTCTGGATGCAGACGGAAACCTTATCGGACTGGCTTTTGACGGAAACTGGGAAGCCATGACCGGTGATGTAATTTTTGAACCTGAACTTCAGCGCTGTATTTGCGTTGATATACGGTATGTTTTGTTTATCATGGATAAATATGCCGGGGCCGGTCACCTGGTGAAGGAGATGAAGATCATTAAACGGTAGAGGCGAAGTTTGCAATCGCCTCTCCTGTGAAAGGCAGAGGATTGCTACAATTGTTGTAATTGTTGCTTCGCCCTCCTCCTTTGTGCTATTGGAGCTTTCGCGTAGATGCAAACCGTGGCAGGTATATTTGTGTTTGACGGCGAAGGAGGGTAATGGTTGTATTTGTAATGAAAGTTGTGGTTATGGTTCATGCAGTCTTTTATTCTTATATCTTTGTTCCATTGTCTTTTGAATTCTATTAACTTCTAACTACTAACTACTGACTACTAACTACTGTCTACTAACTACTTAACCAACATGGAATTCAGGTTTGTCGATATTTTAACTGTTTTTATGGTTCTGTTTGCTGTCATTGATATTACCGGATCCATTCCGATAATAATCGATATTAAGCGCAAGACAGGTCACATCGATGCGGAAAGGGCAACCCTGGTTTCCTTTGCACTGATGCTTATTTTTCTTTTTGCCGGGGAACCTTTTCTGAACCTGTTTGGCGTGGATATATCATCTTTTGCCATTGCCGGCTCTTTTGTGTTGTTATTGATTGGTCTTGAAATGGTACTGGGCATCGAATTCTTTAAATACGAGTCACATAAACAATCCTCTATCGTGCCATTGGCATTCCCGCTGATTGCCGGTGCCGGCACCCTGACTACCATACTTTCTCTTAAGGCGGTATACAGTGTATGGACGATATTAATTGCCCTGGTGCTGAACATGATTGTTGTATACATTGTTTTAAAGGCTACCCGCTTTGCAGAAAAACTGCTGGGTACAACCGGTATATTGGTGCTGAAAAAGATCTTTGGTATCATATTGCTGGCCATTGCCATAAAACTATTCTTAACCAACACCGGAATTCAACTTAACCGTGTCCCATAAGATTACTATTTATACTGATGGAGCTGCCAGCGGAAATCCCGGCCCGGGTGGCTATGGTGTAGTCCTAATATCAGGACATCACCGGAAGGAGCTTTCGGATGGATTCAGGCTTACAACCAATAACCGGATGGAATTACTGGCCGTTATAGTGGCACTTGAAACTCTCAGGTTCTCCGGTTCAGAAGTTACCCTGTACACCGATTCACGTTACGTGGCAGATGCCGTTGAAAAAGGATGGCTATTTGAATGGGAAAAAAAGCATTTTAAAAAGAAGAAAAATCCGGATCTCTGGAAACGTTTTCTGAAAGCTTATCGTAAGCATAAGGTGAAGTTCATATGGATCAAAGGTCATACACAGAATACCGAAAATGAAAGATGTGATCGTTTGGCTGTCCTGGCTTCGCAATCAGTTCATTTGCAAGAAGATAAAGGATATTGTCAGGAAGAAGATCTGTTGTTTACAGACAAAGAGGAATAATTTTTGAATGTATCAACTTTTCAATAATTTTGATTTAAATTGTCACTTGATATATTCTCTTTTATGCAATCGGAGACCGATAATGATTTTATCCTCCATTTTACTGGTAAAATTCGGTACGATACCATTGGCATACTTATTAATGAATTGAAAGGCAAGGTTCAGTTTCTCGGTATTAAAACCAGTGTTTATAAGAAGATCTTATTGGTAATGATTGAATCCCTGGAGAATATCATGAAGCATAATGCCGATGATGTGAAATGGGATAACGTAGATCAACAGTTTCCACCCCGGTTTTACATTCAGAAAAAAGACAAAAAATACATCCTGGGTTCTTCTAACCTGATTGAAAAAAATAATATTCACAGGCTTGAATCAAGATTGGAACATTTGAATCAACTGGATAATCACGGATTAAAAGAATTGTATAAATCAACCATTACCGACGGACAATTTACGCATAAGGGCGGAGCTGGTCTCGGATTTATTGAAATAGCCAAAATTTCCGCTGATAAAATCAGATATACCTTTGAACCTGTTAATCATGGATTATCCTACTTTACATTCACAGTTACCATTGAATGAAAGATTTGTCATCAAATACAGCAGATAATAAATTCAATATCAATATATTTATTCGTGAGACTTAAATTTCAAGAGTTGTGCGAAATGAAATTTGCTAGTCGAACAATGCCGCTGAAAGCGGGAGCGAGGGTAAATACCTTGCTTCTTGAGGCGGTTATGATAGAAACCATAAGGAGATATCCTGTCTGCTTGTGGCGGGGAGATTCATTCACATCCGGACAACGAGTGTATCAAAATCGGACACTTAATCGTATAAGTTGCAGATCAAATAAGGAGTAAATGTCGGTATATTAAACAATTAAGATGTTTGGTACATTATTTGGTTTGTATTTAGCAGCTTAAATTTCATGACCTATGACGGGTAGCTTTTTAAAGATAGCCATACGGATTTTATACAAATACAGGTCGTATACACTTATCAATATATTTGCCCTCGCTATTGGTATGACCAGCAGTATTATTATATTCCTTTACGTTGAGAATGAATACAGTTTTGATCGTTTTCACACCAATGCGAAACAGATTTACCGCATTGGAATTCGGGGAAACGTGTCAGGAAACGAACTCAACCATGCAGTTACTTCTTTAAAGTTAGCCCCGACTTTAATAAAAGAATTCCCTGAAGTTAAAAGGGCTATGCGGGTTGGTCGTTTTGGGGCATGGCTTGTGCGTTATAATGACATCAAGCATAATGAGGACAATATTATATTTACTGATTCCACATTTTTTGAAATGTTCTCATTTCCTTTGGTGAAAGGCGATCCTGCCCGGGTTCTTGACAAACCGGAAAGTATTGTCCTTAGCCGGCAGGCTGCACAACGGTATTTTGGCACGGAAACAGATCCAATAGGCAAGAAACTCAGGATAGAGAATGATTCCACTTATTATGAAGTGACCGGTATCATGGAAGATGTCCCGCAAAATTCCCATATGCATTTTGATATGGTGGCGTCACTTTCAACCCTGTACAAATATTTTTCATGGAGTACCTGGATCATGAATTATTTCTATACCTATATAGAGGTCGAGGAAGGTACAGATGAGGATCAGCTGAAGGAGAAGGTCAATTCCCTTATTGAGAAATATGTTGCGCCTGCCTACTATAAAATGCTCAACCTCACGGAAAGTGAGATCAAACGTGCAGATGATCGTTATGAATTCATCCTTCAGCCTTTACTGGATATTCATCTTAAATCGGACTTCGAGGCGGAATTTGAACCTGCAGGCAATACACAGTATGTATATATTTTTACGGCCATTGCCCTGCTTATTCTTATCGTGGCCTGCATAAATTTTATGAACCTTGCCACAGCCACTACTGCCAACAGGGCCAAGGAAGTAGGAATCCGGAAAATTGCAGGATCGGATAAAAAAGTATTAATGCAGCAATTCCTGATCGAGTCATTGCTGATAACCTTATTGTCGCTGATGATGGCCCTGCTGCTGGTCGAATTGTTACTCCCGTTGTTTAATCAATATATTAATCTGAACCTTTCGCTTTCACAACTGGCCACTCCGAAAGGATTCTTCTTGTTATTCGCCCTGGTTGCCATAGTTGGCCTGTTTGCCGGTTTATATCCTGCTTTTTTTCTTTCTTCTTTCGACCCCATTCTCGTATTGCGAACCTGGCTGCGGCATGGCTCAAGGAGCAGTTACCTGCGGACGGGGCTTGTCTTTTTCCAGTTTTTCGTTGCCATAACCATACTGGCCATGACCTTTATTATTTATGCACAGTTTAATTATGCTGTCAACAAGGACCTGGGTTTTAATAAGGATAACCTTGTTATCATACGTAGGCCGGACGGATTGAGAAAAAACCTTGAAAATTACAGAAATGCTGTGCTAAAGCATGAACACGTGCTGCAGGCAACAAATACGCTTTCATTGCCGGGGAATATAGTCAATTCCAATACTTTTTACCTTGAGGGGACTTCGCCTGAAAATAATTATCACCTTGTGTTTCATTTGGTGAATTATGATTTTCTGCAAACCTATGATATCAAATTATCATCCGGCCGGTTTTTTGATCCTGCTATAAACAGTGATTCCTCGGCCTGCGTGATCAATGAAACTGCAGCCCGTATCATGGGACTGACAGATCCTGTTGGGAAGAAATTGGTAGTGCCCTTTTCCAGGAAGGCAGAAAAAAGATCAAGTGAAATAATTGGTGTAGTGAGAGATTTTAATTTTCAACCACTTGAAAATCCGGTTGGAGCTTTGATTATGTTTTTAATCAAGGGTAATCCCGAAGGTTATCTGACGGTAAAGGTTGCATCAGAAGAAAAAGAAAAAACAATTGAATTTTTGCAGACAGAGTGGGAAAAATTCACAAATGTCTATCCTTTTGTTTATTTTTTCCTGGATGATCAGTTAAAAGAGCATTATTACGATATACGAAAAACAGCCCGCATTTTTCTTGTCCTGTCGGTGATTGCTGTTTTTATTGCATGCCTTGGATTGGTTGGGCTCATTTCGTATACAACCAGTCAGCGTACACTCGAAATAGGCATTCGTAAAGCCATGGGTGCCAGCATGCTGAAATTATTATTGTTGCAGTACAGAGAGATTGTTTTGTTAATAGGTTTGTCTTCGCTCATAGCCTGGATACTGGTATATTTTCTGGCAACTTCCTGGTTGCAGGATTTCTATTACAGAATCACTCTTTCACCCGCATATTTTATAATAGCTATGCTGATTGTATTGTTCATTGCCCTGGTGACCATAAGTCGTCAGACCTTCCTAGCCGCCCGGATAAATCCCGGACAGGCGATTAAGTATGAGTGAATGAACAAGTCCGGAATATAGTTTTGGTTGTCAGATAAAATACTGGATCCCGGATGACGGATCCCGGATGTGTGAGCAAGGGCTGGCGTTTGCCAAATGACAATCCGACCTGCCTGCATAGCTATATTCACAGGCCAGACTCCGATAGGTCTTTTCTTTGATCTTTGTTCTTTATTCTTTTGTCTTTTGTCTTGATTCCTGGCTCTTGGCTCTTGACTCTTGACTCTTGACTTTTGGCTCTGTTTAATATACATCAAAGATCGGTGTAACCGTAACCGTCAGATCGCAGGGTTCACCAAAGTAGGGCCATGAAGTTACCAGTATATCCGCACCGGTTTTAACATATTCTTCCGCCGTCTCGGGAGTGATATCTCCGGTAACGGCAATTTTAACCTGCGGATTCAGGGCATTGATTTCTTTTTTAACGGTTCTTATTGCTTTATATTCCATCCGGTTAAGCTCGATGATATCGGCGCCGGAGTTAGCCACAAGCCGGGCATCTTCGGTATCTTTCACCACCACAGTTATAACCTTGCCGGAGATGAGTCTTTTCTGCTCTTTTATACGTTTCTCTATATTTACAGGTCCTCCCAGGAAGCTGTAATGATTATCAGAAACCACGATTGATTCTGAAAGCCCCAGCCGGTGGATGGATGCTCCGCCTGCCAAGACTGCCTTCAGGGTAACTTTTTTAGTATAAGGGATGGTTCTGCGGGTGGCTGCCACAACAATACCGGGATTTACCTCCCTGGCTTTCTCAACCAGTTTACGCGTCCGTGTAGCTATTCCTGAAGCAAATCCTATAAGGTTTTCGGAAGCTCTCATAACAACCTGAATGTTCTTTGCCAATCCTTCGCCTTCAAAAAATTTGATTCCTTTTTCGATAAACTCACCACTGGGAGTGAACAAGGTTATCTGAATCCCTACCTTATTGAAAATTCTCATTACCTCTTCGGTACAACAAAGAACGGTATCTTCACGTGTGAAAAACTGGATCTTGGCAGGCTTGTTTTCAAGCCGCAGCACGGTGGTTGTCAGATCGGCATCGGGGATATCTTCGATCAGCAGATCGTCAATCTCTTTATCGGTGAAGTATATCATAACCGTTGGGTTTTGTCTCTACGAATATACTATAATAATTGGTAACGTCATACGGTCTTTCGGTCATGCAGTCACGCAGTCATTTACAGACCTGCCTGCCGTCCAGGCAGGTTGACAGATTTACAATTGTCTGTTTTCTGTGAACTGTGAACCGTGAACTAAAATTGTTGACTTACAGGTACTTCGTCCAGAAATAGTGTACCGGTTCGCATTCCCTGAAATCCAGGCTTTTGTATAGGTTCTGGGCAGGTATATTATCTTCTCTAACCTCGAGGGTAATTTTGGAACAGCCGATTTTTTGTGCATGTTCGATCACCCCTTCCATGAGTTTGCGTCCGGCTCCTGTACCCCGGAATTCCTGAAGCACGATCACGTCATGGATATTCATAAAGGATTTAAGCGAAAAAGTGGCAAAATTGATGAAACAGGTTGTTAATCCGATTATTTTGTCGCCCAATGCAACAAACAAAACCAATCTTGACGGATGGTTTTTAAGGCCATCAATTAATTGCCGGCGTTGTTCGGAAGAATAGGGAAGGCCACCTCCCATACGATCCGTAATATAAGCATTCATAAGGTCGGCAAGTGTTTCGCAATGGAACGGGTTGGTGAAGTCACATTCAAAGATTTTTAATGCAGCCATGCTGTATTACGATATGGTGAGGCGTAAATTTACATATTCCGGAGATAAAATGACTTGCTGTTGCCGGTTTAATATTTCTTTCCGGAATCGTTATTGAGCAGATTACCGTCAATTTTCTGTCGTGCCTTAAAATAAGGAATTGTAAATCGTATATCCTGAATTACAATTCAACCATACTAAATACCCGGGTTGATTTTTATTTGGGTGATTTCAATATCTTTGTCTCCGTTTTAGAAAATATTATCGATTTGATGAATACAATCCGTAATTTTTGCATCATCGCTCATATTGATCATGGTAAAAGTACCCTGGCCGATCGTTTAATTCAGCTGACCCATACGCTGTCGGAAAGAGATTTTAAGGACCAGGTGCTGGACAATATGGATCTCGAAAGAGAAAGAGGCATTACCATCAAGAGCCATGCCATACAGATGGAATATGAATTTGAAGGGAAAAACTATATTCTGAATCTTATCGATACCCCTGGTCATGTCGATTTTTCCTATGAAGTGTCCAGGGCTATAGCTGCCTGTGAAGGAGCCTTACTGGTTGTGGATGCCACACAGGGAATTCAGGCCCAGACCATATCTAACCTGTATCAAGCTGTGGATCATGGTCTTGAGATTATTCCCGTATTGAATAAAATGGATTCTCCCAGTGCTATGCCCGATGAGGTAAAAGATCAGATTGTTGACCTGACGGGTTGCAAACGAGAAGATATAATTGAAGCAAGTGCCCGCACGGGGTTGGGAGTGGAGAGAATTATCGAACGGATCATCCGGCAGATTCCATCACCGGAGGGTGATCCTGAAGCGCCTTTGCAGGCACTTATATTCGACTCTGTATTTAATTCTTACCGGGGGATTTTTGCTTATTTTAAAATACTCAACGGAAGAATCACTAAAAACGACCACGTTAAATTCGTTAACCTGCAGACGAATTATCACGCTGATGAAATCGGGGTATTAAAACTCAGGTATGAACCGCGGACTTTCCTGGAAGCCGGTAATGTGGGTTATATCATTTCGGGTATTAAATCGGCTAAGGATGTTAAGGTTGGTGACACCATCACGCATGTTGAAAGACCTTGTCATAAAGCAATAGGAGGATTTGTTGAAGTTAAACCTATGGTCTTTGCCGGACTTTATCCGGTTGACGCTGACGATTATGAAGAGCTCAGGTCTTCACTGGAAAAGCTGCAACTTAATGATGCTTCTCTTTCTTTTGTTCCGGAATCATCAGCTGCCCTGGGATTTGGATTCCGTTGCGGATTTCTTGGTCTGTTGCATATGGAAATTGTGCAGGAACGTCTCGATCGTGAGTTTGACATGGACGTTGTGAATACCGTTCCCAATGTCTCCTATAAGGTATTTACCACACGGGGTGAAAGTATTGATGTACATAATCCTTCGGGTTTGCCTGAACCAACCCTTATTGATTATATTGAAGAGCCTTATATCGATGCACAGATCATCTGCCAGGCCGAATATGTTGGTCCTATCATGAAACTTTGCATTGACAAACGGGGTACATTCAGAAACCAGGTGTACATAACGACCAACCGTATTGAACTGACCTTTGAAATGCCGCTTGCGGAAATCGTATTTGATTTCTATGATAAACTGAAAAGTATTTCCAAAGGGTATGCCTCCTTTGATTATCATTATACCGGGTACAAGCAGGCTAATCTCGTGCGGCTTGACATACTGCTAAACGGGGATATGGTTGATGCGCTGTCCTCGCTGATACACAGGGACCATGCATATGATTTCGGGCGGAGGATATGCGAGAAACTTAAGGAATTAATCCCCCGGCAACAGTTTGAGATTGCTATTCAGGCAGCCATTGGTTCCAAGATCATAGCACGGGAAACGGTAAAAGCAGTGCGCAAGGATGTCACAGCGAAATGTTACGGTGGTGATATTACCCGCAAACGAAAACTCCTGGAAAAACAAAAGAAGGGCAAAAAGCGTATGAGGCAGATCGGAAATGTTGAAGTACCTCAATCGGCTTTCCTTGCTGTCCTTAAAATGGAGTAAGGAGGTTTGAATGCCTGGGATTGTTAAACTGTTAGAACCTGTCAGAAGAATAGTCTGTAAATCTCGGGTTTTAATTCTTGGATATCCAGAAATACCAGGAAGTCAATGGTCTTAAACTCTCGGTCGATGGCAGGGAGTCCGCAAACTTTGCAGCCATAACGCAGGTACATGTCCATAAGCGGTGGTAAGATTAAATTATCAGTGGGTGTGATCTGAAGATGCGGACCATAACACCGGTATCCGGGCGTGGGTTCGGTATGAACTCTTGTGTGAACATACCCGTGACGTTCAAGAAAATCCATATAGATTTTACCCTCAACCGGGTCCTGACTGGTAATGGAACAGCAACCAAATAAATAACGTTTCTGATGAACTAGCATGTATTGGGCAATACCTTTCCAGAGTAAAAACAAGACTCTTCCGTTCCTGTGATCTTGATCAATACAAGCCCTCCCAAGTTCCACTGCCCTGCGCAATATTTTCCTTCCCAGTGTTTGTAACCGGAATTCATTGGCCGAATAAAATCCAAAGCCCCTTTTTGCGTGTTCAAATGTCTGCAGGCGGTATGTGCCGATAATATTACCGGTTACCTTTTCAATTACCAGCATATGACTGCACTGTTTATCATAATTGTCTTCATCTCTCAGGGTCAGAAAGGAAGAATCGAGGCCTTCATGTAATTCAAGGTTGAATATGGTAAACCGTAATTTTAATGCTTCATCTAATTCAATAAAGTTTTCGGCAAGCTTGACAATATACTTTTTATCGGTTATGTAAATATGTTTTTTGCGGGAGATGTTATAACGTGAGGTCGTCTCTTTATGGGTAAGAAAATTCAACGGTTTCAATGTCATCACTCTGGCTTGTTAATGTAGGGTGAATTCCATCTCATAAGGAAAGGTACTAATTATTTTTATATACGAAAATGCCGGTGATTGAATTTATCCCTGTCAGACTATACAAATAATTGATTATCAACTATTCTTTTACAAAAGTTCAAGGATGATGGTGCAAAATTCGTTTAATAGAATTTCCGGAATTTTATTCCTATTCAATTGAGCAAACTCAAATGATTTTATATATTTTTTTAAAATTAACCCTAAAAAAATAGCATATTGATCTATTATTTTCATTTTTTCATATAAATTTTACATATTTCAATAGGGTATATTAAAAAAATATTTATTTTTGTCGTATTCAATTATAAAATTAAAACATAATTCTATGGCAATTTTACGATTTAGAGCATTGGAAGAGTCAATGCACAGGGTTCCTGTAAAATACGAGGCCCCTTCTAACCTTATTTCTGACTATTTTGGCATGAATGTGTTCGATAAGAAAAAGATGCAGAAATACTTATCGGCAGAAGCTTTTGAACATGTAATGGAAGCTATCGAAAAAGGAGCCCGCATTGACCGCAAGATTGCTGACCAGGTTGCATCCGGCATGAAAACATGGGCCATTGAAAACGGGGCAGTGAGATATGCTCACTGGTTTCAGCCTCTGACAGAAGGAACAGCGGAAAAGCATGACACCTTTCTAAGCTTCAATGAACAGGGTATGGCTATAGAAAGTTTTTCCGGAACATTGCTTGCACAACAGGAACCAGATGCCTCAAGTTTTCCCAGCGGAGGTATCCGGAATACTTTTGAAGCAAGGGGTTATACGGCATGGGATCCGTCTTCCCCGGCATTCATATTTGAAAAAACCTTGAGCATACCCACTATTTTTGTTTCCTATACCGGCGAAGCCTTGGATAACAAAACACCGTTATTAAAAGCGCTTCATGCTCTCGATAAAGCGGCCGTTGATGTTTGTCAGTATTTCGATAAAAATGTGACGAAAGTAATCGCAACCCTCGGTTGGGAACAGGAATATTTTCTGGTTGATGAGGCTTTGTATAATGCCCGGCCCGACCTGGTTTTAACAGAAAGAACACTGATGGGACATGCTTCTTCAAAAGATCAGCAGCTGGAAGATCATTATTTCAATTCCATACCGGAACGGATTGATGCATTTATTACGGAGTTTGAAATTGAGGCCTATAAGCTTGGCATTCCTATAAAAACACGACACAATGAAGTAGCTCCCAACCAGTATGAATGTGCTCCCATTTTTGAAGAATGTAATCTTGCCGTTGATCACAATGTATTGCTGATGGATCTTATGAAACAGGTTGCAAGGCATCATAATCTGACCGTATTGCACCACGAAAAACCCTTCAATTATATTAATGGTTCGGGTAAACATTGCAACTGGTCAATGATGACCAGTACCGGTATTAATCTGTTATCTCCCGGTAAAAATCCCAAAACAAACCTGCAGTTTCTTGCCTTCCTTGTGAACACCATAAAAGCTGTATACAAGCATGCTGATCTGCTGCGCGCCAGTGTCGCATCGGTTGGCAATGCCCATCGCCTGGGGGCCAATGAAGCTCCCCCTGCCATTATATCGGTATTTATTGGTGCCCAATTGACAAAGATGCTTGATGAGTTGGAGAGAAAAGTAGGCAATAAAAAGATGTCACCCGATGAAAAGATTGAGTTGAAACTCAACGTCATCAAGGTGCCTCAGATA
Organism: Bacteroidales bacterium; assembly: GCA_016928305.1. Taxonomy (GTDB): domain Bacteria; phylum Bacteroidota; class Bacteroidia; order Bacteroidales; family UBA10428; genus UBA5072. The sequence continues at coordinate 16,304 of JAFGKY010000172.1, forward strand.
CTACTTGACAACACCGACAGAAACCGTACTTCCCCATTTGCATTCACCGGTAATAAGTTTGAATTTCGTGCTGTTGGTGCATCTGCTAACCCTGCCGTTGCCATGATTGTACTGAATTCAGCTATCGCAGAGCAGTTAATTGAGTTCAAAAAGGAAGTTGACCGGTTGATAAACAAAGGTGTAAAAAAGGATGAAGCCATTTTCCAGGTAATAAGGCAATACAGTATAGATTCCAAGCCGGTACGTTTTGAGGGGAATAACTATAGCGAGGAATGGAAGAAAGAGGCTGTGAAACGCGGGCTTAAAAACGAAACCAATACCGTCAGAGCATATGATTTTTACCTGACTGACAAATCGAAAAAGCTGTTCACCGGCCTTGACGTAATGACCGAACGTGAAAATGATGCCCGTACCCGCGTGCGTTGGGATACCTATACCAAGAAAATCCAGATCGAAGCCCGTGTGTTGGGTGATCTGGTGATGAATCATATTATCCCCACAGCAATGCGTTATCAAAGTGAACTGATCAGGAATGTCCAGGGAATAAAAGAGCTTTTTCCCGAAAAGGATTTTAGTGAGATCGCTGTAGGACGTCTTGATCTGATCCGTAACATTTCTGAACATATAAGTTATATTAAGACCAAAGTCAATGAAATGATTGAGGCACGAAAAGTTGCCAATAAAATTGAAGACGAAAGGGAAAAAGCCCTGGAATATGCAACCAAAGTATTTGATTACCTGGAAGACATCCGTTATCATGTTGATAAGCTTGAACTTATCGTTGATGATGAAATATGGCCCCTGCCCAAATACCGTGAATTGCTGTTCACACGTTAATTATTACGCTTTTGACCTTCAGTTGAAAAAGACCCGACGGGATTTAAATTCCAGGCGGGTCTTTTGTTATTATAACGTTAAACAGTAACATTAAATCTGCAGACCTGTAAACTATCGAATCTTCAAACCTCGGACTTTCAGACTATAAAAAGTCCACGGTTGACAGTCCACAGTACATTAGTTCACGGTTCACAGTTCACAGAAAACCTGCCTGTGCTACCGCCACGGTAAGCAAATCTGTAAACCAGTCAACCTGTCTGATGGCAGGCAGGTCTGTAAATCTGTAAACCGGTCATCCTGCAAACCTTCCTCATCTTAACACTTGTGCAAATCTTCTTTTTACTATATTTGGTAATTAATATAACTTTACAAAATAAGATTGCTCTATTGACTGTTTATAATTCAACCTCTTCTTTAAAAACAACAGGAAATATGAAAATGAATAAAATACTGCTTGTTATCGGGCTGATGTTCGGAATATGCGTGCTGGTTGCAGGCCAAAGCAAAAAGGTTGCCAGAGCTTATGAAACTTTTGATGCAGGAGAATATTATGCCGCCATTGATGAATTCAAAAGAGCCTACCAACAGATAACGGATAAAAAAGAAAAATTACATATTGCTTTTAATATAGCCGAATGTTATCGGATAACCAACAACCCCAGTCAGGCTTCATTATGGTATGGCAAGGTTGTTGCCAAGGACTATGAAAACCCGGTTGCCATTTTGTATTATGCCGATGCGCTTAAAATGAACCAGAATTATGAAGAGGCACGGGCACAATACATGCATTATAAAGACCTGGTGCCTGACGATCCCCGTGGAGCTGATGGCATAATATCGTGTGACCAGTCACTTTCATGGATTGAAAATCCTACCGGATATCAGGTTGAAGAAATGAAATTCATCAATTCCAGAAACAGTGATTATGGTCCGGCATACTCCCGCGATGATTATCAGGAATTATACTTTACCTCATCGCGTGAGGAAACAACCGGTAATGCGGAACACGGAGGTACCGGCCAGGCGTTCTCCGATATTTTCTTTTCTACCATGGACAAGAAAGGTAAATGGAGCACTCCGCTTCCTTTACCCGAACCTGTCAACACCGAGGCTGAAGAAGGAACTCCCTGTTTATCGGGTGATTATAATACCATGTACTTTACGCGTTGCAACGTCAGCAAGCGAAAGCCTATGGGATGTGAAATCTTTAAGGTGGAACGCCAGGGTGAAAGCTGGGGCAGGGAAGAATCCCTGGGCATTGCATCCGACAGCCTTGTAATTGCTCATCCTGCCGTTTCAAAAGATGGTCTGACACTGTATTTTGTTTCCGACATGGAAGGTAGTACAAAAACCGCTGAGGGAAAAAACAGTAAGGATATCTGGATGGTTACACGCTCCGATGCCAAGGGTAAATGGAGTGAACCGGTTAATCTTCCTCAGGCCATCAATACACCGGGAGATGAAGTTTTTCCGTTTGTTCATGCAGACGGATCGTTGTATTTTTCTTCCAATGGTCATCCCGGTATGGGAGGTCTCGATATTTTCAAAGCCCGGAAATCAGAAACCGGACAATGGGAGATCGAAAATATGAAATACCCGATTAACTCATCTTCCGATGATTTTGGCATTGTATTCGAAAATGAAAGGGAGAGTGGTTATCTGAGTTCCAGTCGCAAGGGGAAAGGGAACGACGATATCTATTCCTTCCTGTTGCCACCCTTGAAATTCAGCATTATCGGAACGGTAAAAAATGAAAAAACGGATGAGGTGATTCCCGAAGCCCTTGTAAAATCAATAGGAAGCGATGGTATTACGCTGGAAACAAATACAGCACGGGATGGTACTTTCCGGTTCACCTTAAAACCCGGTACCGATTATGTGTTCATTGCCGAAAAGAAAGGTTTTCTGAAGGGCAAAGAAAGGGAATCGACCAAAGGCATATCGCAAAGTACAGAATTCCGGACGCAGATCTACCTGTCTTCTGTTGAGATTCCCATTGAACTTGAAAATATTTTCTTCGACCTCGATAAGGCTGACCTGAGGCCTGAATCGATGGTTTCGCTCGACCGGCTCGTAGAGACCCTGAATGATAATCCAAACATTGTCATTGAGCTTGGTTCACATACTGACTTTCGTGCCACGGATGAATACAACAACGACCTTTCAAGGCGAAGAGCACAGGCAGTTGTGAATTATCTTATCGAGAAAGGTATCGTACGTGAGAGGCTGGTCGCAAAAGGATACGGCGAAACAACCCCTAAAGTGGTGGATAAAAAAGACAATGAAGCCTATCCCTTCCTTCCGGTCGGGACGGTATTATCTGAAAAATATATTACTGGCCTCGCTGATGAGGACCAACAGGAAATGGCGAACTTCCTGAACCGACGCACGGAATTTAAAGTTTTACGAGAAGATTACGGGACCAAGTAATTGTTTGTATATTCAAAAATTTACCTGCGATCAGGCTATTCATTATTCTTTTTTGATATTCAATTTTATTGATAGTTCTTTCAATTGTTCATTCGATATTTTGCTGGGTGAATCGATCATCACATCGCGGGCGGTATTGTTTTTGGGAAAGGCAATCACATCGCGTATGGAATCCTCGCCGGCAAACAACGAAACAAGCCGGTCGAAACCAAAGGCTATGCCTCCGTGGGGGGGTGCCCCATAGCGGAAGGCCTGCATCAGGAAACCGAATTGCCGTTCTGCTTCCTCAGGTGTGAAGCCAAGTACGCTGAACATTTTTTTCTGAAGATATTCATTATGGATTCGGATGGAACCTCCCCCGACTTCAACACCGTTGATGACAATATCATAAGCGTTGGCCCTTATCTTGCCCGGATTGGTATCAAGCAATCCGATATCTTCAGTTTTTGGTGAAGTAAAAGGATGATGCATAGCGAAGAACCGTTTGGCTTCCTCATCCCATTCAAGAAGCGGGAAATCGAGTACCCACAAGGGTTTGAAAACGTCTTTCGGCCTGAGGTTCAGCCGGTTCCCCATTTCAAGCCGCAGTTCGCTTAAGGCTCTCAACGTGCTCATTCTTTCACCTGTCAGCACAAGTATCAGATCTCCCGGTTGAGCTTTAACCTGATTAAGCCATATTTTCAGATCATCAGCACTGTAGAATTTATCAACGGAAGATTTAATGATGCCATCGGTACCGTATTTCACATATAGTAAGCCTTTAGCGCCAATCTGCGGTTTTTTGACGAATTCGGTAAGCTCGTCAAGCTGTTTGCGTGAATATTCCGAACATCCCCGTACACAAAGGCCTCCGACATAGGCAGCAGAATCGATCACAGTAAATCCTTTTCCTTTTGCAGCGGTTGTGAGATCCGAAATTCTCATTTCAAATCGTATATCGGGTTTGTCGCTTCCGTATTGTTCCATCGCCTGGTCATAGGATAACCGGGGGAATTCATGATTAAGGTCAATTCCTTTGATTGATTTGAACAGGTGTTTAACCATTCCTTCGAACATATTCAAAACATCATCCTGATGCACAAACGACATTTCACAATCAATCTGTGTGAATTCGGGCTGGCGGTCAGCCCTGAGGTCCTCATCGCGGAAGCACTTGACGATCTGAACATAGCGATCATAACCGGCCACCATCAGCAATTGCTTAAAGGTCTGGGGTGATTGCGGTAAAGCATAAAACTGGCCGGGGTTGATCCGTGAAGGTACTACAAAGTCGCGTGCTCCTTCAGGAGTTGACTTTATCAGCATGGGGGTTTCAATTTCCATAAACTGCCGGGAATTGAAATAATTTCTTGCTTCAAAGGCCATTCTGTGCCTTAGCCACAGATTGTTTTTAAGCGGATCACGCCGGAGGTCGAGATAACGGTATTTCATCCGCAATTCATCACCTCCGTCGGTTTCCGTTTCGATGGTAAACGGTGGTGTAACGGATTCATTAAAAACGGTAAGGATGTCAACCATGATCTCAATGTCGCCGGTGGACAGTTTCGGATTCTTATTGCTTCTTTCGGTCACAACACCCGTGGCCTGGATGACAAATTCCCTGCCCAATTTACGGGCTTCACGGCAGAGGCCGGCATTCGTTTCCATATTGAAAACAAGTTGTGTAATGCCATAACGGTCACGGAGATCGATGAAAGTCATCCCACCCAGGTCACGCGATCGTTGTATCCAGCCGCTAAGGATTACCCGCTTTGAAATATCCTGAATTCTCAGTTCGCCACAAGTATGTGTTCGGTACATTTTTTAGGAGTTAAATTGCACGAAAATAGAAATTAAATTGTAAACTTAAGACGAATTCACCAACTCAAATTATTATGGAATTATTCTCCGATGAATATTTTATGCAGGAATCCCTGAAAGAGGCACGCAAAGCTTTTGACAAAGATGAGGTACCGGTGGGTGCTGTGGTTGTATGGAACAACCAGGTCATAGCCCGGTCGCATAACCTTACCGAAACCCTGAATGATGTGACAGCCCATGCCGAGATGCAGGCTTTTACAGCTGCTGCAAATGCTTCCGGAGGAAAATATTTGACGGATTGCACTTTATTTGTAACGCTTGAACCTTGTGTTATGTGTGCAGGTGCATCAAACTGGGCTCAAATCAGCAGGATTGTCTTCGGTGCCGACGACGATAAAAGAGGATATTCCCTTCTTAAGGAATCCGTCCTTCATACACGGACTACGGTTACGAGGGGTGTTTTGAGAGAAGAATGCAGTGCCATACTGAAAGAATTCTTTAGTAAAAAAAGAAAATAAATCCTAATTTTGATCTGAGCTACACTCCACGGGGTACTGGTTTAAAACAACAAAAACAGACTAATCTATGGTAATAGACATTCAGCGCACCATCCTCCGAAAAAACCTCCGGGCATTTATTCTGGCCATTGTTTTTGTAATCATTATCTTATTGCTGTTACTAACATACATTTACGAAGATCAGTTATTTGGTCTGACCAATTACCACATTTCCATTATCATAGCCGGAATTTATATACTGTATATTGTAATCAACGCCTTACGGCAATATCATTATATTTATTTTGATGACAAAGGTGACAAGTTGGTACTCCGGTATTTTCCAACAGGCGCATTCACAAGCAAGAAGAATTCCATTGAAATAGCAAAAAAAGATTTTGCCGGTTATCAGAAAAAGATATGGCTGTTTGGCTTCCGTGAAAAAATGATTCTTCTGGTTAATACGCGCAAGGGGATTGCAAAATACCCGCCTGTATCTCTCACTGCATTAAAAAAGAAAGAAAAGGAGAGCCTTTATCAGGCACTTGACAGATTAAAAGGCTGAAAAGATTACGTTGGTCTGTTTTACTGCAATGGCGGAAGAATTGCTTAAATATAAAATCGGTATCGGGTTAATACCCAAGATAGGTCCGGTTCTCACACGCCGTTTGGTTTCATATTGCGGTAGTGTGGAAGCTGTTTTCCGGGAGAAAAGAGCTAATCTTGAAAAGATACCGGGAATAGGTGATAAATTGGCTGACTATGTTTACAACAATGATGTGTTGAAGCAAGCCGAAGAGGAAATAACATTTATTGAGAAGAACAATGTTACAGCCTTGTTTTACCTGGATGAGGATTATCCTGAGCGCCTGAAACATTGTGAAGATGCGCCGGTGATTATTTTCATAAAAGGCAAAACAAATTTTAACCGGCCTAAAGTGCTGAGTGTTGTTGGCACACGAAATCCAACCGATTATGGTAAGGATTTGTGTTCCCGGTTAATTGAAACCCTCTCCGCCAGTCACCCCGATCTGTTGATTGTAAGCGGATTAGCATACGGTATCGATATCTGTGCCCATAAATCAGCCTTGAAATATAAACTGGAAACCGTCGCCATACTGGCTCACGGTTTTACCGTCATCTATCCGTCTGTTCATCGTGAAGTTGCACGACTAATCATTGATCAGGGTGCCTTGCTGACAGAATTTCAGCATAATGAGCAGCCCGAGCCCAATAACTTTGTTAAACGTAACCGCATTATTGCCGGCATAGCTGATGCTACCGTGGTGGTGGAATCGGGTGAACAGGGAGGTGCCATCATAACAGCCGATATTGCCAATTCATACAGTCGTGATGTCTTTGCTTTTCCCGGAAGGATATACGATAACTATTCTGCAGGTTGTAACCGGCTGATTAAGACAAACCGGGCCGCCCTTATTGAAGATGCCCGTGACATAGAATACCTCCTGGGCTGGCAGAAGGTTGACGCAACTGCTAAGAAAGAGTTACAGAAGGAGTTGTTTGTTGAATTGTCGACTGATGAGTCTGCCTTGCTGGAAGTCATCCGTGAAAGTTCCGGAGTTACCATCGATCAGCTGTCACTTCGATGCGAGATCCCGGTAAGCAAGGTTTCTGCTTTATTGCTGAACCTTGAGTTCAGGGGCCTTGTTAAATGTCTTCCGGGTAAAATGTATAAAATTACATAATTCACATGCTGCTGGTTGATACACATTCACATATTTACCTGGAACAATATGATGCTGACCGTACTCAGGTGATAAATGCTGCACTCGAGAAAGGGATCCGTAAAATACTGTTACCAAACATCGACACCGTATCGATTGAGCCTGTTAATCAACTGGTAAAAGCATATCCTGAGGTTTGCGTGGCCATGATGGGATTGCATCCGACTTCTGTGAAGGAGAATTACAGCGATGAATTCAGGATCATACAAAAAGAGATGATGTCAGGCAACTATATTGCCATAGGTGAGATTGGTATTGATCTATATTGGGATAAAAGCCGGCTCAGGGAACAATGTATGATTTTTGAACAGGAGCTGGATATGGCGCTGCAGATGAATAAGCCTGTAGTGATCCATGCCCGTGAATCGTTCGATGTGATCTTTGAGATTCTTCAAAAATACAAGGGATCCGGCCTCAGGGGTATCTTTCATGCTTTTTCAGGTTCCCCGGGACAAGCCTTGCATGTCATTGAAAACGATTTTTTAATTGGTATCGGAGGAATTGTTACCTACAGGAAATCAGGTCTCGATAAGGTAATGCAGGAGGTTGATTTAAATCATATTGTGTTGGAGACCGATTCACCATTTTTGCCTCCGGTTCCCTGCAGGGGAAATCGAAATGAACCGGCTTTTCTGATCTATATTGCTGAAGCGGTTGCACGGCTAAAATCGGTTGATGTTACCGAAGTAGCAAGTGTTACAACCGGTAATGCATGCCGGTTATTTGGTTTGAATATGGAGAATAAAAGATGAAAACGGCAAAAGTTTCACTATTACTGCTATACACGGGGGGTACCATTGGAATGATCGAGGATCCGGTGACCGGAGCTTTAAAACCCTTTCGTTTTGACAATATTCTTGAAGAAGTACCTGAGTTGAATAAATTCGGATTTAACCTGTCTTCCTATGCATTTGATCCCCCTATTGATTCAGCGGATATGAAACCTGAAGTATGGATCAAAATGGCAGATGTCATTGAGTCGAATTACAGCAGGTTTGATGGTTTTATTATACTTCACGGTACGGATACAATGGCCTATTCAGCTTCGGCTCTCAGCTTTATGCTGGAAAACCTTCAAAAGCCGGTAATATTTACGGGCTCACAATTGCCTCTTGGATCCTTGCGTACGGATGGAAAGGAAAATATTATTTCATCCGTTGAAATTGCAGCTGCCATTAATAATGGTAAGCCGGCCATTCCGGAAGTTGGCATTTTTTTTGAAAACAAGCTGTATCGTGGCAACAGGACCTCAAAGAATAATGTTGAGGATTTCAATGCTTTTATATCAGGCAATTACCCTCCACTGGCTGAAAGCGGGGTTCATATCCGGTTTAACTATAGTGCTGTGAGATATCCTGAAAAAGATATGCCATTGGCTGTACATAAAAACCTGGACTCAAGGATTGCCCTATTAAAGCTGTTTCCCGGATTGAACCAACAGGTTGTGGAAGCAGTGATACAGGCACGGGAATTGCGTGCTCTTGTCATTGAAACCTTTGGTGCCGGTAATGCACCCAGTGATGACTGGTTTATTGAAACCATGAAGGATGCTGTGCACAGGGGGATAATTGTTGTCAATATAACACAATGCCCCATAGGTGGAGTATCAATGGGAGCATACGAGACCAGTCGCAGGCTTGCCGATGCAGGCATAACCGGAGGATCCGATATGACCCTTGAAGCGGCTGTCACCAAACTGATGTTTCTGCTGGGCAGATATTCAGACAGGCACATAATTGAGGAATTGATGAAAAAGTCCCTTCGGGGAGAAATAACCGGTTGAGAAGCCGGGAATCGATTTTTTTTACTAATTTTCGCCCCCGATTTAATGAGGCTCAGTTTTCAAGAGCTTTTAGCGAATTAAAAACTGCAAGCCGAACTTTCTCAAGAACGAAGTGAGTAATTATCCCGATAACAAAGTGTATCGGGATATGAGGCTCAGCTTTCAGGAGAGATGGCCGAGTGGTCTAAGGCGCACGCCTGGAGAGCGTGTAGTCGCCAAAAGTGACTCGCGGGTTCGAATCCCGCTCTCTCCGCAAATGAAAATAAATCCCCTGGCGAAGCCTGGGGCTTTTATTTTTGCCCGGGTTCAAGTTCTGCTTGAAAACCCGGGCAAAAATAAAAGCCCCCGACGTGAAACGGCGGAAGGGGATTTATTTTCATTTGCAGGGATCTCCCCTAACCGGGATCATGCAATAATCCCCTTCTCAATAAAAGCCCCCGACGTGAAACGGCGGAAGGGGAT
>JAFGKY010000173.1 GCA_016928305.1 Bacteroidales bacterium
ACCCTAAAGGGAGCCTGATTTTCAGCAACTTCACCCTTTAGGGTTGGGGTAGAAAGTTGCTGAAAATCTACCATGATACTTTTCGGAATAGACTCAAGATTAAAGATCAAAGATTAAAGATCAAAGATTAAAGATCAAAGATGAAGTGGATTATTATCTTACTTACTTTTTTTACTCAAACGGAACAGCAGTACATCATGACCTGGGATCTGGATTTCCAGGTTTTTTGCCGTAGTGCCTGTGATCTTGTCTCTCCAGATATCACGGATCTCATATTCCCCCTGTAAAAAACCGAAATGCGACCAGTTGATCCGTTGCATATATGCCTGATCGCCGGTGTTGTGCCAGCAGATGGCCCAGTCGCCTTTGCTGAGCTCTTTAACATAGATCCGCTTGCTCAGCTGGTCCATGTACAGGTATGCCTGTTTTCCCAGCGAATCCTGGTTGATGACAATGGCCTCTTTATGGGTGAGTATTTTTAATACTTCGGGACTCATTTTCCGCAGGTCATTTCCTGCCATGAGCGGAGCTGCAAGCATGCACCAGAGGCTGAACTGCGAACGCGATTCAGCCGGAGTCAGCCCCGGATTTCCAACCTCGAGCATATCGGGGTCGTTCCAGTGATCAGGCCCTGCATATTTTTCCAGTCCTTCCTGAAGCTTAAGGATGAAAATCATCCCCATGTCGTATTCGCCCTGGCAGTTGTAACAATCGGTTATGTCGCCCGTAGTCCGCCATAGGTGTCCGACATCTGCCGCCCATTCCCAGGGTTTGTTGTTTCCCCATTCACAAAGGCTGAAAACGACAGGGCGCTTTGCCGCGTAAAGAGCATCCCGCATGGTAGAATACAGCTGCCGGGCATCTCCCGTACCATGATCGCACCAGTCGTATTTCAGATAATCGACCCCCCAGGAGGCATAGAGCAGGGCATCCTGGAACTCGTGTCCCATGCCCCCGGGATAACCATTGCAGGTGGTCCTTCCGGCACAGTTGTGAAGACCAAATTTTAAACCTTTTGAATGAACATAATCGGCCAGCGCTTTCATTCCGCACGGGAATTTTTCCGGATCAGCGACCAGGTTACCGATGCTATCCCGCGACGGCGCCTCCCACCCGTCGTCCACAACCACATAGGTATACCCGGCATCTTTCATGCCCGAGCTTACAATGATGTCGGCTGTTTCTTTTATCAGATCTTCGTGGATGTTTACTTCAAACGTATTCCAGCTGTTCCAGCCCATCGGCGGCGTCAAAGCCAGGCCATGATATTTTTGAGCGGAAAGAGGAAGAACCAGAAGCAGGATATCGATAGACAAAATGAATCTTTTCATACATTTTCAATTATTTGATGGTTATCGTATAAAACAATGAAGTTTAACCGGACACGCATATGTAAATATAGAACATATCATGTCTTCATGTAGTATAAGTTGTATTTCGTCACAACTTATTATCAGTTAGTCATATACAAGTAGCAATTTTCAACCATTTTTTTCTTTTTCCGTACAAATATCTTGTAGCACAATAACTTATTAAACCATACATATTCAATGACCATGAAAAATGATAATAAATTGGCGTTGACTGAGGACAGGATCAGCGCTTTAGGTCTTTACCTTGCAGAATTTGCATTGGATTTTGTGTCCGACGATGAGGATCTGAGTATATACACCGCCAGTCATTTCCTTGCATTGTTTGATAAATGGTATGACAATTTCATCCGGCATGCTGAAACAAACAGAATGTTCTATGCCGGTGAAAAAGAAGCACTGATTGAGAATAATGATGATCTGGTCAGTTGCATTAAAGAGGCCGCAATCGATGCTGCAAGAGAATTAATATTGGAAAAAATATAGATATCCTGTTTGTGCCCGTGATTGCTGCAAGGCCGGCTAGTCATTCCTCTCAGTCTCTTCACTGGCGCAGGCGCCTGCCTTGTCGGCAGACAGGTCTGCTTGTACCTGAAGAAAACCTGTTATAGTAAATAATTGGTACAGGCGCATATCTGCCCGCTGATTCGCGGTTTTAAATCTGAAGATCTTGTCTGCCGTTGCGCTATATATCGTTGCATCCAGTTACGCTGCAAACAAGGTTTTAGCTTTTGGTTGGGTTGTGGTTGCAGCGTTTTCTGTAACTTATCTTTACCCCGGGTTTTACCTGGGGCTACCAACATTTCGCCCCTACAGGGCTTAATATAAAAACACCCATGCTGCTTCGGTTTAAAGCAAAGCTGGTTCACGATTTTAAACCGAACCTTTATAACGAATACAAGTAGGTTGTACCTTTGGTCCAAGCGGACGCCTGCCTGTCCGTCAGGCAGGCTTGAACCAGTGAGCGAGTGTCATTAAACATGTTTCGAACACGCGTACATACATTCGTAAAAAAGCTTCGGAGGGCGGGTCATTTGAATATTGTGCTCTCTCTATCCAGTTTGTCCATGTCCTCATCAGAAAGCCTGAATTTCATTGCACCTGTATTCTCCCTTGCATGACTTTCCCTGGTTGCCCCGGGAATGGCAACAACCGTGTTGCCCTGATAATGGATCAGCCAGTTGAGGGCGATCTGCGATGGCGTTACGTTGTACTTCAGTGCCAGTTCCTTTACCAGCATAATAACAGGTTTGCTTTTCTCCATCCCCGACGGCTTGAATTGGGAAAAATATTTTCTGTATCCTGTATTTGGGATAAGTCCGGGATTGTCATGAAACTTACCGGTAAGCAGTCCCTGGGCCAGGGGTGAATAGGCAATGATCGTGATGCCAAGTTTCTTTGCCATATCCATCACTCCGTTCGATTCTATCTTGCGGTCGAGCAGGTTATACCTTACCTGGTTTGATGCGAGGGGGATGCCCTTTCTGTCGAGGGCCTCCCATGCATTTTTCATCCGCTGTGCCAGGAAATTACTCACTCCTATGGTTCTGGTCAATTTCTCTTCCACCAATCTGGCCATATGGGCCATCTCCCTTTTTTCATTTGAGAAACTCCAGGAATTGTGTACCTGGTAATGATCGATGGGATAGGGTGCCAGTGCTTCCATGCGCTTATAGATAGTCTTACGGATGTTTGAAGCAAAGCGTAATACGGGCATCCATTTTGTGGCAATGATTATCTCTCCCGGCTTTTTTGCTGCTGCCTGCAAAGCTGAAGACAGGGCTTTTTCCGACGCTCCGTTGCCGTATGCTTCGGCCGTATCGAACCAATTGATACCTCCCTCAAGGGAAAGGGATACGATGCTGTTGATGACATCATCGTCAAGCAGCGGCCAGAATTTGCCGGCTGCACTATTTTGTTTGCTAAACTGCCAGCAACCCAATCCTATAGGTGTTATCATAATACCTGTGCGTCCAAGGGAACGTAAAGCTGTATTTCTCATAATCCTGTTATTTTTTTGCTCAAAAATAAACAACTGTTTCTGGATTTTGGTTTAAAAAACCAGTATTAATGGAATGATAGTAAGATGAATTTGGATGGCATACCGGGATCACACACATAAGATCGTAATCGGTTGATACCGTGAATTATTTTAGCGATATTAAATTTTTTTAAGATTTTTTCACAAATTTTAATAAAATCCCCGATTCATATTTTTTAATACAGATTTTATATTTGAAACATTTACGTATCATTAAAAAATCGGAGGATTTTGTATGTTAATTCGTATGAAATGGTTCGCTGTTTTCTCTTTATGCTGCATGTTGATAACCGGTAATTTGACAGTCGATGCCGCTGACGGAGTGAGGGTGTACACTCCTTTTACAAAAATATCGGTTCCTCCCGGCGAGTCAATTGATTATACCATCGATGTCTTCAACAACAGCAGTGAGCTTCAGAATGTTGAGATCTCAGTTACCGGCATGCCCTCAGGATGGAACTACCTCATAAAATCAGGAAGCTGGAACATAAGGCAAATAGCCATTCTTCCGGGTGAGAAAAAGAGTTTTTCGCTGCATGTAGAGGTCCCTTTTCAGGTCAACAAGGGAAGCTACCGTTTCAGGGTGAATGCCGTTGGATTTTCCTCACTTCCGCTGACAGTGGTTGTATCGGAACAGGGGACATTTAAAACGGAATTCCTGACCAGGCAACCGAATATGGAAGGACATGCCAATGCAACGTTCACCTTTAATGCGGAGTTAAAGAACCGTACGGCAGATAAACAGTTATATGCTTTAATAGCCAGAGCTCCCAGGGGATGGGCAGTAACTTTTAAAGCCAATTACAAACAGGTTACTTCCGTTGAAGCAGAAGCAAACAGCACAACAAACATAACCATGGATATCAATCCCCCGGATAACATCAAAGCCGGTGCATATAAAATTCCCGTGACAGCAACAACGAGTGCTACTTCAGCAACACTGGAACTGGAAGTGGTTATTACCGGTTCTTACACTATGGAACTGACAACACCCAGGGGTTTGCTCAGCGCCAGTATTACCGCCGGTGATGAAAAGCGACTGGAACTTCTGGTCAAAAACACCGGTTCTGCCGAGCTTAAGGACATTGCTCTTTCGGCAGGTGCACCGCTAAACTGGGATGTCACTTTCGATCCGAAAAGAGTGGAAAGCCTTGCTCCAGGTGAGAACGCACAGGTTTTTGCCACCATAAAGGCGGATAAGAAAGCTATAGCCGGGGATTATGTAACAGCAATCGAAGCAAGAACCCCTGAAGTGACGGCCAAAGCTTCTTTTCGTATTGCTGTGAAAACTCCGATGCTATGGGGCTGGATTGGTGTATTAATCATTGTTATGGCTATAGTCAGCATATACTATCTGTTCCGCAAATACGGAAGGAGGTAAGCCGTGACAGAAAACTGTATCGAGCTGGTTGATCTCACCAAAAAGTACGGATCTTTTACCGCTGTTGATCATCTCAACCTGACGATCAAAAAAGGTGAAATCTTCGGTTTACTCGGACCTAACGGTGCGGGAAAGTCTACTGCGATTCTCATGATGCTTGGATTAACGGAACCGACCAGCGGATCGGTCAGGGTGTGCGGAATCGATTCCACCAGGCAGCCCATAGAGGTCAAAAGAAAAGTGGGGTACCTGCCGGAAGATGTCGGATTTTATGATAACCGCAACGGACTGGAAAATCTCATTTTTACAGCGCAACTGAACCGTATGTCGGCCAGGGAAGCAGCGCAGAAAGCAGAACAATTGCTCAACCGGGTTGGTTTATCCGGTGAAGCAAAAAAAAAGGTTGGGAAGTATTCGCGTGGTATGCGTCAGCGATTAGGACTGGCGGACGTGCTGATTAAAAATCCGGAGATTATAATACTCGATGAGCCGACACTAGGCATTGATCCCACCGGTGTGCGGGATTTCCTGGAGTTAATTGTCAGGCTTAGCAGGGAGGAAGGACTGACAGTACTGTTCTCTTCGCATCATCTGCACCAGGTGCAAAAAGTATGCGACCGGGTTGGATTGTTTGTAAATGACAGGTTGCTGGCAGAAGGTAATATACAGACACTGTCTGAGAAATTATTCCACAACAGTCCTTTTATTGTTGAGGTCGGTATTGCAGGCGCTTTTCGCAAAAAATATACACCCGACCGGTTGAATAAGATATTGAAAGGGATTGACGGCATCATTGCAGTCCGGACAACAGATGAACTGATTCAAATTGAATGTTCCGGGGATGTAACTCCTGATATTGCCAGGGCTGTTGTCGAATCGGGTGCCGGACTGAATTACCTGAACAAAAAAGAGTACGGGCTGGATGATATTTATTATCACTATTTCGAAGGAGGTAAAGATCATGAATGACCGTGTAAGAAAACTGCAGGAATATACGAAAGCCGGATGTGCAAAACTGAACAGACTGTTCCTGTGGTCACGGAAGACCAATTGGTTCAAAAACGATGAAAAGATCCGCCATCCTTTCCGGGTACTTGTATCCAGGGAAATATCCGATCATGTGAGAAGCTGGCGTTTTATCATTTTAATCGCCATCATCGTGCTAACCTGCATGGGCTCGTTAATTACTGCCCTGTCGCACATGCGTGATGCAGTGAAGCCTGATGATCCCGAAGGGGCATTTTTCTTTCTGAAGCTGTTTACCCTTTCTGACGGTACGCTGCCCTCTTTCTTTGTTTTTATCGGATTTCTCGGTCCACTGCTGGGTATAAGCCTTGGATTTGATGCTGTTAATGCCGAGCAGAACAACGGAATCCTCAGTCGTATACTTTCTCAGCCTATTCACCGCGATTACCTGATCAATGCCAAGTTTACCGCATCGCTCATTGTCATCAGCGTTATGCTGTTTTCCCTTGGCTTCCTGGTGATGGGACTGGGCCTCATCATCATCGGGATCCCTCCGACCCCGGAAGAATTCATGCGCGTCATTTTCTTTATCCTGCTCAGCATAGTCTATGTGGCCTTCTGGTTAAACCTGTCGATTTTATTTTCAATACGATTTCGTCAGCCGGCAACCTCTGCGCTGGCGGGTATTGCTATCTGGCTGTTCTTCAGCATATTTTATGTTTTAATTGTTAACCTCATCACCAAGGCAGCTGAACCTTCCGGAGCCGCATCTGCTCACCAGATCTTGCGGTTTGAGGAGTTAAAGATTATTTTACTGAGGATCATACCCAACCAGCTTTTCAGTGAGGCAACAACAACATTGCTGATGCCTTCTGTACGGAGCCTGATGCCATTGACCATGGAACAGGTCTACGGGACAATCCCCGGCCCCCTCCCGCTCGGCCAGAGTGTTCTGCTTGTCTGGCCGCAGGTTACAGCACTTATTGCTGCCAGTGTGCTGTGTTTTGTTTTATCGTATATCTCTTTTATGAGAAGAGAAATACGATAGAGATGACCACCTGAATAATTAGTCGTCAGCAGGCTTCCTTGTGCTATGCCATATACCGGTTAGCCGGGAAAAGAACATATGAATGTGTGAAATCTATCTTAGATGCATAGATGTGAAAAAGACGGTAATAACTTTCAGTGGCCGGTTTTTGAATTAAGATGCCTATCACCTAACTTTAAGCAAACAAAATCCTAGCAATGCATAATATACCGGTAATAACTGTTGCGGGTAAAACGCTGGCCATGGCTTTTGAAAGAGCTCTGGTTGAATTGTACAAAAGGGGCACCCGTTATAAGACACAATATGATAAACCGGGCGATCCTGAAAGTCTGGATTGTACGCTAAACCTTACCATTGAAGAGCCTGAGGCAGAGCCAATGATTCATATGGCCTTCCCCGGAGGTGTTGAAGAACTGAAAGAATATGTGCTTGAGCTGAAAGGTTTCAAAGATCACTGGGTGAGAAGTATAAACGATCCTCATGATACGCGCTGGGAATATACCTATCATGGCAGACTGAAGAAATACGGCACCTGGAAAGAAAACGGTGAAAAGGGTCCTGAAACCAGTGGCTATTTTACCATTGACCAGATTGAACATGTTATCAATAAACTCTGCGAACAGCCTTTTACGCGTCAGGCGCAGATGATCACCTGGATGCCGAACCTGGACCTGAATTGCTTCGACCCGCCCTGTTTACAGTCCCTTTGGTACCGCATACTTGAAGATGAAGACGGTGTATACTGGCTGAACTGCAATATCCGTTTTCGGAGTAACGATGCCTGGGGTGCCAGCTTTATGAACATGTTCGGATTTATTCAGTTTAACAGGGAAATCATTGCTGATGCAATTGCACGCCGCACCGGGAAAGAAGTCCGGTTAGGCAGATTAAACTGGCAGGCAGATTCATACCATATTTACGGGAAGGATATTGCACAGGCCACGGCTGTGCTTTTTGACAGGATGGATACGATGGAATTTGAAGAACGCACGTTCAGCTTTTCTGATGAGTACATCCGGCAGATGTATGACGATGCTGAAGAGGGGATACTTCAAAAGATAAGGGAATACGACGCATCGCATAGCAGTGTGCAATGATAAGTATTATTTAATCTACCGGCTTTCTGTATATGAGGGAAGTGTGCCGGGTAAGGCACAAACATTGTATAGAAGATACATTCGTTAAGGCTTCTTTGGAGCTTCAATCCTTCACCTTAACTCCCTGCTTTCTCAGGTAGTTTTTAAGATCCTGGATGGTTATTGTCCCGAAATGGAATACCGAGGCTGCAAGCAATAGGGTTGCCCCGGCTTCTACTGCTTCAGGAAAATGTTCCAGCTTACCTGCACCCCCTGATGCGACAACTTCAGCCTTTACCTCCTTTTTAATAGCCCTGATGACCGGAAGGTCATAACCCGTTTGCGCTCCGTCACCGGCTTTGCTGGTCGGAAGGATGACAGGCACACCATAACCGTCCACCCGTCTGGCCCATTCAACGGCATCCATGCCCGTGGCAGTCCTCCCGCCGTTGATGTATACCTCATAGCCCGAAGGCATGGCAGGATTGCGATCTACGTCGATGGCCACCGTCACCTTCTCAGCACCAAAGGCTCTGACCATTTCCGGGATCAATTCGGGTTTGCGAAAAACTGCGCTGCTCGTTGAAATCTTGTCGGCTCCTGCCCTGAGAACGGATTCAGCAGATTGAACATCGGAAATACCCCCACCCACCGTAAAGGGAATAGTAACCACCCCGGCAACACGTCTTACCACATCGAGCATGGTTGAACGGTTTTCGATGGTAGCCGTAATGTCGAGCATAGCAAGCTCATCGGCACCAGCTTCGCAATAAGCTTTTGCACATTCCACCGGATCACCGGCATCGCGAATATTGACAAAATGAACGCCTTTCACCACACGCCCGTTCTGCATGTCGAGGCAGGGCATTATGCGTATAAACTGACTCATTAGGTATGACCTCCTTTTGTGTTGAAGAAATGTTTAATAATTAAAACAACATTTTATGCTGTTGTTTTAATGCATAAATGTAAAAAAAATGATTGTATTGCAATAAATATTGAAGAATTATAAGCAAGGGGAAAGATAATGGATAAACAGTACCAACCATGCTGGGCGCATTTACAAGATTATTAATAATATTGCTGATGACTTATAGTCTTGGTATAAAAGCACCTTCCCCTGATATGAATGGGAAAAAATATCTTGTCATTGTGTTCCCTGTTTGATATTGCTACCACGCTGAAATTTTCCGTATCTTACCGGTGTTTTTTCTATGAAGGAATGGATTTGCTGAAGGGGAAAGTCCGTTAAAAAGATCATACGGTTATGGATCGTGGGCAGATGGATCACCTGCAACGGGATGCAATTCTTGTAAAAGAGACCGTGTGTTTTTCTTTGGTATGATATACCGGATTACCTGGACAGTCGTAGATATCCTATTGCCCTAACCTGGGCTTTAAACAGGGTAATTTTACCAACTGGGTCGGTCATACCTGGCTATACAGTATAGAAGTGCCTGAGATCAACACACCCAAAACAGAGGGCTTTGTCAGCCGCAGGCATACGATTATTACTGACAACACCGCCTACGATCAGAGTTTTATTTCGGGATATTACCGGCACGGCACACACGAGATCATGATCGAGTACCGCATGTTCAGCAGGTTAGCTTCAACGCGTGTCCGCTGCGGTAATGAATTGTTCGGGTATCATTGAATACGGTGGAACTCCAGGCGGATTTTTGATTGCAATCCATCATTCTGAAATAATCCGGAAAGTATGTCTTACCTGGATTTTTTATTCTCTATGGCCCGGTTATACAATTGAACGTATTTTTCAGCGCTTTCTTCCCATGAGAAATTCTGCTCCATAGCTTTCTTCATGAGTTTTTTAAAATGAGATTTCCGGTTATGGTAAGTATCCAAAGCCCAGCCGACCGTGTTATATATGGCCTTTCCACTCAGGTCACGGAATTTAAAACCGGTGCCATCACCGGTATCCGGATTGTAATTTTCAACCGTATCGTTCAATCCTCCCGTCGCCCTTACGATAGGTAGTGTTCCGTATTTCAGTGAGTATATCTGGTTCAATCCGCACGGTTCAGTTATCGACGGCATCAGAAAGAAATCACTGCCGGCTTCAATCCGATGAGCCAGTTCGTTGTTGTATCCGATATAGGATCCGACTTTACCGGCATAGCGCTGAGGCAGACTGCCATAAAATCCTTCCAGCTGATTGTCACCGGAACCCAATATGGCAAACTGAACATCCATGGTATTGACAATATCCTCAATACATGCCGATAAAACATATAATCCTTTCTGCTCCACAAGCCTGCTGACAATACCAATAACAGGAGTTTTTTCAGACCGTTTCAGCTTTAATTGTTTTTGCAAAATGCTTTTACAGACATATTTGCCGCTGATATCTGCATAGGTGTAATTGGCCGGGATCAATGTATCTTTTTCCGGATCCCACTGCGAATAATCCACGCCATTAAGGATTCCAACATAATCATCCCCTTTTTTATTCAGCCATTCATGCAGTCCGTATCCTCCCGCTGGTGTTTTTGTTTCTGCAGCATAGCCCTTACTCACCGTGTTAACCATGTTGGCAAAATGAATGCCTCCTTTCAGAAAATTAACAGCACGAAGGCATTCGAATTTATCCGCAGTAAAATCTTCTTCCGGAAGTCCGGTATAACCGTAATAGGAACGGTCGTACCGGCCCTGGTAAGCTATGTTATGAATTGTCAGAACGCCGGCTGCATCACCCAGCAGCGGATCGTCCTTGTAAAGTCTTTTCAGGTAGGCTGGTAATATTGCGGTATGCCAGTCGTTTGCATGGACGATATCGGGACGGAAATTCAGTTCATGACACAGCTGAAGGGCTGCTTTGGACAGGAAGGTAAAACGCCTGGGATTATCCGCGTAATCGGTAAAATCATCGTTGTGATATATATTGGGCCTTCCGAAAAAGGGCTCATAGTCAATAAAGTAAATGGGTACGCCTGCTGTAAGTTTTGTTTTATTCACACTGCAGGTAATGCATTCGCTGCCCATGCGGACTTCCATTTTTTTCACGGTTGTCCCGATCTTATAGGATGTTCTGTCGATGAATGAATACATGGGAATAACAACGATGATGTTGTGCCCAGATTGATGCAAAAACTGAGGCAATGATCCGGCCACATCTCCCAGGCCACCGGTTTTAGCAAACGGAAAACATTCAGAAGCAACCAGCAATATGTTCAGTGAGCCTGTCATATTTACCTGTCACTGATCCGGTAGCTTAAGTTCGATGCTTTCTTCAGAGCCATATAATAACGCGACAACAAGTGTAAGGTATTCTCTCAGCTGACGGGTAATCAGATAATTATCCAGGACAAACTGCCGGGCATTTTTTCCCATGGATTCCATAATCTCGGGATGCTTCAGCAGATAGCGGATGCGTATAGCGGCTCCTTCCGGAGTACTCACCCTGAATCCGCAATGATGGTTAATAACCTGCAATTTAATACCTCCGGTGTCACCGCCAATTACGGGTTTTCCTTTCCATAAGCCTTCCGTGACTGTCAGTCCGAAACCTTCTTTCAGGGATTTCTGTATGATGATATCCGAACCTCTTTGCAGTGCATTAATGGCTCTGTGAGCATCCGGTGGCAGTTCAAGGATGTGCACGTCGGGATCGTCACCGGTAAAAGCTTTTACCTCCTGTAGTACCTGTTCTCCTTCGGGATCATCGGATGCTCCCCCTCCGGCCAGAACCAGCTGAACGGGGACATAGTTTTTCACCAGCCGGTAACTTTGAATGACACCGACGGGGTCTTTAAAACGGTCGAATCGTGAGACCTGGGTTAACAACGGACAATCCCTGTTAATCCCCCAGGAATCCAAAAAATCGGATATTTCCTTTTCCGGGAGGTCTATATTTTTTTCACTTAAAGGATCTATACTGGGTGGTATTAAATACATGGGGTGCGACAGGGGCTGAACAAAACCTGAAAGCGACCATATGCTGGCGTCATAATCTTTTATGTATTCACGCAAATACTTCCATACCTGACGATAGGGATGGCTCACGTCGATATGACAACGCCATACCCATTTGCCTTTTCTTTCTTTGCAAAAATGAAGCAATGCTGCCGGTTGTGGATCGTGAATGAAAACAACATCAGCCGTTTCGAGCTTCTCTTTAAGCCTTTCAAAATTCTGAAAGTTCGTATTTTCATATGTGGAAAGCAATGCCGAAGATATATCGTCGCGATTGCCCTGCAGGGAGTTATGCATTTTCTTGGTGCACTGGTAAAATTCCTTTTCTCCTTTAATGATCTCCCATTCAGCATCAATTCCCAGTTCCCTTTTCAACGGGATGAGACGGTTTAGAATTTCTGCCACCCCTCCTCCTTCTTTTGTGGAATTAATATGAAGGATTTTCATCCCTCTTAAAGGATGTGCCAGTTGTCTCAGGTGATCGATCACTTCATTTCCCACAACATTTGCATATTGTTCAAGCAGGTTTTCCATTACACACCTCCTTTAAAGTAATGATGAAAAGCCGTATTTATTTCCTGGCGGAGTTCATGCAGGGTGGTAAAATACGGGTCAATTTTATCCAGCTCATCAATCAGCTCTTTGTATGTGTCTCCGAATCCTGCAAGCCATACAGAAAAATCGTTTCTCTTATCGGGTGTTCTGCGCCGGGAATCAATGAAATGAAAAAATATGCTGCCCAGGGACATCGTGGGAATTATTTCCAGCAATTCCACAGGATCATTATAACATACCCCTGTATCGAAAATCACAGTCTGGGAGCGTATAAAGTGGAATTCTTGGCCGTTCTTCGCCCATGGGACATGTTCCGCTTCCGATAAACGGTCTTCAATGATTTCAATCACTTCCTTACGAAGATCTTCTATATCCTTGTATGCTTTAGGATCGATTACTGAAAGTTGTTCTGCAATTTTTGGTTCGTGCAGGTTACGTGATGCCCATACAGCGAAGTCGTTCTGAAACTCCGGGTCATCAAAGTGGGGAAGCAGAAGACCTCCCCAGAAATGATAATAAAGACATCCGGGATGCACATTTTTCAGTTGATCCCTGAGCTCTCTGAGGTTTTGTGCTTTTTCGCCTGTTGCAATTGCAATAAGTGCACAATCCAGGATTTTAATGGGTTGATTATCCATACGTCTTTCAGATTCTGACGGACAAAGGTATGAAATCTTTAAAAAAGAATAATCCCCTGCTACAAATATAGAAATGCAGCTGAGAGCAGGCGGGAGGAGAGACAAACAAAACACTGAATGAATAGCAAAGGAAAACCATTATAATGGTTTGCAGAATGGTTACAGAAGTGTATATTTACAGTCAGCAATCAAAAGAATATATCCATGGAAGAAAAAAATCTTGTCTACCGCGGCAAATCGAAAGATGTTTTTAATATAACCGAAGGACAGTACGCCGGTAAATACCGGTTTGTTTTTACCGACAGGGCAACGGGCTACATTGAAAACGGGAAAATCGTTTATGATCCCGGGTACGATACGGTTGTTGGTGACATAGCCGGGAAAGGTGCCATTGCCTGCAGGTTTGCGACACATTTCTTTACATTGCTGAAGGAGAAGGGCATTCCATCACATTATCTTGATACGATCAATGACAATGAAATGATTGTGGAGCCTGCCATTCCGCTGTCCATGCCGGCGGAAGCACCGGAATTCCCCGGATCAGCCCCGTTATTGAATCTTGAGTTCACCTGGAGAAATAATGCAACCGGCAGTTTCTGGAGAAGATATCCTTTTGTGAGACCCTGCATGAATCTTCACCAGGTAGTTGAGGCATGGACAAAGGGGGACAGTGACATCCTCATTACACTGGAGGCATTGGAAGCAACGGGTGCCATGCGGAAAGATGAGATTGCACAGAGCGTTGAGCTTGTTCAACGCATTGCTGAAATTGTTTCACGGGAATTTGCATCAAAGGATCTGCATGTCATCGATGGCAAGTTTGAACTGGGCCGGTTAAAATACGGTGACGGGAAAATAGTGCTCATTGATGAAATATCTCCGGATGTGCTGCGTGTGTGTAAGGGATTTTCTCCGGATGAAAATGGCAATTGCAAAGTATACGGACAGTGTACCGTTACGAATTACAGTGAGGGCAAGCGAACCATTAAAAACAGAAACCAGGTTGCTGCAGCGGATTTCATAAGTATCTTCCTGTAACATACCTGAGCCGGATGCTGTCTCTCCGGCTGGCCGGGAATTGAATCCCCGACCTGCCGCTATCTTATTGTGTACCCTACACGTGTTCGAAACATGTTTGATGACACTCGCTTGCTGATTCAAGACTGCCTGCCGGCAAGGCAGGTGGACACTTGGACATAAGCACATATCATAATCCATCGGGATTTCTTTGTACAATCCAACCTGGACAAGTATTCCCTTGTGCCCACAATACCCATATAACCGTTTATTATTAAACCCGAGGATGCATTTTTGACTCCGTAACTTCAATGATTGCATCCAATGTGTCACAACCATATGGATAAGAAATATGTATATCGTAGAGTTTATCCTTAATAAGGTTTATCGGGTTTTTCAGATAGATCACCTCAGGATTGTATAAAAACTTTGTCCTTTCTGTTATGATATCGTCTGACAAAGTTGCCTGGCTGGTAATCACAACTGCATCGGCAACGCGGGTTTTTCTGGCTTTAATGGTCACTGAGCTATCTACATACGTCTTTGCTTGTTTTGTCAGATCGATTTCATCGTATTGAACTTTTGATGAAACCGGCTCATCATCGGGCATTAACAATGACCTGCTGTCGGTGTCAATGCGAACACCATACAGGATTTCATGTGCATCGAGCAGCTGAATGAACGATTCTATTTTCCGGGGGATGAGCTTTGTTCCGGGTTTAAAGTATTTCCGCAGATGATTAATGATCTGCACCTGAGGTTCAAAGAACTGACCGGTACATAGCAATTCGCAAATGACAATATCAACTTTTTCAGGCAATTCCACCATCGTAGCATCCTGATTTATCACAACAATCTTTTCTGAAACGCCATTTTTTAGCGCCAGGTTTTCTATCAATTTGCAAAAACGCGGTTGCAATTCTACGGAATATACCCTCTTCGCATGGTCTAAAGCAGCAAAGACGCCCAGAATACCTGTTCCGGCCCCTGCATCGACAACGATATCTCCATCTCTTACAACATCCTCAATAGCCTGTTTCCATTGCTTGGTCCGGTCGGTATCGTACAGACACAATGAAATTTCATAGGGAGTAAACTGTATATTTGTTGCTGGTCGTTTTTTCATTTTCATATTGTTTTATAGCCGGAATCCCTTATCAATTGGCTGAAATCCTGATGCCTGTTAAAAGCTTTGATAGCATCCGTTGCCTTTTCTTTATTCAAGCCGTTACTTCTGAAAGTTCCGCCCTCAATCGCCATACCTTCATCGTCCAAACCCACATACAGAGGCATTTTAAGTTCACTCGCCGCGCTGATCACTTCAATGACACTCGATAACTCAGGCGGCTGAAAACCGAATTTTATCATCTCGTTGGTTAAACTGCAACCATGGGCAATATAAGTAGGATTCAGATGAATGGATATCGGAACATTATACTCACAGCTGAAAGAATGCAATTCTTTAATACCGTTTACGGCTTCAACAATTCCTTCTTGTTCAGTCAGACTATAATGAGGCTTCAGCATCACATAGGCTTTCATAACCGTCTTATTTTCTGAGAGCAATGCTAAAAGGTTACGAAGCTTTTCAGTGGTCAGGCCTTTCTTTAATATCCCGTTTCTTAACTCGGGATTATAGGTTTCATAGCCAATGCCAATCTCAAGAACCACTTTATTGCCCAGAACATTCTTCAGGGCTTTGAGTTCCCAATCCTCCACATATTCAGGGCGGGTTTCGAGTGAAAGGATTTTCAGCTTTGGAAAATCACAAACCTTTAGGGCCACATAGATCAGTGAACGGGTAGGCAGGCATTCCTGATCCAAACTCGAACTTGCGGTATAAATGGAGACCTTGCCGATTTCACTCAACTGATCCGATGTATAATGGGACAAAATAAAATCGGCTTGCTTTTCAATATCATGGGCTGATACCATTTCACCACCTTCTGACATGGATGGCAAAGAGCAAAATGCACATCGGCCATACCTGCACGGACGGGTGTATAGAGCGAAAACAAGCTCTTTCCCCAGGGAGCAATCAACATACCAGTGAAATAACGGCTTGGTTTTATCTTTCATGTTATATTCTTTAGCCCGTATTAAAACAATTCGGATAATACTGGTAAAGTACCTGAATTTAACGAAGTTTTGAAATTATTTAAAATAAATATTTTTTTGAATAAAAGCAGCGTATAAATTTCAACCGGATCCTATCATCTCTGGTATGATTAGAGGAAAACAGTAATGATGATCGAAAAAAATGATTCCATGCAATGCCGGTGTGATTTAACCGTCCTTTTCGGAATATTTACGACAAGCATGCGTTAGCTTATATTTTATTTTATAAATTCCATCAAGAATTCCGATTGTTTTTAACATCCGTATAAGACTATTTCTGAGGCTTGGATTTATAGGCACTTTTAACACATCAGGCCAC
Organism: Bacteroidales bacterium; assembly: GCA_016928305.1. Lineage (GTDB taxonomy): Bacteria > Bacteroidota > Bacteroidia > Bacteroidales > UBA10428 > UBA5072. The sequence continues at coordinate 16,463 of JAFGKY010000173.1, forward strand.
AGTTGTCTGATAATTTCCTTATAGAATATATAATAAGGTGGTACTATATAGGCCGGATTTACTGACAGATAATAAGATATTAGTTTCCTGGAATTGAACGGATTAAATTCTTCCTGAGCAATATCCTTGTCCAATTGAATCTGCAAAAGACCATTTGTCAGTCTTTCTTCCCAATAAAACAAACTAATTATACTTATATTATAATCACGACAAATGTCAGCGCACTTGGCGAGCCATTCAGCATAATACTCTCTTGCAAAACCAAACCGTTTAAGCCCAATAATATTTACAAGATCTTCTGTTTCTGCCGTTCTTTTTCTGAAACTATAGTAATATGAAAGTCCATTAGCCGCACAATTACCGGGCAGATTTACTTTCTCACTGAAATTGATGTAGTAATTGTAAATAACAGGCAGGAAAAACCTGGATGCAAAAGGATTGTTTTCATAATATACTTTCTCAAAATCCTCATCAACAGGTATATGGGTATCAACGATATGATGATCCAGTCCTGCTTCAGCCAATAGTTTTTTAGGAATATATACATCAGGCTTTTTATCACTGATGCCAGCATGTTTATTCAGATAAAAGTATATCTTATCCTTTACATCCCTGGAAGCTGCAAAAAGCGTTCGCGAATCTTTACCGGCTGTAAACGGAATCATAACATCATAACGGGATACAATACTCTCGATGTTGCCTTTAATCATTTTTGAACATTTTCGGGCGGCATCCGTTAATGATAAAGATTCCATCTTCTTAACAGGCCAATACCTGATAATTTTATGATCATTAACATCCAGATAATGGTTTGGTATCAGCTGTTTTATTTCATCAAAGTATGTGGTGTCTCCTACATTGGCGTTTGATAACCGGTGATATTCTTTAGAATGATAATACTTTATTTTCGAAGGATTATTTGTTTTACTTAAATTGAGAACATTTGCCAGCACAAAGGGTTGAGAGGCAATCCATAAGTCATTATTTCGATCACAATAGAACACTTTTCTGGCGGCCATTGCATCGTGCAATACGATCAACCTGTTTTGTCGCGAATAGATTAACACATACCGGCCACAATAGTTAGAAAAGACGTCAAGAAATTGTTCAAAATCATGCTCAGCCAAATCTTTTAATATTTGATTGTTGTCCTTTTTGGGATCTTCGGAATCAAATAAATCTCCCAGCAGTAGCAGTTTCAGATCATCCTTACAGTATTCCGTTAACAACAGATCTACATGTGCATATAACAGATATTTCGAAGTGATATTCATTTTATTATGCATAAACGGGCATTCAATAGTCAGAGGTGTTAATACATACTGCCTTCTGAATTTCAGTCTTTCAATTTCTCTTGTATTCATATTCATTGAATAGGTGCAACATTATCATCAATCCCTAAAAACAGGTTTTAAATATAGTTTAAAATTTTTAATGAGGCGCAGTTTTCAGGAACGTACTCGCGAACCTGCCTGCTGCAGGCAGGCTGAAAACTGAATGCCGAACTATCTCACGAACGAAGTGAGTAATTATCCCGATAGCAAATTGTATCGGGATCGGATCAATTGGCTTCGCCGCACTCGTTAACTCGGTTCCTCACTGTTTACAGCGAAAAATATATCTTATTGGCAATCAGGATACCCCGATTGCTTGCGGCATTGTAGTTCATAATATTGATGCAAAGAGGTTCGTTGACAACTGATATAGCTCACTATAAATTATCAATAATACCGGGCTTGACTGATTCAGGTTTCGTTTGTATGTTTGATAAACGTTTAATCCTCCTTCGCGTTCCGCTTCGGCGGACGATAAGACGTGGTTTAATTCCCCGATGCTCTGCATCGGAAATTTGAGTCCAGAGTTTTACTCTGGGGTTTAATACCATTTATTTAACTCTCAATCGACCGTCAGTCAGCACGTCAGATAAAATCTGCGTTATGGGTGCAGGCATACATATAAGATCACTCTCCGCTGATAAAAAGGCTTTTGCTGGAATACTCAGGATCGCACGTCAGGTTTACCTTTAATTTTCGCAATCCGGCCTCGTCACCGGGTGTTGGAATGTGTGTGGTATGAACCTCGCAATCACGTAAATGTTTCAGGTTTTCCAGTGCCATTTTCGCAGCCGGATTGGATAAAGCGCTTATCCCAAGCACAATCAATGTTTCATCTACATCGAGACTGACCATTTTGCCATTCAGAATATTCTTTTTGAGGTAAGTAACCGAATCAATCAGGCTTTCGGGCAGAAGGAACATGTTATCAGGAATTCCGGCCAGGTGTTTGCTTGCATTTAAAACCAGGCTTGAAGAGGCATGCATCAGGGGCGAGTTTTTGCCGGTTATGATGGTACCGTCATGCAATTCAACAGCAGCGCCGCAAAAGATTCCTTCATTGCCTTTCCCGCTCTTTTCAGCATCTTTTGCGGCTTTTCTTGCCGGCATTACCACTTTCCTGTCTTCCACCTTGGCTCCTATCTTATTCATGATCTTTACAGCATGGTTCAGGGTATTCTTATCGGCCAGTCCCATGGCATATTCGACTGCACATCTGAAATACCTGCGGATGATCTCCTGGTGTGAGGCTTCGGTGATGATTGCATCGTTCACAATACCTGAACTTGCACGGTTAACACCCATATCGGTAGGGGACTGATACATTGATTCACCGCCGGTTATTTTTTCAATGATCCTTTTCAGCAAATGAAAGGCTTCGATATCACGGTTATAATTCACCGTCTTTATATGATAGGCTCTCAAATGATGCTCATCGATCAGCACCTCATCTTTCAGATCAACGGTGGCAGCTTCGTAGGCAACATTTACCTTATGATCGATAGGCAGGTCCCAGATGGGAAAGGTTTCAAATTTTGCATAGCCGGCTTTCACTCCCTTTTTATACTCATGGTATAGATTGCACAGGCAGGTGGCAAGCTTACCGCTGCCTGGCCCTGGCCCGGTAACGATAACAATGGGATTGGTGGTTTTTATGTATTCATTTGCACCATATCCCTGATCACTTACAATCAGGTCAACATCGGTTGGATATCCGATTGTGGGGTAATGAAGGTATACCTTAACTCCCCTGAGCTCAAGTTTGTTTTTGAAAACCTTTGCAGGTGGCTGATCCTGATAACGCGTGATAACCACTGCGGTGATATCAATGCCCCATTCCCTTAAATCATCAATGGTTTTTAATGCATCTGCATCATAAGTAATTCCAAAATCAGCCCGGACTTTTTTTCTTTCAATATCGCCGGCATGAATGCATAAGATCACATCGATCTTATCTTTTAATATCTGCAGCAGCCGCATTTTAACATTCGGATCAAAGCCCGGTAATACCCTTGCTGCATGATAATCATATAATATCTTACCTCCGAATTCCAGGTACAGTTTATCGTTAAACCGGTTTACCCTCTCAAGAATAGCTGAAGTCTGCTCCTTAAGGTATTTCTCATTGTTAAATCCGATATGGTTTGTATCTGCCATTTTTTGTCCATCGAATAATTTATGTGCATTACTTTCCGGACTTCAATATTAGTAAAATTTTCAGTTTGGGGGAACTATTCAGCGAGGAAAACAGGAATGTGCAGGCTTACAAACCGTTATCCTTTAACAGCCAACACTTCGCCTTCAGACGAGGCAATCGTTACGGTTCCACAGGTATCGCTGAACACGTTGGTGGTGGTACGCAGCATATCCAGCGGCCGGTCAAGTGGCAATATCAATGCTATGGCTTCGAGCGGAAGACCTATAGCCGTGAAAATGATGGACATGGTTACGAGGCTTCCCATGGGTATTGCAGCTGCGCCAACCGATGCCAGCAGGGCAGTTGCCACCAGTATAAACTGCTGACCGAAAGAAAAATCGATGCCATAGATCTGGGCGATAAATCCGGCCACCACCAGCTCATAAAGAGCTGTACCATCCATGTTCACAGTAGCTCCAAGAGGCAGTACAAAGCCCGAGATACGATTTGACACACCTGCTTTGGCTTCGACGGTTTCCATAGTCACCGGTAAGGTGGCATTGGACGATGCGGTGCTGAAAGCTGTAATGAGCGGAAGGGCCATGGCACGGTAATGTTTAAGGGGATTAACACGGCCAACGATCATCAAAATCAGTGGTAATGTAACCAGCAAATGAAAGAAAAGACCGGATACAACGGTAAGCATGTACCTGCCCAGGCCGGCAACCAGTTCACGACTCGCTGTCTGCTCAGCTGCTATTACGGCTACCAGTCCGAATATCCCAAGGGGCGACAAACGGATGATAAAAAAAGTGATTTTCATCATCAGCTCAAAAAAGGAATTGAATATCCCGGTCAGCAGATTCCTGTGTTCGTCTTTTAACCGGGTAATAAATACGCCCGCCAACAGCGCAAAGAAGATTATGGAAAGCATGGCATCATTGGCAGAGAGAACCTGGAACACGTTGGTGGGTATAATTTCTATCAGGATATCCGAAAACGATTTTTGGGTTATTTGTGGCATTTCGGGTAAGGAATCCAGCACCTTTTCCAGTCCTCTTCCTGGCTGGATAAGGTTGACCAGGAGCAAACCGGTGAGAATGGCCAGCAGGCTTGTCGATATATAATAGGCAACGGTTTTGATACCCAACCGGCCGAGTGATCTGCCCGAACCGGCATTGGCCACACCCGAGATAAGCGAACTTAATACCAGAGGTATAACGATCATCTTCAATGCCCGGATAAACACGATCCCCATCCAGGAGACGTATTTGATCTGCCCGGGAAGAAGCCATCCGAAGAGTATTGCCAGGATAATGGCCAGTATGATCTGCCAGTGAAGTGCGGGCTTTTTCATGAAAACCGGATTTCACACAAATATAAAAATAACTTACATAGTTGTAAAACTCCGTTAATCCGATTATCGGTCGGTCATGATTGAATTCTCAGATTCCGACATCCTGCCGGAAACCAGTTAAATCTTTTTAAAAATGCAACAATAAATCAGTGCATAATGAAGTCTGACAACACAATCGTCAATCAGCACGGGACCCGTCAAGGGGCAGAAAATCTCCTGAAACATCCGGAGGAAGCTGCAACATCAAGCTGTTCCTTTCAGCATACGGGGATAAACGCCTTTCCCACAGTAGATCGAATTCGTTTGTGCCTGCAGTAAACAGGTTGATGTTACAGCAATCAATGGAGAATTTATTACTCAGGGATAAAGAATATAGTAAGATAAGAATGAAGTGCATTCAACAAATCTTCAGCTGCTCCAGTCCTTAGTTTTAAGTAAATCGTTTTGGATCCGGATGTGCCAAAATACATCACATCAACAACGGATATGGATTCGGCGGGATGTCCATTACCATCAGCATTGTATTCAATTTCACCGTAAGAATAGTTTGCTGGAGTGCCTCCGGACGTACTAACTACGCCCAGGTACAGGTTTGTCTGGTTATTTGTTACGCTTTTATTGGAAAAAAATGGAGTGGTTCCACCAACAGCTACAACATAACCGGGCCTGGGAATGGTAATAGAGGTTGAAGCAATGGTCGTATATGTATTACTTATATCCCAAACAGTGGTAGTATTAAAAACTGATTTGGGAATTGCATTGAAATCAGTCGGGTCGACCGTTAAGGTTGCAGTTCCTTCTGTTGCTCCGCCGTCCAGTCCGCTTGTGGAAGATGTGGTTATCCCGGTAATGAATCTTCCGTCTGCCTGTTCACGTGTCAGAATGTCCGCTGCGGCGTTGTTGTCGAGATGGCCCTCATCACCGAGATCACCGTATGCCGAGAAACGGGCATTGTCCAGTGTGCCTGCGTTAATATTGTCTGCATTTCTGTAAAAAGAACTGCTGTTTCCGTCAAGCATATCTGCATTCTTGGAATAGAGTGCATAGGGCACCGACAACAACTGGGTAGTGGAAAAATGAGAATAGGATGTACCGCCGGCCGGATCCATTTCAACCTTCAGAAAATAGGCATCGGAAGACCAGTTGATATCAGCAAAGTTTTCAGCGCTTGTTCCGTTCCCTATTTTCAGGTTCACCAGCCCCTGCGCGTTGGTGGTGGCATTATGTGTTTCGGTGTATACAGCCGTCCCCGTTTCCGTGCCTTGCAAAATGCTTATCCTGAAATTCACGGAGACGCTTTTGATAAGTTCACCGCTGCTGTTTCTTACCACAGCCTGGTAATTTAGCATTTCCGGCGCCTGAGCAAACAGAACAACACCAATAATGGCTATAATGGATGATACAAATATTTTTTTCATGACAGTTCGATTTTATTTTTTTACAATTTTAATTGATTTTAATAATTTACCGTTGCTATCGGTTATATTCAGCACGTATTGTGCGGCCGGAAATGGCTTCATGTCAATCTGATTTTCTCCGGCATACAGATCCTGTTGAATAATGATCTTACCGTTCAGGTCATACACAACAGCCAACAGGCCGGGTAATCCGCCGGCTCCGGCTCTTATGGTGAGAAAGTCAGAAGCAGGTACAGGAAATACTTCCAGTGCAAATGAGAGGGTTGGATCTTCGATGATGGTCTCCACTTCGTACGAAGGCTGCTGAAATCCCTGTGTCAGCTGTGTTTCGGCAATCGTTTCGGAAGTTTTCGTGACGCATTCACCGAGTGTCCATTGCAGGTTGATGCCGGCAGCACTGCCTTCACCTCCCGCGTTGGCGACGACCTGCTGCTGTGCGGATACAGTAACTGAAATCCCACAGACAAGCAGGCAGGAAAAGATTAATGCGAGTTTTTTAAACATAGTTTTGGAATTAGTAAAGCTTGATTTGAAAATAAAACTTATTTAGCCTATCAAAAATGAAAGTCCTTTGTATTTTTCGTTATGTTTGATGATTGAGATGATATAATTAATTAATTAAGGCAGTTAAAGTTAACTATATTATTTTTAATATGAAAATTAATTGGATTTAAAACTGCTTTTTAACGTTAACGGATTGGTATTTCAATATCATCACGCTGGTTTTCTGCAGGATAAGCTTAAAACGATCTTTCTAAGCTTATATATAGGTTCATAGATACCTAAACTGAGGAGTTCCCTTTTTATGGTACTTTTCATAGAGGGATTAAAAGGTATTTCCAGTAGCTCTGGCCATAAGTTTCTGATCAGTTCGTAATGAAGCTCATATCTCGGCTTCCTTCTCCTTTCCATTGTGTAGTTGAGCATGGTGGTGATTAAGCGATGAGAATTGAAAGGAATAAACTCTTCCTGAGCTATGTCTTTGTCCTGAACTACCTGCCCTGCCCAATTACAGGTTCTTTCCTCCCAATATAACAGATCAAAAAGACTAATTGCTGATGCTTTGCATTCATTGTTAAACTCATCCAACCAGTCATTATAAAACAATGAAGCACAAGAAAATCTGTCAACTTTGTATAGCTGAGCCAGGAATTTTCCCGAAATGTTCTTTTCGGTGGAAGTGAATAAAGATTTAATGATAGGCATAACTCCCCCCGGAGTATTAACCATTTCAGGATAATTGAGATAGTAATTATAAATCACTGCTAAATATTGAACATTTGGGAAAGGATTATTGAGATAAAAGATCTTCTTGAATTCTTCGTTAATTTCCTGTTCATTAGTATAAAGCACGTGAAATTCTCTGTTGTGCTTTTTTAAGAGTTTCTCCGGTACCCACATGTCCGGTTTATTTTTGATTTCATCCATGTAATTGATGTAATAAAAAACATTGTGGGTAAGATCTCTTGTTGCCGCTAAGATTATTCTGCTATCGCCTCCTGACGTAACCGGAACCATCAAGGGATAACGGTTTGCTGCGGAAGTCATAAATCCTTTGATCATTTGGGCAGAGAGAGTGACAATATCCTTGTCATCAATTTTATTTATCTTCTTCATGGGCCAAAATCGAATTGCCTTGTTATTGTTGAGGTCAAGGTAATGATTGGGAATGACTTGTCTGATTTCATCATATAGCGTAAAATACCCGATGTTCGAATTGAATTTCTTTTCAAACTCATACGAAGCATAGTATTCAAGCCAGCATGTATTCGCGGTTTTTTCAAATCCTAATACCTGGGCTAATAAATGAGGATTGGAAGAACAGAACCCCTGATTTTCCTTCGTTGTATGAAATATCTTTCGTTGTGCAACTGCATCGGTAAACAATTTAATACCATTCCGCTCTGAGCATATCAGCACAAATCGACCCGCAAAACCGTAAGTCTTTTCAACCAATGAAAGAAAATCATTACCAAGAAGTCGGGTTAAAATGCTGCTATTATCAGCCTTAGGATCGAGATAATCGTAAATATCGCCTAACAATATTAAGCTTTGATTATGATTGGATACCTTTGTAAACTTAAGATCTGGATGATAGTGTAATATATATTCGTTGTTGATTTCTTCTCTGTTAAAGGAAAAAGGACATTTGAAAGCAAACGGTGTTATCAGGTATTGTCTACGGAATAATAAAGGATGGTAATCTGATGTATCCATTTAATTAGTTTTTGGTTGGAAATTGCTTAAGATCTTATTTAATCCTATAAGACAATTTAATGCATCATCTTTGTAAACGACCAACCAGTTTCCGGCATAAACAAATTTAATTATTAATTGCACTATTAAGTTATTCATAGTCTTTTTTTACAATTTATATTCCTGATTTATGAAAAATCAGCAAATACGTGAAATTAAAATAGTAATTTGTAAAAATTTGCTGATCGTTGTAACTTTATTGTACAATTTATCATTTAGATTTTGCTATGATTCAATCCGATGAAAGACCAATTGGGATTTTCGATTCAGGTGTTGGTGGGCTGACTGTGGCTAATGCTATCAGACAGGTTTTGCCTAATGAACGTTTGATCTATTTTGGCGACACAATACACCTGCCTTATGGTGATAAATCCAAAGAGACCATAACGGGTTATTCTACCCGGATAACCAGGTATTTACTTGAGCAGGATTGTAAAATAATTGTAGTGGCATGTAACACGGCTTCAGCGAATGCTTATGAAACAATCATCGGAGAAGCTGATAACAAGGCATCGGTTGTAGATGTAATTGATCCTGTTGTTAAATATGTTACATCACAAAATAAATACAAACGCATCGGTGTCATCGGGACAAAAAGTACCATTAACAGCGGAACCTATGTAAGTAAAATTATCGCAGGGAATCCTCACCTATCGGTAACCTCAGTTGCTACACCTATGCTCGTGCCTATGATCGAGGAAGGCTTTATTTTTGATGATATAAGCAATGCCATTATACGAAGCTATTTATCCAAACCTGAACTTGATAATATTGAAGCGCTGATACTTGGATGTACGCATTATCCAATCATTAAAAATCAGATAAAAAAGTTCTATAATTTCCAGGTTGACGTAATTGATTCTTCCCTGATTGTCGCAAATGCACTGCATGCCATTTTAGAGATGAATAATCTTATGAATCAGCCTTCCGGCAACCAGCCACAGCATCGCTTCCTGGTCTCTGATTTCACAGAATACTTTCAGGCAGTATCCAAATTATTTTTTGAGGAAGATATTGTATTGGAAAAGGTCAACATTTTTGAATAGGGATTGCATTCTCTTTTGAAAAGTATGTAGGTTTTGCATAACCGGTAAAACTTTGATCAGGTTAAAAGATCTTTTCCCATAAAGAAAGTTGGCAATCAAGAAAAAAACCTGTTACTTTTAAATAAAAAACCATGAAAAGCATTTTTGTTTTAACAGCGTCGGCTTTAGTGACCCTTTTTGCCTGTAAATCATGTGCGACCATTCCCAGGGGGGCCGTAGCTGTGAGACCATTTGATACAGAGAAATACCTTGGAAGATGGTATGAGATAGCCCGTATGGATTTTCGTTTCGAACGTAACCTCAACAATACTACGGCAGAATATACGCTGAACAAAGACGGGAGCATCAAGGTGGACAACCGTGGATTCAATTATGTGACCGGTGAATGGAAACAGGCTATAGGCAAGGCAAGACCGGCAGGGGTGCCCGATGAAGGAAGGTTGAAGGTATCTTTTTTTGGTCCTTTTTATTCACCCTATAATGTCATTGCCCTGGATGATGATTACCAGTATGCATTGATTGCCGGGAAAAACCTGAAATATCTGTGGATACTGTCGCGTCAAACTACAATCCCCGATGAAACCAGACTGCAATACCTTAAAACAGCACGTGATCTGGGTTATGATACGTCAGCCCTGATCTGGGTCAGCCATGATAAAAGCAAGTGAAACCCAGGCAGGCGGAACCGTAGTTTCTAATCGCCAAAACACGTACCAACCCTTCGGGCACTTTTGATCCACTGATGGGTAACCGGGACTTTTTTTGTTTTATTGACGACGTCTTCAAGGGGGACGGTAATAATTTTATTTTTTTTCAATGCCACCATCACACCGTATTCTTCCCTTTCAATGAATTTGGCACAGGCTGTTCCCATGCGGGTTGCCAGAAGTCTGTCGGCAGCTGACGGTGTGCCTCCGCGCTGCAAATGACCGAGGATGGTTACCCTTGCCTCGAGTTTTGTCAGCTCCTCCAGTTTGTTTGCCAGGCGGAGGGTGTTGGAGGTGTTCAGGATGTCAAGTTCGGATCTTTCCTGCATAAGTTTATTCTTGCTGTTTTCGTCCCCTGCGGTTTCTATTTTTTGCTGCAATTCGGAATATATTTTGCTGAAATCATGCGACATCGCACCCTCAGCAACGGCAATGATTGAAAATGATTTTCCCATCTTTTTTCGTTCCAGTATCGATTCCGCGATCTTTTCGATGGTATAGGGCAGTTCCGGTATAAGAATAACGTCGGCTCCTCCTGCGATGCCGGCGCTCAACGCCAGCCAGCCGGCCTTATGACCCATGATCTCAACCACAATGATCCGGTGGTGGCTGCTGGCTGTACTGTGTAATTTGTCAATGGCTTCCGTGGCTATGCTCATGGCTGTGTCAAATCCAAAGGTTACATCTGTTTTGGCCACGTCATTGTCAATGGTCTTTGGCAGGGTTATGACATGCAAACCTCTTTTGGCAAGATGGTACGCATTCTTTTGCGTTCCGTTACCGCCGATGCAGACAAGCGCATCCAGTTTGTTGCGGTGATAGTTCTCCATAATGACGGTGGTCATGTCTTTCTCCTGACCGTCGACATTCATTCTGAACGGCTTTTCACGCGATGTGCCCAGGATTGTACCGCCAAGGGTAAGGATACCGGACAGCATCTTGTTGTCGAGCACAACGAAGCGGTTTTCCATCAATCCCCGGAAACCATCGCGGAAACCGATTAACTCCATATTATAATTCGTGATGGCAGCTTTTCCTAGTGCCCGGATGGCTGCGTTGGATCCCGGGGTGTCACCTCCCGAGGTCAGAATTCCTATTGTTTTACCCATGATGTGCAAAAATAGAAAATTTATCGATCACAGATTCCTGTTCGGAAAATTGTATCGGGTATCTAAACTTCCGAAGAATCCCGGGATGCTTTTTATATTAACCTGATAAAACAAGAAAAATAAAAGTACAGACCGGTTAATCTGAAAGTTGTGCTTATAGGTTTGAAATTTGCACTGTTGGCATTGCCGGAAAGGGAAGATTCCCGAAAGGCTGCAAATAAACTGAAAATTCCTTATATTTAGGAAAAAAAATTATCCTTTTACCGTTATTCCGTCAATGATGGGAAGGCAATATCGGATCAACCAAAAAGTATTCAGGAGGTCTTGAATATGACATACATGAGGTTCATTATGCTGGTTTTTCTCATTGAAGCGGCATGCATCACCTGCGAACAGGAAAAGAAAGAAAGGGATCACTCCGGCATCTATTGCCTGAATATCCTGCAGACGGAGATGATCCTGGTACAAACCGGAAACAAAGTAACCTTTACAACGCAAACCGATATACTGGTGGATGGAACCGGGACGGCTACGGGTGATACACTCCTGCTGACAGCCAATACCTTTACGGGTGAAGCTTTTACTGCCCTTATTGTTTTTTCACCGGACGGACATAGTTTTTCAGGTCACTACCAGGTGGCCGATACAACCGGCACTGTTAAGCAGGAAGGATTATTGACCGGCAGCAAAGGCAATTGTGTGACGTATGATATTAATGCCAACGGTATTCCGGAATTTATAACAGAAGACTTCATGGACCTGACGGTAATTGAAAGGATCTCAAGATTCCGTTCCGGCATTGGCCACAGTTCCACCGATGGCTTTGAGACATGCAGAAGCATGAAGCATTATTACGCTCCATATGAGGCCTACAGGGAAAATAACACAGTTGGATTATTTGCACCGGTAACCGGAACCATAATTTCGGTGCCGAATGACGGACACGGAATCAGTATAGGACTAAAAAACAAGCAGATCCATATTTGCCCGGATGATCAGCCGGCCTTTTTGATTGTATTGTTCCACTGCGATCTGCTATCATCCGCCATTCAGGAAGGGAAAAAAGTTCAGGCCGGCGAGCTGCTTGGATATGCACGAATGTACTATGAAGATCTGAACGAGCATGCAGATAATTTTGATGTTGCCGTATGGGTCAATACGCCTTCAGGGCCAAGAATGATTTCCTATTTCGAAACCATGCAGGATGCCGTCTTTGCTTCCTATATTGCCAGGGGCGCAGTTTCGCGGCAGGACTTTATCATTACACGGCAGGAACGGGATGCAGATCCGCTACAATGTGATGGCGAAGCCTTTCTGAATAGCGGACAACCGGAAAACTGGGTTGTGCTTCATTGAAGGTAAACACACTTTTCGGCAGATATTTACCGGATTGTCCATTTGTTATCTATTCAAATTCAATTTGTAAGTTAACGTATTTTCTGATTGATATTTTCAGAAAAGATAGCCGTAATGTGTTTACAATCAATTAAATAATATCTGAGTTAATGAATAAACAGTGCCCTCAATACTAAGTGGCTTGAAAACATGGCCTGCAAATCTTTTTGGGAAAAAAAGTAAACAAATCAAATTTGCAGTTACACAATTTTATGATTATGCATATCTTTCACCTATGAAAATAGCCAAGGAATATCATAAGGATATATTTTGTCTTGAAGGCGACTGGGAGAAGGATTTGAGGATAAAAATGAGCATCCGGTCAACCCTTGATTATCTGAATGATTGTTTTTCAATCAAGAGCATCCATCGTAACTGTTCTGTAAGAGAGCAATTTATTAAATATTTAAAGGAGTATCCCTTTAAGAAGTACTATAAGTATTCCATCTTATACCTGGCATTTCACGGAGATCCCAACACAATATTGTTTGGAAAGGATTTGATCACCCTCGATGAGATAGCAGAGATCTGTGAAAACAGGCTAAGCAACAAAATTGTGCATTTTGGCAGCTGCAGTGCACTGAATTTAGACAAAAGACTACTGAAGAATTTCATACGAAAGACCAATGCTTTGTGCATTTCGGGGTATAACAAGAAAGTGGATTTTAATCAGAGCACCGTACTGGATATTCTTTATTTAGAAATGTGGCAAAGCAACAAAGACGTAAGGAGCGTTGAGAGAAAAATGAACACAGAGTATAAAGGGTTAATAAAAAGGCTGGGATTCCGGATGGTATATGTTTGAATTCATGTTGTGCCTGTAAAGATTTTCTTACTGTATCCCTGTACATAATCGACCACAAAAAAACCACCTGCAGTAAATACTTACTTCAGATGGTCTTAAATTGTATTGAATCCGTTATTCAGACAAAAATGAGCAAGATATGCTTCAACTTTGCTGAAGAGCAAACGAAAATCAGGCAAATTATTGTTTAAATCCCTGGCATTGACCTGACCACTGTCCGACAATATTATAATTCATAGTTAGCAAGGTATTGCTAATGTTACCTGAACCGGAAACCGTAATCGAGTATGATCCAACGGAGATGGATTGCGTGGCAATGGTTAATGCACTGCCATTAACAGTTGCAATAACACTCATCTGGGCTCCAAAGACGTTAATGGTGTTCCCCAGGTTATTAATAATGATCTGATCCTTGTTGCTCGATTTTACTATGGTAATACTATAGTTGTCCGTTCCGGATCCTCCACCCTCTAATGTATAGGTTTCACTGATCTGAAAGGTACCGATAAATTTGTCCCTGTCATCATCATCGTCTCCATCACATGAAACGAATAATGCGGTAACAAGAGCAACAAACATCCATCCGGCAATACGTGTTTTCATTTTAGATAAGTATTAAATTGTTTACTGAATATCATCAGGATTTTCCGTCGGTAAGTTAATTATTTTTTCGATATAAAAATATACTGGAATAAAAAACTATTTGCAAATAACAACTGGTTCCAGGATTAAAATGCAAAGAGACTGAAATATTTTCAGCCTCTTTGCATTAATCATTGTCAAACCTATATACAGAAACCCTTGTTCTTTTTCAGGTAATCCTTTCCGTTTCAGAACCTGAGGATCATTGCTTCTATCTGCCAAGCAGTGATACCTGTAATGTGTTGATATCTTTATCAGATGCAGATGACATGCTTATTACCGTATTGGTTATACCCATCTTGTCAAGGGAAACATTCGTTTTGCGTGCATAAGTAACAACAACCGGTTCAATATAATATCCAAATCCGGCCAAGAGTTCCTTCTCCGTTTTGTCCTCCGCAGGCGTGACCACAACGGCATCGATCCAGAATCCGGCCCCGGCAAATTCAGCCTTTTCGCGTTTAAAGCTATATGCACTATCGTTTTCACCCTGGCAATTAGCAAAATATGCAGGAAATACCATAATCAGCATTAAAGCTGCATTCCGTAAGTAGTTTTTTGTTTTCATATTATAGTTTTTTAAGTTGGTGCTGTTTACAGGCTTCCTTATCAATGACTGTGCCAAAGTCTGTAATATGCTGATATATAATTATATAAAAGGATCAACCGGCTCAGTTTTATGAAGTAAGTAGCACGCTGGCGGTCGGCATGCGTACGAATGCGGACAGTCATTATATGTACTTATAAAGACATTCTGTATTGTGACTCTTTATAAATTTACGCATCTTTGTTACCTGAAGGTTAACAAGCTTTTACATACAGAGATCATAATAAAAATCGGGTATTGATGAAAAAGACGACTTTTCTTTTGATGGCGTTGGCACTGACCGGCTTTTGCAATACGATAAGTGCACAGCAAAGAGAGCAGGATTCAAACGACAAATGCTTAAGATTTATCAGTTTCCCTGATTTTTTCAACTTCGATATTCCACACCCGTGTCCGGGATATGATTCCGCCGTGAACTATTTTCTGAACCAGGTGGTGCTGGAAGATCCTGATTTTGTGCTGGTGGCTGGCGACCTGGTGAACGGACACTGGTGGGATAGTCCTGCGTGCGTAAAACACATGGGATCCATCTATTATCAAGCCTGGTTACGTCGTATGCATGAACACAAGTTCAGGTTTTATACAGCCGTTGGTGACCACGAATTGGGTGACGATCCCTGGCCAAAAAGCAAGATTCAGTTAATTCCATTCCTTGAAAAAGCCTATTGCGAGAACCTTAACATGCCGTTGAACGGCCCCGTGAATAAAAAAGGACTGGCTTATTTCGTACGTGAAGGTGATTTACTGGTTATAACCGTCGAAACATTTGAGGTGATTGATGACTCCATGCATCTTGATGTGACCGGCGAACAGCTGCAATGGTTTAGGAAAGTCCTTGATGACAACGCCGATGCTGTATTTAAAATTGTCCAGGGTCACATACCGGTATGGGGTGAAAATAAGTCACGTTCTTCCAGCCGGCTGATGCTAGAGAAAGGGAAAGAAAGCGAATTTTACAGGGTGATGGTGGAACATGACATTGATCTGTACCTGGCCGGAGAGTTCCATGATGTTACTGTGCTGGAATCGGACGGGATCTGGCAAATCGTTCATGGTTCTTCATGGGGCAGGGAAATCGTGAATACCGAAGATTATCTTAAAGGGGAAATTGCTGGTTATGATCTGAACCTGACAATGAAAAGGATTTATATGGATGCAACGGGAGAATACATGTGGAACCTGAATAAGAAAAAGGGACCCAGGGAAGCTGTAACAGTCAATGAAAAGACACTGAAAGACGGCCCGGAAATTACAGGAACTCTTACAATACGCAAAACCGGAGGTGATAAGCAATTTATAAACCGAACCGGTGTATTTCAATGAAAACCGGAGATAAGGTTTGTGGTTAACATTCGTTATACCAGCGATAATCCAACGATGTCCATTACAACCTCAACCCTGTCGGAATACTTTGCAACCTGAAATTCAATTCCCATAAAATGAAAACACGGATTCTGAGAATTATTATAGTATCGTTCTGGATAGCTATTTCTGCAATCCAACCGGTTAATGCATCATCACGGATAGCAGCCGGGAAGAATGCTTCCGGTTGCATTGAGCTGTTTTTTGTTGATACGATCAACAAACTGTATCACAGGCAGCAACATTCATTCGGTGAAGGCTGGTCAACCGATGAATGGATCTCAGACTCCGTGTCCGGACTCCTTCTCTGCAAGCATGCAGATGAATCCCTGATGCTTTTTTACACTTGTATGGATGGTACGCTGTACTGCCGGTATCAGACACTCCCGGAATACCAATGGACCAATGCGGAAAAATTTGCGGCGCAAGTAAAGTTTATCGATTGGGTTACCGATGGTGAAGACAGGATAAATGTTTTTTATATTACAACCGACAACAGGTTAATACAACGTTATCAGTTGTCACCTGGATCCTGGTCGGATGATGTACAAAGGGCAGATTATGCAAAGAAAGTAACAGCAGGGAGGAATGAGGACGGCCGGATGGAAATATTTTATACCATTTCAGGTGATACGCTTTACCATAAATATCAACTGGCTCCGGGAGGTGACTGGTCGGATGGGAATTATTTTTCCATACCTGCACAGGATCTGGAGTCCTGCCGTAACGAGGATGGCAGGCTGGAAGTTTTTTTTATCGACACCGCCGACACATTACGGCATAAATGGCAGGTTGCGGTGAACAGCGGCTGGTCCGGTCATGCTGTCTTTGCCGGTTATGCCCGTAAGGTGTTAGCAACTGCAAATCAGGACGGCCGGATGGAAGTGTTTTATACAGCAGACAACAATTATTTATATCATAGATGGCAAATCGCTGTCAACGATGGATGGGATGCAGGAGAGCAGTGTGGATGGGCTGCATATGAAATAACTGCGGCACTGAATGAGGATGGAAGACTTGAGGTTTTCTACACAGGGAACGATGGCGTGCTGTTTCACAACTGGCAACTTCAACCCGGATTGTTTTGGGCCGGGGAATATCCCTTTATCGATGAGGATCAGCCGCTGATCACATTTGAAACCTATAATGCCGAACCCGACTATCTTCCGGAAGTCAACTGGCATGTGAACGATCATTGTTTTATAAGCGATGAAGACGGATATTGGCACATGTTCGGTATCGTATATCCCGATCCTTATTCGGGTATCGTAAACCATGTAAATTATTTTGGACATGCAAATTCTGCGGCGGTGGTCCCGGGTTCGTGGAATAAGATGGATCCTCCGTTTTACGAGTCGTTGCACGAGGGCGATGTCCTTTGGGCTCCTCATGTGATTTATCATGAGAATACCTATTACATGTTTTACTGCGGAGGAGGGCCGCTGGACAGTTATGAGATTTGCCTTCGGACATCTCCTGACCTTATTAACTGGTCGGATTACCGGATTTTATTCCGGGATGGCATACAGGCCCGCGATCCGATGGTATTATGGCTGGAGAAGGAGCAGTGCTGGGTCATGTATTATACAGCTACATACGATTCATCGGGAGGTTATTATGTTGTTGCATACAGGACCAGCAATGATCTTTACAATTGGAGTGAGCGGAATATTGCCTATGTCGATTACCATAGCGGTACCACATACGGCAATACCGAATCGCCCTTTGTGGTGAACCGGGGTCAATATTATTACCTTTTCATCGGCCCCCGGCCTTACGATCTTCCAACCGAAGATATGGAGAACTGGGAACATCCCGGGTATGTCGGAACTGATATTTTCCGGTCAACCCGATGGAATAAATGGACCAATGCTGATATCATCGGACATACCAACGCACATGCTCCTGAAATAATATATGATGGGGAAGGCAATTGGTATGCCAGTCATTGCGGTGTTCTGCAGGGAGGATTATTCCTCAGGCAGATGCACTGGTATGATGGTATCACCTCCGATCATTCCCATACAGTTAACACAGAAGGTTTATTTTTATCGGGAACGAACTACCCCAATCCATTCTGCCGGAGTACCTGTGTCAAATTCCGGGTTCCGGCAACAGATCTTATAACACTGAAAGTTTACAACACAGTTGGCCGCCTCATGGCAACTCTGGTAGAAGAGGAAATGAAACCGGGATGCTATGAAGTAATCTGGGATGCAGGAAATCTTCCGGGGGGTGTTTATTATTATAAGCTGGAAACAGTTTCATTTGCCGAATGCAGGGCAATGATACTGGTGAAATAATGCTATAAAGATAAAGATGCAGGGGATGAGGCTAAGTACTCTCATTCACCATCCTGATCAGCTGGGCTCGGCTTGTGCAGTTTGTTTTGCCATAAATACGGTGCGTGTGATCCTTTACCGTCTGAAGACTGATGAACAGCTTGTCGGCTATCTGCTGGTTAGTGAACCCGGCACAAATTTCATGAATGACCTCCCTTTCTCTTTTTGATATTTCAAATTTTTCGCAAAACCGGTCGAACGAAACGTTATCCTCGGAAGAAATAAGGAGTTTCGACAGATCGGCCCGGTACCTGAAAAATACAGGAATAAAACCGCCAAAGCAAAAGAAAAGTAATATGAATGCAAGTTTTACATAAGCATGGGCATCGGAAAAAAAGAATAAAATATGCTGTGCTGCCATCAGCACCAGCAGCCAGAAGGTCATGGTTCTGACATCCTGATGATAGAGCATGAGCATTTTTCTTTTGCCGGCCCCAAGGAAGTAAATGCCTGCGATAATGTACAAAAGACTTGTTATGATGACAGCATATTTCACCAGGACAGCGGCTTGGATGCCGGTCAGTTTTGCAATCAGGTATATAATGCCTGGAATGCAGAAGAAATTAAAAGCGAGAAATCCTATGATTAACCTGTTACTGAACTTCATATTTGATATTTCCCGGGTGAGCTTCAGGTACATCAGCCAGGCAAAAACCAGGAATGGAGAGCCCAGTAAAAGAGTAATGTAAGTGATTTTCTCAAGATTTTTTGGTTCTATTACTGGCTCAAGGACTGTAACAATAATGATTTGCCCCCAGGGCACATAAAAACCGAAGGTAAACCAGAACACCTGAAAGAACAACAAGGATGACATGAAACCGGCCTTATAGGTAGTCCTTAAATGCGATGATATCAGAATGCCCCCTGAGGCAATGGCAAGAGAAAGAATGAAAACGGCTATTTCCGGAATAGTGATCATGCAGTAAAGTTATGAATAAAGTGAACGGATTGAAAACAAAACTAAACACAACTAAAGTATTGAGATGCATACCTAAGTAGGATAATTTTAAATCACTACTTTGGTATGAAAGCCGGCAAAAGGACAGTTATTAAATTTGGGATAAATTATTACTGTATTTAATATATATACAATGGAAACACAAAATCAAAAAAAGATTGAGCCTACCTTCGGTGGTAGCTTTGGCAACGGGTGGGATGTAATGAGCAGGTATTTTCTGGTGCTCCTGCTGGTTGTTATTGTATTGGGAATAATCTGGTTCCCTACTCAGTTTATGAATATAAAATTTGATTCCGATACTTTTCCCTGGATGGAAGATTGGCGGGATCATATCGGCATTGGTGGTTTTGCCGTACTGGGGGCATTTGCAATCATTCTCGGGATATTTGCCTTCTTTTATGCGCTTTTGGTGGTTCCCGTATTCAAATACGGTGCGAATCTCATGTTTGTTCATGCCGTGCGGGGAATAAGACCGGAATTCGAAACCCTTGTTAAAGGTTTCAGGGAAAACTATCTTCATATCGTTCTTGCTAATCTTCTGACTGTCGCCCTCATTATGCTGGGCATGATATTGCTGATCGTTCCCGGTATTATCGTGGCCTGCCGGCTGGCATTTGTGTCATACCTGGTAATGGACAGGAAGCTGGATCCGATCATTGCTGTGGAAGAAAGTTGGAGGCTGACCAGAGGTTACGGCTGGACAATCTTTGGTATGGCATTCGTTTCCTTCTTTATTTTCATTGCCGGTTTGATCATGCTTTTTGTCGGAATTCTGCCCGCCACCATCTGGGTGAAAAGCTCTTTTGCAAGTTTATATGATGCCGTTCTGACCACAAAGAACGGATCGGTGATGGTTACGGAAGGATAATCTGTTGACATTTCACTTACAATAAGGGAGGCTGCCTCAAAGGAGAGGCAGTCTTTTTTATCCCCGGATCGTCAACATCAGAACGTTTGTCGTATTTTGCCGGTTCCGATTGGAAAAGAAGAAAGTATTTTCATTGCAGGCACAGCCATCATAAGTCATTGGAGGCTGTGGATAACTTAGCATCAGGATTGTATATTATAATGA
This sequence comes from Bacteroidales bacterium, assembly GCA_016928305.1. GTDB lineage: Bacteria > Bacteroidota > Bacteroidia > Bacteroidales > UBA10428 > UBA5072. The sequence goes on from JAFGKY010000173.1 coordinate 37,010, forward strand.
TTTTTATTCGTAATTTTAGTCCAGTTAAATGCAAAAAAATACAACCATGAAAACTAAAGTCTTTGTTATCACCAATTTATGCTGGTTATTCCTGTCAGGTACATACGCTCAATATATACCCAACGGTGGATTTGAGAACTGGGAAAACCGTATCCTCTATGCTGAACCTATGTCGTGGAATACCGGTAATATGGAAGCTTTTATAAATAGTACAGCCACAGCCCTTCGTACGGATGACCATTATTACGGTGCCTATGCTTTACGGCTTCAAACCGTGCTTACTGAAACGGACACGTTACTGGGTTACGCTTTTTGTGAAGGTATGATCACCGAAGGAGGGGTATCGGATACATTCCGATTCACAGGTGGGATGCAGATAAGCGGAGCTCCTGATTCGCTCTTTGGAATTTTTAAATACCATATAGCGGATAACGATACCGCAATCGTACTCGCCTCATTCAAGAAGGACGGTGTGATTGTCGGACAGGAAATGTTCACACTGGCCGGTGATCAGAGCAGTTATGTCAAAATGGGGTGGGAGATAGGTGATATGGCTGAAGTGCCGGATACTGCCATGATCGCTTTTGCCTGTTCAAATCCTGATAATCCGCAACCGGGTGGATGGATGCAGGTTGATTCCATATGGTTTGGAGGCATTGGTGATACCATACCCAATGCCGGTTTTGAGATCTGGGAAGAAACCTCTTGTCGGGAGCCTGAGCATTGGTTGACAGCCAATCTGTTTACTAGTCTTTTTGGCGGAGATACCAGTGCCACTTCTTCAGCAGATGCGCATTCCGGATCGTATGCCCTCAGGATTGAAAGTGTGCAGTCCAGTCTTCCCACTGATTCAGGCATGTATAGTGTTGTTGTCGGTTTCGCCATCCCTTATGCAACAGCATTCATGTTTGGTGAATCGATGCCTGTCATCACGGTTGATTTCAATCCGACAGCATTGACCGGTTTTTATAAATTTGAACCGTTACTGAATGATACTGCTATGATTGTTGTTAACCTGACAGATACAGCCGGTAATACATACCCCTCCGGGACCATTTTGCTCGCAGCCGCCGAATATACTCCCATTTCATGTCCCCTGACTTATCCGGCCGGAGTAAAAATAGCCGGAGTGACTATTGTTGTCAGTACGAGCACTTACTTTATGCCGGGTGATGGCAAGGGTGGTGAAATAGGAAGCGTGCTGTACCTTGATGATCTTGACCTGCTGAATCCTTGTGATGATTACCCACCATATAGCATTGCCGGTGTACAACAACCTTTGTGTGCAGATAGCATTGCCGTGATTGATGCCGGTGACGGTTGGGCCGAATATTTGTGGTCAACAGGAGATACAACACAGATAATTCATGTACACATTGCCGAAACAACGGTTTTCAGCGTAACTGTTACTGCAGCTGTTACCGGTTGCCAGTTCTCAGACGAAGTCACTGTTTCACCGCCTGTATGTGTTACCATTGAAGGACAGGATAAGAAAACACAGGAAATAAATATTTACCCGAATCCTTCAACAGGTATCTTTTTTATTGAGTTCTCCAATGTCATGCCGGGTAACTATACATCAGAAATAATGGATATAACCGGTAAAGTCCTGCTCAAAGAAGATTTGTTAATGAATCAGGCAACCAGGAAAGTAACATGCAGTCTTTCCGGTTTTCCTAAAGGCCTTTACCTGGTAAAGATATCCGGAGAAAGTTTCTCCCAATCGTTCCGCTTAATGAAAAACTGATGCATTAGAACTATTTTTTTATACATGTCATTAAAGGCCGGGGCTAAAAACTCCGGCTTTTTTTGCGCCAGTGAAAAAAGCGATTTTAAATCATATACCATTCATCCTTTTCAACCTCGTGCTTTAATATAAACCGTTCACCTGAAACAGTAACGACTTTAAAATAGTTCGTAACCGGGTATTCCGGATTCGCATCTCCCTGGTACCAGCGGTCGGCAATCTCTTTTATTTCATATTTATTCTCATTAAGATAAAAGCATTTCGGGTATTCATCAGCTTTGTACCCGGAGTGGCATTCGACACGAATGGGGGTTGGGGATTTCATGGGCTGGTTTATTTTGGCTGGAACAATGAGGTTTTGGAATGTTGGAATAATGGAATGATGCTGTGGCAACAATCGATACAATTTGATGCTGTTCTTTTCAGCTCAAAAAGAAATTCACTCAGCACTTTACATGTCAGGATATATAAATAAACAGCATCATTCCAAACTCGCAATTTTTTAAAGCCTCTGTTTATATTCTTTCTTTCATTGACTGACTCGTCCTGAAATTTGTTTACTTTCCTGTTCTTTAATACCTTCATTCCTCTTGAAAAGGCTCCGTGAACCTCCTCACCCCCTGCCCCCTCTCCAAATTGGAGAGGGGGTGGCTCGAAGAGCCGGGGGTGAGGAAATGACTCGTACAAATTTAATTCAAATTAAATCAACATCTTTCCATCATCCCATCCTCCCATCCCCTCCCGTACCATCTCTTGCAACCGCAGTGCATTCTTCACGGCGAAACCGCCAAAATCATTATTGAAAAAAGCCCATACCTCTTTGCCCTCTTTCATCCATTGTTTTATTTTCCCGGCATATTCATGCAATGTCTCTTCGCTGTAATCAGAGGCATACAATTTTTCACGCCCGTGAAGGCGCATGTATACAAAATCGGTTGTGACCGTCTCGAAGTACGGAAACCGTTTCCCGGAATCGGCAATGGCAAAGGCTGTTCCGAACTGAGCGAGTAGTTCAAAGAAATCATCGGTGATGTAGGATTTATGCCTTACCTCAATCGCAATCCGATAGCCGCCGTATTTCTCTTTCAGCAGGCTCATGAAATTGTTCATCCGTGTTTTATCGAAGGCCAATCCGGGTGGTAACTGTATCAGCACCGGACCAAGTCGTGTTCTCATGGATGCAAATACTTCAAAAAACCTGGCTAATGGTTCCTCAACATTTACCAGCCGTAACTGGTGGGTTATATAGCGGCTCAGCTTCGGACAAAACCTGAATGTGTCTGGTGTGCGTCGTATCCATCCTTCCACGGTTTTATTCAGTGGCAGGTGATAAAAGCTCGAATTCAGTTCAACACAATCAAATTGTGTTATATAATATTCAAGATATGCGGCTGGTTTTATGTCCTTCGGATAAAAAATACCTGACCAGTGCTGGTAACTCCATCCGGAAGTACCGGTAAATAAATTTGATATTTTCCTTTCATCCGACATAAAGATGCTGCTTCAAAGTTATAAAAACAAATGCATGCTTTTTTCTTCATTTATCTTGTTCAATCCGGGGAAGGTGAAAACACATATCGCCGTACCATATAACAACAATTTCGATTTTACGTTCCTGTAAATTTACTTCAAAAGAATCCATGAAAGTAAGTCAACGGGCTGTCTCATAAATTACTTCAATCGTCATAACAATCCCAACAACCACAACCGGCAACCAACGGTTTGCAAATCCCAATGTCGTACATCACAAATCATGGTCGTTTATCACATTTATTTGACTTAAGTCGTGTTACCCTCGTAAATTTGATCAGGAATCCGGCTTATTATCTTGTTGTTCTTATATGGTAAGATATAATGTTGCATGGTGCTGAAACTCTTAATATGCATTTATCAAAAAACCGGTAAAAATAGTAGTACAAACCATAAAAACTTATCCGTCATGAAAACAAACGTCTGCAGATTATTCCTTCTTGCCTTGTTCTTTATTGTTCCAGGAAGGTACGTGCATTCCCAGAATGTAAATATTTATGGCACGGTGAAAAATGGGGACGGCGCTCCGCTAAATAACGTGAATGTGAGCCTGAAATACATCCCATCGTTATTCACCACCACAAATGCATCGGGTTATTTTAATATAGTTAGTGCTACTTATATTGATCAACCCGTTGATATGGACAAAGATTTTTATATTCAGAATGGAATCCTTTCCATCCGGGTCGTCAACAAACCCGTGTCGGTCGTCATTTTTAACATGAACGGACAGCTGGTCAGGAAAGTCTTCAGTACAACAAACTGTTCTTTTCAGGAGATTGACCTGAAGCCTTACGTGAGTGAAAACAACATTTATCTTGTCAGGATAACGGTTGCGGATGCCATGCATTGCATTAAACTGATTCAACATGATGGCCTGTGCATGACGGCTGACAAAACAGCTTATAATGATCTCAACGAAGTGAGGTCATTAAAGAATACCGGGGCAACGGTTGACAGCCTTATATTTTCGCTGAGCCAGTACAATACAAAAGCAGTTGCCATTTCAAGCTATGTCGGCAATGTAGGAGACGTTACCATGTATAAAATCAATGTTCCTACCATTAGTGCTCCGTCAAGTTCATCCGGAACCTTTGTCGTTACCATGAGTTATGCCTGGGGAGGGATGTTGGTGAGTTCATCGGACAGGTATGAACTGGAAGAATCCACTACATCAGGCAGCAGCGGATTTGCCAAGATCAATAACTCAACCTGGGGTGAAAGGCCGGCAACATACCAGGTGGAACTGACCCGTTCAACCGGTGTATACTACTATAGAGCGAGGGTTTACAGCCTGAACGCATTCTCGTCATACAGCAATGTGGTTACCGTAACCGTGACAGCCGCTTCGGCCCCTTCGGCTCCGTCGAACCTCACGGCAAATGCCGAAGATCCAAAAACCATCCGCCTGCACTGGAATGATAATTCATCGAATGAGACCGGATTTGAGATACAGAGGGAAACTTCTGAAGGATCCGGACAGTATTCAACAATTACTACAACCAACGCGAATGTGACCAGCTATTCCGACAATAACCTGTCGACCACATCCCTGGGTTACAGGGTAAGGTCAAAGAACGGATCGGCCGCTTCTGCATGGACGCAGGTCGCATGGGCTCCGATAAAACTCCGGATTATCAATAACCTGTATAACGGAACCACAAACTACGGCGCATCCGGAACAATAGACTGGGGTAAACTGAACAACCTTGTCCGTGTTCGCATCGGACCTACTCAGAATGACGTACTGAACTATGTCTCCTATGAAAAACTCGAACCACGGGATAATTCCTATAATTATGATGTGAACTACATACAACCGGCTTATAACAGTACACCTTCTGTATCCAATTACGAAGATTTTGATATAAACTCTTATGGGTACGGTCAGAATTATTCGGTTTATATGCAATGCGGCTGGTGGGAATACGATGCAATGGTTACCTATTCATGGATTAAAAGGGTTTCCAATGTTTTGTGTGATAACGGCAACTGCTGTTGCTATAAATGGGTAATTGTCAATACAACAGGTCATACAGCCGGGTACAATGTTATAAAAGCCGCTGATTTCTTACCTCATAGGAACTGGAACGGCATTTAACGAAAATTCGGTATTGAAAGAAATACTATCAGGCAAATAGAATGACCGAAAATCTGCAAAACTCTCCCCCCTTAAGGTTTTGGCCGTCGCTCAGGCAGGGAAGCCGGGGGGGAGTCGTTTTTCGATACGCTGATCGGGTATGTAACTTCCGATTTTCAATGACAACGATAAAAAAGTTTATAAACCCATGTTCGTTGTAGCAACGGGTTCAGACAAATGCAGGCGATGAGTAAACATTGAGAAGCATTCGCATGTCGTCGTTGTGAATACCCGAAGGGTCAAGATTCCCTGCTTTTAATGAAGCGATCTGTATCAGAGATTACAACTATCACTAATAATGATCAAACAATGAAACCAAACAAAATCTTCTGTAAATGGACAGCCGTTAGTCTGTTTTTGATTTTTATCCTGATTTCCGGAATTCATGGACAGATTCTTAAGAAGAAAAGTACTTTGCACAACCATGACGAATGGTGCAGCGGAGCATCTGGAAACAGGTTTGGCGACGAAGTGGAAATGGGAGATATCAACAACGATGGTTATGATGATATTGTTGTTTTGTCGATCCATGACAGACAGATCAGTGTGTTTTTCGGATTCGTTACCGGTGTAGCCTCCCTTGAAGCGGAAATTCCTTATTCCGAAAATGGAGCTACAATTGCTATGGAAAATACCAACGGTGATGAATATCAGGATGTGATTGTCGGTGAATATGGCAATGTAATTTTCTATTTTGGCGGGCCCGACAAAAAAGCGTTCGGAAATGCTTCCCATTCAATCAACCTGAACAGCGGAAGAACTGTAACAAATGTTTCACCAATCGGAGATTTTAACAACGACGGGATAAATGACATCATTGCGGAGATGCCGACCATTGGGAAAGCATTTGTTGTTTTTGGTTTTTCTGCTTTAAAAGGGATTCCGGAAAGGGCCCCTCAGGTTATTTCACTATATGAATACCGCAAAGTGTCCGGAAATGTAGGTGATTTGAATAAAGATGGATACGGTGATTATATATATCAGGTAAAGAAAAATTTGAATGATCCGCAACAGGTGGTCGTTTCTCTCGGGCCAGGAAAGAAAACACTTTGGAAAGCAGTCAATAAGCAGACGGGCCTTTTTGAACAGATTTCAAGCGGATATGATTATTCAATGGCAGAAACCGGTGTATCCCATTATATGGCAATCAAATCAGACAGAACTTTGTGGGCCTGGGGAGCAAATGATGACGGGCAACTGGGAGACGGAACAACCGAATCGAAAAGCGATCCGGTAAAGATAACTGCGAATAACAACTGGAAATCCGTTTCTGCCGGTCTGTGGCATACGGTTGCAGTCAGAACCGACGGGACACTCTGGGCCTGGGGAAATAACAGAGAAGGTCAGCTTGGCAACAACTCAACCAACAATGCCTCCGTACCGGTGCGCATCGGAACAAATACTAACTGGATATCCGTTGCCGCGGGCAGTTTCCATACGCTGGCCATTCAGTCCGACGGTTCGCTATGGGCATGGGGGTATAATTACGTAGGCCAGCTGGGTGATGGAACAAATAATTCAAGCCTGGTTCCGGTTAAGATTGGCAATGATAAAAACTGGAAGACCATTACTACCTATCAATACCATAATGCAGCCATTAAAACCGACGGAACCCTTTGGATGTGGGGCGAAAATCTTAACAGCCAGCTGGGTGACGGAACAACAGAAAAAAGCACCAGCCCAAAACAGGTCGGCACTGATAATACATGGGTGGATGTGTCGGTAGGCAACAGTCATACGCTGGCCATAAAGAATGATGGTTCGTTGTGGGGCTGGGGAGGCAACCGGTACGGTCAGCTGGGAGACGGAACGAATACAACCCGTCCTGTTCCGGTGCGGATCGGGTCGGACAATGACTGGGTTAAAATATCCTGTGGTGTGCAACATTCAGTGGGGCTGAAGTCAAACGGCACATTATGGTATTGGGGATATAACGGCAGTATGAGTCCTGTACAGGCAGGAAGTGATAATACATGGATAACCGCCCTGGCAGGTGGATATGAGGATATCCTGGCCCTGAAATCGGCAGATGAGATCTATCCCGACTGGACTGTTCTGGGCACGGAAACAGGTTCTTCCTATTTATTCGGGTCTGCTTGCGGATCGGCCGGTGATATAAATAATGACGGATTCATTGATATTATGATCGGAGACGGTGTCTTTAATCAGACACCTGCTAACACCACCCATCTGGGAAAATGGGGAAAGGTATATATATATTTTGGAGGCACTGCCACAACAACGAATCCCACAGGGCTTGGTGAGAACCCGACCCTTGCAGATGCCGACTTCACTATGCTGGGAGATATCAGTGCCGGCAGTTTTGGCAGTGCTCTTGCATCAGGCGATATAAACGGAGATCAATTTGGTGATATCGCCATCGGTGATCCGAGGGCAGCCGATTATTGCTTTGATGACCAGACCGAAAACACTAAAATTGTGGAAACCGGTGCAGTGATTACCTATTTGTCCGGACTTGGCCCTCCCGACGGTGATAACGACGGATATCACAATACCATCGATAATTGCCCGAATGTTTTTAATCCTTATCAGGAAAATGCAGACGGAGATTCACATGGGGATGTATGTGATAATTGCCCCTCGGTAAAGAACGATATGCAGGAAGACAGTGATGGTGACGGGAAAGGGGATGCGTGTGACGTCTGCACGCGCGATGCCACTAACGACGCTGATGGCGACGGCTATTGCAATGGACCGGGATACATGGAACCAAAGATTGGAGATAAGGATAATTGCCCTGACATAGCCAACCCCGATCAGAAGGATCTGGATGATGACGGAATTGGCGATGTATGTGATGACGACGATGACGGTGACGGTATTGCGGATGCGATAGATAATTGTCCGCTTGTTTCCAACTCTTCTCAGGCTGACATGAATTCAAACGGAATTGGTGATGTTTGTGATGATTTGGATGGTGACGGAACAGTGGATGCCGTGGATAACTGTCCCTGGCAGGCCAATGCAAACCAGTCCGACCGGGATGAAGATGGTATCGGCGATGTTTGTGATAACTGCCCCGATACACCAAACGGACCAAAAAAAGGGACCTGTTCGAATTCAGAGGCACCTTGCAATTATAACATATGTGGTCCATCGGGTGCCTGTATTAAGACACAGGTAGACACCGACAATGACGGCATGGGTGATGCCTGTGATCCGGATGATGATAATGACGGAATTCCCGATATTTCGGATAACTGCAGAACAACATATAATCCGGGGCAGGAAGACCTGGATAACGATGGAGTGGGGGATAGCTGTAACAATGCTTATGACAGGGATGGTGACGAATGGGCCGATAAGCTGGATAATTGTCCGGATGTCAGGAACCCTGACCAGAAAGATGATAATAAGAACGGAATAGGAGACGCATGTGAGCATGACCTTAGCTGTATTCGGGTTGAGGTGACACAAGCGATCCAGGATGCAAACAACAGTGTTCCTATAGTATACGGCAAAGATATATGGATCAGGTTATACTTCGACGTCGGTGCAGCACAGGATACATTGGGACCGATAAGCGGTATGATCAAATTCGAATACGAGAATAAGGCTCCGATGATGATATATGAAAACAGTATTCTGCGGCGTTCTCATACATTGTATTCTACGTCACAGATAGAAGCTTTACCGAAAGCTGATTTTGATCCGTTAAACATGCATCATACACTTAATTTCCGTATTCCGCGACACTGGAGTTTTGCTGAAGATCCTTATATGACCTTTATTGTATTTTACACCGGACCTGACCTGAATCCGGCAAACAATAGTCCCCGACGATTCAAACTAAATCTTAAACCGGCAATACAGCTAAACGTAATCGTTGTTCCGGTTTACGGATGTGTACCCATTATGTTTTATAATTCTTCTACAAGCCGGTGCAAACCGGCCACCAATAATACAATTAATGTAACAGCAAATTGGATGACTAAAGTGTATCCCATTTCCAGGTTGCGTACCGCTTATACACCTTCTCACTATTTTTCCGTTGATCCGACGGATAACTTTGCATACGGACTGGAACTGAAACACGAGCTATTCTGGATCGATGTTTTTACCGATGAACCTGATGACATGGAACCCAGCTTTTTCTACGGCATGGTCTGTGATGCGCTGGATCCGGTACCCGATATTCTTAATGGAGATGGACAGACCGGTATGGGAATGGGTTGGGAGGCCTGGGGTGTTCGTAGCGGATATTGGGAAACCGTTTCTGACCTGCAGGGAGGACAGACCATGGCCCATGAAATAGGACATTGTATTATAGGAAACCAGGGTGCAGGGGATTGGTATGAGTTCTGGCCTGCGCATGTACGTGATGATTGTGCAAACCGCAATCCTCCTTTTTTTGACAACTATCCGCCTTCCAGTCCCCGCGGCTTAATCGATGCCATTGGATTTGACGGATCCAAAACGTATTCCAATAAGGAGTATTATGATTTTATGTCTTATGCCCCCTGTCCAGGCTCACCGGGGGAAGGTACATGGGTATCGACATACATCTATAAGTTGCTCTATAAAGAGCTTTATAATACTTATCTTTCAAAGAAAAAAAGTACTGCAACAGAAACTTTTTGTTTCGTGATTTCAGGAATTATCGACCGGACAACACCGGCATTCACCCATAAATGCCATCAGCTGGAAATGCAGGGAACCTATAATGATGTTGGTGAAGGACCATATAGTATTGAACTGCAGGATAACAGCAACAACATATTGTTTACCCGGTATTTCCGGAATTTTTACCGGACTTCGGATTCGGTTGAAACATTGGATGATTTCATTTCATTCAATGAAGTATTACCTTATTATCCGGAGACGAAGAAAATTTTGATCAAATACGGAGATTCGGTTTTGCAAACGATAATGGTGAGCTCTAACAAACCGCTGGTAACGGTGACCTATCCCAATGGAGGTGAATCATTGGATGGCATCCAAACAGTCACCTGGAATGCATCCGACGCCGATGGAGACCTGTTAAGCTTCGATGTGCTTTATAGCAAAGATGGCGGTACCAGGTGGGAGGCTATAGCAACCGGAGTCGACCAGACAAGCTGTGTATGGGATGTGGAAGACTGCGGAGGCAGTGAAGAAGGTTTGATAAAGGTGCTGGCAACCGATGGCGTCAATACCGGTGAAGATGTTTCTGATGGTGTTTTCAGGGTAATCAAGAAAGTACCTCAGGTAACGATCCTTTCCCCCGACAACAACGGGTTATTTTATCTGAACAGACCGGTAGAATTTGATGGAAGGGGATACGATATGGAGGATGGAATGCTGGAAGGAAACAGTTTAACCTGGTCTTCGGATCTTGACGGAGTGCTGTCAAAAGGAGAAACATTTCTCACTGACAGTCTTTCTCCGGGCGAACATGTTATAACTCTTTCTGTCACAGACAGTGATAATAATACCGTAACCACCGGCGTCTCAATTCTCATCCTGACAACCGAAGACTCCGACGGAGACGGCATTGGCGATGATGTGGATGAAAAACCGTATGTGGCAAATATTTTCCCGGAGGAAGGCTCGCAAACATGTGTCCGGAATGCCGATAAGGATGTACGGAATATACTTATCAATGGAAATTTCGGAGATTGCGCCCTCGCTCCATGGTATTCATTTATTGCCACCGACCAGGGAGTACAATCAACCCTTTCACTTTCGGATGGTACATGCAAATTATCCGGTTTCACCATTTCAAACGATCCTTATTACTGGCATGTACAACTGATCCAGGCATTTACTTCCGATCAGCTGGCCAGACTGGTGTCCGGATCGGATTATAACTTATCATTTACGACATATTCACTTTCGGGGAGCCGTGAATGCCATGTTTATTTTGGCCTGAATAATGATCCATGGACAGACCTGGTAAATCAGGTGATAGAAATTCCGGGTGAGCCGAAAACGTATAGTTTTGACTTCTCATATCCTTCTGCACTGTCATCCGTGAAACTTGCATTTGAGTTGGGAACGGATACTGCAGCTGTTGTTTTCGATGACATCAGGCTGAAGAAAATAGTATATGACAAGGATCATGATGGAATTGAAGATAAGGATGACAATTGTCCGAATCATGTCAATCCCGATCAGGCTGATACCGATAAGGATGGAATAGGTGATGTTTGTGATACGCAGACACCGGGACAGAATAGTACGCTGGATAAACCTGAAATAAATATCTTTCCCAATCCTGCGTCGGATTATATAACGATTCGTCTCAGGCAACCGGCAACCGTAACCGTTTTCAATGCGCTGGGCATTGCGGTCAGGATGCAATGGATAACCGATGTGGATAACAGTATTCATGTAAACGACCTGCCCGACGGTCTGTATATTATAAAAGTTGTTACAGAAAAATCAATATCGAACGAGCAGATTGTAATTGAACATAAGAAATAGAAACAGGTTAATCAATAATAAATCAAACTTTACATCGATGAAAACACTTCAAAAACTGTTATCCTTCATGACAGCACTCTGCCTGACCCTGTCATTTTCAGGCTGCAACAAACTGAAAGCACCAAGAATGATAACGCAACCCGTTAAAGCGGATTTAATCGGCAATTATATCTATGTTGGCCCGGATACGCTGCCAAATCCGAAATGTTCCGGCCCGCTGTCATTATGGCGCGCACTGGTTGATGCCAAAGGCACAATGACCCCGTTGGGTGACATCACAGTGCATTTCGATTTTTGTGGTGATAGTTTATGCAATTACGGCAACCTGTTTGCCTATATTATTGATGTTGATGGAGACACACTATTTATTGACGGTTCAGGCCGTGTTCTTGAAGGAAGGCTGGATGAACATCCTGTATATGTTACTTCATACTGGCGTGATACGATAAAGATACGGGGAGGTACCGGCAAATTCAAGGGAGCTGCGGGAGAAATGCTGACCAATGATTACAACAGCTCCCAGGATCCGAATTCACATCATCACTGGACCGGAACCATTACGCTTGTGAAAGGGAAGAAATAACGCATTTGGTTCTCGCAGATTGCGCGGATAATATATTATCCATTATTTTTCTGCGATAATTTGCGGGAACCTTTCCTCAAATCACTATTCCCCCTTTGTGCCTTAGCGTCTTTGCGAGTTCCTATCTTGCAGGCAAGAAAAATAATTAAATTGACGTACATGAACGCTGAACAAGGAACATCGAACACCGAACGCTGAAGACA
>JAFGKY010000023.1 GCA_016928305.1 Bacteroidales bacterium
ATCAACCAGTTGAATTTGCCTGTCAATTTCTGTTTGCGTTTTGGTTCCAATGGTTATCAGTTCAAAATTTTTCTGTCGTAGGGAATAATCAATTGCTCCTTTTTGCATTTCCTGAAAAAATTCAGCCTGTAAAGATTTCATAACCAGACCTATCGTTTGTTTATGATTCATCTTTGTTTGTTTATTATTTTTATGTAATATACTCATTTTGTTTGTTTTTAAAAAGATAATTGATCTTTATTCCCTGATAATTACTTTCGGAAGTGTTTTGTCCTGTTATATTTGCCGGTTGCAGATCCATAGTCGAAATAATATTATTGTCTGAAGCTGTTAATATATTTTTCCAACTGTGTACAAATAAAAGACACTATACTCTTTAACTTTTTGATTTACTATATCAATACAACAAACATCTTAATTTATGACTTCGGTGTTCACGGTGGTTTCGTCGCTATCGGCACTTATAATCCACGGCATCTTATCTTTCGGCCACTGTCCGTTTACGATGGGATAGGTCTTCAGCTTCTTCGGATCTATTACCACATGCTTGATCCGTTTGCGATGCCAGGAATATGATACATGAACCAAACCGTCCCGGATCTGGATCACGGAGGGATAAGAATACTGCACATTCGCGTTTGATATATATTTAACCTTTTCCATATTCAGGTTATTCGTTTCTTTTATGGTGATTGGTACCACAGTCTTATCCCATTTCAGCATTTCAAGGTCAAGAACGGAAATACTGTCGCTATACATGATAATGGATAACTTGCCCCCAGTGCCCCATGATTGGTTTTTACATTTTCTGTCATCCACGGTTTGTCCATTATTACCTGAATATCCTTTGGATTTCTGCTCAGCCTGTCTTTCCAATAATAGTCAACGCTCATATAATCCCAGACATACCTCCAGCTGATAATGTCCTGATCGCCATCTCCCCCGGCCTGATAGATTTTTACTTCTGGTATATTGTCTTCTATCCACTGACCGCCGGCATCCTGATACCAGATACAGTAAAGCCGGGCTTTTGACACGGCATAATCATATTCTTCTTTGGTGTAGTAAGTCTTAAGTTTGTAAAATGCATATGCGGTTGTGATGGCTCCGCCCCAATGCAGAATATGCACGGGCCGGGTATCTTCGTCTAAAAGTACGTCAATGATCAACTGTGACCCGGGAGTGTCTTTGGTTGACATATTTGCAGGTGATTTGTAAAGATCATCGCTGTTCTCGTTGCCTACTTTTAATACACTTTTCAGGTAACCCGTGTCCGGGTATTCGGGATTATGAATGCTGAGATTCGAAAGAGACTGCCCGTAAAGGTCGATGGCTTTTTCAATCCATTTTTCATCGCTGTGCCCATCTACCTGAAATTTTGAAGCTACCTGAACAATACCTTCCACATCATAATCGGATGAATACATCAGAAACCGCACCATTGAACTCCTGTCATCCAATTCTCCATCGGTTGTAGCTATAACCCGGGGTTTTACACGATTGTCCGATTGTGCTGTTCCGGATGAAAGACTTAATAAAAACACGATATACAAAATCAAGGTTTTAAATAGCGAATAGCTAACACTTGTATTTATTTTTTGCGTTATCGTTTTTTTTCATGTCAAACAAACATTTAATATAAAAAGAATACTTTTTTAGCTGTTTTTTTTATTGTTTGGAAATACGCCTAATAATGGTTTCTTCATTCGTTCCAGATACTATAATCAGATAGATACCCGGATATAAATTCCCCATATCCAATACAAATTTTGATCCTTGTCCGTATTTTGCCATGATCAATCTACCAGTATTGTCGAACAACCGGATTACAACCTCTTGCGGATATCTATTGAACAATTCGATTTCCAACTCGTCTTTTACCGGATTCGGATAGAATAGATACTTTGCAGATGAATGAGCACCATCTGATGAAGATATTTCTGAAAAATTCGCCGTTATCGTTTTATCCGAACTGACAGTTAGTGATACCGGGTTGGTTGTACCACTATAATCACCACTCCAGTGAGTAAATTCCCACCCCTGTTCAGAAATTGCAGTCAGAGTGATAATAGTCTCTTTTAAAAATGATCCGCTTGCCGGTGAAACACTTCCTTGTCCGGATACAGATGTGCTAACGTTATAATAAATAGGAGTGTACAAAACTTCCGCAGAATAAGGGGATTCATCAGAAGCATTATATGCTTTTATCCTGTATACATATTCGTTGATTGCATTTGAACTGCTGTCGATATATAAAACAGTGTTGGCATCAACTGAATCCAGGAATAAAAACGCCTGCCCCGGAATAGCACGTTCAATGATATAACCATCTTCGCCAAGGAAAATATCAGCCCAGGTAATTTCTATCAGACTATCGCCGGTCATGCTTAATTCTATACCTTCAACTTTACGGGTAAATTCGATGCTATTCATATAATTTTCCAGCATGGTGTAACCGTCAGATCCGACGGTGTTTCTGTCTGCAGCATTATTCGTATCAAGATTGTTGATTTTCTCCCATTCATCGGGCATGCCATCATGGTCGGTATCGGTTGGGGGCGGAAGCGAATTCAATGCCGGATATGCTTCACCCGGAATATCTGCAAGTGTCAGTGGAACACTTCCGGTATTATTTATCACATCATTAACAATACGTTTATCAATGGTGTCACGTTTTGGCAGGGTAGCACCCGCACCATGGCATACATTAAGAAATGCTTCTTCTGCCGTTTCTTCTGCTCCCATATAGGCAGATGGGAAAGGACTGTAAACTCTTATATTCAGGGGTGGGTAATTGAACTTTACCCCCCCGTTCCAGTTATCTGAAGTTATTGCAGAACTACCATATACGTAATTTCCATCAACATACCAATAACTTTTTATTGAATCGTAAACACAACCCACAAATTCATTATCTGTTTCAGACGGATTAGGTTGAGAAGGATTACAAAATTCACCTGATAGCCTTTTATAATAATTATTAACAACATTATGATGCCCACCCTCTCCACCATATGATTTCCCTGCATTATATACCACATTATAACGCATATCAACCAGTTCTTTTTCAAGGTTGAACTGGTAGCGCGCACCGCAAAAACGGGGACTACGGTTTTTATGATGTGCAAAAAGTGTATGGTGCAAAGAGGCACCCCAACCACCCATAATCCCTCCAAAACCATGGCCATCCCTGTTCATGCTTTCACTAATGATACACCACTGTACGGTAAGGTTCTCAATATCATATACAGAGAGTGTTTCATCGCAACCATAGCTTACCGAACAATGATCTATCATTACATTTTTACGCGGTAAGGATCCTGATCCTGCAGAATTCTTTGGGCTGAAAGCTCCCAGAGCATCCTCTCCCCAGTTTTCTCCCAATCGAAACCGTATGTATCTGATGATAACATTGTTAGCGTTAATTCTTACCTGTTGGTTTTTCAAACATATGCCATCCCCGGGAGCTGTTTGTCCGGCAATTGTTAAATCACCATTATTAATTACCAATCCCGAAAGAAGTTCTATTGTACCAGATACACTGAATACAATGGTACGTGGGCCTGACTGGTTTATTGCATAACGCAAGGAACCAGGCAGGCCATCATCCTTAAGATTTGTCACTTCATATACCGCTCCGCCGCGTCCTCCTGAAATATATTTGCCATATCCATCAGCGCCGGGAAAGGCCAGTTGCTGACTTTTTCCCGCAGAATTTATTGATATTAATGTTATAACAATAATCGTCCTGAATATCACTCTGTTTGTCTTTTTCATTTTTGATAAATTTTATATTGTCAATAATCTATTGCAATACCTGGCCTGCTGAATTCCCTGGAAGCATTATCGAGCACGAGCACCCAGTCGTTTCCATTATATTCAGCACCGGGAGGATCAAAGCTTACCGTGCCTCTGTTATCATATTCACCAATGGCATAAGCTTCACCTGTGCGGGTGTCGTACCACCATGCATTGACTTTTTCTCCGGATATTTTGCCCATCTGAAGGGTGAATTTACGCCCGATAAAGGTATAGGCCATCAGGTAATCGTTTCCGCGGGTTACCAGTATGCGGTCGTATTTCTCGCCTTCATCACCGGCAACAACAGATTGATCATTCACTCGCTCAAAATACGGACGTGACAGAATAAGATTTTTTACATATTGCATCTGAAATGCGCCCGGAGCATCCAAGGCTTCAAAAAAGTCAAGTTTTGCCCCGCTTTCAGGCTGATTAATCCCCTGAAGGTGTACCTGTCTGACAGTATTTTCTCCATAAACATGACCACATGCACCGGCAAATACCGACCAGTAGGCATAACGCCTTACATCAGATGCCTTCCAGTATGGCATGGAATGGTCATGTATTCCTTCGGGAAGATTTTCATAGGAGGGTTCCCCGTCAATTGTTGGCTTGACCGGGGTTTTGGAAAGATCTTCCAATACATACCTCCAGTTATCTTCACCAAATGCTTTGGTTGTATTGTCCTGTTCATAACTCCTGTGGCCTGAAACAAACATATTCAAATCCAACCATGAAGAATTCTGGAACCATTCCGATGTTTGCATCCTGCCAAACGGATGGAAGCTTACCAGATGATTGGGATCGGTTTTCTTAATTGTTTCTCCAACCGTTACCCAGAATTCAGAATTCTCGTATCCTTTGGCGCTTCCACCATTAATCCAGATAATATTGGGCTTATCTTTGAAAAAGTTTGCCAGATGAGCTGCGAAAACTTCGGCCTTTTCTTTATTCAGGTCTTTAACCTGTTTATGCAAATCCCGCCAGGATGTTACCATCGCAATATACATCCCATTTTCAGCCGCGATGTCAATTATAAATTCTACATGGTCCCAATAATCATACTGTTCCTCGTCTTTTGGATCATTTCCGGGCGTTATTATGGGTTTTGTAATATCAAAAACCGAATACGCCGTATCACCATAAGCGTTTGTGTGCGCATAATTTTGATGGAAAATACATTGAATGACAGTAAATCCTTTTGCTTTTCGGTTTTCAATGTATTGTATTGCCTGTTCCCTGTTCAATCGCTGAAAAAGTAACCATCCTGTATCACCCAGCCAGAAAAAAGGGTCTCCATTATCATGCTGCAGGTACCGTCCGTTTTCTGAAACCACAAGTTTTCCAGCATTCCAGGGCATTTGGCTAAAAACAAACTTCGAAAGGATCAAAAATAAAACGAAAAGCATTAACTTTTTCATACAATTTGATATTTTGATTTTTTAATAAAAAAAAATAGATATAACAAAATTATCAAAAATCCTGTGGTTATAAAAAATGTTTTTCCTTGTCAGGATAATAAAGGTAACAGCCATATAATTAGGTTTTTGCGCTTCTATAAGTATTTGTAATATTGGATCCATATGCCATGAAAAGGTTCTCGATAATCTTGAAAAACATGAAACCGGTTTTCCTACCGGAGACTACTTAAAATCTCGCATTACAGAAGGGCATCCTGATTGGGGCAGGGAGTAAATAAAACTGAAAACTCATTCAATGCTCTTTGCTGGTATTGTTTAAAACGTTATTAGGGACATTTCATAAGAACCATTTTTCCGGTCTGAATTTCATTTCCCGATTGAATGATATAATAATAAATGCCTGATGTAAGATTCCGTGCGATAAATGAATAGTTGTATGATCCTGCTTCCAGCTCTTCATCAACCAGAGTTTCCACGATTTGCCCCTGTCCGTTAAAGACTTTTAAATGAATATGCATTCTTTTGTGAATTGTGAATGCTATCTCGGTTGCATAATCAAACGGATTGGGATAATTCTGACTGAGCAACAAATCTGATCCGGCATTCCCGTTCGTTTCATTTCTGGTGATGCTCGTTGTCGGTTCCGTGAGAATGATCAATTCTTGCAAAGGACTCCATACATTGGCATCCTTACTACGCGCTTTTATCACGGAATGTTGGTTGACTGAAACAGTTTCATTGTCTGCAGTAATTTGCTGTGCTTCTGGTAAAGCATTCCCTGATAAATCCCAGCTTCGTGGATCATTTCCGTCCATTGTGTAATAAATCATTCCTGAACTTCCGGCTCGCTGAATAGTTAACCGGAAACCCGCACCTGTACGAATGGAATCATCCCTGATGATCTGACTTCCATCTAAAAATTGCGGTGGCTGAACGGAGGGATACATATTTGCTGATTTCAATGCAGCGATCATTTTGTTCGCTCTGCCTTGAATATCATCCTTTACATCCTGCACTTCCTTATGCCAGTGATCATAATCATACAGAGAACCGCGTTCGTCACCCCACCTGGCAATTTCACATAAAATTGCCTTTTCAATAAAACAGCACAACGAATTCCACACGGCGACGGCATTTGCGTCTGTTAAAACACCATTGTTGTAACAATGTTTGTATGCCCTGTCGGCGAACTTCATTTTGAAGTCCATATTCTGTTTTACCTTAAAATAGACCTGGAACCGGTCATCACCTGACATGCCGAGTTTTTCAATTGAAACCGGAGGTCCGGTTCTTCGACTCCCCCCTTCAAAGCTGTCTTCAATATCCCAGGCTGTGAAATACGCGGGACCCGGGGGATTGTTGCGGTTTCCGAAATAATATTGCGGACCGTCACCCGGATTGGAATAGCAATACAACAGACACAGGTCGATATACTCATTGATAGCAAGGTAATCAGCAAGTTCCGGGAGTTGTACACTGCTCCAGTCTTTTGAGCAAAGATAATCGTACCGGTCATCATTGCCTGTCTGATCACCGCCTTTGCCCTTTCCGAAATAATAATCGTCATCCTCACGGCCAAAATAAATAGACATTGCATTATCATCCATTCTTTCAGACGGATTATATAGACCCCAATATTTTCCATTGATATAAAGGTGAACAAATGTACCGTGGCTTCCCCAGCCTGACATGAGTAACTGCAAATCACGTCCAAACTGATCGCGTGTATAAACGGAGTTTGCCCGGTCCCAGTCAGCGCCCCAACTTTTGTTGTGGCCAGCCCGTAGAATTATTTTATCAAATCTTCCGGGAGAAGAAGCGTTGTTAAAAGGGGCAGCCATAAAAACATCATTACGCAAAGTACCTGCACCATAACGTGATTTGAATTCCAGTGTAAAAGATTGCTTATGATCATAATAACCGTTATTCCATCTTCCACCGCCGCCCTGGACTTTGATACCTGCATTCTCCTGCCAGCTTTTATAGTTCCCGAGTTTTTCATTTTCAGGATAAATCATTTCTACGGAACATTCCACCATTTCATGCCAACCCGGATCATTTGGATCGCCCGCTTTACCACCTGAACCCTCCATCAAATTCTGTCCTCTTAAAATTCCGGATACACCGAATAATGAATCGTATGCAGCTACAATAGAAATGGTTGGGATGTCCTCAAATGCTTCTTTTATCTCATCTTCAGTTTGTGTAACATCATTCATGTCAAATTCTTCTGTCCAGTATACATGATCCTGATCATGCTGAGGCACGGGAACACCGCTATTATCCTGATTAATAACATCATTCGCGAAAATGAAAGTATGGGTTCTTACATCGGAGACAGAATCATTTACAATGGTGATGGCGCGAACAGTAGTTATGTTGGAGACATGTATGAGCCCGTCGTAAACAATGCCGTTATACTGATCCGGTTTCGATCCGTCCAAAGTATATCTGATCATACTGTTTTTTGCTATCGAGGTTAATCGCAAATCAAAGGGTGTATCATAAAAACCCCTTGTATGGGAAAACTCCGGCATTTCAACAGCAGAAAGTACACAAGGTGTTAAAAGCAATATGATGAACAAAAAAACATGCTTCGTATTCAGATTTCTTTCCATTACATTATAGTTACATTTTATGTTTTGTTATAGATTTTGTTTAATTTTATTATTATGTTTCGAACATAAAGAATTTAAATTTAATTAGCAAGTAATTTATAACTAATAGTAAAATTTTCAGAAGTATAAATTTGTTTTTTAAACGAAAAGTGATATTTTTAACTAAAGTTTTAGTACAAATCAAATCATACCATTATGAAAAGAATCGGACTATTAATGACTTTATGTATAATGATGCTGTCCGGGATGAGCTTTGCTCAGACCACCATACCTGACGGAGGCGATCTCCAGGCTGCCTTAGCAGCTGCAACACCTGGAGATATTCTTGAACTGGTGGATGGTGGAATTTACATATCTGACGAGATTATCCTTGACAGAGAGATTACGATCAAAGCTGCTGACGGAGCCGCTGTTCGACCAACCATTATTGCCACTGGCAGCACTACTTTTTCGTTTGGCAGGGTAGGCGGCACTCCCTATGGAGTTACACTTCAGGGCATTAGACTTGCAGCTCATATCCCAAGGGCCAGGATGTTTTATTTCGGGAGAGAAGATACCATTTCCCATATTATCATGTCTGACATAGTAGCCCATGACTACGGTGCTGCTATTATCAGGGCAGCTGAAGGAGGACAGCCGCAAGTTGCATCTCTGGATTCACTGCTTGTAGAAAACAGTTATTTTTATGACTTTGCATGGGATCAAAGAGAAAGTTCTTTCTATCTTGACAGAGGCGACATTGAAACGCGTTATATTAAATTGTATAACTCTTCCTTCGTTGGTTTTTTTAAGAAATTTCTGGACTGCGGTGCACAGCAGAACAAAAAAACCGTGATTATTGACCATATTAACGTTGTCCGGGAAGATCCCAAGAGTGTCAGCAAGGATGAAGACCTGTTTGAAATCAGAGGTGATCCAGGGCAGTCTAGCACAATAACAATAACCAACAGCATCTTTGGACACCAAATTGGGGCACTGCTATTTGATTTTTCTCAGGATCCTACTGCAGTGATTGATAGCATGTATAATTGTCACTTTTTTGATATTGATACGGCTGGTACGATGCATAATGAATGGGCATATATTAATAATTGGGTTGAGTCTGATCCGCTGTTTAGTCACGATTCGGTTAATGCAATGTACCTTACAGCAGGCTCCCCGGCCCTGACAGCATCCACTATTGGCGGGCCAATTGGTGATTCAAGGTGGTGGGTACTTCCGGATGCTGCTTCTTTGTCGAATCTCGAATTCAGTATCCCCGGTCAATATCTAAGGCCAATGTTCAGGTCTGATCATTATACGTATACAGCAACAGTTCCTTACCCAAATGAAACCTTTGAAATTATCGCTTCGGCGAATTTTCAGAATGCTACCATTACTGGAGACGGTGAAATTAGTCTGGTTGCAGGAGCCACAGAAACTTTTAATATTGTTGTAACTGCAGAGGATGGAGTCACCACGCAGACCTATACTATTGAATTGACAAGGACCGCGCCAGAAACAGATGCTACTTTAAGCGAGCTTATGCTTAGAACTAAAACGGATACTTTTGATGTAGACATTGTTGCAGATGTCTTTGATTATAGTGTAAATATACCCTTAGGATCCGATACAGTATGGATTGAACCTGCTGCAAGCAGTTCCGCAGTTACGCTAACGTATCCGGAATTAGTTGAGGTTTCCATCGGAAGTTACGAGGTTGAGATTATTGTACTCGCGCAGGATGCTATCACGACAAATACCTATACGGTTACAATACAATTATGTGGCACGGGAACAGATGCTTCATTAGCTGATCTTACCCTCGACGGGACACTATTGGACGGATTTGATCCAGGCACATTTACTTATTACGTAGTATTAGAGCAAGGGACTACAGCTCCACCTGAGGTTGGCGCCACTGCGACAGATCCTGAAGCAGAGGTGATAATTACCCAGCCCGCGGATGTTAATGGCGCGGCGACTATTGTTGTCAATGCTACGGATTGTGAACATACTGCGACCTATACCATTAATTTCTCGCTGGACAACACGGGGGTGGATATAAAACAAGTAAGTAATCTGTATATGGTTCACAATTCAGATATCAATCAGCTAAGCATATTTAATTCCGGTGATGTTGAATTGGTGAACATTTACAGTATAACCGGAATGTTACTTATCAGTCAAACAGTCGCTTCCCGGGGATCACTGGAAATTGGCACAGGCAATCTTCCAAATGGTATGTACCTAGTACGGATGAAGAGTTCTGCAAACGAGGTACAGACAAGAAAGTTCATTAAGTAGTTGTGAATAGTTTCTAAAGTATATAGTTTTAAAAGGAGGCCGTCTCATAAGTGCTATGAGGCGGTTTCTTTTTAGTGCGCCCGGCATGGGAATTAACTCTAGGGTGAAAAGTTGCTTGACTACCTGGAACTATAGAACTCCTGAAATCCTGGAAGGCCACATGGTTGGTCGGACGGATACGTTAAAACTGGTATGTCAGTACCAGTTATTAGTTGTCACCTTGCTTACCACCAACGGGGGTCTCCAGCGGTAGATTTACCTGAAAACCCACCATCCCTGATTTTAAAATTATGATTATCCGGAGCTGTAAATAAATCGTAAGAATCTCCATCATACGGTATTAAATCAAGCGGTTTTGAATTATCCGGGTCTGATTCATTGGTAATAAAATCGCTTGTTTTATAGTTATTAACAAATGTAATGTCGATTTCATATTGGATAGTACCGTTGGCGCTGACCTTATACGCCCTGTAACCATTAGCCAAATCCTTAGAGAATATTGGTTTTTGTGCCCCGAAAATGCAATTTTTTACTATTGCTGTTGTGGGGACAGTATAATCAAAGAAATACCTGCCTCCATCACAGCAATGATAAAATGTGCAATTTTCAATTGTCAGTGTATTGTCTGAGGTTACAGCGGTGGAAGTGCAAAAAAACGGCCTGACCACATACCAGAATGTACTGTTCTTTATTATAATATCTCCTATGTAGGCACCTTCCCCAATTTGATGACATATACCATATTCCCTGAGGCTGTCGATAACACAGTTATTGATTGAGAACATATTAACCACCGCCTGGTCGCTAACCCGGAAAAAGCCCCTGTGACCATGGGAATGCACATTATCAAATTCAACCTTGTTTATGTTGCAGGAATCTAAAAACATGGCATAGCCACTTCCTTCAAAGGTGCTTCTAATTGATACATCTCGGAAAACAATCTCATCGATAGTACTGTTATTGGGGACCTTGAAGGGATTACCTTCCAGGTTAAGCACTGCCAGCTCGGTAATAAAGTCGTACCCGCTTCTTACTGTAATTGAACTTTTAATTTCCTTTGTGGTTGGAAAGGTATATATCTTCCCCCGCTTAAGAAGTATGGTACTGCCAGATGCTACATTTGAAATGGTATCATGCAGAATGGTACTGCTTGCAAAGTCCCTCAAATCAACAATATCTCCTTCGATTGCTGGCTGTGTTGTCACAGTCCCTTTGCCTCTCAAAATATCACCGCTATATAAAAATACCGAATATGTGGTACCACCTGTTAAACCCTTAATCAGTTTTACACCGTTGTCGTTATCATAAGGACTTACACCTACCTGAACAGCAATGGAACCGTCTGGAAGTGTTACTCTTATTTTAGTGACAAGAGCTCCCCTTCTGTCCCATTTGCATTTAAATGCGACATCAAGTATTTCATTGATTGTCGGGGCTACAAAAATAGACAGGGTGGTTGCGTTAAATTCAAAATATTTCGAATTCATCGAAGAATCTGCGTGAATGGCTTTTATCCTGATGAAATAATCTTGCGCAGCCAAAAGTCCGGTAAACATTATATAGGTATACTTGGTGTTTTCGTAATATATATCAGCTGTATCGGGATAAACCGTTTTGGATTGTTCGATGGTAACGAAGGCAGAATCAAGGCTGATATCAGCCTGGTAGAACTCCGCCCCTTCAATTGATTTGAAATAAACAATCAGGGTATTGTCAATAGAGTTATCTACCTCTGCTACCGGTCTGAAAAGACGTGGGGCTAACAAATCTTCATCCTCCTTTCGACATGAAAAAAGAAGCGATAACCCAACTATACAGAATAATAAATAAATGTTTCTGATATAATTTGCTTTCATAATAGACATTTTGAGTATTTAAAAATTACTATTTTAAAAAAATAAATAATCCGTCGGATTAAAATCCCGGAAAATCATAACCATCATTTTTAAGGGCTCCGTTACTGTTTATAATAACTGCCTGGGGAAGAGGATAAATATACTTCACAGGAACATTGCCTGTCCTGTCATATCCCCGCCAGTTTGTTTCAATTCTTGAAACAGGCGCGCCATTAATATCAATCAGTTCTGTTAACCAGTCCTTAGGTGTATATCCGGCCGGAGCGCCGGATAACCTTGAATACTTCCCGGCAATATCAATGGTTTTTGTCAGGGAGTCGATTTTGTAATAAATCCTGTCAGGCAGATTGGCATAGGTTCCGGATCCCTCGTTTGCATCAATACCCATCTGTATTAATGTGTTTTGGGTATAGCCGATTTTTTCGCCCAGTTTATTCCACCGTATAAGGTCTGCCTTCCGTATCATTTCGCCACCAAATTCCCATGACCTTTCATTCACAAGAGCCTCGAAAAAGGATTTTTTTGATCCGGAAACGCTGTTTATGTAATCATCAACTTTTGTATCCCTGTATTCCACTGAATATGCTCTTCGCCTGACGGTGCGAAAAGCGTCTTTGGCTGCTTCGGTAGGACCGTTGTTGAGTTCATTTTCAGTTTCGGCGAACATCAGCAATACATCGGCATATCTCATTATCGGCCAATTAATTCCATCTCCCTGTGTAGCGGCATATCCAAATGTGTAATTGGAAAATACTTTACTCCACTTGCCTATCTGTAAACCGGTATGACCCATAATACTAACCGGCACCTCATAAAACTGGTCGTTCCAATAGTGAAAAAAACAGGTAACCGGCAACCTTAAATCGAGGGTATCAAAAGAATAAACATATGAAGGTGTCAGGGAAATGACCCCCCCTCCTTTGCCATATTCATGTGCGAAAGTTTGATACCCGGAATTGACTGTGACGCCCACAATATATCCGACCTGACCTTCTTTGGAACTGTAGGCAAGTTCGAATATCATATCATCATCACTGACCACAGTGTGATTGCATTGATTTCGAAACACGGTCTTAAAATCCTGATTTAGTTTATGGGTACCGGATTCGATTAATTTTTTGCAGTATGTATTGGCAATTCTATAGTAATCCAAATAATCATCGTTTCTTACCATTTTCAGTTCCGTTTGCCCATTATATCCAATGGGTCGCAAAGAATATCCACCGCGCACCAGGGACAACCTTGCAATCATAGCCTGTGCAAACTCCCTGCCGGCTAATTCAATACCAAAGGGTAATTCGATTGCCCATTTCATCTTAGGTTCTATTAAAATCAAATCATCAATAAGATCTGCAAGTATCGTATCACGATCAGTCTTTGGTAAATAGAAATTATCCCCTGCTTTTGTGCGTGTTCTGGAATATGGGACATCTCCCCAATTCCTGACTACTTCTAAATACCAGTATGCCCGCATGGTATATGCCTCCCCAAGCATATGAAGCATGTCCGGGTCTTTATCGGCATACATCTGGCTATTCAGAATACCTTCAATGGCGGCATTGGCTCTGTCGATAGCCAAATAAGCCTGTGACCAGGGACTTTCCATGGCCTGATTGGTTTCTTTAATATCATACGCCCATAAATCCCGCCGACCATTATCGTAAGCCTGGTCGACCATACCAAACTCAATATCAGTATTCATATTGAAGTAAAACACAAATCTGTTTGCTTCTGCCGTGGAAGGCTGATATATGGAATTGATAAAATTTCTCGTCTGTTCGCGGTTGGAAAAAATATAATCAAGGTCATTAATCGACAGAGAATCAACCTCAAGGAACTTTTCGCAAGCTATAGTTGCAGATAGGGCTACTATCATTATACTATAAAAACAAACCTTTTTCATAATCATAAATTTTAATGGTTAAAAGTTAAGATTAATACCCAGCGTGAAGGACCTGCTTTGGGGATAAGATGAATGATCAAGGTTTGGAGTTGTTACGTTTTCGGGTCTTGTACTTACCTCCGGATCAAATCCCCTGTAATTTGTCCATAACCATGCATTATAAACATTGAAGTATATTCTGCACAATTCAATTCTAACTTGAGAAGTCAGCTTTTGTGGCAGTGTATACCCCAGGGTTACATTGCTCAATCTTAAATAAGAGCCATCTTCGATTGCATCGGAATGGGTAACCAGAACAGACTCTCCCGCCGAAAACGGAGACCAAACCGTCGCGTTTTTATTAAGCTCGCCAAGTTCGTCAAGGTCGGTGACCAGTTCTCCACTTTCATTGATGTATTTGAAACGGTTGCTGTAATTCATCCTGTCCAGCAGGTTTCCCCATATGTCACGACCGGTATTGGTAAATTCGATCTGGGATGTATTATAGACATCGAAGCCGTATTTCCATGTAAAATATACATTTAAGTCAAAACCTTTATAAATGGAGTTAATCCCAAATCCGCCATAATGCTTGGGATTGGCATGCCCGATTATGGTTCTGTCATTCAAATCAATAATGCTGTCGCCATTCAGATCAGCCAGTTTCAGTGAACCTGGTCTGTTAGCGGTCAATTCGCTGGAAGGCACACCTTCCTTTAGTATATATTGTCCGGAACCATCGTCATAGTCAGTAAAATCATCTACCGAATAGAAACCTTCAGTCACCCAGCCATACATTAACCCAACTTCTGATCCGACAGCAATACGGTAATCATCAATACCCTTTACGTCTCCGCTCCATCCTGAGGAAAATGGTATTTCATCACGGTCGCTCAGTTCATCGACGACAAATTTTTCCAAACCCAGATTAACAGATGCGGAAAGCAAAAAATCCTCTGTCTTAATAAATGTATTATTCAATGTAATCTCCAATCCTCTGATGGTAGTGGATCCTACGTTTTCTATCATGTGACTATAACCAGTATTCGGAGGCAGGTCGATCTCTAACAACAGATTTTTGCTTTGGTTATTGTAAAGTTCGATAGTGCCAATAAGCCTGTTGTTAAACAAACTGAATTCCGTTCCGATATTCGCCGTGACTTTTGTCTCCCACTGCAAATCCGGATTTGCCAGAAAAGAAGAACTTCCCTTGTAATAAGGCTGCGACACATCTCCGAAGCCAGGATTATTATCTGAGCCAAGAACGTATACCGTTCTCCAGATATCGTTGTCGATATTGTTGTTACCCGCAGTCCCGTAACCAAACCGCAATTTAAGGTCATTAACAAAGGACAGGTTTGACATGAAACGTTCGCTGGAAATACGCCAGGCGCATGAAAAAGCAGGAAAATAACCCCACTGATTTCCGGGTTCGAATTTACTCGATCCATCGGCCCTGAAGGTCAAATTGAAAATATACCTGTTTAATAAAAC
This sequence comes from Bacteroidales bacterium, assembly GCA_016928305.1. Lineage (GTDB taxonomy): Bacteria > Bacteroidota > Bacteroidia > Bacteroidales > UBA10428 > UBA5072. The sequence goes on from JAFGKY010000023.1 coordinate 15,359, forward strand.
CATGTTTACCCGCCCAAAAAATGAGGAAAGCCTTTCAGGTGAATTTATCCTTGTAGTGTTTTCTTTTACTTCACCTAATCCCATATTGGCAAACAGCCTTTCAGGTTCAATTTCTTCGGGAAATTTCAAAGCCAATACTTCATGTGTACTTGAATTCCAGTTTAAAATCTCCTGTCCGGCCATAAAACTAAGTCTGGCAGAAGATCTTTCAATTTCATAAGTAAAAATGTTTGCCACTCTGTAATTGCTGCCTATATCATTCGTTAATCTTCCCATCGGCAAATTGAATCCCTCTTTAGCCGAAGCATTCGTTAAGGGCCCGTAGAATCTTTCCTCCAATAAGTTCATATAACCAACGCCAACTTCCGACCTGAACGTTAATCCCTTAATTATGCCCCAGTTTATTGCGGCATTCAGATCAAAACGCTTCTTTAGTTTTTTCTTATAGTCATCTTTTATTTTATCATCGGGCTGAATCAGGCTTGCCCTGAATCGATCGAATTCGTCACCGGTTTCTTCCGGACCAATCAGAATATTATCTACTAATCCGTTAACCGGTCTTGCAGTAATAACATCCCTGATTTTTAGATCTGAGCTTCCGGAAGTGCCTGCTCCGTTTGTTTTTTCATCAGAATACCGGGTATTTAGTTCCAACCGCATGTTCTTTGAAATGGATTGGTTTAACTTAAAATTCAGGTTGGTTCTTTTATAGTTTGAACTAATTAATAATCCGTCATCATCGTTATGAGATATACTTAAAAATGTACGCGTCTGCTCCGTGCCGCCGGATAAATTCAGATTATGAGAACGCGAGTACTGGGGATTCCCGTACATTTCCTTCTGCCAATCGGTACCTTTCTCGTATTTATATAATTCCAGGTCGTCATAAACCCCGAAAAGACGCTGAAAATCCTCTGGAGTCGTTCTGCCTCCTAACTGGGCATATTCGTATCTCATTAACACATACTCATAAGGGGATAATACCTCCATACTTCTTTCAAGAGGAAAACGACGTTGTTGAATATACCCGTTATAAGCCACTTTTGTTTTCCCTGCTTTTGCACCTTTGGTAGTGATAAGAATCACTCCATATGCCCCACGTGCGCCATAAATAGCTGTTGAGGATGCATCTTTCAGCACCACGTAAGATTCGATATCCATAGGAGATATATCCTTGATACTACTGACAGGGAATCCATCGACTACCAGCAAAGGAGAATTATCCTGGGTTAATGATCCGCCACCGCGGATTTTCATAATTATTTCAGCGTCAGGGGCTCCGTCTGCCGGGGTGACCTGAAGGCCGGCAATCCTTCCGGTCAGTGCCTGAGCCACATTATGGACCGGGATATCTTTAATTTCTGAAGCTTTTAATAATGAGATCGACCCTGATAGATCCCTTGTCTTTGCAGTTCCATAGCCGATTACGGTAACCTCGTCCAAAGTTTTCAAATCCGGCGTTAAGGATACATCAATCTGAGTCTTTCCTTCGACAGATAATTCCACTGATAAATACCCTACATATGAAAACGCAAGTATTGAACTGGCTGATGGTACTGTAATCCGGTAATATCCGTTGAGGTCTGTAATTGATCCTGACGTGGTTCCTTTAACAAGTACATATACTCCAACCAGGGTTTCCTCTGTCACGGCATCTGTAATCACCCCTTCTACAATAACATTTTGGGCAAAAAGGTTTGTCATTAAAACAAATGCCGCAACGAACATCATGCCGGCTCTGCCTGGCAGTGACCCCGCTGGTTTACACATCCGGTTCTTTGATTTTATCATGGCAGTTTTATTTTGTTGATTCGATATCGCAGAAAACATTAAATTACTTGTGCTGAATCAATTTGAAATCCGTGCTGAACGTGCCCTTATTTTCCATTCCGTCAAGGACTCTGAGCGCATATTCAATGCCCTTCACAGCCATTTGAGAACCAAAGGCATCGATAGTAGCAAGTATGGCTCCTGATTCTAAAAATGGCCGGACAGAAGCGTCGTTATCAAAGCCGACAACCTGAATCTTTCCAGTCTTACCATACTTTTCCAAAACCTTAATCACGCCAATGGCCATGGCATCATTGCTGCACATAACACCATCAATATCGGGGTGCGCGTTAAATAATGCTGAAAATACTTCTGCCGCCTTATCAGTCTCCCAATCAGCTGAGGCTGACGCAACCAGATTGAGTCCAAATTCGTGAATGGACTTTAAAAATCCGTTTTTTCGTTGTTGGGCATTTTCAGCTACACTAAGACCCTCAATCAATATAACCTTTGAACCTTTTTCCAGTTTTCGGGCCAGGACATTCCCGACCATTTGGGCTGCTGATTCGTTATCGGGACCTACATAGGTAAGTTCAATATTGTTCTGTCGCAAAAGCTCTTCATCAAGCTTTATGTCAATATTAATCACTTTAATCCCTGCTTTGACAGCCTTCACGACCACGGGTATCAATGCTTTTGAGTCAATAGGAACAAGCACGATGGCATCCACTTTTTGGTCTATCAGCCCATCAACCAGTTGAATTTGCCTGTCAATTTCTGTTTGCGTTTTGGTTCCAATGGTTATCAGTTCAAAATTTTTCTGTCTTCGGGCAAATTCAAGTGCTCCTTTTTGCATTTCCTGAAAAAACTCAGCCTGCAAGGATTTCATAACCAGACCTATCATTTGCTTTCGATTCATCCTTGTTTCATTATTTTATATTATGTAATATAATCATTTTATATGTTTTAAAATAAAAATTTAAAGAAGAATAGCCCGATTTCTGAAATCAAATTAATATTTTCATATAAAAGAATTTGATTATTCATTCCGTTCAATTCCCCATTGCTTAGCCCATACCGGATACCTCCTCAATACCTTATCAGGACTATTGACGTACCATACATAGTCCGTACGGCGATTATACCCTATCTCCGCCAGCGTGTTTTTTTTGATGCCGTCGCGATCGCAAAAGAACGGATTCCCTGTTTCGAGATCATAAAACCGGGCCCATAATGGCGAAGTCGTAGTGTCATTAATAACAATCAGGTCCTTCTGTCCATCCCCGTTGGTTATATCTGCTACCCTGATCCCCTCAATTTTGTGATTCTCAAACCACTTTACTGATCCTTTCACTGCTTTTATGATGTCCGCAGATGGATCTTCAACATCCATGAGTAATAAAACGATGCCCACTGATTCAGAACCACTGAATGATGCGAGTTCATACGAGCGTGCATTTGCCGGAGCAAGTGTAAATTCATCATGCTGTGCACACCATACAGTTGGCTCACCATCGACAATAATCTGAGTTTTTAGTATGCATTCAATACCCTTATCAAATGATCGTTTCGCTTTTGCAATTAGTTCATCGTTTATTTGCAAAGGCTCGAACAACTCGTTACCATTCATTATGTCACGCAGAATAAGCATGATGTTGACCATAGAATTGTCGTTGTATGTTATATGTGATGAATACGCACCATTTCTTTTTCGATAAGGATAAAATTGCGGCCAGCCTCCATTAGGATATTGAGTTTTAAAAATATAGTTCAAAGCTTTCCGGAATGATTCACGATACCGTTCATCTTTAACTACGGAATAGACCCTGGCCAGGAATTTCATTTCGGTAGTTGTGGCCCCGTTATCAAAAGTCGCGCCAATTCCTGATGCTTCGATCCTTTTCCATTCTTCCTGGTTTACATTACCGGTATGAAACCCGGAATTTTTTGCCCACCCGCCTATTTTTGTTTGATATTTTAAAACACTGTCGGCAGCCATTTTAGCCTCGTTTGAGCCATACCATTCTGCGGGCATGTGCGTGGCAACATGTCTCCAATTCAGATCAAGATAATTTACCTTTTCGTCGGTAAGTGTCTTTTGGCCAATAACAAGGCTTGTTGATTTCAGAATTAAAATAAAAACGAAAACTGTGATAAACCTTGCCATTCTTACTTTCTGTTAGGTCACAAATCTGTATTGATATGAGGATAATCGAGAAATAGATAAAATATCAATAATATAAAAGAAGACATCAAACAACTCGGGTTGTTTGATTGTTTAAAATGACAACCGCCCTGTGGTTTTGGCACAGGACGGTTTACTGATCAATTGATTTTTATAATGTTTTTGACATTGTTATTAAAACCAGGGCTATTATGAATAACATAAACATTGTAGATAGTATTCCGTTTGTTCCTTTAGGAGCGTCCTTAAATTCTTTCCAGATTAAAACACCCCAAAGGATGGCAACTACCGGGGCTGCATTGCTCAGTGCATAGGCTATGGTTGAACCTTCCCCTGATGACATAAAACTAACCACCATTCCGAGCATCCATATGGAGCCTCCCAGTATTCCCCACCAATGCGATTTGAATGAGCCTTTGAAATAGGCGGTCATTTTAACAGGTTCACCTTCCACGGGTCTTGCCATGAAAAAAGGATTGAAAATGAAAGTGCTAAGGAATGCTCCCAGAGCAAAAAATACTGCCCCCGAGTATGGCGACAGGGAGCCGGTTCCGCTTAATCCGAATGCAGGATCCATGCCATACATGGTAATTGTATAAAAAGGAGCGATGAATAAACCAGCCAATACAGCCAGAATAATACCTTTTAAACTGGCCTTCTTATTATGTGCAGCGAGTCGCTTATAGGACACCATGCTTAAATAGATGGCCAATATGGCAAGGGCCATCCCTATAAACAGCAGATATGGATTGCTATTGCTTTCACCTTTGGTGGAGATCTCAATGATGTAACCCAGTATGGTTCCTCCAAGCCAGGCGATTCCGCCACCTATTGGAAATCCTACCGCCAGGCCAGCCACAGCAATAGCGGCAACAAGCAAAAGGTTGCCCAAATTCCAGATGACGCCTCCTAATATTCCGAAAACCATGCTCCGGGTATCAGCCTGCGCAATATCTTGCAGGAAAGTTCTGCCCCCGGGTTCATTGCCAAGGCTTCCTAATGTAAAAGCGGCAATTAAAGAGAATATTAACAATCCCAAAACAACATCCCAATAAAACAATTCGAAGCGCCAGTTCTTCGCCGCCAGTTTCTGGGTATTAGCCCATGATCCCCAGCAAATCATGCATAAAACGAAAAAGCATACTGCAACAATGTAATTATGTACAAGTATCATGATTAGTTTGTTTTAAATTAGTAATGGTAACGAGTTATAGTAAGAATGAGAAAATTACCTTTTCAGCCATGTCTGTATAGATTCCAACCCATATACGTTGTGATGGCTTCCTCAATAATGTCGGCAACATGACCGCGGCACATGCCTACATGATGTTCGAATCCGTTTTTACACAGGTATTTCATGAGTTGTTGCAGGTTTTTTATTTCTGTAACAGCAATACCACCGTCCATGCCGTAAGGATCAGCAGTTATCTGACCTTCGCCAAGGTATGATTTGATAATACCTTTGGGATCATCGGTGGAAATGCGGAAGAAAGTCAAAGGACCTTCCGTTACTTTGCCTTTCACTGCGCCAAAAGTATTTTCCTGGCCAAGCACCGTGCCGAGCACGTCTAAGCAACCGATTTCGATATCGTTCTGGAAAAAGCTTTTGGGATAATTGCTGCAATGCGTACACACACACTTGTTACGATCCTGGGCGAAGTTGTTGTTCCAGTCAAGAAGGGCGGAGGGTGTTCCCGAAGCCAGCATAAGTGTGTACATGGAAACTACCCCGGTAAGGTCGGTTTCGCAGGCACAAGGCCTAAGCTTCTCTCCCAGCATGCTCATGGTAAGGCAGGCCGCACAACCGTAATTGTTTTCAACCGATTCCCAGCATTGTATCCCGGCGGCATCAATTTCGTTCTGGGTCATCCAGTTTTCAACGGCCACTCCGAATTTGGCCTGCCGTTTGATTTTATCGGGTAAAATACTGCCAGCAATCTTACCATAGTTCTTAATGGCTTCGATTTTTTGGACCAGGGCATTTGCATTGTCGTCAATTTTTCCGGCAGCCGCAAAAATCTCCGACAGGTCGACCGGTATTACCGTCATGCCCGTTGCCTGAAATATTTTTTCACTGGCACGCATGGTCTGGAATGCCTGCGGACGCGTACCGATTTGTCCGATACGGGCACCTTTTATACCACCAACAACGCGGCAAACTCCCGCAAATTTCGTTACATCTTTAGCAAAAAGCTCACTATCAAGAGGGTAGGTATGGAAAGCCGTATCGGTAAAAGGAATACCGTACTGGTACAGGTTGTTACAAACCGACAGCTTTCCGCAGAAAGCGTCACGGCGGCTGTAAACATCTACTTTGTCATTGTCGTCGTCGCAAGCCTGGATCAATACAGGCACATCCAGTTTTGCCCTGTTAAGGGTGTTCACAATGCCCAGCTCATCACCAAAATTGGGTAATACCACAATTACACCATCAATAATGTCACGGTTTTTGCTGAACAGTGCAGCACATTTCTTTGCGTCCTGGTATGTCTCAATATTACCGGTCGGGGTTTCTTCCGACGGGAGGATTACATACTCATAATCCCATTCTTTCATTTTCTTCAGGAGCACAGCCCTGGCTTCTTCGGCAAGTTTAGCATTAAATATATTGCGCGTGCCAACAATAAGGCCAAAAGTAAGTTTTTTCTTGTACGCCATAATCTTAAGTTTTAATAATTAATTGTATCGATGCTTTTCTATTTTTTCCTGCTAATCATATTGTATTTATGACCAAAATTTATTGTATTATGTTTCGTGCATATGTTTTCGGTGCGTGTATTTTCACTTAAAGAGTGTTCGTTGAACGGCTTTTTTCCATTCACTATAAAGCACATCTGCTTTGCTATTGGGCATTTTGGGTATGATGAAATCGTTTTCTGACCGGAGCGTGGTTAATGCATTAAAGTCAGGCCAGTGATTTAATGCCAATCCGCCCATTAAAACAGCACCCAGTGCAGAAGCCTCCTCAATAGGACTCCGGTTGATCCTGGCTTGCAGCATATCAGCCTGAAACTGCATGAGGAAATTATTCTTCACCGGTCCGCCATCTACCCGCAATTCATGCAATTCGACTCCGGATTCCCGGATCAGTGATATCAAATCCTTAATCTGATATGCGATTGATTCAAGTGCAGCACGAACAATATGCGCTTTTCTGGTTCCCCTGTTCATCCCGCAAATTAAACCTTTGGCATCGTTGTCCCACCAGGGAGCGCCCAATCCGGCAAAAGCAGGTACGAGATAAACTCCATCAGTGCTGTCAACCGAAGTGGCAAGAGATTCGGACTCGGCAGCAGAGGTAATTAACTGCAATTCGTCCTGCAGCCATTTAATGGTAGCTCCGGTGCAATGTATGTTTCCTTCGTACTCGTAAAAAACCTTTCCTTTTGCCGCAAAACCAACTGAGGTAACCAGTCCGCGAGGTGGGGGCAATGCTTCTTCACCGATATTTACTGCTATGGATGAACCTGTTCCGTATGTTGCTTTTCCCATACCTCGCGAAAAACACATCTGGCCAACCAATGCTCCGTGAGAATCACCCAGGACACCGGCAATGGGTATTTCGGGCAACAAACCATTAAGGGTTGTTGTTCCATAAACCTCGTCACATGATAGTACTTTTGGCATCATTGTAAACGGAACGTTGAATATGTCCAATAATTCACTATCCCATTTGAGGGTATGTATATTAAACAATAAAGTCCTGCAGGCATTCGTATAATCCGTTGCATGTACTTTTCCGGAGGTAAAATTCCATATAAGCCAGGTATCCATTGTTCCCAGAAGCAAATGACCATTACGGGCATTGTCTTTTGCACCTTTTACATTATCAAGAATCCATTTAATACCGCTTGCAGAGAAATAAGGATTGATGATCAGCCCTGTTTTCTTTTGAACCTGTGGTTCGTAACCTTGCGCGATTAAATCATCGCATATTTTTGAACCGCGGTTGCATTGCCAAACAATAGCGTTATAAACGGGTTTACCGGTACGTTTATCCCAAATCACGACGGTTTCTCTCTGATTGGTTATTGAAACCGATGCAATGTCAGGTTTTGCAATGTTACTTTTTTGCATTAATTCTTCAATCGCCTTATAGGTATTGCACAGTATTTCCCCGGGATCATGTTCGACCCATCCGGGTTGGGGATAGTATTGATTATGGTCGACAGAAACCCGTGTGCACAGGTTAGCATTTTCATCAAATAAGATGGCTTTGGTGGCAGAGGTACTCTGATCTATGGCTAATGTATATTTCATTTATGGGTAAATAATTCGGATCTAAAGTGAACTATGGTTTCATTTGCTATTCTGATTTCATGAAAGAGTCCTGAAGCAACATTATAGATGCCTTTGCTGTCTATTCCATAGTGTTTGAAAACATGCAATGGACTGCCATGAACAACAAATTCATCGGGAATTCCCAGAATGCGCATGGGAACAGGGTGCGCCTGAGCAATTATTTCGGCGACTGCTCCGCCCAACCCTCCGAATATACTATGTTCCTCGACGGTAATAATGCATTTTGTTTCTTTTGCTGCATTTACAATGATATTTTTATCCATCGGTTTCAACGTGTGCATATCAATAATGCGGGCTTTTATACCCTGGGCATGTAATTCTTTACCAGCTTGCAGGCAATGATAAACGGTCTCTCCTGTTCCGATAATGGTAATATCATTACCCTCCAGTAAAACACTGGCTTTCCCGATTTGAAACTCAATATTTTCATTATCATATACATTTGGTACTGCATTCCTGCCTAGTCTTATGTATACAGCATAAGGATAATCAACAAGTTCATGTACCAGTATCTTTGTCTGATAAATATCACATGGAAGCAAAATGTGCAATCCCGGAAATGTTCTGAGCACGGCAATATCGTGCAGACTATGATGCGTATAACCTAAAGCACCGTAACTTAATCCGCCGCTGACTCCCAAAATCTTTACCGGATTTTCGGAATAGGCTACATCTACTTTTACCTGTTCTAGGGAACGCGCTGTATAAAATGAGGCCGGGCCGCAAACAAATGTCTTTTTGCCTGTTGAAGCTAATCCGGCAGCCACTCCGATAGCATTCTGTTCTGCAATTCCAAGTTCAACAAACTGCTTGGGCAGCTCATTGGCAAAGGAGGTAAGCGTGACTGAACCCCGGGCATCAGTAGTTACTGCAATAATATCCTTATCTTGCCTAGCAAGTTCCAGCAGCGTGTCAGTAAATATTTTTCTGCAAGGAATCGTATTAACGTTTTTCATATGCACTATTCTTTATGCACAAATTCATAATTCTTTCATTTATCTCACTGATTGCCTCCTCATATTGCTTTTCATTAACCACACCATGATGCCAGTTTGCCACTCGTTCCATAAATGATATTCCACATCCCTTTATTGTGTGCGCAATGATCAGTTTTGGCTTTTTATTGTTAAAATGAAGATTATCAAAAATATCAACCAACGCTCTGATATCATTACCATCCACATCAAATACCTCCCATCCGAATGCTTCCCAACGCTTGCGGATGGGTTCCAGCATCATGACTTCCTCGGTATTGCCACTGATCTGCAATTCGTTCCTGTCGATAATAGCGATAAGGTTATCCAGCTTATAATGACTTGCTGACATGGCGGCTTCATAAACAGATCCTTCACCCTGTTCTCCATCACCCATCAAAACATAAGTACGATATGATTTGTTATCCATTTTGGCAGCAAGTGCAATGCCCACACCAACAGACAGTCCATGCCCTAAAGCACCGCTGTTATGTTCCACTCCTGATACATTTTTTGTAGGATGACCTTCAAGGATTGAATTAAACTTTCCATACGTTTTTAGTAAGCTGTCTTTGATAAATCCCCTGGCTGCCAGCACAGAATATAAAGCTTCAACACTATGCCCCTTGCTTAGAATGAATCGATCCCTGTCCTCTTTCATGGCATTTTCAGGATCAATATTCATAACATGAAAATATAACGCGGTATTGATGTCCACCGAAGAAAGAGAGCCTCCGATGTGGCCTGATTTTGATGAAAAGATCATCTCAACAACTTTTTTCCTGATTTTTTCTGCCTGAAGTTGTAACTCTAAAATTTCAAGTGAGTTTTCTTTTGTCATTTTTACTTTGATTAAGCTTTTATCTAAACTTATTGCAAAATTAAAAAAAATCACAAATATATAAAAGAAATCGAAAGCAAATAGAAAATTTATTCCATCTAAGTAACCAGGAAAGAATGCATTTATAATTGCTTTTTACTCTTCGATTTATCAATTTTTCTTTGATTCCCTTATTATTTTGTTCTCTGGTATGCTGTTTTCAATTTCAATGTTTTCAGCGTTGCCTTTTATTTTTACAAGTTCCCCTTCCAAATGATGGGATATGTGGCTAAGTTTTATATTTCGTGAATCGTTTAAAAAAACGGGAATGCTCTCAGGATCGGTTCCGGTAATGTTCAGGTTGTGAATGGATATACTATCACAGTATGATATGGATGCCAATGAACCGGTTTTATTCATGACAGTGAGGTTTTCGAAAGTTATGTTTTTCGCATCATTAATTTCAATTCCAAAATTTCCGCCCAGGTTTAAATTGTTAAAAGACACGTTGTATACAGGCATTTCAGGTAATCCAAGTATTTGAATTACATTGCGCTTTGAATAGCTACATTGAATGTTTTCATAGTGAATATTCTCAATTACTGGGGTTCCTTCATTGATTTCCTGCTCAGGCAGTCTGTTACCTCCGGAATACAGCATATTAATACGGATGGCTTCGCGTTCTATGGTATCGGCGGATATATCTTTGAACCAGCAGTTTTTTACATAACCGCCCCTGCCTCTGTCTGTCTTTATCCGGATAACCCTGTCGGTACCGTTAAAACGGCAATCGTGAGCATATATATTCTCTACACCTCCCGACATTTCACTGCCAATGACAATTCCACCATGCCCTTGCAGCCCGGTGTTGTGACGGATCAAAATATTTTTGCACGGCATCCCGATTCGTCTTCCATCCTTGTTTCGGCCGGCTTTTAGGGTAATGCAATCATCGCCCGTATCGAGGGTATTGTATTCGATAAGCACATTTTGACACGAGTTTGGGTTTATTCCATCGCCGTTGGGAGTATCACCATAACTCCCGTTGGTCAGAACATAAATGCCCCTTATAATAATATTCTCACAAAAACCGGGATTGATGGTCCAAAAAGCTCCGTATTTGAAAGTCACCTCTTCAAGCAGAACATTCTTGCAGTATAATGGACCGAAAAATACCGGCGGAAGAAAGCGTTCAAGGCTTCCGAATTGACGCTCACTCACCGGAGTTTCGCTTTCATTCATCTCCCTTAGCAGGGTATTGCTTTTAATAAAGGCATCTCCCCTGGTACGCTGTTCCCACCAGGGCTTTCCCTGCCCGTTAAGTACGCCCTTACCGGTTATGGCTATATTCTCCTGTTTAAATGAATAGATAAATGGTGAATAGGAGTAGACCTCTGATCCCTCCCAATTTGTTAAAACGGCCGGTAAATAATCCGGGAAATCCTGGCTGAAAAGCAATTCAGCTCCTTCTTCCAGATGAAGGTTTATGTTACTCAGCAAAACTATTGGACCGGTCAACCATGTTCCGCGAGGAACAATCACTGTACCGCCTCCGGATGCTGAAAGCTTCTTAATGGTATTATTTATTACTCCGGTATTTTTATAGAAACCTCCCTCCTGAGCACCGAAATCAACAATATTAGCATTGTTATCAGGAAATTGCGGTCTTTCAAAATTAAATTCTCCAAATGGCGTAACGAAGGGTTCTATTTCACCGGGGATTTGCCCCCATATATATTGACAAACACTTATTATTGCCAACAGTATAATTATACTTTTAATCCTGATTTTCCGGTTCATAACGATTGTTTTTAGAATACCATAAAGTTACATGATCTTCATATCCGGTTAGTATTTTACATTCGTATATTTTACGGTGACTTCCTGTCCTTTGATGATGGAAAGTTCGTACAGATTACCTCCGGTATTCTTAATGGTGGCTGTTTTACAAACCGGCTTTGACAGGCTTTTGAAACGCAGGGTGCCCGTTCCGGTGTCTGATTTTATATTTATCTCTTTCGTTGAGCAATAGATATGTATCGAGCCATCAGGTGTTGGCACATCGCCTTCCATCCATTGCAGATCGCCCAGGCAGGGTTCGACGATGTAGGACTGATATCCCGGCTCAACCGGTTTGATCCCAAGAAAATATTTTCCCAGCAAATAAACAGGGCTGGCCCCCCAGGCATGGCAGAGACTTTTGCCAAACGGACGACCATACATGGCCAGCAGATCGGGATAAGTTTCTTCTGGATTGTATTTTTCCCAGAATGATGTAGCCCCCAGGTCGAGCATACTACCCCAGTAATCGCGTATTTCTTTCAACACATAATTTTGTTCGCCAAGTGCACACAGCGCCTCCAGTTCGTAAAACCGCATATATGGGGTGGTAATTTTCAAAGCATCGGGGTTTAGCAGTACATTTTCTTTTACAGCCTTTGTTTTTTCATCGTCGAGGTAATTGAACAATATCGCGAACATATTCGTGTAAGGGGTTACCTGTGAACCTGCAATTCCGTTTTCACGGTTATGGATGAAAGCGTTATGAGACTCGGACCAGAATACGCTTAATAGTTTTGATCTCAAATCGGCTGCCAGCTGCGCGTAAATCTTTTCGTTTTCAGTATCGTCCATAATTTTTGCACACAACTCCATCGTTTCGAGGCTTCGGCAGAAAAGCAACTGCTCAAAACTAACCTCTCCGGCTTTGCTCATTTTAAAGTCGGCCCAGTCAATAAATACCCAGTCTCCGGCCAATCCCTGCATCATACCTTCGCTGTTCCTGCGTGAAAGGCAAAAGTCCATCAGGCTCTTCATTTTAGGATACAACTGCTCAATAAGATTTTTATCGCCTGTATATTGATAATAGTCGTAAATGCCAATAAACCAGTAAAATGTGTAATCCATAATCGTGTTTATATGGCTGGTTACCGGGTCTTTGCCACGTAAAGAGAATGCTGTGCGGCTTACAGAAGGTGAATCGAAGAAGAGGTAATAGTTCATCAGATAACTCTGATAGGCATCACCACTCCACATCCAGCGATCACGCTTGATTCCGTCGATAAAGAATTCCCGTGTGTTGAGGTGCAGCGTATAGGCCGATACGTCCCAGATTTTGTTTATACGCTCATCATTACTATTGAAACTGCCTTTGTAATTAACAGGTAAGTATTCATACAACATCGAAACCGAATCATATGAGAGCAAATGATCTTTTTCGACATAAATGTAGCGGAAAGCTTTTGAGCCGGAAACAGTGAAATCACCGGCAATTGCATTTTCAATCGGCAGGCGGTCAAATGTTTCACAATAATCAACCGATAGCGCTTCTTCGGGAGATTCGCCATAATATACAGCCAATGTTCCTTTGCCCTTCAGACCATGAAAATTCACAAACCCAAAGGTTTCTTTTCCAAAGTCATATAACATACCTTTTTTTTTAGGTTCTTTTGAAATATAAGGCATGGGCATTTTGGCTAACTTAAATTGCGAGGGCGGGTTATCGGGCGAATTAAAATTCCACGATGCCGCGTTCATAAAAACCGTTCCTGTTGAAGTGTCTGAAGCTTTTCCCGATTCGTCAATCCACTCCTTATCTTCGAAAGTAACTTTCCATGAATTATCGGAATAAATGGTTTCACCCCGGACAAAAATTGCCGGCACACCGGCCTGATTATATACTTTAATGTTTAGCGAATGTTTGCCCGCAGGTATAACAATCTTTTCGGGAGAACCCGGGAGAAACTTTCCGTCGAGCTTCACATTGTATTGTCCTTCCACCTTAATAGTAATGGTCTCAGGGGTTGCAAGCTCAATTTTTTTCGAGAATTCAACCAGCACATAATGGCTGTCCATTTTCCAAAAGGGAGGGAAAAAGGTTCCGCGCTCAGTACGCCGGTTTTGTACGATGTTCCCAAGCCAGATATCGTAATCGCCCGGGTACCATATCCAGGTAGCTTGCTGGGCAGATACTATCTCGGAAGGGATAACAATAAGAAATCCCAACAAAACAAAAAAGATTTTTAATCTGTTCATATTAAATCACTTTTAAGATAACATCCTTATTATTATTTTCTTAACATCGTTATTTCTTTATTAATATTTGAATTACAGGTTGTTATGGAGACAATGCAAACACCTGTATATCCATCCTTCTGATCTGCAAAGAAAATTGTATTAAAATAACCACCTGAAGCCAAAGAATAGAAAGTATTATATTTGAAAAAAAACGGCTGTTGTAACAGCGCTGCCCCGGATATAGGTAATGGGGGCAGATCGCTTTACAACAGCCATCTTTAATGAAGAGTCAGGAGTAATCTTATCTTACAAATTTCATAACACTGGATTCATTTCCGGCAATAATCCTTACAATGAATACAGCATCTTTTTTGAGATTTGCATTATGCAGACTCATCCTCTCAGAAACATCATTCTTTTCGAATAGTTTCATGCCAGCCATATCATATATTTCAACCCTCGAAATATTGTCGATATTTACAAAGATCAGACAATCTTCCAATGGGTTATAATAAATTATACCATTACCGGAAATTTCATTAATACCGGTGATAATGAAATTAACGGTATACGTTTTAACAGTTATTCCATCTTCTGCAGTTACCACAATTGCAGCTGTTCCGGATCCTGAAGAAACATCAACATTACCTGTACCTGTAAGTGTTGATTTGAAATCTTCAGGTAAAGCTGTTACTCTGACAGAGGTTGTTCCTCCCGGCAATACTGCTCCATATTCGGTAACATTTTTGTCAAATGCAGGTGTTAATGCAGCGCTTGGCGCTAAGGTTATCGATCGTAAGTTAGCATTCGATGATGGTATATAACGAGCGTCTATACCATATTTATTTGATAAGCTCTTCAGATCGTTAAAACTCAACGGTGCATTGTAAAAACGTATCTCATCAAGCATACCATTGAATTTGACATCCTTATTCTCGCCTGCTCCTATGATCAACGGAAGATCCGAACCAATACTCATATCGGTATTGTCTTTCGCTGAACCTACTATCCTTTGATTTACGTACAGGAATATGGAATCCTGGATGCGGTCACGGATAGCTGCTATGTGATTCCAGCCATCTGTGTACAGATGCAGATTCGCTTTATCAAAAGCAATACTGGTTTCATTGGTGCCATCATCAATGGCAAAACTCAAAGTGTTACCGTCTAAAGCAAGTGCATACCATTTACCGCTCGCAGAGCCTTTATGAAGGATCTTCCTGTTGCTGTCAAGATCAGCTATTTTCAGGAACACTGAATAAGTAAATTCTCCTAAACCTACGTTAACAACAGGATTGTCAGCTACCTCTACATACGTGGTATCTGTGCCTATGCTTAAATCCAGCGCCTGTCCTTCCAGTCCTTCAACATAATTTGCAGCATCACCGCCCATAAGGGTACCATCAGATGTTTCGAAGTAATCCGTTGCATCTCCGTCCAGTTTCCACCAGGCTGCCAGGCTTGCAGGAAGCTGAGGAACATATTTTCCATACAAGTTCAGTACTGCTTCAGGAGACAAAGCAACATTGTACAAAATCACATCATCAATCTGTCTTGCGGCAGAAGGATCTTCGTTATGGTTGGATCCGATTCTCAACGGAAAGCCTGGATTATTTATACTACCATTGGTAATATCATCAAAGGTACCAAGCTCTTGACCGTTAATATACAGAATCAACTTATCCCGGTCACGGTCGCGCACAGCTACTATGTGGTTCCATGCCCCGGCGGTCATTACATTACTTATATTCGGATTTTCCCATTGCGTTTTTTCTACATCATCATCTATATAGAAATTCAATGAATTATCATGTAATGAAAGAGCCCACCACTGATCATCATTATGACCTTTATGGATAAGTTCATGTTGACCGGCAAATTCAGCAATTTTAACCACCATAGAAACAGAGAAACTACCTGTGTCAAGGTCAAGTACTTCATTATCCGGTACATTAATATATCTTACCGGGCTACCGCTGCCTAAATCAAGCGCCTGTCCGTCCGCACCTTCAACATATGAAGTAGCATCGCCATTGACGAGGGTACCATCAGATTGTCCGTAAACATCCGTTGCATCTCCGTTAAGCTTCCAATGAGCAACCGGTATAGCCGGGGCCGGGAGTAAGCCTGGTGCAAAATCAAAGGCCCTGATATCAAAAGCACCGGGCATGAATGTATTACCTAATCCCATCCTTATCACCGGTTTTCCAGGGTAGTTTTCATGAGAAGTAGCGGTTACACTAAATACATGGAAATCACCGCCATCAACAGATACTGACACTTTGTGTGTTCCTACACCGGTTAGGTCATTAACAATATTCACCCAGTAATCGTGCCATACAGTAGGATCAAGTGCAATCGTATTGATTGTATCTGCAGCTGTAATATTAGTCCCGGTTATTATTGCATTGCCCTTTGCAGGAGGTAATTGTAAACCGGTGAATACACCTATATTAGCACCATCATTACCAATGGAGTCATTGATGGTTCTTAAAGTAAATGCAATATAACCACCTGCCCCCTGTTTGACACCAATCATACCAATACTACCATCGTTATGATGAGAGTAACCTTTGCCACCTGCTGGCCATGGACTTCTGCTTCCGTCGGCATTAACAAGATCATCCAGTGGACCATCTGTTGCAATCCTGGCTACAAAGTGCAGGGTTACTCCATCGTTAAGCATTGTTGCAGTACCACCGAAATTAGTCAGGTCGCAATATCCCTGAAGTTTACGGTTATTAGGATCAGCCAAACCCATCAAGGTTGGATCTCCGCAATCCTGTAAACGCCAGTAATTATCAATTTTACTTATACCACCAGGGGCTCCTTCACCTATACCAGAGCCATCCCATTCATCATTTCCATTATCATGTGACCAGTAACCATCATAACTTTCAAATG